>NZ_JBXANE010000008.1:0-348407 GCF_058801365.1 Pedobacter sp. GW822-FHT03F06
ACGCTTACCAAGCTTTCTTCTTGTAATACTATTTGAAAGAAGAAAAATCAGTTTGATAAACCAAAGGAGATGACGACCGGTTTTTAGAATCTGTCAGTAGTAGCGCAGCGAAGAATCTTTTTTAAATCGAATTCCGAGATCATATTACAGGAAGATTGTTCAACCCTTTAATCTCTGCGCCTTCCTCTCCGTGCCCTTTGTAGTTAAGAGAAAATCACAAATATTAAGAACCAATTCTGCTTATTACTGTTAAAAGAAAAGTCAACAAATTAAATATGGATACACCGCAACCAAAATTATATATGCTTTTATTAGGATCGAAAGCACCGAAAAGAAATGTAGAACAGCACGATTATTTCTTCGGCATTGCCCATTCGCTTAATGCACTTGTTCCCGAAATTAAAGCATTTTGGCCCGAAGCAGGAAGCAGTATCCATATAGACGGCTGGCGGGAAGTGAAGAAGGTCGACAATTATGAAATCAACATTAAATTAAGAGATAGTAAAACGCCCAATTCTACTGATAAATTGTTTTTCATTAACCTTGGTGGTTACCAATCCAACCAATTATACGAACAACATTATATTGTTTTATCTGTGCATAGTGAACGGGCCAAGGCGATACAGGAGGCCAAGAAAACGGCATTTTTTAAAACCAATTCAATAAAAGGTGCCAATGCCCATATCGATGAAAAGTATGGCATTGATGTAGACGATATTTATAAAATTGAAGATATTTTAAGCGAAGAATCGAAACAAAAATACCATATCGAAATAAAAACATCTTCAGGCGATCTACCTGAAGATGAAATTCATTTGGGTTATCTTAAACTAGATAAACTTTAATGCCGTTATTTTTTCGACAGTTTTTTTAACCACGCCACTACATCAGCAGCCGCTTTATCATTTTCGAAACCCATTTCTTTTGGTAAACGTCCGTTAACATATTCGTCATACAACCATGGGTCGGCAATAGCAATTACGGTTCCTTTACCATATTTAGCCGAGGCGATTACTGTTGCATTAGCTGCATTTTTTAAAACTGGTTTTGCACTATTCTTGGTTTCAATAGCGCAAACATCTTTCATAAATATTTTTTGTGCAGTTTTAAATACAGGGTTATTTTTGGTAGAAATAGCACCGTCTTCAAAATGTTTATCATCAATAACATGATTTTGCATTTCATTGCTAAAGTGCATACCAAATACATTGGCTAGTTTATTAAAGTGAGGCAATTCTACGTTTGCACTATCATTAGCAAACATCACCAATACGCCTCCTTGTTTTACCCATGCAGAAATTTCAGTAATATCTGCCGCCTGTATATAATTTGGTTTTGGGTTTTCTTTTGGCCGGTCAGGATCTACAATTATATATACATCAGTTCCTTTGAGCTTGGCTGCAGTTGGAGCCGTTTCTAAAGAGTCTAACTTAAAGCCTTGTTTCTTAAAGATATTCCCTAAAATAAAGAAATTTCCATAATCGCTTTTGCCCCATAAATAATGAAAACGCTCTACCTCCCCCGCTTTATTTTTTCGGGTTTCGCGATTAAAAAAATAATCTAAGGTAACGGTTTGTGCACTTGCCAGAACAGATGAGCAGATTAAAATAGAAAGTGTGCAAACTCTAAAAAGCATTTTCATAAAATATATCGGGTTAAATTATAATTATCAATAACCCAAAAGTATAAAATTTAACTATAATCAAATTGCTATAATCAACCGCTATGGGTATAATTAACTGCAAAACTTACTCAACGTAAAGCTAAATTGATTTACCACAACAAAAAAAATACCATGCCACTGTTAAAATCAATATAACAGGTTAGAGCCAATGCAGGTAATCTTGCTCTCCATCATTTTTTTTCTTGTTTACTTTAAGGCGCTTTTTGTACAAAGCCACTAAAAAGAAAGCAATGATCAGAAAGGTAGCCCCTATCTGCGCTATACTTTCTAAATCGAGATCGAACATATCGTTTGTTTTATAGATTTAACTATTAATTTACTCTTAACTGTTCTCCTTTAGCCGTTATAGCCACCGGGCTACTCGCCATAAACCCCTGCGGGATCTTGGGTTCTATCCATGTAGATTTGGGCGGCAAAAACTCACCCATTTCTGCGGCAGTTATAAATGCATCCGCTGTCATCGGAAAAAGAGAAAAACCAATTGACGTTTCATCCTGATTCAGCGCTGCAAGAAATTGAGGCCACTTGCAATCTGGAAAGCAAGTTAATCTTTCGTCTTCCTTAGGGTTATTGATACCAAGCGCAGGTGACAGGATTTTATCTTGTAAAATCACTGTATCTGGCACTGCTGACAATGCCATAGAAGCTTTATTTAAGTCCAGTTGATACCATTCGCCTTTAAAGCAAAGGCCTAACCTATTTTTCTGATCGGGTTTATAAGCTTTGTTATTGGGAATTTTTGAGATATAATAATATGCTTTCAGTTTTTCCATCAGCAGTGAATAAGAAATATCTGCCCCCGAAACCACTCTATGAAAGGCACCTATAGAAATTACATCGGCAGAAACAAAAAGCGAACTGATTTGCTGAGACGTGTTTTTCTGTAGCGAACAGGCTGCTTCCAAACGATGATGACCATCGGCAAGGTAAACCGTATCAAGTTTCATAAATTCCGTAACAAATTTTTCAATAACATCTTCTTCCAATACCTGATAAAGAAAATGTTCCATCTGCGACCATTCACTTGCCAAAGGTTTACGCGTACGTACCACAAAATCAATAAGCGCATCTAAGGCTTTGTCTTTTTTATAGACCAATAAGATTGGCGATTTTTGCGTTGCTTTATTTTTACGGTCTATTTTAAGCGATTCTACTTTCGACGATACCGTTTCTTCGTGCCTTTTAATTGCATCTACTGGTGTTTGAGAAAGATCGGTGGCGGCCCAAATGCCCCTCATTACACCAAATTCGCTACGGAACTCATAAACATAAATAGCAGGCCGATCATCCAAAGGACATCCGAACAGATTAAGCAGGTCTTCAAACGAAAGCTGCTCATTTTTATGCACCTTACCGTGTACCTGATCAGAAATCATCAGATCAAAGATGTCTTTACCTGGCTGTAATGCCTTTAATGGAGAGATTTTTATCATCGTTTAACTGATTATCCGAGTTCAAGAACTGTTTTATCACTGTATATTTTTTCAAAACTGCTCATGGCATTTACCAATACTTCAACACTCGATAATGGGAGCGCATTGTAAAGTGAGGCCCTAAATCCACCAACAGTTCTATAGCCTTTTATGCCTACAATCCCCTGATCTGCCGCAAATTTTAAGAACTCAGTTTCTACTTCTTTATTAATGGCTAAGAAAGTAACGTTCATTCGAGAGCGGTGCTCAACATCGGCTGTACCATAAAAAAGCGGATTGCGGTCTATTTCGGCATATAATAATTTTGCCTTTTCTATATTTTTTTGTTCTATTCCATTAACACCACCCTGATCTTTCAGCCACAATAAATTAAGCATGGCCACATAAATAGAAAAAACCGGTGGTGTATTGTACGTGCTCATATTATCGCGGAATACCCGATAATCCAACATTGATGGGATTTCTTTTTTTGCCTGATCAAGAAATTCATTTTTAGCGATAACCAGCGTCATTCCTGCTGGGCCCATATTCTTTTGGGCACCTGCATAAATAAGATCAAAATCGGTGATGTTAATTTTTCTGGAAAAAATATCTGATGACATATCGCATATTAACGGCGCACCGGCAGTAGAGAAATCGAATATTTCTGTCCCCTCAATCGTATTATTTGAAGTACAATGTAGGTATGCAGCTTGTTTATCGTTATTAAAATCAACCGGGATATAAGCATAATCTTTATCTTTCGAAGATGCAACTAGTTCTACTTCGCCAAACAATTTGGCCTCTTTAATGGCTTTTTGTGCAAAATAACCGGTATCAAGATAAGCGGCTTTTTTCCCTTCACTCAAAAAATTCATCGGAACCATAGCAAATTGTGTACTGGCCCCACCCTGCAAAAAAAGTACAGCATAATGATCGGGAACAGATAATAACTCGCGCACCAAAAGCTGGGTTTTAAGTACCACATCTTCAAATTCTGGTGATCGATGAGAAACTTCTAAAATAGATAAACCTATCCCTCCCCAATTGATTACGGCCTGAGCAGCTTGTTCCATTACAGATGACGGCAATATGCACGGGCCGGCACCGAAATTGTGTTTTTTATGCATGAGAAAAATAATATTCGGTTAAATTAATTATAGCGTAAAGATCAGTAGTTAAGCAAATTATACCGCAACAACTTAATTTTTTGGTAAAAATTATTTTTTATCAAACCCTAAACATCCTAAAAATTTGGTTTAGTATACCAGGAAAATAAGCTGGCAGAATATAATTTTTATTTGCACTCCATAATTTTCACTATTATTGTAATTTATACACTAAGTATGTTTTTAAATAACGACAATAAATTATATAAATATACCTTATTTTAACTATTTTTAGGCTGCACAAAAGCGAACAAAAAATTAACAATTATACACTAAGTATTTACATGCAACCTCAAAAAGTTGATCAGACTGATATCGAAATCTTAAATCTTTTACAACGTGATGGATTATTAACCTATAAAGAAGTTTCGGGAAAGCTTAGAAAAAGCATGACCCACATTGTAGATCGCATTAAAAAACTGCGGTCAAATGGCTACATCAAATCAACAGTTGCCATTGTAGACATCGATAAACTGAGGTCGCATTTTATAGCCTTTCCTCACATTCAACTTACCATACATTCAGAAGATATTGTAAGGGCGTTTAAGGCCGAAATGGAAAAATACCCTGAAGTGATGGAATGTTATCATCTTACCGGACATTTCGATTTTATGCTCAAGGTAGCCATGCCCGATATGGTTTCTTACAACAATTTCCTGAGAGACAATATAGGCGCACTGGCTTATGTAGGAAATATCCAGAGTTTTTTGGTGCTGAATCAATCGAAGGCCGAAACCGCGTATGCACTGTAGGTGTATTAGTTCAATTAAGCGTGGCGGCAGACGTTACCATCTGCTGCTTCCGGATATTTAATTAATGAATCGCATAAACCTGTCAAGTGGCAACATCTGACAGCACGAAAAAACAGCCAAATGGAAATTGTCAACCGTTAACTGTTGATTCCCATGGCGTAAAGGATAATATTTACCCCGAACTTGGTATTGTCTTCAGCTAAAAAACGTTTGTTCCTAAAATCGTAATCCCACTCGCAGCCATAATCTTTATTGCTGTACAATACCCCTATCCTATTGTTAATGGTAATCGCTTTCAGGTAATCGTGTACCAGATCATCACCCCAGCCGTTTAACTCGAAAGAAGTGGTTGGCGGGCCTTTCTCAAACTTGAAGAAAGCGTTGTAGATACCATGGTTATTAGGGATTTTCTTCAAAGCCTGAGAACCAAAAAGGTTGCTCATCTGTGTTTCGAACGAGCGGGCAAATAAACCATCAATATCATGGTTGCAGTCATCCACAAAAACGAAACCGCCGTTATGCACATAGGTTTTAAAATTTACAGCTTCCTGCTGACTAAATTGAACGAGTTTATGCCCACTTAAATAACAGAAAGGATATTTAAATAAATCGCGGCTACTCAGCTCTACAATTTTCTCTTCTTCATCCAAAGGAATGGTTGTATACTCGAGAAGAGAATTTAAGAGGTTGGATGGCATGCGCTGATCGGTATCCCAATCGCCTGAATTATATTTTAATCTCGCAAATGTAAATTTAGCTCTCTGCATCACCCTAAAATTACCTCCATTTTTTATTATTCTGCTTTTTTATCCTAATTATCGTGTAAATTTTTTGATATTCTTTTCCATTGGGCTAAAACTATCTATCAATATGCCCTATATTGAAGCACAATATCGTTATACTAAAAAATCAACCGTTTTGGAGCGTTCAGAAAGCAACCTAAAAATATTGATCGATAAGATCTCCCTTTTAAAAAGCGAAATACAAAAAGTAATTGTGGGTCAGGATGTGATCATTGAGGAAATGCTGATTGCTTTAATGGCTGGCGGACATTGTTTACTGGAAGGTGTACCAGGTTTAGCAAAAACTTTAATGGTAAGGACCATGTCGCAGGCTTTAGATCTTTCTTTTAGGAGAATCCAGTTTACCCCCGATTTAATGCCTACCGATATTGTGGGCACCGAAATACTGGAAGAAGACCATGTAACGGGAAAACGTTTTTTTAAATTTAACAAAGGCCCATTGTTTGCCAACATTATCCTGGCAGATGAGGTGAACAGAACGCCTCCAAAAACCCAATCGGCACTATTAGAGGCCATGCAGGAATTTGAAGTAACTTATGGCGGACAAACTTATCCTTTAGACCGGCCATTTTTTATTCTGGCTACACAAAACCCGATTGAACAGGCTGGAACCTACCCCTTGCCAGAAGCACAATTAGACCGTTTTCTTTTGTACATCAAAATCGGTTACCCAACGGCAGCCGAAGAAAAACAGATTTTAAGCAGCACCACCGGAAGTAAAAAAGCGGTGATCAACCCGATTATCGGTGCAGAAGAAATCAAAGAACTGCAGGCCATTACCCGCGAAGTAAGCATCAGCGATGATTTAATTACTTATGTAAGTGAAATCATCCGCGCCACACGCCCTGATACTACGACTGTAAATTTTGTAAAAGAATGGGTACGTTGGGGCGCAGGCCCAAGAGCCGGGCAGGCATTGATTTTAACAGCAAAAGCAAGAGCCTTATTTAAAGGCAGGTATGCTGTGATCATGGAGGATTTACAGGCCATGGCTTATCCGGTATTGCGACACCGGGTATTAATGAACTTTAAAGCCGAGGCTGAAAATGTTTCATCAGACAAAGTAACCGACGAATTGATTAAAGCGATTTCGAAACCAAAAGCGAATATTTAATGCAAAAACTGCTCGATCCGAAAATATTGATGGCCATTAAAGACCTCTCCTTATCGGCTAAAATGACGATTGACGGTTTTATGAACGGCATTAATAAAAGTACCGTAAAGGGACCGGGATTGGAGTTTAGTCAATATAGAAGTTACCAGCCTGGCGATGACCTTCGCTCGCTCGATTGGAAAATGTTTGCCCGCTCCGATCGTTATTACATACGCGAATCGGAAGTGGAAACCAATATTGCCGTGCGCATATTAGTAGATGCCAGTGCCTCGATGAACCATCGTGACGGCGATTTTACCAAAATAGATTATGCAAAATATCTTGGTGCCTCACTGGCCTATCTTGCAAATTTACAGGGCGATGCCATTGGTTTATATGTACTGAAAGATTCGGAGATCTTTTCTATGGCCCCAAAGCAGGATTACCAGCATTTGGCCAGGTTGTTTTACCAGTTGGAGCAGATTAATCCTAAAGGAAAATTCACCAAACCCATTCATTATAAAGAATTATTTGCTGGTGCCCAAAAACGTGAACTGCTCATTTTCGTGACAGATCTTTATCAAAGCGATGAAGAGATTATTAAATTGTTGGACACTTTAAATACGCTTCGACACGAAATTGTAGTTTTTCACCTATTATCAAGAAACGAACAGGATCTTGATTTTAAAGGTTATAACACTTTCGAAGACCTGGAAACAGGGGAAACCATTCAAATTGATCAGGAAAAAGCCAGACAGGACTATAAAAGTAAACTAGCTTCTTATTTAGAGGAAACCAGAGTTAAAATGCTCGACAGAAGAATTTTCTACCGAACCATTTGTACCGATGAACCTTTAGACCAGACTTTGAGGGATTTTTTAAAACAGAGGAGTAAACTTAGAATTTAAACCGTGCAATTTTTATATCCCATAGGTTTACTGGCGCTTGCAGGCTTAATTATCCCGCTCATTATCCATTTATGGAACGTTAAGCAAGGCAAAACGGTTAAGATTGGCAGCATTGCACTGCTTGGCGAAAGCTCGAGGGCAAGCTCAAAAAGCTTTAAAATTAACGATTGGCTATTATTGTTGCTACGCTGCTTGCTTTTGGTACTACTGGTGTTTCTTCTGGCACAGCCTTACCTAAAAAAAAATACTTCGGGCAATAGTAAAAATGGATGGATTTTGATTGATAAAGCAACTTTTCAACAGGTTTTCATTTCGAATAAAAAGACGATTGATTCATTGCTCAAAAAAGGTTACGAAATCCATGATTTTAATGTGGGTTTTACGCCGTTAACCTTAAAAGATACTGCTGATAATCGAACAACACAGGCCAATAACCTAAATTATACAGCTTTACTGAATGCGGCTAATCAAATTGTTCCACCGGGAGCTGAAGTTTATCTTTTTGCCGATCGGCGCTTAAACCGTTTTGGCAATGAACTGCCAACCCTTAACTATAAACTAAAGTACATTCCGCTAAACCAAACCGATACGCTTAGCAGCTGGATTGCCGGATATGCAGGAAAGAAATATGAAGCAAAATCGAATCCATCCAATACTACTTATAAAGCTTTAAATTCAGGAGGCGATGCACCAATAAACATTGCCATACATGAAGCTTCTGGAATTGCAGATGGCAAATACGTCATTGCTGCATTAAAGGCTATTGAGAACTTTACAAAGCGAAAAATAATTATTAACCCTGCTTCTGCGAAGGTAGACATCGGCTTTTGGTTAGCAGATGATGCAGTTACATCAGCCTTCAAATCATTAATTGCACCGAATGGAACCCTATTTCAATATGAAAAAGGGAAAGTAGTTACTACGCCATCTACTATAAACATTTATGGGCGCCAAATTAAATTGAATAAAAGGATTGTTTCGAATAATCAATCCGAAAAAATTTGGACCGACGGTTTCGGAAATGCAATCTTAGCAAACCAAAAGGTAAACAATCTAAATACATTCTATTTTTATAGCCGCTTTAACCCACAGTGGAACGAACTGGTTTGGGATGGTGTATTTGTAAAAGCATTAATGCCGATTGTGATCAGCGCTAAAAATTCAACAGACTTTGGCTTTGAAGACAACCCTGCCGATCAGCGGAGATTATCAGTTCAGCAAAAAGAAGTTACCGAGATTTCTAAAACAGAAGCCACAAAAACCACCCAAAACGAGTCGCTTGGAATTACATTCTGGATAGCAGCTTTATTGATTTTTACCGCCGAACGTATTTTATCATTCAGAAAAAAACCGAATTATGTTAAAAACTGAAGGACAAAATTGGATCCGTAACTTAAGGATAAAGTGGGTTAGCTATTATCTGATTAGCATTACTGCAATTTCTTTGGCCATTGCTTTGGTTTTATCGGTTATTGGCGTTTACCTGCTGCATTTTTCTCCATGGCTTTTTGCAGTTATTTTCCCTGTTATTCTGGGCATTTTCTTATCCATAAAACCCATTTGGAAAACCACCGATCAGGATGTTTCGCGTTTTGTAAACAACCAATATCCCGAACTGGAAGAAAGTGCCGATCTCCTCCTGCAAAATCAGGCTGAATTATCGATGTTGCAACAATTGCAACACAGTAAAATCGAAAATATAATCCCCAACCTGTCGCAGCCAAAAGAACCTGTGAAGAAATTATATTTAGGCTTGGTAATATTGCTTGCAGCTTTATTGATCAGTTTTGGAATAACCAAAATCCCTCAGGCCAAAAAAGACGGCCTACCTATTCACGAAACTAAAACATCTGTTCCCAAGGTTAAAGAAAATATTCCGGCAGAAATTTCCGATTTCAGTGCCACCATTATTCCGCCAGCCTATACCGGAAAAGGAGAACGTAAACAAAAACAATTTACTATTGCTGCCGAAACAGGTGCCAGAATAAACTGGAAAATCGAAACAAACATTGGTATTAAAAAACTGAAAATCATCTTTAACGATAATGAAATTGTTTCGTTAAAAGCCTTAAATGCATCACATACACAATGGAACTATAGCAAAACCGTCAACAAATCAGGCTTTTACCAACTGGACCTGGATGGCAAAAAATCAGATCTCTACCAGATCGAGCTCATTCCTGATTTACCCGTTACGATTAAAATTACACAACCCAAACAGCACACTACTATTGATATCGGTCAGCCGCAAAAGATTAACCTGAACGTATCACTTACAGATGACTATGGCATCAACGACGCTTTTATATCGGCAACCATGGCCAGTGGTAAAGGTGAAGGTGTGAGTTTCACCGAGAAAAAACTATCGTTTAATACCAGTTTTGACAACAAAAAGAACCTCACGCTAAGTAAACTGATTGATTTAAAAAGCCTTGGCATGAAACCAGGCGATGAGCTTTACTTTTTCATCAAAGCGATGGATAACCATGGTCAATCGAGCCGTTCGGATGTTTATTTTGTTTCGATCGTAGATACTGCCGAACTGATGAGTTTAGCAGGAATGACCAATGGCGTTAACCTGGTTCCAGAATATTTCAGGAGCGAAAGACAGATTATTATCGATACCGAGAAACTATTGAAAGAACAATCGTCATTGTCTCCTGCAACTTTTAAAACCAGAAGCAATGATCTGGGTATCGACCAGAAGCTGTTGCGGTTACGCTACGGACAGTTTTTGGGAGAAGAAAATGAGACTGAAATCGGCGGTGATCATGATGACCACGATGAGCATGCGGAAAATAAGGGTGGAGAGGAGAAGTTTGGTGATGTGAGCACCATTATGGACAAATATGCGCACAAACATGATATCGCAGAAGACGCTACCTTTTTCGAACCAGAAATGAAGGCACAGCTAAAGGCCGTTTTAACTGAAATGTGGAATGCAGAACTCCGTTTAAGAACCTATAAGCCGCAGGAAGCATTACCTTACGAATATAAAGCACTCAGATTACTGAAAGATCTACAACAGAAATCGCGGGCTTATGTAGCCAAAACCACCGTAAAATCGGCAGCATTAAAACCCGAGAAACGTTTAAGTGGCGAGCTAGATAAAATCACGCAGCCAGTACAGAAAATGTCCTTCGAGCAAAAAGAAAAAAGGACAGCCTCGCTAAAAATAGCGCTTGCACTATTAGAAAGCAGAAAAACAGATAAAAAATTCAGTGATCAAGATCGCTTTTTACTAAGCGAAACAGAAAAATATATGATTGGTGCCGCGGCCGACAATCCTTCGACCTATTTAAATGCCCTAACCAGTTTAAGAAAGCTAAGTACAGGAAATAAATTGATGCTCAAAGAGATTGATCTGGTTCAACAGGCTATACAAAAAATGATCAATACCGAAACAGCAAAACCGCAGGCACAAAGCGCTAGTCCAGCCTCGGCCTTGTACCAAAACTATTTTAATAACCTAAACAAAACCGGCAAATAGATATGGAATTTAAATACATCGCTATTCTGCTTGGGGTATTGTTAATGGCCTTTTTGCTCTACAAAGAGGTAAACCGAACAAATCGGGCTAGATTAGTATGGCGAATTTTAGCGAATATCATTGCCGTGGGTTGTTTTATTCTGTTGATTGTACCGATCAGATATGAGACGCATGTACAACAAAATGCAGATGAAGTTATTTTACTCACCGACGGCACAAACCCCGATTCTGTTGCAAAACTAAAGGAAAAAAAATATGCATTTCGATCGGTAAATTTAAAAAATACGAAGGCCACCACCATCAATGACCTTTCTTATTTCTTAAAATCTAATCCCAATATCCGGAAACTGAATGTTTACGGTTATGGTTTAAATGCAGCTGAACTGAAAAACCTCAAAGGATACCAGATCACCTTTCATCCTTCGGCAAATCCTGGAGGGATCATTTCTGCTAACTGGCCAGCCAAATTAAAAACCAGTGAACCGCTTCAACTTCAGGGAACTTATCAAAACTCAGGGAGCGAAACGGTTAAACTTTTGTTCAAAGGTTTAGGTAAAACAGTAGATTCGATCGCTATCAGCGCAAAATCGAATAAATCCTTTTCATTTAAAACTAATCCAAAACAAACAGGCAAAGCTGTTTACGAATTAATTGCACTACAAAAAAACGATACCCTTGCCAAAGAACCCGTGCCGGTACAAGTGGGCGACCAAGCGCCGATGAAAGTGCTTATTTTAGCTTCTTTTCCCGACTTCGAATATAAATTTTTAAAAAACTGGCTGTATGAAAATCAATATCCACTAGCTTTCAGAAGTCAGATCAGTAAAAATAAATTTGCTTTCGATTTCCTTAACACAGATAGCATAAACCTTAATCAGATCAATACACCATCCTTAAAAAAATTCGATATTCTGATTATTGATGAAGAAGAATTAGCAGCAATTAGTCCCAACGAAAGGTCATCAATAGCGCTTGCGGTTAATAACGGAATGGGGTTATTGATCAGGGTTGCAAATACAAAAGCTTTGACAACACTTAGTGGTAAATTTGGCCGTTTTGAATCTCCTGTTTTAAAAGGCAAAACATTAAATTTAACCATGATGGAAGATCAACACAAATTTAATCCATTACCACTTGAACAAGCTGTATTTTTAAAGTCTAACCAAACTGATCAGCCCATTATTTCCGATGCCAGCGGCAAACCAGTGGTCAATAGTAGCATCAGCGGTTATGGCAAAGTATTAGTCTCTACACTTTCTGCCACCTATAATTGGCTACTTTCAGGGCAAAAAACTGATTATGCTACTTATTGGTCTAAACTTTTGGCCAATGCAGCAAGAAAAAGAAATGATACCCAGTCTGTAAACATCATTCCTCAATTCCCCGCTATTCACCAAAAAATGAGGATTATTGCAGATCTGACAGCGTCAGACAAGATACCGGCATTAAAAATGGATAGCATCTTACTTAGTCCACGGCAAAACATGGAGCTTCCTTTCCAATGGGATGCTTTTTACTGGCCTCAAAAATCAGGCTGGGCTAATTTAGAAGTAAATCAAGCCGTCGAGCCAGTATATATCTACAAAAAAACAGATTGGGAAGCACTCAAAAATCAACAAAAGCTTGATGGAACCCATCAGTTTATGGAAAACCTGAATACTACTGAAGCCAAAAACAAACTAACAGATGCTATTTTACAGGAAGAAGTATCACTCTGGTGGTTCTTTGCAGGGTTTCTGCTTGCAGCTGCCTCTTTATGGTACGAATCGAGGATATTGGCTTTTTAAAATCGATTCGTCATCTCGACTGAAGCAAAGCGAAATGGAGAGATCTAATAATAAAACCTCTCAAAACAGATTTCTCCGTTTCGCTACTGATGAAAAATCAGCAGCTTCAGTCGAAATGACGAAATTAAACTTTACTAAAAACACCTTTTCACAAAAAACAGCCCCTTTTTCAGTTTTGAAACTAAAATGTTATAATCAATTTCCAGTTTTAGCCTCATAATTGGCTATATTGAAAGCGTAAACTAACTAAATTCAACCAATTGAAAAGAAAAGACTTCCTCTACTTGTCCGGAATGGGTATGGGTGCCCTGCTCCTTCCCGACCTTTCTGCATTCGGAACTCCCATAGACCCTTTACAGGCCTTAGATGGAGTAGATGTAAAAATTAAAAAGGAACTTGCTGATGTCGCACTAAATGCGGCAAAATCTAAAGGTGCCACTTACGCAGATATCCGCATCGGGCGTTATTTAAACCAGTTTGTAGCCACCCGCGAAAAACGTGTTCAAGGCGTAGCCAATACCGAATCCTATGGTGTAGGTATCCGTGTTTTAGCTAACGGATGTTGGGGCTTCGCGGCCACAAACAATGTAACCAAAGATGCCATTGCCAAAGCAGCCGAACAAGCGGTTGCCGTTGCAAAAGCCAATGCTAAAATACAGGGCGAACCAGTTCAACTGGCTCCGCAAAAAGGTTACGGTGAGGTAAGCTGGAAAACACCAATCGAAATCAATGCCTTCGAAGTTCCGGTTAAGGAGAAAGTAGACCTGCTTTTGAATGTAAACGACGTGGCCATGCAAAATGGAGCCAATTTTGTAAATTCTGTTATTTTCGCAGTTAATGAACAAAAATATTTTGCTTCTACTGACGGTTCTTACATCGATCAGGATGTTCACCGCATTTACCCAACTTTTAACGTAACCAAAGTTGACCGCGAATCGGGTAAATTTAAAACGCGTAATGCCCTAAGTGCGCCTTCAGGAAAGGGTTATGAATATATGCATGCCCGTCCTGAAGATAAGGTTACCGGTGTTGTAACCCGCTATAAAGGCCGTTACGACATGCTGGAAGATGTAAAAGAAGCAGCCCGTGTAGCAACAGAAAAAGTAAAGGCAAAATCGGTTGAGCCAGGTAAATACGATCTGGTTTTAGATCCCTCACACCTTTGGCTAACCATACATGAATCTGTTGGCCACCCGACGGAATTAGACCGTGTTTTAGGCTACGAAGCCAATTACGCAGGCACCAGTTTCCTTACTTTAGATAAATGGGAATCAAAAAATTTCAAATTTGGCAGTGATAAAGTAAATATTGTGGCCGATAAAACCCAGGTAGGTTCGTTAGGTGCTGTTGGCTACGATGATGAAGGCGTAAAATGCAAAAAGTGGGATCTGATCAAGAATGGGATACTCACAAGCTATCAGGCCATCCGCGATCAGGCACATATTATCGGCTTAACAGAATCAAATGGTTGCTGTTATTCGCAAGGCTGGGATGATGTTCAGTTTCAGCGTATGCCAAATGTATCGCTGCAGCCAGGTAAAGAAAAACTGAGTGTTGATGATATGATCAAAAATGTTGAAAAAGGCATTTACATCATTGGCGATGGAAGTTTTTCTATCGATCAGCAACGTTACAATTTCCAGTTCGGCGGACAGATATTCTACGAAATTAAGGATGGTAAAATTGCAGGTATGCTGAACGATGTAGCTTACCAGGCCAATACACAGGAATTCTGGAATTCGTGTAATGCCATCTGCGATGAAAGTGATTACCGTTTAGGAGGTTCATTTAATGATGGAAAAGGGCAGCCTTCTCAAAGCAGTGCCGTATCGCATGGCAGTGCCACTACCCGGTTTAATGGAGTTAATGTTATCAATACAGCAAGAAAAATATAATTATGGCCATATTAAGTAAAGAAGAAGCCCAGGCGATATTAAAAAAAGTAATCGGTTATTCGAAAGCCGATTTCTGCGAAGTAGGTTTAAACGGTTCTGATGGTGGGAACATCCGTTATGCCCGCAATGCGGTTTCTACCGCAGGGCAGATCAGTACCATGAGTTTAGGGGTTAGCTCCACTTTTGGTAAAAAAACGGGTTCGGCAACGATAAATGAATTTGATGATGCTTCCTTACAAAAGGTGGTAAAAAGAGCAGAAGAACTGGCCATGCTGGCACCGGAAAACCCTGAATTTATGACTCCATTAGGTCCACAGACTTTTGCAGAATCGAATACATACAATGCTAAAACTGCCGCCATGACGCCTGATACCAGAGCCGAAATGGTAGGAAAAAGTTTAAGTGTATCAAAGGCAGCTGGTTTAGATGCAGCCGGTTTCTTGGAAAACTCAACCCGTTTTAACGCGATCATGAACTCTAAAGGTTTATTTGCCTACAATAAAGGTACCGATGTTTCTTTTTCGGTAACCGTTAGAAACAAGCAAGGAACGGGATCGGGCTACGTTGAGCAAGGCTTTAATGATCTCGACAAAATGGATACCCTGGCACTTAGCAAAATTGCAGCAAGTAAAGCCAATGGCTCTGCAGGTGCAAAAGCCATCGAACCAGGAAAATATACTGTTATTTTAGAACCACTTGCAGCCAGTGATATTATCGGTAATATGTTCAGGGGTTTTGATGCCAGGAGTGCTGATGAAGGCCGGAGCTTTATGAGCAAAAAGGGTGGTGGTACCCGTTTAGGAGAGCAATTGTTCTCAGAAAACGTAAATATCTACTCTGATCCAATGAATACTGAAATCCCGTCTTCGACATTCACAGGCGAAGGTTTACCGGTAAAAAGAACGCAATGGGTTGAAAAAGGAGTAGTTAAAAACCTGTCTTATTCAAGATATTGGGCTGCACAAAAAAATGTTCAACCGCTTCCTTTTAGCCGCAGCATGATCATCGAAGGTGGAACACAATCATTGGAAGATCTGATCAAAAGTACTGAAAAAGGCATATTGGTTACCCGTTTCTGGTACATCCGTTCGGTAGATCCTCAAACATTATTACTCACTGGTTTAACGCGCGACGGCACTTTTTACATCGAAAATGGTGAGATTAAATTCCCGATCAAGAATTTCAGGTTCAACGAAAGTCCGGTAATTATGCTCAACAATGTAGAGGCTTTAGGTAAACCCGTGAGAACAGGGAGTGGATTGATTCCTCCAATGAAAATCCGCGATTTTACCTTTACTTCACTATCGGATGCGATTTAATTGAATCGTCATCTCGACGGAAGTGTAACGAAATGGTAAGCTCTTTAAATAGATTTCTCCATTTCGCTACCGATGAAAAATCGGCAGCTACAGTCGAAATGACGATCTTTTTTAAGAATAATATATTTAACACCTATTCCCTCCGAAGGTCACCCTGAGCGGAGTCGAAGGGCATCATTCAATTGTTATCTCGAGCGGAGTGCAGCGAAGCCGAGAGATCTGCCTAGATAGATCTCTCCATTCCAGTCGAGATGACGACCCTTTTTTTATTAATAAAAATCAAAAAATTGAGAAGAAGAGATTTTTTATACATGACAGGTGTTGGCCTTGGTGCCAGCATGATGCCCAATATACCTGCCTTTGGCAAAATTATTTCTGTTGAAGAATCTTTAACGCCTGTTGATATTGCCCTAAAGAAAAAAATGGCCGATGTTGCCCTCAACGCTGCAAAAAGCAAAGGTGCAACTTATGCCGATGTACGTATAGGACGGTATTTAAATCAGGTAGTGGCTACTAGAGAAACAAGGGTAGAAAACATTTCCAATTCAGAATCATATGGTTTAGGTGTGCGTGTGATTGCCAACGGAAG
This sequence comes from Pedobacter sp. GW822-FHT03F06, assembly GCF_058801365.1. Classification (NCBI taxonomy): domain Bacteria; kingdom Pseudomonadati; phylum Bacteroidota; class Sphingobacteriia; order Sphingobacteriales; family Sphingobacteriaceae; genus Pedobacter; species Pedobacter sp. GW822-FHT03F06. The sequence goes on from NZ_JBXANE010000008.1 coordinate 16,902, forward strand.
CTGGGGTTTTGCAGCAACCAACAACATGGACAATGCCAGCATCGCCAACGCTGCAGAAGCTGCCGTAGCTATTGCCAAAGGAAATTCTAAACTCATGGAAGAACCTGTTCAATTGGCGGCACAAAAAGGATATGGGGAAGTAAGCTGGAAAACACCTATCGAAATCAATGCCTTTGAGGTACCCATCGCAGACAAAGTTGATTTGCTTTTAAAGGTAAATAGTGAGGCCATGAAAGGCGGTGCAAAATACATCAGCTCTAACCTGTTTATGATCAATGAGCAGAAATATTTTGCGTCAACCGATGGTTCTTATATCGATCAGGATATCCACAGGATATGGCCAACCTTTACCCTAACCAAAACAGATGCAGCCAGTGGTAAGTTCGAAACCAGAAATGCCTTAAGTGCACCAATGGGTATGGGCTTTGAATACCTGAAACCAAAAGACGAAGAAAAAATTAAAGGTGGGCCAGTTACGATGTACAAAAAGCGTTACGATATTTTGGAAGACGTACGTGAAGCCGCAGTACATGTTGATGAAAAACTGAAAGCCAAACCCATTGCCCCTGGCAAATACGACCTGGTTTTAGATCCTTCTCACCTATTCCTAACCATTCACGAATCTGTCGGTCACCCTACAGAGTTAGACCGCGTTTTAGGTTATGAGGCGAATTATGCAGGAACCAGTTTTTTAACGCTGGATAAATGGGAAAGCAAAAAATTCAACTTCGGGAGTAAAGAGGTAAACATCATAGGCGATAAACTAGAAACAGGTTCATTAGGCGCCGTGGGTTATGATGATGAGGGTGTAAAATGTGGCCAATGGGATATTATTAAAGATGGGATTTTGGTGAATTACCAGACCATAAGAGATCAGGCACATATTTTAGGTTTAAAAGAATCACAGGGCTGTTGCTATGCCGACAGCTGGGACAGTATTCAGTTCCAAAGGATGCCAAATGTTTCATTAACCCCTGGAAATGCAGCCCTAAGTGCTGCCGATATGGTAAAAAATGTGGAGAAAGGTATTTATATGTTTGGCCGTAACTCGTATTCTATCGATCAACAGCGTTATAATTTCCAGTTCAGCGCACAGCTGGCCTACGAAATTAAGGATGGCAAAATTGCAGGCATGTTTAAAGATGCTGCCTACCAAGCCAATACCCAAGAATTTTGGAACTCCTGTGTACAACGCTGCGATAAAAGCGACTACAGGTTGGGCGGGACATTTTCGGATGGAAAAGGTCAGCCGGGGCAAGCAAGTGCCGTTTCACACGGAAGTGCCACTACCCGTTTTAACGGCGTTAATGTGATTAATACGGGAAGGAAATTGGGGTAGAGTTTTCTCAATGCGATCGTCACCCTGAATTTATTTCAGGGTCAATTTTGAAGGAAAGATCCTTCACTATGTTCAGGATGACAGCTCCAATTTCAAATTGTTACCATTTAAGAAATATAAGGCCATTTGAGCTTATATTCCATTAAATGTCTTATGGTTGAAAAAATGATCAAATATCCTAATATCGCCCCCATTTGTAACGGGGATGCATGAGAAAGGCGATTATATCGCCATAAAATCTTCATCCTGCATTGCAAATGCAGATTTCACTGATCCTCGTTGCAAACGAGTACCATCGTTTACCATTTTATATCGGTCGGTGGGACACCAACCGCTAAAACAAAGGGGCATTCTATCCAGACATGCCCCTTTTTCTAACCAAATATAAACCTGTTATGAACCAGGAATTTCTTTATACATCTTGATGATGTTAATGATGGGTATTAACACTAGCCTACGTAAAACCATATAGCACGGCTACAAACCGTTTACAGTTGCAATTCTTTAACGAAATCCTAACGAGAAACAGTGAGTTTACTTGTTATTGTTAATTTATAATCTATTGCTAGATCAGTTTGAGCACTTTTTCCTATGGAAAGTTGCTAGAAGTTCAACGAGTAACTGACTCTCCCTTCTTCTGTATAAATCAACTAATTAATGGTGGTGAATTAATTAGAGTACTAACCTAAACTAGTGGTGGTGATTAGTTAGGCCGTTCCTGATACCCCGGCAACTTATTGACTGAAATACATGACCACCATAATATTCTATCAAAAGGCCCCGGGGTACCAGGATTTTTAAATAAGAATATCTGAATGAAAACCTTTAGCAGGTGATCTGTATCTTAGTTTATATTAGCGGCAACAGCAGTTATACTGATCCGAATAATTGATCAGGGAATATGGCTGAGGTTGTCTGCGGAGTTTCATATTGAACGTAAATTTGCTAGTGAACTATTATTTTTTTGTAAAAGTATAAACTTCGTTCAATTTAAACAATTATTCCTATAGATTTTATATACTTTATTCATAAATAACTGATTTACAGCTAAATAATTTACAATTATTGATTTAAGCAGGGCGTTTGTCATTCTGAATGTAGTGAAGAATCTTTAATTATTTAAGAATATAAAGTCAACTGTAAGATCCTTCGTTGCACTCAGGATGACAAATTTTGAGAATGCGATCGCCATCCTGATCCGATAGCTATCGGATTTTTTTCAGGATCTATCTGCTATTTATCTCACAGACACAAACAACTAAAAATCAACAAATTAAACAGCAAAACAAGTTAAACAATCACAAATTTCACAAAAAAACTACTATTTCTATAGAATTTATAGTAATTAATTTTTACTTTTGCTGAGTCTTCTTCAAAAAGTGAATCTAAAGCTGCTTGAAAAGATCATATAGTCATGTGGCCGAGTGGTTAGGTAAAGGTCTGCAAAACCTAGTACGGCGGTTCGATTCCGTCCATGACGTCTAATACTTATCAAGAAAGACGTAGGGAATGGCCCTTTGATGTCTTAGCAACCTGTTGATTAACAAGGTGCTAATTCCTTCTGCAATGGCAGAAAAGATGAGTTTGAAAACAGATCCCTTTACTGTTTTCGGCGAACGATCAATGGCTATCCCTTCCAAAATTGGTAACCTAAATTTAATAATATGTCAGTTTATTTTGATTATCCATCCATCAGGGATTTTTTCGAGATCCACGGAAACACTTCCTGCGAAAAATTAGATGATTACGAACATTGTAAGGCCGAATCAGACCGGCTTTATAATGAACAGCTTAATGAGATCAATGAAGAAATCCTACATGATCAACCCAAAACCGACACCTAAAAATTATTCAAATCCTTAGCTTAACTGCTCTTTTAAACAACAAGCTTAAAATGTATCCAACACCACCTAGACTACCCATTATATTCAAAACCTTCTTCATTATAGTATTAACCTTCTTCCTGTTTTCAACTCAAACATGGGCACAATCGAAAGATCCATCCCCTATCAGTTTTCCTACGCCCAAAAATGTAGATCATATGCTCTTTTATCTTCAGCGTGATCCGAATACCAACACCCTGATTTATGCGTTAAACCTAAAAGAAAATGGCAGCATCAATGCTAATGCTCCTATTCAGGTTTATTGGATCCGCTATGGTGAAAAAGGACAGAAAAAAGACCTGGGCTATATCCAACGGAAGTTTGCATATGGCATCGATACGAAGGAACTGGGGGCTGAAAAGTATGAATTTAGGTTTGTATCACATAAAAAATTACCATTTTACCTACAAAGGTATAGTGATAAAAGTTACCATGTTTCGGTAACCATAAACAACCGGATAATCAGGGTTTCACGATTATTTATCAGGATTCAGGGTGGCAGTTTCTGGCTTCCGAATGTAAAATATGCGGAAGTGGAAGGCACAGAAGAATCGACAGGTAAACCAGTAGTGGAACGGATAAGTGTGAAGTAAACTATTCTTCATCATCTTTAGTTAATTGCAACAAGATCCTTCGACTCCGTTGAGGATGATAACCTCATGAGAATTTCCTATGGAAAGAAAACAAAGATGGTCTGTGAGACACAGACCATGGATTCGACTGCTTTGCACCCGATAGCTCGGGTTCCGCTCGAAATAACAATCTCCTGTAATAACAATAAAGTGCTATTCTCTCGGCTCTTTTTTATTGTCTATCGCCGTACTAAATGTTTTATTAAACTCGCCTTTAATCCATTGTACTTTCCCTGCCGACTGCATGGCTGGCGCAATGATGTAATTTCCGGTTTCAGTATCGAGGATAACTACAAGATTATTGGCATTTACTTCGGTGCGGTACCTTCCACCGCTTTGATCTTGTCCGTTTTTAAAACTGATGGCTGTAAACATTAAGCCTGCGCCTAAAAACCCTAGCAAAAGGGATTTTGTGTCTAATGTAATTTTCATATCCTTAAGATTTATTTGTGTGTAAAATCAAGATAAGATTTTTCTACCTAAAACACCCGCTGTAAGCGCATTCTATCAGAAATATTTCAATTTATTCTAGCTTTAGAAAACCAGGTTCCCATCGTGGATCAATGATTTAACAGGTGAGACACGGGATACAGCCTCTGCCGAGCAACTGGCATCAACCAGTACTACATTAGCTTTATCGCCTACATTTGGCCATTGCTTTTTTCCTTTATCATCTAAAGGAAGAATATTACCTGTAGCCAGTTTCAATATTCTTGAAAGTTCAAATTCGGTACGATAGCCATAAATTTGAGCAGCTATATTGGCCTTTTGCAAAATACTTCCTGTGCCAAAAGTATTCCAATGATCAACAATACAATCATTACCCGCTACCACTTCTACACCATACTTGTATAGCGCAGGAACGGGCATTGGGTTACCAGAAAGTGGGATGGTTGAAGCTATTCCCATTTTTGCCGCGCCAAGCTTTTCGGCTATTTCTTCGGTTTTGGTTTTATCGAGATACCGCAATGCAAAAGCATGGCTCACATAGGTTTTTCCTTTCAACGCCGGGTTTTCCATTACTTTATCAATCAGGTATTCGATTGTTTTTATACCAGATTCACCCGACTCATGAAGGTGGATATCAATCCCCTTTCCATGATCCAGCGCCAACTGCACTACGAAATCCATGTGTTTTTCAATACCACCATCAATAGAAGTTGGATCTAACCCCCCGATAAAATCTATATCCATTTTGGCTGCTTCTTTCAGCAGTTCCGCAGATTTAGTATAATATATGCCATGTTGAGGAAAGGCCACCAATTCGGCCTGAAAAGATTTCTTTTTATGCAATAATGCGGTTTCCAAATGCTTCAATGAGTCTAATCCAGAGGTAGGATCGATATTTACATGCGACCTTGCATAACTTGTTCCGTAAGATTGAAGTAACTCAATTAATTTTTCACTACGTGGTATAGAAGTTTTTAACAGCTCAGGAATTATCTGTTGTTCGAAAGCAATCATATCTTTTACAGATCTGTTCTTCTTCAAATGCGCCTGCCAGGGCAATCCGTAATAGGTTTTATCCAGATGGATGTGCATATCCCTGAAAGCCGGGAGCATTAACAATCCCTTTGCATCGATTGCTTTTGCAGCAGGGTTATTAGGAAGAACACGTTTTACCTTACCTTCTTCCATCTCAACAATGAAAAGTTCAGTTTTTGTTTTGATTACCTCATCCTGATCATATTCGAATCCAGTTTCGAGCCTAACGTTTTTTAAAGTCAAGGTTTTTTCTGAGAAGCGGCCTACACTTTCATCCGCAATGGCCTGTTCTGCTGACAGTAAGCAGGTGCTTGCAAGCAAAATAGATGAGCTTTTAATAAAATCTTTTCTCGAGATCGAATTTGGGTTTGTCATAACAGGATTCTTTATTACAAAAATAGTGTTCTGTTATATTTATGAATAGTAGGATTTATATCAAAAATTGTATCATTTATAACTATCTGTACTTATTCGCCAAATTAGGCAGTTATAACTTGTGCAATTCATTACTGTTCGCGGAATGCACGTGGGGTAATGTGGGTCTGGTTTTTAAAGAATTTAGAGAAATAAGCCACATCGTAAAAGCCGAGGTCGAAAGCAATGGCTTTAATAGGCCTTTCGGTAGTGAGTAAAATCCGTTTCGCTTCGAGTATTAAACGTTCATGGATGAGCGCTGTGGCTGACACATGAAAATGTTTTTTGCAGAGCATGTTCAGGTAATTAGCCGAAATACTTAACTGATCTGCATAAAATGCAACAAGTTTTTCCTTCTTATAATGCATATCGATCAGCGAGCGGTATCTAAACAGAACAGGTTTGGTTTGGTAAACCGTTTGGTTATTGAACAGCGTTTCTGCCTCCTCGCTAAGCATCAGCGCAATAAGCCTGATCCTGGCATTGATAATTTCCCAAAGTATTATAGGCTTTGCGAGTTCGGATCTGATGCCCTGAAATTCGTACAGGATTTTTCCGTAAGCATCGGCACTTAAGTTTATTACCGGATAATTTTGGTATAAGATTAATGAAAAACGTAAAGAATTGGCCAGCGTTTCGAATATGCTCCTACTAATCATAAGTTGATGGGCATGGGTTTCTTCGCCGAGCTCCCATTTATGGATCTGCTCAGGAAACAATAAGTGCAACTGACCTCCAGCAACCTGATGATTTACAAAATCGATGGTATGCAGGCCGCTACCCTGCTCAAAAAGCATAAAAAGGAAAAAATCATGTTTATGTGGTTTTTCGATATGCCTTTCCCCGATTATTTCATGATACAGCAAGTTATTCCCCGAATCTTGCTCGGGCCAAAACTCACTAATATCAAGCGTAGGGAAATTTGCAATTACATCCATCAACGAAAAATACCATTTTTGAATAGAAGTTACGAAAAAAGAAGATGGAAAATGAATGGAGCAATGTTATTAGTCAGGTTGCGAACGCTAAAATTAAATTAGAGGCTGTATCATAAGGTGTGAATTTACTGATCCTTCGACAGGCTCAGGATGACAATCTATATTATTATACAGCCTCACAAAAATGCAAGCCTGAAACTTGCAGCATAATTTTCATAGGTAGATGAAAAATTATTAATGCCTCATTTTAACAATGGCAAATACCACGCCGATCAAAAATGACAAAACGTAGTAAGAAGCCGGAACAAGGATACTTCTGAATAACAAGGCTTTTTTACTATAGTTAAATCCAGAAAAAAACTGATAATAAAACCAGATGCTATAAAAAGGCCAAAAAAGCTCAATACTCCGAAATACAAAAATACCAGCACTTTGGTATTGGTGTAAAAAATGGTCAGTGCCGCAACAAACAGGCCAATGATCAGTTCAACGATAATCCGGTTTGAATTTAAAACCAGGTGTTCGGAAAAATTAAGCTTCGCTTTTCTAAAGCAGATAAAACTAAAAAAAGAGTAAACAGGAATGGCAATAATGAGGACCAGCTTTGGATGACCAGCGATAAATTTTTCAAGATCATTCATCATCGATCTGCTTCCCTGAGGCATCAGATCAGACATATTGCCGTGTGTATACGGCGCAATAAGACCTGATACCATCAGAATGAGCAGGATGAGCGTCACAAAACTGAAATACGGTACCCTTTTGCCCTGAATAAATTCGCGGACACTGTGCCCTGACCGCGTGAAAAGGCCTTTTAGGGTAATAAGATGCCTTTATCTACATGCCAAACACCATGAATAAAATCATGTTCAAGAAAATGTTTAATGGAATAACGGTGTGTAGTAGATTTTTGTCCGCAGTTCGCATAGTAATTCTGCGTACCGGAGTGGAACAGTTTAGGCAATCTGGAAACATCGATAACTATTATTTGGATTCTCTGTTTTTAATTTCAGTATTAATCTGGCTCAAGCTAATGAAAGCTGGCAAAAATGTTAGCGAACAGCAAATAGGAACTATGACAAGTACTTTTGGCATTTTTGATGAAAAGGCAAGATAAAATATGATCACACTGGCGGCAAGCAATACCACGCTAAGTCCAATCAGTACGCCTTGCAAACTCTGCTTCTTTTTATATAATTCTTGTACAGATAATTCGGTAATAGGAATTCCCTTTTTCATATTATTTGAGGTGGTGTTAATGTAGTTTGGTTATAGCAAAGAAATTCATCATCATTTATTCATCTCTTTTGCGAACAAATATACAATATATCACCGATTGGTGATAAAAATAATTAAAATTGATTGTGTAATTTTCCAGCACGATTATTTTGCATCACATGGAACAGAAAACGGCGGTTAAATCGGTAAGAAACAAAGAAAAAAGCAAGCAGAAGTTTTTAGATGCGGTAGAGAAAATACTCCATACCAAAGGTTTCTCGGGCCTTAAGGTTAATGATATCGCTCGTACTGCGGGTTTAGACAAAAAACTGATTTATAATTATTTTGGAGGGAAGGACGAACTCATTGATGAATATATCCGCTCGCAGGATTTCTGGAGCAATGTAAAAGATGAGCCAGGAGCGCCTGTGGTTAATGATGGAGGGAAAACATTCTCTAAAGCAATGCTCCTCTCCCAATTTGATTATGTTTTCAAAAATAAGGATTTACAGAAAATTCTGGTTTGGGGATTAATAGAGAACAGGAAATCGTTAAAAAAACTGGCAAACGACCGTGAAGAAAATGGTGCACGCTTATTTGAAAGTCTTACCGACCCACATTTTAAGGAAAAAGCCAAAAGATACCGGGCCATTATAGCACTGCTGATATCGGGAATTTACTATCTGGACATTTATGCCACTACAAACGACTGTACTTTTTGCGGATTAGACCTAAAAACGACAGAGGGACGCTCAGAAATTGAAAATGCTATTTCATTTTTAATTGATAAGACTTACGAGTAAGAAAACAGGTAAACCTGGAAGAATGTCTCGAAAAAAAATTTCTTGCAGACCACAAAAAAACGTTTCTTTGACTGTTCATATCCTATAAAATTGATTCATCGAAATTACATGAATATCTTTCCGTCTGAAGAACCAGGATTGTAAATAAAAATGCAAACTTTGTAAATAAAAAGCTGACACCATGCATCTTAGCCGAAATCTCCTCTTCGAGAAACGCAAATACTTGTTTGGATCGATAATACTTTTGTTTATCGCTGCAATCTGTGTGGCTTTCAGTATAGCGGATAGCGACGATTTTGATATTTCCAGAAGAGAAGTTTTAATCCGCAAAATCGGGCACGAATTGCTCCTGCAGTCGGGCGATAGTACATCAAGGGTTCTTCCGGTAAAAAAGATCGCCGGGAATGAATATCAGATTAGCTTTGAGCATGAGCTTACTTTTCAACCCGAATCCTTGGTCAATACAACCGTGCGCCTGTTGGCAAAAGACCCGCTGTCAAGTGATTATGTTGTTAATGTTCTGAACTGCGACGGCGGCGATGTGGTGTATGGATACGCCATCTCCAAAAATAAAAAAAATGATATTGTAACATGCAAAGGAAGAAAGCAACCCAGAGCATGTTACATGATCAACATTAAATTCAAACCGACGGGCATAAATACAGCCAAAAATAGATATCTTCTGGCTGGCCTGCCATTTTTAGCATTTATTGGTTTTATATTTTTTAGATCGGTTAAACCGCGAAGAGTTTTACCTAATGATGTCCAGAATACTAATATGCTCACCCTAGGCTCGGTGTTGTTCGATGCGAAGAATCGGAACCTTACAATAAATGGAAAAACAATAGAACTAACCGGAACAGAAACCCGGCTGCTGCTCATTTTTGCCATGTCTCCTAACGAGACGATAGAGCGAAATCGGCTACAAAAAGAGATCTGGGAAGATGAAGGTGTTATTGTAGGGCGTAGTTTAGATATGTTTATATCAAAACTTAGAAAAAAACTAGAGCTTGATCCGAATATCAACATTGTTGTTATACGCGGCAAAGGATATAAGCTTGAAATTAGCGTTTAAAAGATCTCTCCATTCCGTTGCACTTCAGTCGAGATGACAACCACTCTATCTGTTATGTGTGTAGCTTATTGATAATAAATACCATTGATATACTCCGTAAATTAAAAAAGAGCGTATTGAGGAAAAGCCGTGTTAACAATAAACCACAGCTTTTCCTACTGCATGCGTACTTTGGATAAGATTCGATTAAAATTTAATAGAAATCCCTTCGCCTTTATATTGGACTGATCGGACGTTTTTTGTTTTGGCAATGGTTTTATTAGCATTCAAAGGGATAAGCTCAACATTGAAGTTTCTCTTTGCCAACATTCCGGTATAACTTCCTTTTCGATCGGAAATATTTAATGCCCTTGATTTTTGATCCCATTTCAACACAATAGTAGTGTAAGCCCCTTTTTCATAGTTGTAATTATCATTTTCATCCTCATAAAGTGTAAAATTTCCATTTGCGCCTTCATAAACCCGAATATCAAGATTCTCCCATTTTTTTTCGGTAGAATACTGTACATCAGGACCGAATGGAATGATGGCACCAGCCTTCACATATAATGGAATGATGTCAACAGGAGCGTCTGTTTCAACAGTCTGTCCGCCCGAGCTATATTCATTCGTCCAGAAGTTATACCAGCCACTTCCTTTAGGTAGATAAACCGGAGATTTCCTTTCCTGATATTTCGTTACCGGCGCAACCAGGATCGAGCGGCCAAACATATATTCAGTACCAATTTCATGCGTACGCTGATCGGCGATAAAATCCATGATCAATGGGCGCATAAAGGTTCCGTTATTTTCGCTTACATCCCATGATGTACCATATATGTAAGGCAGCAATTTATAACGGAGTTTTATCGATTTCTCCTGGGCATCAAAACACCATGAGCCACGTTCACCGAAATTCCAGATCTCCCGTGGCAAGTCGGTTCCATGAGAACGCATCATTGGGCTGAAAGCTCCAAATTGCATCCAGCGAACATATAATTCCTGAAATTCAGGGTTTTTATTACCACCATTATCTCGCCAGCGCCCGGCAAAAAAACCACCGATATCGCTATTCCAGTTAGGTATCCCCATCAAGGTATAGTTTAAAGCTGCCGGCACCTGCTTTTGAAGCATATCCCAGCTCGATGTAACATCTCCGCTCCAGGTGTTGGATCCAAAACGCTGCTGGCCGATGAAGCCCGATCTGGTAAGGATCACCACGCGCTTGTCATGATTTGAAGCACGCTGATTACTTGCGATACCTTTATTATGCATCAGACTGAACCCGTTTTTCACACTTCTGTAGCTGCCTAAATGGGTAGGGAGGTCAAAATCAGATTCTTTAACATTTATGTGGTCAGGTTCTGTTGAATCAAGCCACCAACCATCGTTACCAATATAGCTGAATATTCCCTTATTGAGGTATTTCCAGTAGATATCAAGTGCTTTTGGATTAAATACATCATAAGGTCTTGCACCACTTTTCGGGGGCCAGGTATCAAAATTAATGATCATATTCTTACTGTCGAACTCCCTGCGCTGAGGTGTTTTCGGACCAAAGCCCGGCCATGTTACAATCAGCAGCTTCGCATTCAAACTATGAATCTCATCAACCCATTTTTTTGGATCTGGGAAACGCTCTTTATCAAAGCTTTGTGAATTCCAGGCACTATCTGTTTTATTATATTCCGGCCAATAGCGCCAATCCTGAATGATTACATCCAGTGGAACTTTCAGGTCCCGGTACTTTTTAACAACATCCAAACTTTCATCCTGTGTATGATAACGTTCCTTGCTCTGAAAGAATCCATAAGCCCATAGCGGAAGCATCGGGGCTTTACCGGTTAGTCCACGCAGTTCTGAGATTACCCCATCCGTATTATTACCAAACATGAAATAATAATCAGCGCAGTGGCCCAGGCTTTCAAAAGATAGCTCCTCTGGTTTATCCTCAAACTTAGAAATCGAGTAATTGTCCCAGAATACCGCATAACCCTTTACAGAAAGAAAATATGGCGAATAAGTTGACATATTTTCATTTTTCATCAGATGTGAGGAATTGCGCCGGTTAAATTTATTATCCATGATCTGGCCCACACCATATATAGCTTCATCTTTATCCAGCGAAAAAGCATTCCTGACCTTGAATGATGAGGTTCCGGCATCATTTACAGGCGAAAACAGTGTACCTCCGTCCTTATCCTGCAGGAGTTGCTTGCCCGAAGCATCATAGAAATAAACCCCTCCAGTCTCTACATTTACCTCGACCTGAATTTTGCTGCTTTTTACTACCGGATTCTGCCCTTTTTTTGCATACCTCACAGCTACTTTATTTGGCACTGCCACAACTGAAAGACTGGTTTTAAGATAAGGTTTGCCAATGGGTGTTTTGTAAACCCTTACCGTATTTTCTGAATAGAACTCAACTGAAATATCCATTTGCCGGGCTGTAAATTTCAGCCCTTGTGCGGTCTTTTGTATGGGTTGTGTCCACCCGTTCATGGTTAGTAAAAATGCAAAAAGCATAAACAAACCACCTGCTTTGTTGTAAAATTTCATAAGCATCATAAAGTTTTTATTTGATCATAACAAACATACCGCTGAACGGTGATGTTAAGACAACAACTATGTTGCAAAAAGTATCAATGGCGTTGATTTTTCACCTTACGGGCATACTCCGAAGGCCTGCAGCCATACCGTTCATAAAAACATTTACCCAGATAGCTTGAGCTGCTGAATCCCACCCTTTCAGTGATCTCTGAAATATTGAGTTTACCTTCCAAAATTAATTGTGCCGCTTTCTCCAGGCGAACATTGCGAATGAACAGTGATGGCGATTTATCAAGGAGTGTAATGAGTTTTCGGTAAAGTCCGGTACGGTCCATATTAAGATCACGGCTGAGCTGCTCTACAGAATAATCTGTAACCTCAATATTCATTTCTACCAGCTTCATCGCCCGTTCTAGAAATTCAGATTCGGCCTGGTTGAGGCCAGTTTTGAATTCTGAAGCGTTGATACGCTCCTCAACTGCTGCAGGGAGGTTCTCTTTTTGTGCGAGAAGCACATTTTGCTGATCAATTAAGCTACGAATCCTGAGCAACAAAAGCTCTTCCCGATGAGTGCGTTCCAATGATTTTCTGGTGTGAGAAATATAAGCAAATATTGCTGCTGATATCAAGACTGAAGCCAATACTACGAAACAGATAATTGCGGGCAAAGTCTGCCACCAGGGTGCATTAATAGTTAGATCAAGTTCTGAAACCGGCCCACTCCATTCTTTATTGTTATTAGAAGCCATTACCCTTAGCTTATAATTACCGTGAGGCAGATTGGTATACGATATTTCGAGAACACCATGCCCGTTTACGCCATCTTCCCTGCGACTGAAGGTTTCCCGCCAGGACCTGTCTATCCCTATCAGCTGATATCGATAAAAGGTTTGGGATGGATTCTGATAGTTAAGCGCTGAAAACTGAAAAGTGAGAAAGTTTTGGTTATAATCAAGCTGTATCCTCTTAATATAGGGCGCACTATTGATTAAAATTACACGATTACCATAACTTTTGCCCGGTTCAACCTTTTCTCCCTTTAAGAACAGATTAGTAAAGACAGGCTTAAAGGGCAGCTTACGTTGCAAAAGGCGACTGGGTTTCAAAATGCTAAATCCATTTATTCCTCCAAAATAAAGGTCACCACTCAAACTTTCGTAAACAGCCTGATTTGTATATTCTCCGTCTAATGTGCCAGCATTTGAATCGAAACTGGTAAAGTGAACATTTCCACTGATCGAATCAATCTGAACCTTGTTGATGCCATAACTGGTGGTGATCCAGATGTTGTTATGGCTGTCTTTTAATATCGCCTGTATAAAATTGTTTGACAGCCCATCTTTAGTATAAAACACATGCTGTTCCCCGGGAGGTTTAAATAACCTCAGCCCGTCTCCCGTTCCAATCCATTTCCAGCCTCTTGAATCAGTAAGCTCTGCAGTATGGTCTATGTTATAATCCACCAACATTTGAGGATACTCCAATTTACGGCGTACTGGTGAGGGGATCGAAAAAACATCAACTTTCTCAAGTGCATTACCATTATTTAAAGCAGTCTTACAACGATAAAATCCAGTTTTACATTTCAGGTAAATGTTCCCCGATACGTCCTCAGCAAATGCTTTCACCATGATATCGCCTAATAAGGCACCTGGAAAATACGATGCGCCGATATGCTTAAAAATATACCTTTCGGGATGATCATAAAGTATTCCTTGATTTACGGTTCCCAGCCAGAATCCGCCCTGCTTATCATAAAGCAGTGTACTGATCTCTGTATTCAGTTTACTTCCGTCGGTTTTGTTTAGCAGCGGCCAATAACGTTTTTCATTACTAAAACAATCAATTATCCAAATCCCCTTGGCGCAACTGATAGATGCTTTACCCTTAGCATCCACCACTAAGGTATTTAAGGTATATTCTGTCTCAAGGATTTTTCTCCAGGCCTGTTTTTGAAGATCAAAGAAAAAGAACCCGCCGTGGGTTCCATTTCGCAACTGATAAAAACCATTGCGCCCCTTGACGACCAAGGAAGTATTGCCAAATCTAGCATAATGCGTATCGGGATATGCAGCCGCACTGTACAACTTACTTTTCGAGCTCAGATCGTAGCAGATTACCTTTCCTGTACTGTAAAAAAGATACAGTTTTTCTTCATGAGCGCTCACATCCTGCAATCTTCCCTGATCCTGCAACAGCTCGAATTCTTGAGTATGATCGCTAAGCACAAGTTTGTCACCAATAAGCAACCACAGCCGTTGCTTTGTATCCATGAAGAAATTATCTATTGGCTTTGGAAAACCTATCTTTTTGAAATAACCCGCTAAATCTTGTGTATACTTCTCCTTGCGCAGATCAACCCTTAAAAGTTCCTTATAATCTTTTATCCAAAGTATGGAATCGCCACTAAGATAAATTCTGTAAAAACCATCGTATGTTTTTAGCGGATATTTGCGTTGCGAATCCCGGTGAATATACTTAAACCCTGCGCCATCATAGATATTGATATTACCAGTCGTTTTGAAAACCATACGTCCGTCGGGCAACTGAAGCATGTAACGAACCTGGTTGTCGCTCAGGCCGTGAAGAACATTAAGCGGTGTAAATACAAATTCTTGTGATTTAGCGCAAGAAAACAAGAAAAGAAAGATTGAAATAAGGAAGATCGTTCGCTTCATTCTGGCTTCAAAGTTCTCATTAAATATCAGTGCGATTATGAACAATTTTAGTTGAATAAGAAAATAATTTATCTCTGGCGATCAGCGAAATAAAAGACAAAAAATGGTATTTACGCAGTGTCTGTCAATCTTTGCATCATCTTCACCAGCGCAATTGATTTCATTAATGCCCCACATATTTGGGTTGAATTAAAATATTAATATCTGGTTATACGAATTTCGTAAAATAATCGATTTAAGCAATCGATTGCGCAAAAATATTTCAGTAAGCTCTGCTGATGTCTAAAGCCAACCAACAGGCCATAACATTTCCAAGATATGGGAATCCTGAATAAGAGGTTGATTAATTATTGGAACTAAACCTAGGCTTAATTCCTTTTAAGCTAAAAGATATGGGTACTGCAGGGCAAGCCTAAATAACTAAAATAGCAACCTTAAAAGAACAGGTGCTATTTTAGTTGATTTTTACTAAGCTTTTATTACTAAAATCACTTAGCTTCTTTAAGAGCATAGCGGTCTGAAATGGATAGACCTGCCAGCTTATATACAGTTGGCTTAGAGCCTATTTTATTTTAAATTATTAGTATGTCAGTCTGAGGGGTAATTTATTGTATAAAAATCAATATGAGTGACGTACCATCGTTTCCCTTTTCCTACTGCTCGGTCTTGCCTCGGCTCGCCGCCGCCGAAGGGCTCTTTCTTTTTGGCATCAAAAAGAAACAAAAACTGCCGGCTGAAAATTTTTCTTTCGAAGCTAGTGGGTTGGCTTGGACAGTGCAGCCCGAAAAATTTGTTAGGCCGGATTTAAGCAGAACGGGGGTATCGTGCTATGGCCTAGCTGGATGGAAATACTAAAGCAGCTAAAGTTTTGATTAATAATGATTTGCAAATAACGTCAATGGTAGCGGAGTCGAAGACCCGTTTTTAGATATATTAAAGCAATCGACTCCGCTACTATTGACAGTTTCTATAGAAAGGTCGTCATTGCGAGGAACGAAGCAATCTTAATGCGCACGCTGGTAGCGATCGTTGTAAGATTGCTTCGTCGGCTGAAAAAGCCTTCTCGCATCCGATAGCTATCGGATGACGATAATCGGAGGAGATTTAATCTTTTAAATTCTCCTGTCATTTATATTAATTTATAAAATAAATTACTCTCTCCGTAGGAGTCCTTTGAACTGGATGACAAATCTATATTTAAGATACAACCTCTTATACTATTTTAATTGCTTTTGGTCAATCTTTGACAGCGAAAGATTGCTTAACTTACTAACACCACTGCTTTGAATCCTGATTGTTTCAATAGCACTACCCGGGAAGAAGATATCTGTCATCACAGTTAATCCGTTATCGGCAAAAAGTTCTACAGAAGCTACATCCAGGATCAAGCTAATATTGATTTTCTTATCGGCCAGTAACCTGGGCGCACTATGTTTTTTGGCAAATCCTTTTCCAAATGATGTTTCGCCAGATAGCGCCCTGTCGATAAAGTAACTGTTGCTCTTTTTGTTATAGCCTATAATTAGCTTTTGTCCGCTAACGTTCGATAATACAATATTCAGGTCGCTGGCATTTTCAAGGCTAAGATCGAGTTTGAACTTTCCATCCAGAGGCTTGGCATATGCAGAAAGATCAATTTCCTTATCAATAGTAACAGGTCCTTTCTTATAAACAGGCTTTAATGATGGCAAAATTTCCTTTACAGGTAACGAACGAAGATAATACGCTCCATTAACATTTGCGAGCGATAGTTCTCTGGGAAGTGTCATGGCACCACGCCATGCCTTGGTAGGTACCTGGTTGGCATACTGCCAGTTGTTCATCCAGCCAAGGAATATCTTCCTGTCGCCGGTGTTAGACCAGGTAACCCCTGCATAATTATCGGTTCCATAATCCACCCATTTCTCTTTTGTAGAATTTGGCACGAATTTATTCCCATCAAAGTTTCCTGTAAAGTATTGGGTTGCAGAACCTCCGTTAGGGCCTCCGGGATTGATGCTAACTAAAAGCACCCATACCGTTTTACCATTGCTTTTGAGTGGAAATAGATCCGGGCATTCCCAAACCCCACCATGAGCACCCAGGCTGGCTCCAAATTCGCTCTCGCGTTTCCAGGCTTTAAGATCTGGGGAGGAATAGAAAGTGATCCTGTCCTTTGTAGCTAAGGTCATTACCCATTTTTTGCCTTGTTCATACCACATCACCTTAGGATCCCTGAAATCGCTTATCCCAGGGTTTGGAAGCACAGGATTACCCTTATATTTAGTCCACGTTTCGCCCCCATCATTACTATAAGCAATGCTCTGGTATTGGTGCAGGCCGGTCTTGGCCTCTTCGATTTTTTGGTTATGGTGCGTAAATATTGCAACCATTGCGTTCTTGCCAAATCCTGCGGTATTATCTTTATCAATTACGATACTTCCCGAAAAAATAGTCCCCAGGCTATCTGGATAAAGTGCTATGGGCTTTTCCTCCCAGTTAACGAAATCTTGGGTTGTGGCATGTCCCCAGTGCATAGGCCCCCAGGTTGTACCTCCGGGATGATACTGAAAGAAAAGATGGTAAACGCCATTATAATACACCATTCCGTTAGGATCATTCATCCAATGTGCCTTTGGTGAAAAATGGAAAGCTGGCCTGTATTTTTCGCCTCCTGTAGATTGGGCACTGGAACCGACAGAGAACAGGCAAAAAAGCAAAAAGAACACCGATCTTATAGATTTGTTTTTCATGTTGTATTTTTTAAAATTTAAGCTAATATCCAGGGAAGACTCCCTGGACATTAGAAATATTACCATCCGTTGTTTTGTTTATATACCCCGCTACTAAAGTTAATCTGATTTAATGGAATCGGGAAATATTCATCCCTCCCTGCCGTAAACCTGGCATCTGCAAGATGGGCAACCCTTGATTTTTCGACCGTAAAATAAGCATTCATAGTCTGCGCAGCAATCCCCCACCTCACCAAATCAAAAAAGTGATAACCTTCTGTAGCGAACTCAAGTCTTCTTTCAAATCTTAGGGCCTGCCTTGCAAAATCCTGTGTCCAGGTACAATTTACCCCAGGTTGATAAAGCTGAACGTTATAATTTGAAGTTGGGTTTCCCGCAGCATTTTTCAATAGATTACGACTTAGATTTGCACGGTTTCTAACCTGATTGATCAGCGGAACAGCTTCTAATGGCCGCCCCAGCTCTATCAGCACTTCTGCTTTCCAAAGCAGCACATCTGAATAGCGGATGATCTGCCAGTTTTTCGAACTTCCGATAAATGGTGGAACTTTCTGAAAAGAAGCGTCGTCGGGAAGTACTGCTTCTTTCATACTAGCAAACGCATCGTAAATAGCTGGTGCTCTTGACCATGAGCGCTGGAATACAAATGTTGGCTTATATTTAAAAGGTGCACCTGGTTTGGCCACGGTATGATCAAGTCGTGGATCGAATGAACTGCTCTGAAAGTCGAGAGAAGCTGCTGCATCTGTATTGTTGTAGGTGGAAAAAAGAGGCAATCCGTCGGTTCCTGTTTTAAAAGCATTGATCAGATCATGACTAGGCACATTAAAACCGCAGCATCCATACTCCTGATTCATCGGATAGTTAAGCGCATGCCCGTAATCCAGTCTCCCCTTTGGCGTACCATCATCTTTTGAATACTGGATAGCAAAAACAGATTCCGGGCCGTTATCAGAAGCAGATAAAAAGTTGTTGGCATAATCCGTGCTCAGGCTGAATTTGCCCGATGTGATGATCTCATCACATAAGGTGTTTATTTCATTTAATTTAGCAGCATCAATACCACTTACCGCATTATTTTCGCTTTGGGTATAAGCCTGGTACAACAGCACTTTAGCCAGATAAGCTTTCGCAGCATTTTTGTTTACCCTGCCCTTATCGTTCTGATCTGTAGGCAGCGCTGTAACGGCCGCTCTGAAATCATCTGCAATCTTCGTCCAAAGCGCATCATTACTCAAGGCTCTGTTGGAAATGGACGGATAGTCGGCTTTTGCCATATTCTGATCGATAAAGGGAACATATTTGAAAAGAATCTTTAGCAGAAAATAAAAATGTCCTCTCAAAAAGCGAAGTTCTCCCTGGCGTTGAACCTTGTTTGGATATTCAGCGGCAGACATGGCATCGACTCTTCTCAACGCATCATTGGCTCGACCGACACCCACATACAGCCTGAACCAAAGCTGGTCGATGAGGCCATTGTCAGGTCTGTTAAGGGAAAATGTCTCAAACAGATGGAATTCTGACAAATCTCCGGGGCCATCCCCTCCTTTATACGTGTCTCCTCCACGAACGCTTCCATACGGCCACATGCTTGAATATGGAGAAGTATAGTGATCGTTTCCAAGTGCAGAATAAGCTGCAATAACCATTTTATCAATATTCTCAGGAGTATTCAGATCATCGCCGGAAACTACGCCCTGTGCTGGCTCATCAAGTGCTTTTTCGCATGAAAAGAATAAGGTAGCGAAGAATGCCAGTGTATATATTAATTTTTTCATCTTTTGATATATCTAATTTTACAATGTAATATTTAGCCCAAGGGTACCAACAACTGGCACAGGAAATCCATAATTGGGAATCTCAGGATCAGTACCAGTAAAAGATTTGCTCTTTATGGTAAACAGGTTACTGCCCTGAACGAATATCCTGAAGTTCTGTATTTTCATATTCAGTGCCTTTTTAAGATTATAACCAACCTGCAGGTTGCGCAACTTGAGGTAAGATCCGTTTTCGATAAAGTAAGTAGAAAACCTTCCTTCGTTATTGCGGTCTACAAGCGTGAGCGCTGGAATGGTAGAACCTGGATTTGAAGGGCTCCACGCATCAAGCGTCCTGCTGCCCCAGTTCGTACCTGTCCAAAGCGAAGAAAAATCGGTATAGGTCTTAAAGTCGTTCACCACATCTACATTGATGGCCTGTAGGAAAAAACTCATATCGAAATTCTTATAGCTAAGGGAAACGTTAAGTCCATAGGTGAACTTAGGGCTGTTATCGCCTATAAAGTCGCGGTCCAGATCGTTAATCACGCCATCATTGTTTATATCCTTATATTTAATCCTGCCTAATCCTTTTCCAGGCTGGCTGGCATAAGCATCTACTTCTGCCTGTGAGGTAAAGAGGCCATCGGCAACATATCCAAAGTAGGAATTTATGGGTCTTCCGAGTACGTTTTTGTCGGTACCATTGCCAGGATAGGAAGCCAGTACATCTTTAGGCAGATCGGTTACCTTGTTCCGGTAGAGCGAAAAGTTACCCGTCAGGCTGAAGCTAAAATCATCACCAATCTTATCTTCATAGGTAAGAATCGCATCAAGCCCTTTGTTCTGGAGCGAAGCCCCATTACTGTAGCTGTTCCCTCCATCTCCAAGTACTGCCAGGTAAGCGGGACTGATTAGAATATCTGAGGTTTTCTTAATAAAATAATCAACAGAACCAGTAAGCTTATTGTTCCATAAACCAAAGTCCAAACCAAAATTCGACTCTCTTAAAGACTCCCATTTCAGGTTGTCGTTCCCCTGCTGGATAAGAGCAAAACCAGATGGCAGCTGGCCTGTGCCTGCACCTGTGATATCATATGCAGTACCTTTATCAAAGTCCCATGTCGGGTCAGTCCCATAAATAGCAGAGTACAATGAGCGTGTAGCATTGTTGGGGATTTCCTGGTTTCCAGACCTGCCCCAGCCATATCTCAATTTTAGGTCAGAAAACAGACCTAGATCCTTGATAAACTTTTCTTCGCTCATTCTCCATCCAAGTGAGAAAGCTGGGAAAGTACCGTATCGGTTATCTTTACCAAAACGCGAAGAGCCATCTCTTCTCAAAGTTACAGAGGCAATATAACGGTCGTTGTAACTATAGTTGACCTTACCGAAATAAGACAACAGTTTGTTTCCCGCCCCACTTCCCCCGTTGAGGGTATTTGAGCTACCTGCATTAAGGTAGGCATAATCAATATTTTCTATCGCAAGCCCTTGCCTGCTTGCAGAAAACTCCTGACTGATGTTCTTTATGTATTCCTGACCAGCAAGTATTTCCAGGTTATGTTTATCCTTGGTGATCTTATAGTTAAGGGTATTCTGCCAGATGATATTACCCTGATAGGTCTGTGCATTGCTCACCTGGTTTGCAGGATCAGCCAAAAAACCAGAAACATATGATTTCTTTAACAGGCGCTGATAGCTACCGTTATAGTCTACACCGAAATTTGTCCTGAAGTTCAGTCCAGGAATGATCTGGTAATCTGCATATGCATTTCCAAAGAGCCTATAAAAATTGTAATCATTCTGCTTATTGTCTTCTATTAGTCTAACCGGGTTCTGTCTATCGGTCATTCCTGCCGCAGGGCCTCCCCAGCCACCGCTTGTGGTATATACCGGCACAATAGGTTGCTGTACAAGCGAGGCAAATAGAATATCGCTTGATGGGATCTGGGCATTCTTAATGTAGCTTGCTGAAAAATTCTCCCCAATCTTTAACTTGCCGTCTAGATAATTATAATCAGAATTGAATCTTGCAGTATATTTTCGGCTTCTAGACTCCTTTACGATACCCTTATTATCATAATAACCCACCGAAAAAAGACTGTTTCCCTTTTCACCGCCATTGGAAAGGGCTGCATCATAGGACTGGATAATCGAATTTTGTGCAATCTCATCAAACCAGTAAGTATCTGCTGCCTTCATGGTCTTTGCCGCATCGATATACTCCGGAAAGATTACGCGGTTGAGTACTGGGTTGTTAAAATTATTGTTCCAGTCATACTGATAAATCTGGTTATTATTGGGGTTGGCCTTATCGTTTACCGCCGCCTGCCAATAGGCACGGCCTCTTTCCTCGGCATTAAGCGTTTTAAGTTTGGTGGCGTAATTCTGAATGGATGTCGAGGCATTGAAGTCGATCTTTGAATAACCTTTTTTGGCTTTTTTTGTAGTGATGATGATTACACCATTCGCTGCACGCGAGCCATAAATAGTTGCTGATGACGCATCTTTAAGCACCTGAATAGATTCAATATCGTTCTGGTTTAACTGTTCCAACCCGTTTTTGGTTGGCACTCCATCGATTACATAAAGCGGGTCGTTATTGCCCAGGGTTCCAATGCCGCGGATTCTTACCGTTGCCTGGCCAGTTGGAGAACCGTCGGTGGTAATCAGTACACCCGGAACCCTTCCCTGAAGAGACTTTACAGCATTACCAGAAGGAATATCCCTGATCTTCGAAACATCAACTACATTGACCGCTCCGGTGATGTCTTTCTTGCGTTCCTTCTGATACCCCGTAACCACGACCTCGTTGAGCTTATTGATCGCGATGTCGAGTTTGACCTTAAGATTGGCCGACTCTGCGGTAATCGGAATGGTTAATGGTTCAGCTCCGATATAAATGAACCTTAGCGACTGACCGGCAGAAGCTTCAATTTTAAAACTACCATTAGCATCTGTAGTCACCGTTTTTTGGGTACCTACGATAACTACAGTTACAGCCTCCAGAGGAATGGATTCATTGTCGGTGACAACGCCACTGATTACCCTGGTCTGGCTAAATGCCAGGCCCGTTACCATACAGGCAAAAAGCCAGGTAAGGAAAATTTTTCTCATAAAAATTCAGATTTGGTTAGTATTAATGTTCAGTTAAAATATTTCGTCAATAAACTTTTTGTATTCTTCAATCTCATATTCCGGACAGCCACCCTTTTTGGTGGCGATAAAAGCGCCCATTCCGATCGCATTTTTTATAATGTTTTTTGGTGCCAGTCCCAATTGGTGATTGGCAATGAAGGCTGCAAGAAATGAATCTCCACTCCCAATGGTATCGTTAACCTTTACCTCAGATCCCCAGGCGTGGTAGGATTGATCCATTCTATAATAGGAAGCCCCAAATTCTCCTTTAGTTACGATTACCTCTGGAACACTGAAGCGTTCCTGTATAAAACGGACCTGCTCCCTCTCATTTATGAACCTTCCCCCGAAAAGGATCTGGGCCATGTGTAGCTCCGACTCGTTAAATTTTATGATATCTGCCCGTTCCATCAGATTTGCCAAAAGGCTCTTATCAAAGAAAGGAGGACGGAGATTGATATCAAATACCTTTATTGCATCGCTTTCCAGGAATTTGAACAGCGTTTCTCTGGAAAGCGTATTTCTGGAGGCCAGGCTTCCGTATACAAAATATGTGGATGATTGCAGTGCGCTATCGATCGTGGACTGGTGATCTATAAAATCCCATGCCACGGGAAACACGATTTCATAGGAAACCTCATTTCTGCTGCCCACGCGGGCGATCACTTCACTGGTAGGGTGGACTGTATCGCGCTGAAGGAGGCTTTTGTTAATTTGCCAACCGTCAAGCAAACGTTCCAGTTTTACTCCGTTTTCATCATCTCCGATTTTACTGATGATACTACTGGACAGTCCAAGCTTATTGAGGTGATAGGCCACATTTAGCGGTGCACCACCTGGCATGCGCCCATCAGGCAGCACATCCCATAATATTTCGCCAAAGCATATAGCAGGTGTGATCATATTCTTGTCTTTCTTTTTTATTTAGTGCATTACAATTCCAGTCTCTATCTGCTCCAGAGATTTCCCCTTTGTCTCAGGCATCATCTTCCAAACGAATACCAGCTGCAATACCATCATGGCACAGAAAAAGAAAAATATGTTTGCACCTCCAAACGACTCTGCCAGATAGGGAAAACAGAATGCAATCAGTGCTGCCATTACCCAATGGGTAGAACTGCCGAGTGTTTGCCCTTTTGCCCTGACCTGATTTGGGAAAATCTCTGAAATAAATACCCAGATAACTGCCCCCTGCGAAAAAGCAAAAAAAGCAATGAAGAGCATTACGTAAATCGGGATCTCAAACCCGTTGGATGAACCACCCAGAAATGCGATTGCAACAAGTCCAAGAGAAATGATCAGTCCGAAAGAGCCGATCAGCATCAGTGTTTTTCTCCCAACTTTATCTATAATATTGATCGCAAGCAGCGTAAATATAAAATTGACCATTCCGATACCAACAGTTGATAAAAGTGAAGAATGCGCACCAAGCCCTGCCATTTCAAAAATTCTTGGTGCGTAATAGATAATGGCATTTATACCAGATACCTGATTGAAGAAGGCAAACAGCACGGCCAGGACAATAGGCCTGTTGTACTTTCCTGAAAAAAGTCCATCCGAAGATTTGTCTTTCAGCATATCCTGGCCTGACTTCTTGATGGCGGCAAGTTCTTCATCGCAGTTTAGTGGATTTATGATGCGTAGGATTTCCAACGCTTTATCGTATGCACCACGTTTAAGTATAAGCCATCTTGGACTTTCAGGAATAAAGTAGATTAGCACAAGGAATATTATAGATGGAAATGCCTGAACACCAAGCATCCATCTCCAGGATGCCTCTCCTCCCTGGCTTAGCAAATAGTTTGAAAGATAAGATATCAATATTCCCAGTACAACATTGAACTGAAAAAGCCCTACAAGCCGACCCCTTCTATGTGCCGGAGACACCTCTGAAATATAAATGGGTGCAGTAACAGAAGAGATTCCCACACCTAAACCACCCAAAAAGCGGAATGCTAAAAAGATATACCAATTATCTGCCAGTGCGGTACCCAGTGAAGAAAGTAAGTATGCTGCGGCTACGAAATAAAGTGTATTTTTTCTTCCGAAATAATCAGATGGGCGGGATCCTACCAGAGAGCCGATTACTGTACCGATAAGTGCAATAGATATGGTAAGTCCATGTGCAAATGCTGAAAGGTTCCAAAACTGTTGAATGGATTTTTCAGCTCCTGATATAACGGCTGTATCGAATCCAAACAGAAAGCCGCCTAGGGCTACGACCATGGACCAAGCCAGGACGGAATGTTTTTTCATAAGGGTTTATTTATTGGTTGAGGATTGCAAATTGGTCAAAAACGGGAAGGGAGGATAACAAATCTGTTCCAAAAAAATACAATCTTGACACATCAGTTAAAACACTGACTAACAGATGATTAAAATTTATTATTTTTACCTGATCTGATATAGTTACACTTTTGAAACATCAATATTAAGATTTTGATGCATCTGCACCTTTCATCCTACCACTCGCAGCCGAGCGCTAATTCATTAAAGTTTCAAATTTGATTATCTTTAAAATTATTTTGTTACAAACAGGATCCTAACCAGATACAACCGGTGCCAGACACTGCCCTTATTAAAATGATAAATATGACCGCAAGACTTCACTTCCTTTATAGGATACTTATAATGGTCATCCTAACGGCTATTCTTTGTGGCTGTAGCAACAAGAAAAAGGAAGCAAAATACGTTATAGGATTTTCACAATGCGTTGGCTCGGATCTGTGGCGGAGAACCATGCTGGAAGAGATGAAAATGGAGCTTTCGTTGCATCCAGGTGCCACATTGATATATAGAGATGCAAACAACAGCAATAGAAAACAAATCTCGCAGGTAGGGGAACTATTAAAAATGAATATTGACCTGTTGATTATATCTCCTAACGAGGCACGGCCGCTCACTCCAATCGTTGAACAGGCTTATAATAGTGGCATTCCTGTGGTTATTATCGATAGGAAAACATCATCTTCGGCTTATACCGCCTATGTCGGTGCAGACAACTATCAGATTGGCAAGATGGCCGGGCAGTATGTATCCGGTCTGCTAAAAGGGAAAGGAAATATTTTAGAAATTATGGGACTTCCAGGTTCCTCTCCCACAATAGAGCGCCAGAGGGGATTCGCTGAAGGGCTCCAAAAATCTGCTAATATTAGAATTTCGAATCAGATCTATGGAGATTGGTTAAAATCGCACGCTATTGACGAGCTATTGAAAATGAAGGAGGCATTGCGTACCACGGACCTAATTTTTGCTCATAATGACCAGATGGCTTCTGCAGCCAGGGAGGCGTTAGATAAACTCGGAATAAAAAGGAAGGTGGCCATTATTGGAATAGATGCGCTACCTGGACAAGGGGGCGGCCTTCAGATGATTGATGGCAAAGTGATAGATGCCAGCTTGCTTTATCCAACGGGAGGCAAAGAGGCAATTTCCACAGCATTCCGTATTCTTGGAAAAGAATCCATCCTCAAAGAAAATATCCTTCAGTCTGTGGTGATAGATTCATCGAATGTTCAGCTCATGAAACTGCAGTGGAATAAATTTAGCAGCCAGCAGAGAGATATCGAACGGCAGCAATCACTCCTGGCTGAACAACGTTCTTTATTTGACAACCAACAGCTTACATTAAACGTCACCGTGGTTACCCTGGTGCTATCTGTGGTTTTCGGGGGACTGGCTTTTTTCTCCCTACTGGAAAACAGGAAGATCAACAAAAACCTGGAGGCGAATAACCTCGAAATCCTTAACCAGCGTAATAAGCTTATTGAGATGTCTGAAAAGGCTAAAGAGGCGACTGAGGCCAAACTGAACTTCTTCACCAATATATCTCATGAATTCCGCACGCCCCTTACCTTGATACTCTCTCCCCTGGAAGATCTGATTAATAATGAAAAAATTAATGCACTTGCAGGAAAAAACCTGAAGCTGATCAATAAAAATGTTTTTCGCCTGTTGCGCCTGATCAACCAGCTCATTGAGTACAGAAGGATTGAATATGGTAAGATGCGCATAAGATCGACATCGAACAATCTTATAGATTTTATTGCAGACATCATTGAGACCTTTCAGCTCGCTGCAAAAAAACAGAATATAGACCTCAGACTCTTCACTAAAGAATCGGATATAACAGTATGGTTTGACGTGAACATGTTTGATAAGGTAATTTTCAACCTGATATCTAACGCACTAAAATTTACTCCAGCCAATGGAATAGTTCACGTTACAGTGAGTAAAGACGATGC
Organism: Pedobacter sp. GW822-FHT03F06; assembly: GCF_058801365.1. NCBI lineage: Bacteria > Pseudomonadati > Bacteroidota > Sphingobacteriia > Sphingobacteriales > Sphingobacteriaceae > Pedobacter > Pedobacter sp. GW822-FHT03F06. Next base: position 43,770 of record NZ_JBXANE010000008.1, read on the forward strand.
TCATATCTCTATCAAAGTGGAGGACAATGGACCAGGAATGGATCAGGAAGAAATCCTCCATATATTTGAACATTTTTATCAGGCAGATTCGAACGCAAGAAAAGGATCCGGATTGGGCCTTTCCCTTTCGAAGGAACTGATGAATCTTTTACATGGAGACCTAACCGTAGAAAGCAGGAAATGGCACGGTACTATCTTCACCGTCACCCTGCCCCTTGGGTCATCACACCTTCGCGAAGAAGAGAAACACACCCAACAGGCAGAAAGAGAAGAGCTTTATGAAAATGCGAAAATTTATACGAGCGAACTAGAGCATCTCAAGAGAGAAAAGAACCATGATTTGTTGCGTGAATTAAAGGAACGGTCGGTATTGATCATCGAAGACAATGCAGACCTTTTGCATTATCTGGCTGAGAAACTTGATGAGGAATACGAGGTATTTATTGCAAATACCGGAGAGAGCGGGATCACTTCTGCCTACGAGCAGGTACCAGACCTGATCATCTGCGATGTGGTACTGCCAGATCTTTCCGGGAAGAAAATTACAGAGAAGCTCAAATCCGACATTCGTACATCCCATATCCCCATCATCCTGCTCACCGCACAGGGCAGTGTAGAACAGCAGATCAATGGCTTCGAGAGTATGGCAGATGCCTATATCGTTAAACCTTTCAACTATGAATATTTACTGGCAACTGTGCGGAACCTGATGAAAAACAGACTCCTGCTAAAGTCTCATTACACAAGCGATATCAGTTCTGGAAACAGGCAGCCTATTTCAAAAAGTCTGGATAAAAAATTTGTAAATGATTTCTCCGGTCTCGTGGAGCAGAACCTGGGCAATGAAAACTTCAGTGTAGAGGAGATCAGCAAAGCCCTGGGGGTTTCAAGGGTGCAGCTATACAGAAAAGTAAAGGCCTTGCTGGATTGCAGTGTAACGGACTACATCGTTAACAGAAGGCTAAAAAAAGCAAAATTTCTATTGATCAATGAAAGGTATACAATCGCAGAAATCACCTATATGGTCGGATTCTCCTCGCCAAATTATTTTTCGACGGTATTCAAATCGAAATATGGCATGAGGCCAAGTGAGTTTAAGAGAAATCAATCCCCAACCCAATAGCCAAACATGAAAAATGGGTTCCATTTTACCTTCAGACTTAGCGCCTGTTTAAATTTTATTATAAATTATTAGTATGTCAGTCTGTCCAAAGGACTCCTGTAGAGAGCGTAGTCGAAGACCCGTTTTTCGATATATTAAAAGCAATCGACTCCACTACCATTGACAGACCTCCATAGAAAGGTCGTCATTGCGAGGAGGAACGACGAAGCAATCTTTCATGCTAGTGATCCTTTCCATAAAGATTGCTTCGTCGGCTGAAAAAGCCTTCTCGCAATGACGATTCCTCGCAGCTTACAATACACTAAAAATCCTTATGTCATTTATATTGATTTTTATACAATAAATTACCCCTCAGGGTGACAAAAATGTTAGATAAGTAAAATAATTGTATCAAATTTAAACAGGCTCTTAAACTATTTTAATTATAAACCGTTAGTTCCCGATCGAGCATAAATGAAGAAAACGGCCTCTATTTTACCGTCCAATAAGGCGAATCTGTTCTGGCGGTTAAAAGATAATCCTCAATTTTCTTCACAATATCAGGATGGGCAGCAGCTACATCATTGGTTTCGCCAATATCCGTTTTAATGTCGTAAAGTTCGAGTTTATGGTTTCTTTTCACCCCTTTCCACCGACCATAACGCACGCCCTGCTCAAAGCCCAATTCAAAAAATTCCCAATATAAAAAACGGTCGGTTTTAACCTTACCACCCTTAATAACCGGATATATACTAGTGCCATCTGTACGGAATCCAGTAGTTTTACCGGCAATCTCTCCAAAAGTTGGCATAATGTCAGGGAAATACCCCGGCACATCACTTGTTTTCGGCGCATTTTTAATAAAAGGCGCCCATGCAATAAACGGAATCCTGATCCCTCCATCGTACATATCCCTTTTGTACCCTTTAAGTTTACCGTTCGAATCAAAGAATTCGGATACCGCTTTCAGCTGACTGGTAGGCTCCGACCTTGGGCCATTATCTGATGCAAAAAACACAATTGTATTCTCCGACAGGCCACTTTTGATCAGGTAATCTTTTATTGTACCTACCGACTGGTCTAAATAATACACCATAGCCGCATAGGTCTTCATATCTTCAGGCCAGTTTTTATTCTTATAGATGGCCTGGTCTGGCACATCCAGTGGTGAATGCGGATTATTAAAGTTCAGCATTAAAAAGAAAGGCTTTTTGTTATCTTTTTGGGTTTCCAGATAAGCAAGGGCCTCATCTGTACAGATATTGGTTTCATAATAGCCTTTTCTTGCATTGGTATTTGCTTCTACCGTGAGGAGCTTGCCATTTACATAACGGTGATCAGGCCAATAGGTGCTTGCATAAGTTGAGGGAATATTGATCAGCCATCCCGAAAATTTATCAAAGCCCCTTTGTAAAGGTGTAGCGAGCGAATCATACCCATCCACATGCCATTTTCCAACTAACGAAGTATTATAACCGGCATCCTGCATCAGGTTTCCTATAGTATAATCATCCTTGTTAAGATTGGCCCGGTACACCACATTTTTCCCTTTTTTCCCCGCAAGCCCTCCTTGTTCGGTTGCATTGCCCCTAATTGTAGCATGCCCGGTGTTCAGGCCTGTAAGAATGGATCCCCGTGAGGGTGAACAGACCGGAGCACCGGCATAAAAATCGGTAAACCGCGTTCCTTCATTGGCCAATTTATCAATATTTGGCGTGAGAATCTGTTTTTGCCCGTAAACACCAACATCTCCATAACCCAGGTCATCAGCCAGAATAAAAACAATGTTGGGCTTTTGCCCAGCCTTTCGCTGGGCAAATATTGCTCCATTATACAGTAACGAAAAACCAATGATGATTAAACTTCTCTTGATCATTTTATTGAATTAAAACCTTATTCTTACCATAATATACTAGTTATAACCCGGATTTTGAGTATAAAGGCCAGGTGCAGTCTGAATTTCTGCTGCAGGCACCGGATAAATAACATAGTTCGGTACAATTTCATTAATTTTCGTAATCGCATCTGCCACTCTCCAGGCATTCATCTGTGAAACTGCTAATCCTTCCCGAACAAGGTCATTCCAGCGAAGTCCCTCCCCTAAAAATTCTCTTTGTCTTTCCTGCATCAAAATCGGAATTGTTACGTTAGATAAAGCACCAACTCCAGCTCTGGCCCTTACCCTATTTACACTGGCATCAACATCTGCCTGAGAACCTGCTGCACCATGAAGGATACATTCGGCTTTCATGAGCAATATATCGGTATAACGCAGTACGATAAAATTAATCGGCCAATCTCTTCCCGATAAGCCCTTTTTAGCTACATCGATATATTTTTTAATAAAAGGACCAGCAGTATAGGTAGTGGCTACATTGAAAGGATATCGCACATCGGTGCCACTTACCGTATTGGTGGTGTAAGAATTGACCAGACTTTTTGATACCGGAAAAGTACTGGCTCCATAGCCGTTCCCAAAACTGTTAGAAATCCCATTACTGGTCCAATAAGCTACAGGCACCAAATGGGAAGGAAAACCTGCTCCGTTTAAACTCGAAGCAAACTGTATGTCGAACACCACTTCACTATTGTTTTCGTTGGTGTAAGAAAATATTGATGCATAATTGGAGGCAAAACTGTAAGGACTCCCGGTAAGTACGGCATCGAACAAAGCCGCAGCCTTATCATATTCATTGCTGTTAAGGCCAGGTCCGTTTATACCATAAGTAGGCCCCGATTTGGTAAGATAAACCAGTCCCAACAGACCTTTTGCAGCATAGGAAGTTGGCCTACCAAGATCAGTTCCGGTAAAAGTTGCGGGTAAATTGGCTGCCGCATACTGCAGATCAGATTCGATCAGTGCATAAACATCGGCTACAGGACTACGTGGAATGCTTGCTACTTCCACAGCGCTCTTTACCGTCGATATTAATGGCACCTGGCCAAAAGTCCGTACCAGGGAAAAATAATAAAATGCCCTTAAGAAACGGATTTCGGCGGCATACCTTGTTGCATTTGCGGCAGTGAGCACGCTTCCTTTGGTTTCTAATGCTGCCAGAACCGTATTCGCATTATATATGCCATTGAAATTGGCTTTCCAGGCAGTAGTGATAAACCCAGTGGTGGTAATACTCGGGGTAAAATTATTGATCCCGTCCCAATCGCGGTTACCATCAGAAGTCGCGTTTAAGTTGTCGCTGCGCGTTTCACCAAGCCACAATGCCTGGCTGGGATAATTGCTCAACTGGGAATACACCCCATTTACAGCCTGAAGAAAGTCGTTATTATTGGTAAAAAAATTCTCTGTAGCCAAACTCGACTCTGGTGTTTGATTTAATTGTTTTTCGCAACTGCCCAACAGCAGCATTGCGGAGAACAGGGTTAAATATATTTTCGTTTTCATCTTATTCTACTAAAAACCAATGTTTATTCCAATTGAAGCTGTTTTACTTAATGGTGCCGAACCGTAATCGCCTGATATTGCATAGCTTGCATCGCCACTTACGTTCGTATTCTGCGCCTCGGGATTCGCTCCCCCCTTATATTTGTCATGGGAGAAATAGTTTTCCAATGCAACAAATATCCTTGCCGAAGAAATGCCGGGAGTTTTAATCAATCCCTTCAGGTTATAGCCCAAAGTAATGTTCTGCACCCGAAAGAAATCGCTGGAGTAAACCCAATCAGAGGTTACGTTTGGATAGGTATAAGTAGCGCCCAACCTGCCCCTTGGCGCATCCGGATTAGGATCTGCTGCGGTCCAGTGGTCTCTCCATACCCCAAGAACATTTGCGGTTGTACTTCCAGAAAAGTCGATTGCACGGCCCAGATAAGAAAGTATCGAACCTCCATGCTGACCATACAGCTGTATACCAAGGTCGAAATTCCCGTATTTAAAATTGTTTGTCAACCCCCAGGTATATTTGGGAGAAGGCTGGCCACCTACTACCCTGTCGGCAGCACTGATTTTTCCATCGCCATTGGTGTCAACGTATTTCGCGTCGCCAACTTTCTGTCCGGATACTTTTGCTATAGCCGGATTGGCGATATCTGCAGCTGTTAAAATTCCATCGGTTTTAGTGATGTAATAGCTGAAAGCAGGGAGTCCTTCCCTCAGCAGATATGGTGCATTGCTACCGCTATAAGCAGAAGCGATTTCGATATCGGCATGTGTTGGACCAAGATCGGTTATGGCATTTTTGTTAAAGGCAATGTTGGCATTCATCGTCCAGGTGAAATTGGCTGTTTTTACGTTTACCGTATTCAGTCCGAATTCCAATCCTTTGTTTACCACCGCACCTATATTTTGTAAACTTGTACTGAAACCACTTGCAGATAGTACCGGCAGGTTTAACAACAGATCGGTATTCTTTTTATGATAGGCATCGAAGGTGAAATTGATTCTGTTGGCCAAAAGACTGAGGTCTAAACCAAGATCATAGGTGTTGGATGTTTCCCATTTCAGCGCTTTATTGGCAAGGCCCGAAACCACCTGCCCGGTAGCCGTTGTTGGTGTATTACCACCAAATACGTAATTCGAATTTACCAGGGTACTTATGGCATTATAGTCGCCAATGTTGTTATTGCCCGATTTACCCCAGCTTAATCTTAGTTTTAACTCACTAATGGCTTTAACATCCTTAAGAAAAGATTCTTCTGAAACTTTCCATCCGGCAGATACTGAAGGAAAGGTTCCCCAGCGGTTTTCGGATCCAAATTTAGAAGACGCATCTCTTCTGATGGTACCAGATAAGAGGTATCTGTCTTTAAAAGCATATTGAAGCCTGCTATAGTACGAAAACAGGGTATTATTAGCTGCGGTTGAAGTTCCTGTAGTGGTTACCCCTGCAGCGTTGGCAATGGCATTACTAAGGGTTTTGATGATATCGTTGGCAAAACCTCCGGCCGTTGCAAGGCTTACCCCTTCGGTATGCACTATATTGTACGACACCCCCGCAATGGCAGAAATCTTATGGACACCGGCAATTGTTGTGGTATAGTTAAGGGTATTCTCGTTAAGAAAGTTTTGTTTCTTGGTTACCGCGTAAGAGCCGGTTGAGTAAAGACCTGGATTCGTTAATAAAGCTGATGCTGCACCAACGGTAACCTGATCGGATGTATATTTTGAAGTATTTCTGTCTACGTTATCATAATTTAAGCTCGATCTTACTGAAAGGCCTTTAACTATTTGATAATCTGCATATATTGAAGCCAATAATCTCGAGGTTTTTACCTTGTTCATTGCAGTTTCGAGATAGGCATACGGACTGATTAGCCTTGGGCTCGCCCAGGTGTAGGTGCTGTTGCCGTAAGCGCCAGAATTTAAGCCTGCCGAACTTTCAACTACCGGCACCATCTGTAAAGCATTCATGAGCTGGTTATCCTTACCTTCGCCCGGAGGTGCATTATTAACAGAATAAGATGGCGCAAGGTTGATACCGAATTTAAGTTTCTTACTCGCATTGGCCTCCACATTGGCCCTTAAACCATAATTTTTAAAATTGGAATTAATCAACATTCCGTTTTGGTTAAGTACGTTACCTGAAATAAAGTAGGTCACATTTTCTGCTCCTCCGCTTGCTGAAACCTCATAATTTTGATAAGGTGCATTGGTAAAGATGGCATCCTGCCAGTCTACATAATCAAGACCGGGGTGTCCGGGCTGTGCCCATCTCGGATCGGTCATAAAAGAGGTGTTAATGGTACCTGGAGCAAGGCCTAAAATAGCGGCTCTTTCAGCATTGGTTTGAGTAGCAGTTCTTCCAGTACCAGAAGCTAACCATGCAGCGTTGGCCAGTTCTGTTGCCTGGGCAACCCACTCATCAGCACTAAGCACATCGATCTTTCTGGCTACCGAACTAATACCTGCGTTGGCATTCACACTAATTCTTGGTTTGCCCGCAACACCTTTTTTGGTTGTGATAATCACCACTCCATTTGCGGCACGAGAACCATAAATAGCTCCCGCAGCAGCATCTTTTAATACCTGAACACTCTCGATATCGTTAGGGTTAAGGTTGTCGAGCGGACTGTTCGAAATACCTCCGGAGGCATTCTGGCTGGCTACATCCAAAGGAAAGCCATCCAATACATAAAGGGGTTCATTACCTGCCGTGATTGAGCCAGCCCCGCGTACCTGGATACTTAAACCAGCTCCTGGTGTACCGCTTTGCTGCCTTACCTGAACGCCGGCCATCTGGCCGATAAGCGCCTGTTCAACTCTTGATATCGGCTTTTCTTCTACTGCTTTTGCATTAAAAGTGGCCACTGAGCCTAATACATCGCTTTTTCTTTGCGTACCATATCCTACCACAAGTACTTCTTCAAGCTTACTTTGATCAGGATCAAGTTTTATAGAGAGTGGTTGGCCTTTATAAACCACTTCCTGTGTTTTATAACCTACATAGGTAAAAACTAAAGTAGGCTGATTTAGTTCGGTAACCAGTTGAAATTCGCCGTTGGGATTTGTTGATACCACCTGAGCAGTTCCTTTTAACCTAACACTTACCCCAGGCAGGGGAAGGTTCTTTTCGTCTGTTACTTTTCCTTTAATTGTGACAGTCTGCGAGCGTAGAACTGAGATATTTGAAATCTCCAAAGAACTACCTGGAAAATTATATGTTATCAAATTTGCCACAACGGCTACCTTTGAATGAGAGTGGGGGTTAATATTTTGTCCTTCGCCGCTTCTTTTTGCCCTGGCCTGCAGAACGGAGGAAACCAGAAGAATTCCTGTTAGGCAGGGCAATAAAAGTATTTTTGACAAAGGTGTATTATGCGAGTCCTTCCAGGACTTTCCGCTTATTTTCATAATTTATATTGTTTTATGCCAATCATGAAACTGCAACAAGCTTCAGCAATATGAAAAATTCCCGTGCAGAATTCATAATTTTGACATGATCATTGAATGAACTGACCGGATGCAACGCCAATTGATCTCCGGTAATGGTCGAAATCTGGGGAGAATGCGGAAACGCATTTTCCCTTATTTGTATTCAGTAACTATTCTATTTTTTGCAAGCTCCTTTCTATACCTTTGGGTACTATATTTTATCATTGATTTTAGATTTATCCATTCAACATTTTCGGTTAGCCACTCCTTTATTTCATTCCCACATCATGTTAAGATTATACAGAGGTTGTGACTTTAGTGTATCTACTTACGTTTGATTATTTCCCTTACACATGGTCATTAAAAAAATAAAACTAGAGAAGAGACTAACACCAGAGGATCAACAACAGCAACAAAAGTTATTACAGGATGTATTAGAGGTCGGATTAAGGAGATAAGCAACTGTTTTGGGTATCATAATATATTAAATCTATAGTATTAGTAGACAAAATTATATTATCTTAACATAGCCTACAAACATTTAACAAATTTTACGACTTTGATAATTTTTCAACTTCCGGCAACGATGGCATAACAATTTATACGCGTAAAAATTATTCTATTCGTAAAACTATCTGTGTTATTGTGTATAAAAATTTGTTTTTTCAGCTAATTTGTTCAACAATCCGAATTAGCGTGCTACAAAGCCCAAAACCTAACTCCCTCTTTACTATTAAACCATAATTGGATAAATTTTAGCTAAAAATAAACACCTGTTGAAAGACTGAGCCTGAAATACATCTGAACATTTATCCTATTAACTGTTTGTTCACATTACAGCTGTATAAAATATCAGCGAGGCTTAAATCCTAAATCTAAACAGTGGAAACAGCTGCATCATGCTTAGTACCAGACCTTTCTTGCTTTTCTGAATTTCAAAGTATATATTTATCGCCTGCTTTAATCTATATTAATGGAGATCTCTGACCAAATATTATTGAATGACCTCAAGAACGGCAAAAAGACTGCCTACGAACAGGTATTTAAAAAATATTACAAACCACTCGCGCTAAAAGCATATATGATGCTGGAAGACGAAATGGAGGCGGAAGATCTGGTCCAAAACCTGTTTATTTCCATGTGGCAAAAATCACATTACCACGCTGTAAACAGCTCCCTTAAAGCTTACCTTTTCAGGGCTGTGCATAATCAATGCCTAATGGCCTTAAGGACAAGAAAAGTTACCCAGCAAAAAATGGATGAATATACGGAAAGGATAAACCTGGAGGAGGATATTGAACAATCAGAACAGACCGGCAGCGAAAACACCATTAACCTTGCCCTTAACGAGCTTCCTGCCCAGCGCCAAAAAGCATTTAAGCTGGTTTACATGGAAAATAAAAAATATCAGGATGCAGCCAATGAAATGGGGCTTTCTGTTAATTCAATAAAAACGCATTTGAAGCTTGCGGTTAAAATGTTACAGGAAAAATTGATCACATTCAGATGAGCGTTCACCTAATGATACTATAACTGCATCTATAAATAAGAGATGGAATATAACGAGGATTTTATAAAAGGGCTTTTATTTGAAAAGATTGCAGGCACGATAAGTGAGGGCGATGACTTTATTGCTGAAGAAGCGATTCTGGCAGACCCCGATACCAGGGAATTCTGGGAAGAGCTGAAATCAAAAATGAAAAAACCGGGTACAGCATCTTTCCTCTCGGGTCTTGACGAAACAAAAGCATGGGAAAATGTTGACACTCAACTTCCGCAAATACCAGTTAGCTCTTTTTATGAGCGGAACCGGCGGTATATCAGTGCCGCTGCAATGCTACTGATCGGATTGCCTTTGATATGGTATTTTTTTAATAAACAGCAGTTAACACCTCAAGAAAAAAGTACTGTACAACAACAGGTATATCTCAAAACAGATAATGGCAAGATAATCGAACTCACAGCAGGTCGTACCATTAACATGGACGGTGCCACAGTACACACCAAACAAAAAGAATTAAGTTATGCCCCAGTAGGCGCTGGCAATAAAGATTGGGCAACCCTGCACGTACCACCAACTAAAGATTACAAGATTACCTTGCCCGATGGAACAGAAGTCTGGATGAACTCTGCTTCCAGTCTGCGCTTTCCCTACAGCTTTGATAAAAAAACAAGGGAAGTCTATTTAACAGGGGAAGCTTATTTTGAAGTGTCCCACAATCCACAATTGGAATTTATCGTACATACCGGATTTGCGGACATCAAGGTTCATGGTACTTCTTTCAATGTAAACGCTTATAATGTGAAAAATTTTGCCACATCCCTTATAACCGGATCGGTTTCGGCCACTAAAGGAAATGAATCCATCATGTTAAAGCCAGAGCAACAGGTAAGCTATGACGATGGTAAACTTATCATCAAAACTTTTGATCCCCAGGAGGTACTGTCGTGGCGAAACGGCACTTATTATTTCCATAACCAATCTCTGGCCGAAATTGCACAGGTACTGGCCCGTTGGTATGATGTAAAAATCAACTGGAAATCGCCTTCTATATCGGAACAGACCTTTACCGGTGAAATCGATAAGAAACTTCCCCTGGGTGTTGTACTATCAAATTTAGAATTGTCATCAGGCATAAAGGCTAAACTGGAAAGCGGAATATTAACATTCAGATAATTTTTTCAGGTTCCGTTCACCCATTTTGGTTAAAGCTGCATCTTAAGGGAAACCAATATAAACTTTAACTGTTATGAACAAAAACCTTACCCGAACGGGCCGGATTTCATTGCCGGTTGCTTTCATGCTGCTGTTCATCCTCATTACCGGGGCAAGCCCCCAAACAATAGGCAGAATCAGTATTGAAGGCAAAAACATCACCATTGCTTCTGTATTCAGGACAATCAAAAAACAAACAGGCTTTACTGTTTTCTACAGCAACAAGCTCCTTGATGATTCTGAAAAAATTTCTGTCAGTTTTAAACAGGCTGAGCTTCCTGATGTGATGAACCTGACTTTAAAGGGAAAAAAGCTCGACTGGGTTTTAAAGGAGAATTACATTGTACTGCAAAAGGCTGCATCTCCCGAAAAGAGTGAAGAGCGCATTCAAAACAAGCCCATCGGGGAACAAAAAAAAGAAGATCGGACGGGCGTTGTTACCGATGAGACCGGGAAACCAGTCCCAGGGGTGAGTGTAAAGATAAAGGGAACTAGTGGCGGAACGGTAACCGATGAAAGCGGTCAGTATAAGATCAATGCCAATACAGGAGATGTTTTGGTATTTTCATACATAGGATTCGCAGTACAGGAAATACCCGTTGGAACGGAAGGCCGGATAAACATTAAACTCTTGCCCCTTGATGAGAACCTGAACGATGTTGTTATTGTGGGCTACGGCATCCAGAAAAAGGTAAACCTGACCGGAGCGGTTTCACAGGTTTCTGGCAAAGATCTTGCCGCCCGCCCCATGGGACAAACATCTGCTTCGTTGCAGGGAATGGCACCGGGTGTTACTGTGAGACAGAGTTCTGGAAGACCTGGAGGTGACGGCGGGACCATTAGGATCAGGGGAATCGGAACTTTCTTCGATCCCAATCCCCTGGTAATGATCGATGGGATCGAAGGTTCGATGAACAACATTGACCCTAACCTGATCGAGTCTATCTCCATTTTAAAAGATGCCGCATCATCCTCTATTTATGGTTCAAGGGCCGCAAATGGCGTAATTCTGATCACCACAAAAAGGGCGGTTGCCGACCAAGTGAATGTATCTTACAACAACTATATCGGCTGGCAGGAAGCTACGAATATGCCCGATCTTGTTGATGCACTGGACCATATGCTTTTGACCAATGAGGCCTATGTGAACACCGGACGCACACCGTTATATTCTGAAGCACTGATACAAAAATACCGCGAGCAAGGTGGAGTTAGTTCCGATCTGTATCCAAATACCGATTGGCAAAAAGAGACCTTAACTGGCTCAGGCTTACAGCAAAGCCATTTTCTAACCATCCAGGGTGGCACTCAAAAAGTAAGGCTCTTAGGTTCATTCGGTCTTTTTGATCAGAAAGGGATTATTGAAAATTCGAGCTTCAAACGCTATACTATCCGGAACAATGCGGACATTACTTTCTCTGACAAACTTAAGGCAAGAATAGACCTGCAGTTTGTGAATGCCATCACCACCGATCCCGCAGCATCATCGAGTGAAATTTTTCAATGGATGAACGGAATCCCTGCAAATCAGATCGGCATTAACCAAAACGGCCAGTGGGGCGTTGGATGGAATGGTTCCAATCCGATTTCGGCCAGTAAAGATGGCGGCACCAATCGTACCCGGGGGCCTTTTGGGAGCATTAATGCCACCCTAAACTACAAACCGGTAGAATGGCTCGAGGCCGAGGCCGCATATTCACCAAAATATGCGCTATCCTCATCAAAAAATTTCAGAAAAGCAATCCAGTCCTATCTCCCAAATGGTGCCACAAGTTTCCTCACCCCTGCCCTAACTTCACTCTCGCAAAATAAAAGTGAATCATTTTTTAACAATATACGTGCAACGCTTACTGCTTCAAAAACATTTGGGAACCACAGCTTAAAATTTTTAGCCGGGGCATCACGCGAGGATTATTTCAATGAATGGACCAATGCTTTCCGTGATACATACATCTTGCCAGATTATCCGGTGTTGAACGCCGGTTCTGCCCTAAACCAACAGGCAACAGGCAGTGAAGAAGAATGGGCATTACAATCGCTGTTCAGCAGGTTTAATTATGTATATAAAAACAAGTATCTCCTGGAAGTCAATGCCCGTTATGATGGCTCCTCGCGCTTTTCATCTGGAAATAAATACGGCTTTTTTCCATCTGCATCGGCGGGCTGGCGCATCTCGGAAGAAAACTTTATGGCCGGCTTAAAAAAAGTGGTCAACGAAGCTAAATTAAGGCTTTCATGGGGAAGATTGGGCAATCAGAACATCGGTACCTATCCTTCTATTACCACGATCCTGCTTGAATCCTATACGCTTGGAAAGCAAATTGTAAATACTGCTGCCTTAAACACGCTGGCCAACAAGATGATTTCCTGGGAAACCACAGAAGAAAAAAATATTGGTATTGATCTTACCCTGTTCAACAACTTGAGCATTACTGCAGATTATTACAGGCGGAGAACAAGCGATATATTGCTTCAGTTAGATATTCCATTGATAGTAGGCGTCGGCAAACCTTTTCAGAATGCGGGTATTGTAGATAATAACGGTTGGGAACTTGGTCTTGCCTACAAAGGAAAGATAAAAGATTTTAACTATAACGTCAGCTTCAACATTTCAGACGTAAAAAACACCATTGTGGACACCAAAGGTGTCAATCAAACCGGATTGACCGTTAACCGTGAAGGTTATTCCATTGGTTCTCTTTTCGGTTACCAGGCTGAGGGGCTTTTTGCTTCTAATGCAGAAGTTGCCGCTCATGCCAAGCAGTTTGGTACGGTAAAGGCCGGAGATATCCGCTATAAGGACCAGAATGGAGATAACCTGATCAATGAGGCTGATAAAATCGTTATCGGCAGCACCTTGCCAAGGTTCACTTATGCTTCAACCTTAAGCGGCTCTTATAAAGGTTTTGACTTTTCGATACTGGTACAAGGGGTTGGTAAAGCAAACGGTTATCTTGCAGGCCCTGGTATCTTACCATTTAATGTTGGCGGCGCAATTGGCGGAACCATCAGGGAAGACAATAAAGACCGATGGACACCGGATAATCCCAATGCAAAATATCCACGTCTTGCTTTCGGCGAAACCAATAACGAACAGGTTTCTACCTTCTTTTTAAAAGACGCATCATACCTGAGGATAAAAAACGTCCAGATCGGTTATACTTTGCCAGTTGGCATTGCCCAGAAAATTACACTTAAAAGGCTCCGGATTTTTGCAAACGGATCCAATCTGTCATCATTCGACAGGTTCTGGGAAGGATATGATGTAGAAGCGCCGGTTGGCGGAGGCAACATATACCCTCAGGTTAAGGTTTATACTTTCGGTTTAGAAGCCACTTTTTAAAAACAGAACAGATGAAAACTAAAATATACCACTTAATGCTCGTGCTTTTATGCACAGCCCTATTATCCTGTCAAAAGGATTACCTGGATAAAAGCCCGCTGAGCGGTCCTTCAGATGAATCGTTTTTCAGCAACCAGGATGAGCTGATATTGGCTGTAAACGGCCTGTACCGTTACGCAAGTTATGCCCCTTTGGATAACATGCCACTTAACCTGCTTACCGACAACAGTACCGATATCGGTTGGGACAGGAACAACAGTGCGCTGCAGAGTCTGGGCAAGGGCAACCAGGATAGCAATAACGGCTTTTCCTTAAGCGTATGGACAGAGGGATACAAAGTAATTGCCAAGTGTAATTTCATTTTGGACAATATCGACAAAGTAAAAGATAAGGCCACCACTGCCATCTACAACAGGAGTAAAGCTGAAGCACGTTTTATGCGTGCCTACACTTACCAGTACCTCATTGATTATTTCGGGAGTGTACCCTTGGTTACTAAAGTGTTGACACTTGAAGATTCACAGCTGCCCAAAACCCCAAAAACTGAGGTACTAAACTTTGTGCTCAAAGAACTGACTGAATCAGCCGCTGATCTCCCTGTTAGCTATGGCGCTGCAGATGTAGGAAGGGCAACCAGAGGTACTGCGCTTGCCATTAAAGCCAGAGCTGCCCTGAACAATGAGAGATGGGCAGATGCTGCAGAAGCCGCAAAAGCGGTTATGGACCTGAAAATTTATAGCCTGCACAATAATTTCGGCACACTGTTTTCTTACGCCGGACAAAACTCGCCTGAGATCATATGGGCTTTTCAATACCTGAAGGCCTCAAAAATAAAAATGCATTCCACCCCCAATAACCTACTGTCGCGCAATGGATTAGGCTTCACCAATAAAGTACCATCCCAGTCGCTTGTTGACGCCTTTCCATGCACAGATGGGCTCAATATTGACAAGTCTCCCCTGTACGACCCTACATCTCCATATAAAAACAGAGATCCCCGACTTGGCTTTACCATAGCAGTTCCAGGCTCTATATTTTACAACTACCAATTTGAAACACACCGGGACAGCGTAAAATGCTGGAACTACAATACCACTCCTGCTACACGGGTTGATAACCAGGATGCCCTAAATGCTTTCGCCACTTTTACCGGTTACTGCTGGAAAAAATATGTCGATCTGGAAGATAAGGCCGATCGGACAAATTCAGAGCTGAATGTGATCCAGATCAGATACGCAGAGATACTGTTGATTTATGCGGAAGCAAAAAATGAACTCGGACAGCTCGACCAGTCTGTATATGATGCCATAAACCTGGTAAGAACCCGGCCTAGCGTTAACATGCCGCCGATCACTACAGGAAAAACAATGGTAGAATTTAGGAGCCTTGTACGTAAAGAACGGATGTATGAACTTGCCATGGAAGGATTCAGGCTTTCTGATCTGCGCAGGTGGAAAATTGCTGATAAGGCGATGACCGGAAACTTTTATGGCCGGGTTCAAAAAGGTTTATTGGTATCGGCACCACAGATTGATATAAATGGCCTGGCCGATTACAGTGCTGTACCAAACCGGGCAGAACTTAGGGTGATCGAAGTCCGTGTTTTCGATACCGGACGGGATTACCTTTGGCCGCTTCCGAATATAGAGATCGTTACCAATCCAAAACTTATTCAAAACCCCAAATACTGATGATGAAAAATATCCTTATATACATTTTACTCGCAATCATATGTCCTGTAACAGGTATTAAAGCGCAAAGCTCATTGTATAAAAACTATGACATCTGTATTTATGGGGGAACCTCTTCAGGAGTTATAGCGGCTTACACCGCCGCCAGATCGGGAAAATCCGTTCTTTTGATCGAGCCCGGAAAAAACCTCGGCGGAATGAGTTCTGGCGGGCTGGGCCTGACAGATATCGGAAACAAATATGCCATCAGCGGCCTTGCCCTCGATTTTTACCGAAGAATAGGCAAACATTACGGCAAGTTTGAGCAATGGATCTTTGAACCTCACGTTGCTGAAAACCTCTTTAACGAATATATCAAAAAAGCGAAGGTGCCTGTTCTCTACGAAAATCGGATTACAGGGGTAGAAAAAAAAGGAACCCTGATAACAGCCATCACGCTGGAAAATCCGGTAAAAAAGAAAGTGGGCACTGTAAAGGCCAAAGTATTTATCGACTGCTCCTATGAGGGAGATCTCATGGCTAAAGCAGGGGTATCCTACACCGTGGGGCGCGAAGCAAACAGCACTTATAACGAAACCTTCAATGGTGTACAGCTCAAGAACGGGCATCAGCTTCCAGATGGCATAGATCCTTATAAAGTTAAAGGAGATCCGTCAAGCGGGTTGCTTTGGGGAATTACTTCAGAGAAACTGATCGACAAAGGCAGCGGTGATAAAAAGGTACAGGCCTATAATTTCAGGATCTGCCTCACCAATAACCCCGCCAACATAATCCCGATCACCGAGCCTGAAGATTATGTTCCCGAACGCTATGAGCTGCTCATCAGACAGATGGAAAAAAGAAACTGGAAATCCCTTCAAGATGTCTTTATCTGGAGCGGGATGCCAAACCAAAAAACAGATATCAATAACAGAAATGGTTTTTCAACCGATATGATCGGGATGAATTGGGAATATCCTGATGCAGATTATTTAAAACGCGAACAGATCTGGAAAGCCCATATAGCTTACACGAAAGGCCTGCTTTATTTTGTTGGCCACGATGCCCGCATCCCAGAGCATATCCGAAAAGAGATCAGCCAATGGGGATACCCCAAAGATGAATATACCGGCAACGGCAACTGGTCACATCAGCTCTACGTGAGGGAAGCAAGGAGGATGCTTGGAACTCTTGTAATGACCCAGCATCACTGTCAGGGCAAGGAAGTTGTATCCGATGGGATCGGAATGGCAGCCTACACCATGGATTCGCACAACTGCGATAGGCTGGTGGTTAATGGCATGGTCAAAAATGAGGGCAATGTAGAAGAAGGCGGATTTGGTCCATACCCTATTTCCTACCGGGCAATCATACCAAAGGAAAGTGAAGCTTCAAATCTCATCGTTCCGGTCTGCCTGTCTGCTACACACATTGCTTACGGTTCCATCCGGATGGAACCCGTTTTTATGGTACTTGGACAATCTTCGGCAATGGCCGCTGTTCAGGCAATAGACCGCAATCTTTCGGTTCAAAAAATCGATGTAAGCCGTTTGCAGCAGCAATTAAAAAGCGATCCATTGGCCGATGGAAGTACCCCCGATATCCTCATTGACAACAACAACACGGATAAAGTACAGATAAAAGGCAACTGGACGGTGCAAAAAAAAGGTGGTTATGGTCCTGATTATTTTGAGGCCCCAGAGGACGCAGACACCACAAGATCTGTACGTTATAACCCCGGATTAGCTACAAACGGAACATATGATGTTTATGCCTACTATCCGAAAGCCGGATCGCCAGATATAGAGACAGTTGTTAAGATATTTGATGGCAAAGAACATAAAACTATTTTGATAAAAAGTGCCGAGGTTAAAGTGCTTGGTCAAACTTCAGGAGAATGGGTGAGCCTTGGTAAATATTCATTTTCGGGCAGCAACCGGCCATATATCGAAATCAAATCGAACGGAACAAAAGCAGTTGCCGATGCCGTGCTATTGGTCCCTTCTCCTTAGAAATTTAATTATTGTAAAGCTGTAATAAAGGCAAAGCATCCCTTATCCAATCAATAATGAGTCAAGAACGCTTTCTTAAAATGTTTTACTTTAATAATGAGCGATACAAATTGGCGTAGGTTTCAGCAAAAAGAAAATACGCCAGTTTGGCTTGCCATGCAGAAGATTTAAAGATATTAATTTAAAAACTGTTCTCGATATTCAGTAGGCGTAACTCCTACTTCTTTTTTAAAAAGTCTTGAAAAATACGGTGGGTTTTCAAATCCTAATAGATAGGCTGTTTCGGCAACAGTTTTGTCAGTGCTCATCAATAAGTTTTTTGCTTCCATTACCAATGCAATGTGTATATGGTCTAATGCCGTTTTGCCTGTTTCTTGTTTCAATAAATCGCTCAAGTACCTTGCTGACATAGATAATTCAGATGCCATATACTTTACTGTTGGCAATCCGTTTTCTTTCAGTTTGCCACTATCAAAATACGCTTTTAAATGATTGGTAAATTTCGAAACCGTAGTACCCGAAAGCACTGTTCGATTTAAAAACTGACGCTTATAATAACGTTGGGAGTATTTTAAAATAGAATCGATATGGGTTAGCATAATGTCTCTGCTATACTCATCCTGGTTATTATAATATTCGGCCCTTATTTTATCGAACAAATCCCAAAGTATATCTTCTTCTCGGGGTGAAATATGCAATGCCTCATTGGCCTCATAATCAAAATAACCATATTTCTGAACGCCTGAATGCAATGGATGATTCACTAAAAAATCTTCGTGAAAATAAATCATAAAACCTTTCTCAGTGAGTTCTATGTCATTCATCTGCACAATTTGATTGGGTTTTAGGAAAAACATAGAACCATTTTCATGGTCATACTTCGTTTTACCGTACATCACATTGCCCGACTTTACTTTCTTCAAAGCTATTTTATAAAAGCCCAGGGTAAACTCGGTTTCTACAAATTGGCACCCTTTTATATCTTCAAACGTTACTAAACCCAACATCGGATTTTCTGGCGGCAGAAAGCCATTTGTAGTATAAAGTTCAGTGATTGTTTTATAATGCTTCATTATATTTATGATGAATCAGATTTATTAAAATTTTGATACATGAAGGTAGACTTTTAATAAAGTAATTATTCGTTTTACCTGTTTTAAACCACCTTCAGATAAGTCACCACTGGTGCAGTTTTCAATTTTCCATCCAAAAAATTAAAGAAACTTTTCACATAATCCTGCTCCAGATGCCATTCATAAGTTTGTTGCGAGGAGTACACTGCAAAAATAACTAATGTGTTCTCACTTTCTTTTTTAGTTGTTAAAATAAATGTCTCGCAACCTTCCTCCAACAATATTTTTTCCCTTGCGGCCTTTGCTTGTGGTAAAACTTCCTGCATCACCTCAGGCATTACAGTAATTTCTGCGTGGGTAATTATTTTTTCGGCTTTCATTATAAATAATTTGAGATTTTTATTGGTTGTTCATCATTATTTTACACTTTTTAAGATAGAGCCCTCAAACATTTTCGGTGCAAAGGCCTGTAGGAAGACAATCATTCCACTCATTTTGCCTACAGGGTTACTGAATTTCGGTTCTTTAGCTTCAATTAATTTGGTGATTTTTGAAACCACAACTTCGGGAGATTGCGCTTCGTCTATACCTTTTTGCGTTGCTGCATTTACTTTTTTTCGGTATGTGTCATAGTCGGCAATATTGCCCTTTGATGCAATCGCATTGTGTCCAAGATTAGTTTTGAACCAAACAGGCTCTACCACGCTAACTTTTATATTGAATGGGCTTAATTCAAATCTCAATGATTTAAAATACCCTTCCACAGCGTGTTTCGAAGCAGAATAATAAGATAAATTTGGTGGGCCAATCAAACCAACTATAGAACTAACGGTAATGATCTGTCCGGATTTTTGTTTTCTGAAAATAGGCAATAAAGCGTTGGTCACTTTTACCGTTCCCCAAAAATTAGTTTCAAATTGTTGCCTTGCAACATCCATAGGTGTTTCTTCTGCAATGCCAGTAACCATAAAGCCCGCATTGTTCACCAAAACATCTAACAGTTTGGTTTCATTCGCAATTTGTTCGGCAAAGGATTGAATTGACCTGTCGTCATCGATATCAAGTCTTAATAGTTTGAAAGGGAGTTTCTCTTGATACTTTTGTGGTTCACGGCTGGTACCGATAACATTAAAACCTTTCTGATGAAGGTTTTTAGCAAGCATTAGTCCAAATCCTGACGATGCTCCTGTAATTAGAATTGTCTTACTCATTATTATAATCTTTTATTTTGTTAAACGATAAAGCAAAGGTGAGACAAGGGCACTTTATGTTAATTATACAGAAGTGGGAAGATATGATACATTTTTACGGATGATTGCTTTTTACCGTCGTTGAGGTTTCGGGTTGGGCCAGTTGAATTACCGCTAATACATTATATGGCATATTAAAAAACAAAATGGCGAACCCTGATAAATATATTTGAATTTCTTAATTTTGTTAAATGAAAGAGAAGGTTATAAGAGCAATTTCCAAATTTAACCATGAGCTGAAACTGCAAGGTTTTAAAGCATTTCAAATAGAAGAAGACACTACTGACACCCGTACCTATAGCCGAAAGGAGTTCTATAAAATTTGCCTGACGACTGGAAAAAGCAGGATTCACTATTCAGATAAAACATACGAGCAGGAAGGAACCATTCTCTTTTTTGGAAATCCGCATATCCCTTACTCCTGGGAAACCATTTCTACAACTTATGTTGGCTATACCATTCTTTTTTCGGAAGAATTCTTTAAAAATTCCGAACGGTCTGAAAGCCTGCAACAATCTTCCTTTTTTAAAATCGGCGGGACGCCCGTTTTAAAAATAACTGAAGAGCAAAGAACATTTCTCAATACCATTTTTCAGAAAATGATTACCGAACAAGAAAGTGACTATATATTTAAAGATGAGTTGATTCGCAATTACATCAGTCTGATTATTCATGAATCGCTGAAAATGGAACCTTCGGAAAATTACGAGAAAAACAAAAATGCCTCCTCTAGATTAACTTCCGTTTTTCTGGAGTTACTGGAGAGGCAATTCCCGATTGAAACTACTGCAAATCCGCTTCAGCTAAGAACTGCACAACAGTATGCACAACATCTGAATGTACATATCAATTACCTTAATCGTGCAGTAAAAGAAGTAACTGGAAGATCAACAACTTCCCATATTACCGAGCGAATCCTCACAGAAGCAAAAGCACTTTTGCAACACACCGATTGGAGTATTTCAGAAATCGCCTACGCGCTAGGATTCGACTATCCCACCTACTTCAACAATTTTTTCAAAAAAGTTACCGGAACTAATCCTACTGCATTTCGTTTAGCAGAAGTTTGATTTTCTTAATCATTGGTTTGATAATCGTTACTATCTTGCCTAAGGGCGGGGCTAACTTTGTAGCTGATAATCAACTCCAAATACGATGTCAGATTCAAACCATATCCCCGGTTCTTTACCATCTCAAAAAGATATTTTTGAGCGGCTTTTAGCTAATGAAATCATACTCCCCACCGATCCGCAAATAAGCAGATTGAAGGAAGCAGCATTCGCCGTAAAAGAATTGCTGATTCAGATGAATAATTCCTCAAATCCTGAAGAAATCTCGGAAATACTGAGCAGAATTCTAAATAAAGAAATTCAGGATGTTACTGTCTTCACGCCGATATACATCAATTACGGCAAGCACATCAACATTGGCAAAAACGTATTCATTAACTTCGACTGCACCTTTCTGGCATTGGGCGGAATAACCATTGAAGATGATGTTTTAATTGGCCCGAAAGTCAGCCTCATTACAGAAAATCATCCACTAAACCCTCAGGAGAGAAAAGGACTGATAGGCAAGTCCATTCACATCAAAAAAAATGCGTGGATTGGCGCCAATGCGACCATTTTACCAGGCGTTACCATTGGTAAAAGTGCTGTAATTGCAGCAGGAGCAGTAGTTTCAAAGGATGTTCCTGATCATACAGTTGTTGGTGGAATTCCGGCAAAATTTATTAAAACTATTCAACTTTAAGATTAATAAAAAATAAATCAAAATAAAATGAGAAAAGCATTGGCAATCGCAGTATTGTTTCTGGTAACAGGACAATCATTTGCACAAAAAGTAAAATCAAATTCAGAAAAAATGGATACATCAAAAGAACATTATACATTCCAGCTCAGCGATAAAGTAACCCGTCAAAAAGTAAGCTTCAAAAATCGATATGGCATTATATTAAGCGGAGATTTTTATCTTCCAAAAAATACAGGAACTGAAAAATTATCAGCACTGGCAATCAGCGGCCCCTTCGGTGCGGTGAAGCAACAGTCATCTGGCTTGTATGCCAATCAAATGGCAGAAAGAGGTTTTGCTGTTGTCGCATTTGATCCATCTTACACTGGTGAAAGTGGTGGTGAACCAAGAAATGTAGCTTCACCGGAAATCAACACTGAAGATTTCAGTGCCGCAGTTGACTTTTTGGGATTACAGAAAAACGTAGATAGAAACAAAATCGGCATTATTGGAATCTGTGGATTTGGAGGCTTTGCTTTGAATGCAGCGGCAATTGATAAACGAGTAAAAGCTGTTGCCACTACAAGTTTGTACGATATGACCAGAGTAATGTCGAGGGGATACAACGATGTTGTGACACTTGAACAAAGAACCAAAACGTTGGAAGATTTAAGCCAGCAACGTTGGAAGGATGCCGAAGCCGGAAAACCTGCAGACGGCCCGAGAAATTTACCGGAAACACTGAAAGGCGATGAACCACAATTTGTAAAAGAATATTTCGATTATTATAGAACGCCACGTGGTTTTCAGGTCAATTCAGTTAATTCAAACGGGGCCTGGCTGATTACCAATCCAATTTCATTTATGAATATGCCAATTTTAAGTTACGTTAAAGAAATTTCGCCAAAACCAATGCTAATGATTGCAGGAGAAAATGCACATTCAAGATATTTCAGTGAAGATATTTTCAAAATTGCGAATGAACCGAAAGAATTGATTATTATTCCAAATGCAGTTCACGTAGATTTATATGATAAAGTGGATGTAATCCCTTTTGACAAATTGCGTAGTTTCTTTAAAACTAATTTAAAGTAATGTATAATTAAAATACTTGTTACAGGTTCGCAGATGGGCTTGGAAAATTAGTGGCGACACCATTAATTGCAAAGGGCCGATGAAACTTGATTTGAAGTTATGCAATAGCCACAACACCTTATCAACCCCACGGGGGAAGCAAAATCATCAAGGTTAAGTAAAATATACAATCATTTAAAAAAATATTTGCTTTATTGAACACTGTTCAATACATTTGTACCGTCAATTAAAATGAGAGTTGCAAATGAAAAAGTTATTTCCTAAATCAGGTTAATATCTTCTAAATTATTTTATCCATGGGCATTACAGAAAGAAAGCAAAGAGAGAAGCAGGAAATGAGACAGCGCATATTGAACGGTGCCAGAAAAGTATTTCTTCAGAACGGCTATGAGCAGACCAGTATGCGCAACATCGCCAATGAGATCAGCTATAGTGCAGGGGTAATTTATTTCCATTTTAAAGATAAGGGTGAAATCTTTCAGGAACTCCATAAAGAGGGCTTTAGCCTACTTCTTAGACAACTTCGGGTGCTGGATTCGGTTATAGACCCATTTGAGCGCCTGAAAGCCTCTGGACGTGCATTTATCCAGTTTGCCCAGGAGAATAAAGATTATTATAACCTAATGTTCCTGGTTGAAGAACCATTAAAAAATACAGAAGAAAGCGGTTTCCAGATTGCAAAAGAAGCAATAAAACACCTACATGACCTGGTCTTAGCATGCCAACAGGCTGGCCGCTTCAAAGACATGGATACAGAGTATCTTACATTTATGATCCTATCTGCTATCCATGGCATCTGCGCTCTTTTCTGTAAGGACAGAACTATGAGTTTCGAACACAAGACCAACAAGGAACTTATGGAGAATGGATATGCAAGTTTTGTTACTTTATTAGAAAAGGGTTAACCTTTTTTTTATTTTATTATTGAACACTGTTTAAATTTATTACAATGATTAATTACATCAGAAAACTACCCACTGCTTATCGACTGGCCGTCTTACAGCTCTCAGTCATCTTGCTCCCATTGGGGCTTAGCGCCCAAAACCGTTTGAACGACTATATCTCACAGGGGCTAGCGTCAAACCAGAGCATCAAGGAGCAAAACTTCCTTTTGAAAAAGAACATTTATGCCCTACAAGAGGCAAAAAGCATGTTCCTGCCCAGCGTAACTTTTTCTACCACTTATACGAAAGCCGATGGAGGCAGAACAATTGATTTTCCTACAGGCGATCTTTTTAATGCCGCCTACGCTACGTTGAACCAGCTCACTGGAAGCAATTCCTTTCCTCAGCTCGAGAACCAGAGCATACTGCTCAACCCCGATAACTTCTACGATGCCAAGTTTCGCACCAGTCTTCCCATCCTGAATGCAGAACTGGTATATAACAAAAGGATCAAAGCACAACAGGTGGACCTGCAGAAAGCGGAAATACTGATGTATAAACGTGAACTGGTAAAAGAAATCAAAACGGCATACTACAGCTATCTTAAGGCTACAAACGCAATAAGGATCTATCAATCTTTTCTGAAACTGCTCGAAGAAGGTGAAAGGGTAAACCGGAAACTCTTTGAGAACAACAAGATCAACCGTACGGCTGTGATCCGTAGCCAGAACGAGGTATCAAAAATAAACGCATCGCTTACCGCTGCTCAAAAAACAGAGGAATCTGCCCGTTATTATTTCAATTTTCTATTAAACAGGCCATTAACGGAGCCCATTCTGACCGACGACGTCCCATTGCTGCCCGCGCAGGACAACCTATTACTTAATGAGGTGAATGGTCGTGAGGAACTGACCAAGCTTGAGATTGCCAAAGGGATAAATAAAAACCTTACCGGCCTTGCCAAATCTTATCTTATACCCAAAGTCGGCACTTCGCTCGATCTGGGTTCGCAGGCCTTTGACTGGAAGTTTAACCAGAAAAGCAGATATTATCTGCTGGGCGTTTCACTGGAATGGAACCTGTTTTCCTCAGGACGGAACAGCTATAAGATAAAACAGGCTATCGCCAGTGAACAGGCTGTATCGGCACAAACCAACCATGTGACCCAGCAGCTGCTTACCGAACTGAACGTGCGCAGGACAAACCTGCAAAGTGCTTTAGCTCAGTACCAGGCGGCCCAATCACAACTAAAAACCAGTCAAACCTATTATAATGACATGACCAAGCTCTATAAAGAGGGAATGGCCATTTATATAGAGCTGCTTGACGCTCAGAACCAATGGATAGATGCCCAGCTTCAATCCAACATTGCCCTATTTGACACCTGGATATCCCTTACCGCTATCGAACGTGCCAACGCTAGTTTCAACATACAATAAATATCATGAACAAGACACAACTCACACTTATTGCGCTTACATCACTATTGTTTGCCTGCAAAGAAAAACCGAAAAATACAAATCCTCTTGGCCAGCCAGATATTATTTCTGTAAAGGTTGCGCCCATTTCCTCTTTTGGGGTAACAAATTCTATTCAGGTCACTGGACTGGTAGGTACCGAAAATGAAGCGAATTATTCCTTCAAAATTGGCGGGGTAATCAGCAGCATCCTGGTAGATGAAGGACAATTTTTTAAAAAGGGGCAATTGCTGGCCACCTTGAATACCACCGAGATTGCAGCTGGTCTGGCCCAGGCGAACCTTGGTGTAGATAAGGCCACTCGTGACTATGCCAGGGCAGTAAACCTTTACAAAGACAGCGTATTTACGCTGGAACAACTGCAGAATACCAAAACGGCATTGGATGTTGCAAAAAAAACAAGTGAGGCAACCGCGTTCAATCAGCGCTATGCCAGGATCTATGCGGCCTCTGATGGTTTTGTAACCAAAAAGGTTGCCAGCGTAGGCGAAGTGATTGGCGGCGGAATGCCGGTGCTAATGACGGGCTCAACCCAAAAAACTGACAGCTACCTGTTAAAAGTTGGGGTAACAGACCTGGAGTGGGCAGGAATCAGTGCTGGGCAACAGGCTGTTGTTTATCTTGATGGTTATCCCGAAAAGCCATTCCAGGCAACGGTATTGCGTAAACTTCAATCGGCTGATGCCGCTATCGGATCTTTTCAGGTAGAGCTGAAGCTCCAGATGGGCAATCTGAAACCTGCAATTGGCATGTTTGGGAAAGCGGCAATCGAAACCAATACTTCAGAAAACAAGACAGTAATCCCATTTAGCGCCCTTGTAGAGGCAGATGGAGAGACGGGTTACATCTTTACCCCTAAAGGTACAAACAGTGTTAGAAAAGTACCTGTAACCATCCTGAAGTTTGACAATAAAAATGTTTACCTAAAAGATAAACTGGAAGGAATAGATCGCATAGTTATTTCTAATAGCGCCTACCTCAACGAACAATCCACCGTAAAAATTATCAAATAAAGACCACGAGATGAAAATTACAAATTTTGCTGTAAAGAACTACCAGTTTACCCTGATCATATTTGTGCTTGTGGCAGTGGTGGGACTGCTTACACTCTTTACCATGCCCCGCTCGGAAGATCCGACTACCCACCCTCCGCAATATCTGGTAACGGTTATCTACCCCGGCACTAGTCCGAAGGATATGGAAGAACAGGTGGTAAAGCCCATTGAAAATAAAATCTATGGCCTCGAGAACATCGATAAGATCCTGACCACAGTTGAAGATGGCGTAGCAGCGATACAGATCAAGTTCAAGTATGGTGTTGATGTGGATAACAAATACCAGGAAATATCAACAGAAATAAATGCGCTGAAAAACGGTGAACTTCCAAAGGACATTTATCAGATCAAGACCGAAAAAATTGCCTCATCAGATGTAAAGATTATTCAGGTAGCGCTGATCTCAAACACCGCTTCGTCCAAAATATTGCGCGATAATGCAGACAAATTGAAGACCCAGCTGGAAAAGATCACCAATTTGAGAGAGGTAAAGTATACCGGAATGCCAGAACAGGAAATCCGCATCGACATGCAACTCGATAAACTGGCCCAGCTAAAAATACCATTAAACCTGGTTATAGGCAGTCTGCAAAGTGAGGCGGCCGACATTCCAGGAGGAAGTATCAATATGGAGAGTAAGGTCTTTAATGTAAAGACCAGTGGTAAGTTCAAAAATGTTGAAGATGTGGCCAATACGATCATTTATAATGCCAACGGAAAAATAATATACCTGAAGGACGTGGCCCATGTGAGCTATATGGACGGCACCATTAACCACATTACCAGGATCAATGGACAACGCTGCATACTGGTTACCTCTTCGATGAAAAATAATGTGGATATCAGTCAGGTTAAGAAAGAGTACACTCCGGTATTGGAACAATTTTCTCAAACCTTACCACAGCACATTAAAATGGTCAAGAGTTTTGACCAGGCAGATATGGTATCAAAGCGGCTTGGACACCTGGGCTTTGATTTTGGATTGGCCATACTATTAGTGGTGGTTACCTTGTTACCTTTGGGCTTCAGGCCATCGCTGATCGTAATGATTTCCATTCCACTCTCACTGGCCCTCGGTCTTATTGCAATGAATCTTTTAGGCTTCTCGCTCAACCAGCTCAGTATTGTTGGGCTTGTGGTAGCATTGGGGCTATTGGTTGATGATAGTATCGTTGTTGTAGAGAATATAGAAAGGTGGTTAAGGGAAGGCCATTCCAGAAAGGATGCCATTTTAAAGGGCACCAAGCAGATTGGGGTAGCTGTTGTAGGCTGTACTGCAACGCTTGTTATTGCATTTTTACCATTAGCCTTTCTACCTGATATGGCCGGAGAGTTTATCCGAAGTCTGCCTATGGCCATTATTACCAGTGTATTGGCCTCTATGATTGTGGCGCTTACGCTCGTGCCTTTTATCGGCAGCAAGATACTGAAAACCCATACCCATGGGGAGGGAAATTATTTCTTAAAAAAATTGCAGGGCTTTTTAACCTGGTCGTATCGTGGCATTATGCCGTTGGCGTTAAAGTGGCCAAAAGTAACGATCAGTATTTCGATTGCATTGAGCGTATTGGCCTTTTTACTCTTCCCACTGGCAGGGTTTAAACTTTTCCCTACCTCAGAAAAGCCGATGTTTCTAATCAATATTAAAATGCCGCTACAGGCAAATATCCCAGAAAGCGATAAAGCTGCAAAGCCGGTGGAAATGGAACTTAAAAAACATAAGGAAATCGTTTATTACACCTCTAATGTAGGAAAAGGTAATCCACAGATCTATTACAACGTGCATCAGCAGGATATAAAACCGGATTTTGCCCAGATTTTTGTGCAATTGGAAGAAGAGACAAGCCCAAATGACAAAACTGAACTGATCAAAACGCTCAGAAGCAAATTTACTGATTTCCCCTATGCAAAAATAGAGGTGAAGGATTTTGAACAGGGCACTCCGATAGAGGCGAATATTGTGGTCAGGATTTTTGGAGAGAATCAGGATACCCTGCGATCGCTCTCGTTCAAAGTGGAGGAGCTGTTACGTAAACACCCAGGTACTTTTTTCATCAACAATGAACTCAATGCCTATAAGTCAGATGTAAAAATCAAGATTGATAAGGAAAAGGCACGGACATTAGGCGTACTGACCAGCGACATTGACAAGGTGATCAGGTTGGCTGTTGCCGGACTGACTGTTGGAGATTACATTGATGACCGGGGTGATTCGAGGAATGTGGTAATCACCATTCCACGTGATAAGTTTTCAAATCTAAATGCATTGAAGAACCTTTATGTGAACAATTTCCAGGGTGCACCAATTCAGATCGATCAGATTGCAACCATTGCGCTGGAAACCTCCCCTACTGCAATTAACCATTTTAATAAATCACGGTTTGCAAAGGTTACCTCGCTCACTAAGGATAATGTTTTGGCAAACGATATTCTAAAGGATATTGTGCCCGAACTCAACAAGTTAAAAATGCCCAAGGGATATTATTATAAATTATCTGGGGAGGCTGAATCGGAAGGTGATGCGCTAGGCGGAAATTTCCTTTCGGTGATCATCCTCAGTACCTTCCTGTTTATCGCTGTGCTACTGCTACAGTTTAAGACATTTAAAGGAATCATTATCGTTTTGTCAATTATTCCATTAGGCGTTTTGGGCGGGGTGATATTTTTGCTGATGACAGGAAATCCGATGTCGCTGGTATCTATCATTGGTTTCATTGGTTTATCGGGTATACAGGTAAAGAATTCGCTGTTATTGGTTGATTTTACCAACCAATTGCGGGAAGATGGAAAAAGCATAGATGAGGCGATCCATATTGCCGGTGAAACCAGGTTCCTACCTGTTGTACTTACTTCTATTACGGCCATTTGTGGTCTGATCCCGATTGCCATGAATCCCAATCCGCAGATAGCGCCACTTGCCATTGTATTGATTGGGGGTCTGATCAGCTCTACCATATTATCAAGGATCGTTACCCCGGTAATGTACAAGCTCATCCCTCCACAATTGCACGAAAAGATATGATAGGTCAAAGTCCACGCAAAGACTTGTTTCTGGAATTGAGACTGTTCTTGATTAACCTGATAAACAGCATACTTAAAAATTACTCACATAAATTTTACTAAAGATGAAAGAATACATATTAATTACTGGTGCTTCCTCAGGAATTGGCTACGAAATGGCGAATGAATTGGCAGCTAAAGGGTTAAACATGATATTGGTTGCCCGTACGGAAGCTAAATTACAGCAAATGCAATCAGAACTAATAAACAGGTATGGCATTCTGGTTCAATATTTCGCTACAGATCTTTCTGATGTGAATGCAGCTAAAAACCTTTACCAAAAGGTGAAAAACGAAAACCTATTAGTGACCCATCTGGTAAATAATGCTGGTGTTGGCAACTATGGCAATTTTACTGAAACGCCATTGGAAGAAGAATTGAGTATGATTCAATTAAACATTTCCAGTCTGGTCGTTTTAAGCAAGCTTTTTGCACAAGATATGGTCAAACGCAAATCCGGCAGGATCATGAACATAGCTTCGGTGGTCGCATTTTTACCAATGCCTTATTTTTCTGTTTACTCTGCAACCAAGGCTTTTGTAAAGGCATTTAGCGAAACGCTCGCCGCCGAATTGGAAGGGACCGGAGTTATCGTTTCGTCTCTTTATCCTGGTACTGTGGATACTGGATTTACCACACCTGAGATGCAAACTACAAATCTTCATAAAACCAAGCCGATGACTCCCAAAGAAGTGGCAATACAGGGTGTAAAGCATCTACTGGTAGGTAGTGGGAAAAAAGTAGTTGGTTTTCAAAACTGGTTTAACGCTAAACTCCCCAACTTTGTTCCTGATGGTATTATGATGAAAATTAAAAAGGGACTGGCAAGTCAGAAATCAAAATAGTTCAGTTAGTGTTATCGGATATCCTTATGAAATTTATATGATATGTTAAATCGAAACACGATAATAGATGCAGCAATACAGCTTTTTTCATATTTTGGAATTGAAAAAACTCCCCTTAAAGATATAGCCAAATCGTTAAGGGTGAGTATTCCATCTCTATATTGGTATTTTAAAAACAAAGACGAGCTGGTGATCTGTGTTTTAGAAAAAATAACGAATGAAGAATGTATTTTGATCGAAAAGCAGTGTATACGATATAAGTCGCTATCCAATTTTATTGATGAATTGGTTGAAATAAAGCGTTTAACATTTGAGAAATATAGTCGGTTATACCATTCCCCGGATTACTTAAAAAAGATAGGTTTTTTAGAAAACCTGGATTTATTAAGAAGGGTATGTGTGACTGAAAATGTAAATTTGATTTCAAAATCTGCCTTTGCGAGAGATGACAATAGCCCCCATATGTTTAAGGAGGTGTTCATCCGGTTCTTAAGGGAACTCGATATGATATTTCTGAACGATGCAGCCACAAGAGCGAGATTTCGCGGATCAGGCGTGATGAAAAGAAATGACATCTCTGATCTCATAAGTCAAAAAGCCCGATCTTTTCTATCTGAAATAATGGATAGAAATATCATGGTTCAATATTAAAATTAAATGTCCATTTTTAAGCATTCAAACCCAACTTAAGGGAAGACTTAGGCTTTTTCTTCCTTTTCCCCAACCAGATCAGAAACCCTGAAACCGGAAGGGAAGCACAGATCAAAGCAGCAAAAAAAGCCAATAGCTGTGTGCCCAGACCATATATTCTACCTGTATGCATCGGAAGATTTGAATTTCTCCATTTCATGCCCAGCGTTTTCTGTGAATGCGGTAAAACATCAATTATCTTTCCAGTCCTACCATCGTAAAAATAATAACTAACACCCCGCCAGCCATCTTTATTGCTCTCAATACTGACAAATGAGGTCGAAACCTTGTTGGTTTCAGTCGGGATGCCGATTCCGATCTCCTCCCAATCACCTTTTAGTTTTTTTACCAGGTCATAATGAATGAGGTCAATCTTGTTTAATGTCGAGTCACTAGCATTGATGATGGGCAGTGTCCGCGCAAAACCAGTCTTCCCCTTGTCTCCCAAAAGTTTATATATCCCGGTTTCCCACCATTTAAAAGACCATACCAAACCTGTAATGGCAATAAGCATCGCCACTGGCAGAACATAAAACCCCAGTGAATTATGCAGATCGTAATTTACCCGTTTCCATTTTGCATTCCATTTGATTGTAATACTTTTTTTAAACTGCTTGTAGTTTTTTGGCAGCCAAAGAATAAAACCACTGATGAGCATCACAAGAAATAGAAGAATGCAGGAACCCACAACGAGACTTCCGATAGGTTTTACCAATAACAACTGTCTGTGCAGCTGCTCAACGATATTGAAAAATTCGTAACGGACATCAATTATCCCCAGAACCTTCCCCGTGTACTGATTTACATAAATATCATTTAAATACTCAAATTGGCTAAAATACCAAAGGTTGATCTTTTCCTTTTTATTAACCTTAAAACCAGAAAACACATAGCTTTTGTTGTCTGCTGAAATCTTCACATTTGAGAGGACTTTACCAGGGCCAACCGCTTGTTGTGCATTGGCAAGCAATTCAGAAACCGGCTTCGGCCGGCCGATTTTCTGAACGTAAACAATATCCTGGTGTAGGGCATCAAATATCTCATCATTGAATACATAAATGCATCCCGTGATGGATACGATCACGACAACAACTCCTGTTACCAGCCCTATCCAAAGATGGAGCCAGCCGGTAATCTTTTTGAATTTACTTTTGGCCATTAAAATGAATATCCAACCGTTAGCATATAGTTTTCTGGCTGCCCCGGAAATAACCGTAGATAATCGTATCCGCCCACCCAGTGTTTTTTATTTCCGATGTTATTTGCATTTAGCTGAAGCTGGAGTTTACCGATATTATAGAACAGCCCGGCATTAAGAAGCGTGAATGATGGTAAGGTAATCTGATCTTCAGGCGAGAACTTCGCATCATAGTTTAGGTTTCTCTTATCTACATAATTTATCCCTAATGCTATACCAAAACCTTTGGCTGCACCATCAATAAAGTTATAACGGGTCCATAAATTTGCAGTGTTTTTTGGTGCGTTCGGCTTTTGGATCCCAATCTCTCCTGCCGTACCGCTTTCAAGTATCTTCGCCCTGTTGTATGAATACGATGCAATTACATTCCAGTTCGGCATAATTTTTCCAACGACATCAACTTCGAAGCCTCTAGATTGCTCATCCCCTATCTGCCTTAGTACATCAATTACGCCTGGTGTTGCATACAGCGCTCCGGTCTGCTTGATCTGATACACGGCGGCGGTAATGCTCAGTTGATCCCTGAGCCAGCTGGTTTTTGCACCAAATTCGATCATATTGCTTTTCAAGGGATCAAATGGCCCGCCTGCATTTGGGTTTGATATGGTGGCAGAGGTCTGAGGATTGTATCCTTCAACATAACTTCCATAAAAATTGATATTTGAATTAATGGCATAAACAGCGCCTAATCGTGGCAACCAGGCATGTGAATTGGCTTTCGCTTCGGTTTGAGTTTTATAATTGGCAAAATCAGTATAATATTCATAACGCACTCCAAGTAAAACCTGCAGCGCGCCAATTTTTAACTGATCCTGAATATACCCTGAGTTAAGATAATAATATGCTGGGGCCACTACAGATTGAGCAAAGAAAAGTTTGCTATCATCCTGCATTCTCTGGGATGACAACGGGTCGTTAAGATTGAAGTGCGGAACATTGGGTACTGGGTTTCCTGCAGCATCAAGGAGATACCTGCTCTTATTGGCGACCACATAGGTCGGGATAGAACCGTTGTTCGCTGCATTTCTATAACCACTTGCTGTCATCTGCGAACCGCCTACAGGCGTTTTTTCACTCCCAAAATCATAACCTGCTACGATCTTATGTGATATGGGTCCGGTTGTAGGCGTGTAATTTACATAGCCGGAGAAGTTATCGATAAAACGCTTGCGTTTTCTAATTTGGACATTCATCCCAGCAAGATTATTGATCACAGCGCCATTGCCATCAACACCATAAGAATTGGAAGTACGGTGCTCATTCAGATCTTCTGAATATCCTGTTTTAAGATATGAAGCATTCAGGCTCAATACATCGCTTACTTTATGGGTAATCGAGATCGTTGCATTATAAGTGAGTTCGTTCAGGTAATCGTTTGTAGTGTTCAGGGATAGCGACTGAGGAGTCGAATTTAAATCGAAGCTACCAAAAATCGGCTGCCCCCTATCAAGCCTGCTTTTCGAATCGGTATATACCAGATCAAAGTTTATCCTCGTTTTTTCAGACGGGACAAAGGTAAGCGAAGGCGCAATAACAAAGTTCCTGTCAAACATTAAATCCCTGAAAGTTTCTGCATTTTCATAGCCAAGGTTTAAGCGGTAAAGCAAGGTACTGTCTTTTGATGCCGGTCCGGTAAAATCGGCAAGCCCACGGAATGTATTGAAACTTCCCATAGTCATACTAATGGATCTTCTGGTTTCGTCAAGCGGCTTTTTGGTTACCCGGTTTACCACACCACCTGGACTTGCATTTCCAAAAAGTGCAGAAGACGGACCTTTTAGCACTTCAACCCTTTCCAGATAATTGGCGAGCGACTGTTTCCAAAAACCTGTACTTGTTCTTAGTCCGTTCAGCAACTGGGTATTGCTCTGTCCGTTTACACGAAAGCCACGGATGGTTAAGTCATCATAAAAACTGAACTGATTTACTCCGCTAAAGTTTTTCACAACCTCACCAACGCGCATGAGGCCCTGATCGGCAATCAATTCCTTACTGGCATAGGAAACAGATTGAGGAATGTCTTTGAGTTCATTTTCAATCTTACCAATAAAGGTCGCCTTGGTTTTATAGGCTTTTTCTTTACGCCCGGTAATTTCTACCTGCTGAAGATCTGAATTTGATTCGGTCAGAACAACATTTTCATCTGTATCTCCACTGATCTCGATCGTTTTGACCGATTGCCTAAAACCGATAAAATTAAAATGTAAAATTAGCTTGCCCTGGCTCACTTGCAACCTATAATAACCTTTGTTATTTGTTGAGGTAGTTAATTTTGTATTTTCAACACTGATGGTAACACCGGGAAGTGGGTTTCCCTGACTATCACGTACATATCCCTGCAGTTTTACGGTCTGTTGCGCAGAAGCACTGTTTGAGAGAAACAAAAAGAAAAAAAGGCATAATGCCGCATGGGTTAAGGTTATCTTCATGAAATAAGGATCAAATACTATTTAGACTTATTAAAAATAAAGTCGCAAACATAGTATTTTTTATCTACTTTTTAAATAAATGAGAAGAATATAGCTTCATGGAAAGTCTATCCATTCAATTATCTGCGGTTGAATGGCATTAAGAAACAATTTTCGTAAGCGTGAAAGAATATTGTAAAACCCTATTTTATAACCTATCCGGCAAAGCCGAGGATTAGTTGACATGACTTTTTTCCATTCAAATTGTTCGGGCATTATAACGCCATTTATTCATAATCATCTTAGTTTTACCTGGATTGACAGGCAAAAAAAATCCGGAGTAAAAACTTATAAAAGTGTTCACTCCGGTTAGTACGCTAGGCCGCAATGTTATGAATCAATTCTTTAAAGATTTTATCCCATTGGATGTGTTAAATAAAAACCTATAGCTTAGCCTAACCTATTCCATTCTCTCCTACATCATCTTCTTAAAACCTTCCCATTGCACCTTCCAAGTTCCATCTTTAGGGAAACCAGGATTTGTGGTCTTATTTCCATCCCAGCCAGCACACATTAAAGCCACAGCGGCAAGTAAACCTCCGTTTCCAGGTAAATAAATGCGCAGGCGATCATCCTGGTAGTTATGGCCATTAATAAGGTAAGTATTGGTTTGCACAGGCATCAGCAAGGCATCAACCGCTTTCTCGGGCATACCTAAACGTGTGGCTGTCATGGCTGTCATCGGGAAATCCCATCCCCAGGTATCGTTCCAGCTCCAGTCTTTCCAAACCAGATCAAAGGTTTTACGCATGGTAGCTTTATCCAACAAACTTGTTTCGGGCAGCATACCAAATGCCCCCAATACGGAGGGGTGATCTGTTTTATATTCGGGATTGGTGTAAGAATCAGGCGCACTTTCTGCAGCCAGATATACGCCGTTTTGTACAGGCAAGTTAGATAATTTAGCCATCACCTCATCCCATTTTGCATTTCGCGGCATGCCTAAACGCAAACGCCACTCTTGCGCTGTTTTCAAACCCCACGCCCAATAAGCCAGCTCATAGGTAGGATTAAAAGTGTTTTCGGCTTTAAAACGCTCTTGTGCCGGAATTAATCCGGGCCCGAGTACATAACGACCTTTTGTGGCATCGTAATGCGCAAAAGAAGCCATAAAATCGGCCGTTTTAAATACCAGGTCTTTATATTTTTGCAATACCTTTCCATCTTGATTTGCACGATATTCCAATTCGGCAAAGGTAATGAGGTGCGGCTGCTGCCAGATCAACATTGCCCCTATTGATGATGGACTTTCGTTCCCTTTATTATCGGTCATTTTCTGCCAGCGTAAGCCATCAAATCCCTGTACCTGCGCAATTTTCTTTGCCTTATCCGCAACCTTAAAATACCAATCAGTACTCCGATTTAATAACTCGGGCCTGCCCCATAGCGCAAAATGAACCCCATGCCACCAATGCATTTCGAGGTGTGGTTTACCAAACCAGCTGTTGTAGGTTAGGCCAGTTTCTTGTGGGGGGAAATCGCCCGAACATTGTATTTTGGTGAGGTATTCGGAAAGGATTATTCTGCGTTCGAGTTCAAATGCACGTTTATCAGTACTTCCGCTAAAATCGACCGCAGCACCGCTCATCCAAAAGGCTTTCCATTGTACTAAACTATTCTGTTGGCTCAGTGCAAAGGACGGAACCACCTCATTCCTTTTCTGCTGCGAAAAAAGACAGCTAAAGCTAAATGCATGATTGGTTTTATTAGGTGTAATGGTAAAATAATGCGCTTGTTTCTCGGCCAGTTGCGCTTTACCTTTCCACGAAAAGGAAGTATAATAAACTGCAGAGTCGATCTGACGTTTAATTACAGCACCATCGGCACGCTGCGCCACTACCTGTGAATGGTGTTTGTTGTTATTGCTCCAATTGTTTCCTACATCTGCCCATTCGCCAGTAGCTACCGGGTACCTAACCCTGATTTTTAACCTTCCTGCTAAAATTAAAGGCGACGACACCGATGCACTGATCAGATCAAGATCCTGATGCCCAACCGTAGTTACCTCAACAGGAATTCCTTCTAAGGTAAAACTACTCTTAATTTCACCCGTCCAGAGGTTTAGGTTTTGGTTAATATCTTTTATATCGTTAGCCCTGGCCAATTGGCCATTCTTTTTAATCAGATCGAAACCAATATTCCCCAATTGTAAACGGTGTAAATTCTGGCGGAAATAATTACTAGCCGCTTTAGCCCTAAGTGGTGTATTTAACTGCACGGTGTAAGGAATTTTGCGACCATATTGATCGTAATATTTATAAGCCTCGGTTATATTGAACTTACCCTCATTTTTGTACGATCCCCATCCCCATTGCGATTGTGTGCCTAATGGAACACCTTTGGCATAGCAATCCGGAAAACTTTGCAATCCTGTGGCATCAACGGTAAAAGCAAAGCGACCATTGCCTACAGATAAGGATGAAAGGGAATCTATTTTTTTAACCACAACAGTATGTCGTGTTACCAATGCTTGCCGGTCAATCTGTGCAAAAACAATATTGCAGATGAAAAGCATTACGAAGAGCATCAAGGGTTTAAATTGGTTTTTAATTCTACACATACCGCTTATTTTACTAAATCATTTAAATATTGAAATTTGTCCCGTCGAAACGGTTTAGGCCATCAAAAGTACCAAACCACATAAAGCCGTCGCGGTCTTGGGTAATGCAGAGCACACCATCGTGCGAAAGCCCATGTTCGGTAGAATAATGTGCAATATTGTTTTTCAACTTTGAGAAAGCAGTAGCAAAAGACAATAAGACCAAGAAAATTGGCAATACTATGTTTTTCGATATCCTACCGCTATACTTCATGATTCAAATTAACTAACGAACTAAAGTGAGCGCCATTAAACCAATAATTACATCATTACAAAGGGCAGATAAGGTAAGCTTAGCCAGTGTTTTTTTAGGGTCGAGCTTTAGGCCCAATGCTGTTGCTGCACCTCCTTTTATGTCTTTTCCATTCCAGCTATCGCCATCTTGTGCGGTTACAATTTTACCCGTTTTCAGGTGTATACGTACTGGCCGCTCTGCACCTGTATCGAAAGCGAAACCATCGGTGAAAAGATCCTGTTCAATTGGCCACCAATTTTCGGGGTTACGCAACAACAGTTTTTGGGTAGACCCATCGGTATATTGAACCGTAATTTTGCCATTATCCATTCTGCTTTGCATGGGGTTGGTTGTTCCGGCCAAAAGGAAAAATATCCCGCTTGCTTTACCAGAAAGTGGGATTTCTGCTTTTCGGGGGAAATTATCCCACTGAGAAGTATAAATGATATTTTTTGAAGTGCTATCTGATGGTGTTTTAAAAACCACGCCAGAAGGCAATAAAAATTCGCCTTTTGCGCCCGCCAGTTTGCGCAAGCCCATATCATTAATTTCAGGTTTTAATTTCGGGTGCGTCCAATCACCAATACCTTGCCAGGCCAATTGTAAAGTTGTAGTTTGTGGCCGTGGCGACAGGTATTTATGGTTAAAAATCTGACCGACCTGATCGTTAAAATAAGCGGATAAATCTTGTGTTTCCAGCTTTTTACCTGTCCATTCTTTAGCCGTTAAATCTAAAATTTGATCTGACTTTTTCACCGCCGCCTTCAGTTTAAAACAAACAGGAAACCAATACGTGAACGGACCATTCTTAATCTGAGCAAAGAAGGTACGGTCGCCTGGTTCGCCCTGAACATTTGCACTAAGTTTACTTTCACTTGCATTTATATGGTTAAGCACCTTTTGGGGATCAAATATTTTAACAATTTTAGCCTTTCCAAAATCGACTTCCATTTTCGAACCAGCGGTATAGACAACGTTAATTTTGGGTGGATTTAAGGTTTCACCTCCCCAAATCAATTCCACCGAATAGTCTTTTGCCGCTGCACTTTCAATCTCGATTTCGGGTGAGCCAATAGCGCTGGCAACGTTTTCCCACTTTACTGCTCTTCCATTAATCTTAACCGATTTTAATTGATTGCGCTTAGCTTTAATGCGCATTTTAAGTCCGAGCCTAATGGCAAATCTCGGCAACAGCTCATAGGTATCAACCGATGCTTTTCGTTTAAAAGAAAAAGAAAAATCAGGAATATTTAGGGCCGCATGATCCCATTCTTGTGGTAAACCTGGTCTGATGAGCAAAGTTTTATTCAGTGCATCAGGCACCACACCAAAAAGCCCTTCAACGAGTGTTCGTGAATTAATGCCTACCGGATCACCAAAATCGCGGTACGATTCCCCTAAAATGGCATCATAGCGGGAAACCTGGGCAAAATTACCCGGACTTCCTCCAAGGTACATGCTGGCCAATAGTTCACTTTTCCAAAGTTTAAAGGCTTCTTCAGTCCTGCCTGCTTGCCAGTTGGCCAGGGCCGTATGGGTAACTTCGGCTAAAACCACATTGTTTAACGACCACTCATAAGGCATCCAGTTTGTGGTTGACAGGGTATAATAACCTTTATCTTCGAGTCCTTTTGCCCTTACCGGGATGTGTGGGATATTGGTATCAACATACCTTAAACTCTGCCAGGCCTGAAAAGCATCTGGTACCTCCGAATCTATACTGTGATAAACCGTCCATAAACCTGCAGCCGGATGCAATTGCTGTAGACCTAAAGCATCTTTATATTCTGCATACCAGCCTTTTTCTGGCATCCAGAGCTGGGTATTTATGGCTTTTAATATTTTGTCGGCCTCTTTTTGATAAACACCTGGATCTTCATTGATCAAACGGGCAAGTTTGGCGGCAACTAAATTCGCGCGGTAGTTATAAGCTGAGCTATGTGTTCCGCTTCCGCCACTATATTGCAATGCATCGCTTGCCCAAATGGCTGCATAGGCATCATAAAGGCCATTATCATCCGCATCAAAAACTCTTTTCTCCCAGGCTAAATGCCTTTTAATTACGGGCCACATTTCTTTTACATAAGCTAAATCGCCCGTCCAGTTGAAATGCCAGAGTAATTGATCGATATACACAAGATTCATATCATAGTGGTGCGGTCTGATCGATTTTCCATCCGGTTCGCGACTGATGTAACCATTGCTGAACATTGCAGTCCCCATGGCTTCTTTTGATCGCGAAAGGTTAAAAGCAGTATCGGCCAAAACGGGTCCGCTTTCCGGATTGAGCACCTGCGATTTGGCATATGCATCAAAATGTGTTCTTGCCCGATCGTGCCAACCTAGTGGATCGGCAGTGTAAGGCCCACGCCAACCGGGCAAACGCATCCGCCAGCCAATGGCACCGTGCATATAAGATGGTGCTTCCCAAATCCCATCAGAAGCCATGGCCAAAGCACCACCAATGGTGTTGAAAAAAGGATCTGGTGTATCAACCTGTACCCGATCGGCTAAAATTTTACGTTTCTTTTCCGATTCCATAAACTGGGTAGTACTATCCCAGTTTTTAGGGGCGTTATCTTTTTCAGGATTTTGGATCAGTACATAAAAATCTTTATCATTTTCTACCTTTATTTTTCCGGAAATTACTGGATTTTGCTGCGTTTTAGATTGATCTAAAGTTAAAGGAGAAGATAAATCAGCAGCGTCAGCAATCCTGATTTCAGCCGGAAAAAGTCCACTTATTTTTTTGATTTTGGCGTATTGGAGCTCGAAACTGTTCTTTGTAACCGTAAATAAATTATCCTTACAGTTTTGTTTTTCGAGATAAAAAGAAGATTCGGGATCTACCCCCATATCGCCACTACGGCTAAACTTTTTATCACTTGCTCCACCGAAAACCCAAAGCAGTTCTACATCCTTTTTCACATTTTCGAAACGGGCTTTTAACACCATTCCATCGCTGTTGCTCAATGCAAGGAGGGTTAAATGAAGCGTCCCATTTCCCAGCAATGGGTCTTTTATCGTGTAAATCATCGATCCTGGGCGGTACCTGGCGGTAATATCTGTTGCCTTAATCAGCCATTTGCTGTTATTGCCATCAAGTAAGCCAAACTGCAGGTTACCGCCCATAGCTGGCATATACAAAGCAAACTCCGGCAGATCGCCAGCCTCGACCCGGAACGCTGTATTGGTTCCATATAAGGCTCTCGTAAACCTTCTTGTACCATTATGGATAACAAAATCTCTTCCCTCCGGACGGTACCGTAAACTTGCATTTTCATTGTGCCAGGTTCCCGATTTTAAGATTGGCGGATAAATTTCCTGTGCAAAAAGTGTATTTACCGATAAACCGAGGCAGTAGCATAAACTGTAAAATTTTTTCATTTTTCCGAAACGGTTAAGGATTTACACTTACTGAATTACTCACTTTCAATACGCTTTGGTCTGCCGTTGTAATATTTACCCGGTCAAAAGTCCAGTTTTGCCCAAAATCGATCGTTCCGGCAGTAGCTGCTTCTATTTTCAGGCTGGAGAGATTAAAGTTTTTCAATATGGTTTCTGAAAAACCAATGGCGTTGATTGCCTTTTTAGCGCCGGTAGCGGTAACATTAAACACGTTGATGTTCTGTATTTTAGGAATGCCCTTGCTTGCTGGTTGTACATGGGTTAAAAGTTTGGTCCAATGTGCGGGGATAGAATCCGGATGGTATCCAGCCGGTAAAGTAGAATAACTGTAAGCAGGATTCCAGTTCGGATTTACCTGAATTACATTGCCCACACCATGCATGGTAATGTTACCGAAATATACATCTTCTACCGTACCTCCCCTTGTTTTGGCCGATTTAATATTAATTGCATTACCCGTTCCATAGCCTACCAGATCGGTGGCCCAAACATGGCGGATACTGCCCGAAGTTTCGCTACCCAAAGTAAGCAAGCCTGCTCCTTTACGCGCCACACAATTGCGGATTACGACGTATTCTGTTGGTCGGTTTACCCTTAGGCCATCCCAATCGCGACCGGCTTTAAGGCAGAAATTATCATCATTACAATCGATATCACAATTTTCGATCAGTGTCCATAACGAAGAATCGACGTCAATTCCATCTGTACTCGGGCCATTGCCATCTACATTGTTCCGAATGGTAATATGATCTACCGTTACATAAGAAGAGTACAAAATCTGCACCGTCCAAAATCCAGCCTGTTGTACATGAATATCTTTGATCACCACATCCTTTGCGGATTCGACCAGTATCGTTCTTGGACGTTTGGCATCGTAATCTACAATCCACCTTAAGCCTTTCGTGTCATATTCTTTTCTTAAATTCCAGTAATATTCCCAGAATGGTTTGCCTTGGGCATTAATCAATCCCTTGCCCGAAATAGAAGCTTTATCTTGTTTTAGAATGTTAATTAGTGCCGCAGGCCATTTCATTTCGATACCGGCCACACGTGTATCGATTTCAGGATAATCTTTAATATCCTGGCTACCCAAAATTTCAACACCTTCATCAATCTTTAAATTGACCCCATTTTTAATAAAAATTGATCCGGTAAGGTATTTGCCCGCTTCAAAAGAAACGATACCTCCACCTTTTGCAGCACAGTCATCAATAGCCTTCTGAATGGCATTTGTAGCCAAAGTTTTACCATCGTTTATCGCTCCATATTTGTTTACGAGATAGTTATTTTGCTTAAAACTGAATTTCCGCGCACCCACCTTGCTTACCCAATCTGGTGTTCTGGGTTGGGCAAAAACGGTAATATTAACGAGCATAAAGGCTGTAAGCATAAAAGAGTGGATGCTTTTCATAAAATTCCGGAATATATTTGGCTATACGTTATAGCTAGCGTTATATAGCTACTGGTTTATTTCCGGTTAATATATAAAACGTGGCGCGCCTAACCATCCTGCTGCATCCTGCATAGAGACCCCTAAAGATTGTTCGTTTGTGCTTTCTGCCAAATAATCGGGCAGGTCCTTTCATTTTATCAGCAGAGAGCCCTACGAGAAGGATAAGTAATTCTGTAGTTCGGGGAGGTGTAATTCTTTGAATGCACCTGAATCGCATTTAAACTAGCAAATGGCACAAAAAAACCGGACTTTGAATGTTCAAAGCCCGGTTACTTACCTTTAGCAGGTATTTTTTTAATCGTACCCAGCGCCGGAGTCGAACCGGCACGGTTTCCCACAGGTGTTTGAGACCAGCGCGTCTACCAATTCCGCCAGCTGGGCATTTGCTTATTCAGCGGGATGCAAATGTATAAATTAAGCACTTAATTCGCAAATTTTATTTGCTTCTTTTTATATCTGATCTGATTTACTAAAACCTTCATCATTTAACAGATGATCTAATA
Organism: Pedobacter sp. GW822-FHT03F06; assembly: GCF_058801365.1. NCBI lineage: Bacteria > Pseudomonadati > Bacteroidota > Sphingobacteriia > Sphingobacteriales > Sphingobacteriaceae > Pedobacter > Pedobacter sp. GW822-FHT03F06. The sequence goes on from NZ_JBXANE010000008.1 coordinate 86,467, forward strand.
ACAACTGGTTCAATTGTTTAACTTCTTTTTTACTCATTTTCATATCCGTTGGCAGATAAACTAAATTTTGAAGTATTAGTTCATTTGAAGTTTTTAACGGCAAACCCGTGAAACCTATCTTAACTAAACTGGAGGCTTTTGAAGTGGCATCGAATCCTTTTTCTCTTAATTTATCGATTAACAGTGATGGATTAGCCGCAACTATCGGAATTACCCAGTGTGTATGCCTTAAGTTTGCAGCACCAATAATATTTCGCGAATCAACATTCAATAACAACTGGTTCGCCAGTATCTTTCTCTTATGAATACGAGACTGATCAAAATCATCCAATCTATGCTGCAACATACACAAATTAGCATAACATGGCCTGTATTTGATTTTCTCCATTACATCTGCGCCAGGAAAACCTCTTGTAAAACCGGTAATAAAAGCATCAAAGTCTTTATCAAATTGTCTGCAAAGCCAATAAGCAAGGGTAAATGGCCATCTTGAGGTAAGAATGTTAATCAGGGTAGCATTAATTATTTTTTTGAAGTATCGATCGCCTTTTTGCACCGGCAGCCTATTGTTTAATATTGTTACCAAAGTAAATAGTTGCTCGTTTCTAATATGAAGTATAGCACCACTTAAGGCGGTATTTGTCTTAATTAGTCCAAAACTGAACAATACGACGTCGGATTTTAAATTACCTTCATAAATTCCATCATAGGCTTGTGCACAATCTTCTATTACGATCAGATTATGCAATTTGGCGATATCAAGCAATGGTCCGGTATCCATTATGCCACCAAATAAATGGGTAATGAGCAGCAGCTTTGTTTTGGGTGTAATAGCTGATGCTATCTGGCCAGCAGAAATGCCTAGTGTATTTCTATCAATAGGTAATGGTACAACTTTTAAATGATAGGCAGCAAGGATTGCAAACATATCCGGGATGTTAATATCTGCAACCAATATTTCGTCGCCAGGTTCAAGATTTAGCGCTTTTAATACGAGATGTAAACCTGTACGAACAGAAAGACAGGGCAACTGCGCTTCAGGGAACCGGGGCTGTTCTTTTTTAAAACCGCAAGCACTACCAATACAGTATAGTGCACCCTTAAAAAGTTCGGTAAAACGGATATCTAACCTACCTCTGGCGATCATTTATTAAACGCATAATACTAAGGTAAGTAATTTGTGTAATAGGCAATTAGTTTAGCGCGCGTTCATCTTTCAATTTACGATCAACCACAAAGGGCATAAAGGGCAAAAGTGACGCTAAAAAAATCAAAACGGCTTTACCAAACTTCCATTTTTGTTCTTGCCAAGCTAAAACTAAGGTGGCTGCATATAATACAAATAATAATCCGTGGGCCCATCCGGTATATTTTACATACAAAGGAAGATCTGCAAAATATTTTAACGGCATGGCTACAAATAATAAAAGCAGATAAGATGTGCCTTCTGCCACGGCCACTTTGCGGAAAATAGAAAGGGAGCTATTCATTGATCTGATTGTTTACTCCGAAAGTAAAACAAAGCTTTTGCCTATCAAAAACTAAAAAATGATTTTACAATCGGGTGTCTTACAAAGGTGGAAGGTTTAGGGCTTCCCATCTTTTAACCGCAGCGGACACAAATAAAAGGCGCAAAGGACACAGCGTTGGGTGCTTGTTTTTATGCTACTATCTCCGCCCCCCGACTTCGGACCTATTCCATCATTCATCTATTTCGGCAAGCGTTCCCTGATCCGATCAACGTATTTCTGTCGGTAAAAATTATCCTTAATCGAAGGCAGTAGTGCATCAGATGCTGTTGGGTTGCCATCAAAACGGCCTATCAGATCATTCAGTTCGTTAGCCAGATCTTTTTCTATGGCATCAACATCTCGTTTTACCTGCGCTAACTTTTCGGCATCCGGCTCAAATTCCAGATCCATTAAAGCCTCATTAACATCCATCATTTCCATTAAAAAAGATTGTGGCAGTTGATAAGCCTCGTCTGTTTCTACAATCCCTTTTAATTCGAGCACGTATTTTAAGCGTTTTTTAGCACTGCTGAGTGTCTGGTAGGCCTTATTGTTCAAAGTAGACAGGTCGAGTACTTCTTGCTGCTTCTCTTCGCTTTCATTGGCATAAAAATCAGGATGAAACTGCTTGCTAAATGCATAAAATTTTGTTTTAACCACATTTTGATCTGGATTAAACTGGATCGGTAAGGCGTAAAAATCGAAATAATTAATATCTGTTATTGCTGCGCTCATGGTGCATATTAAATTAAAAAGCCGCAGATGTTCAGATTGATTCGTCAAATCTGCACATCTGCGGCAATTATATAAATTTGGTTTTACTTACCGAAGGATTTTAGAATATCATTACCAAAAGCAAACACCATTAAACAGATCAAGATTACAAAACCCACAATTTGCGCCTTTTCCAGTACTTTTTCACTTACAGGCTTACGTTGCACCATTTCGATCAAAAGAAATACTACGTGGCCTCCATCTAAGCCTGGAATAGGCAATAAATTCATAAATGCCAGTGCCATCGAAATCAATCCTGTTAAAGTCCAGAATTTAACCCAGTCGAAAGTACTGCCATACACCTTGGCAATCCCAATTGGGCTGCTGATGTTGCGTGCACTTAACTTTCCGGTAATCATTTTACCAATACCTTTTGCATTATCTACAAAAGTGCTCCATGCCATGGTTGCCCCAACTGGTAACGACTCTATAAAGCCAAAATCTACATGCGCAGTTTCAGGCATTTTTAAATTAGGGATAATTCCAATCGTTCCATCTTTGCTTACTTTAAGATCGAACTTTACTTCTTTGCCTTTGCGTAGCGCATTAATGGTAATTGGTTTTAATTTGTTTTTAGAAACCTCTTCTTTAAACTGATCGAAAAAAGTAATCTGTTTTCCATTAACCGATAAAATACTATCGCCCGGTTTAATCCCTGCAGTATATGCTGGATATAAGGGTTTCTCGAACTTTCTGCCAAACAGTTTATCAAAAAAAGATGGTTTATCTGCTTTTTCATCAGGCGCACTTACCTTTTCTACACTTTCCATCGTATATCTGGGCGAGATAAAATTTTCTTTGTCGTTTTTCGATATTTTATTTAAAATAATATCCGGAACAGAAATGTAAAGTGTTTTATTATCCCTTAAAATGGTCAACTGGGCTCCATCAAACAATACTTTGCTCGATATCGCATCTTCAAAACGGATTAACTTGTTGCCGTTGATGGCCAAAATCTTATCTCCATTTTTTAAACCGATTTCTTTACCAATTGCACCTACAGAAATACCATCGTTCAGCTTGCTGTTAACAGTATAATTCTGTCCGACGTTAAAAGTCAACATCCAAAAGATAAAAATACCAACAATTACGTTTACGATAATACCACCAAGCATCACGATTAAACGTTGCCAGGCTGGCTTAGAGCGGAATTCCCAGGGTTGTGCTGGTTGAGCCATTTGCTCGGTATCCATACTCTCATCAATCATCCCGGCAATTTTCACATAACCGCCAAGTGGCAACCATCCCACTCCATATTCAACATCACCTCTTTTGAAACTAAAAAGCTTGAAACCCCAGGCATCAAAAAATAAATAAAACTTTTCTACTTTAATACCAAATGCCCTGGCTGCCAGGAAATGCCCTAATTCGTGTAATATTACCAATAAAGACAATCCGAGCAACAGCTGCCCCGCCATAATCAATCCATTCATATTTTCTTATAAAATTTTTATGTTAGATGTTAAACTATACTTTTTGTTACTAATTCGCCGGCTAAGATACGGCTATGTTTGTCAGTTTCTAAATAATCGCTCAATTGCGGTTTTTCAACAAAACTGATTTCTTCCATACACTGTTCAATAACCTCGCTCATCTGCAGAAAACCGATTTTATCCTTTAAAAATGCGGCAACAACAATTTCATTCGCGGCATTCAAAATACAAGGCATGTTTCCGCCTTTTCTTAATGAAGTAAATGCCAGGTCTAAATTCCTGAATGTTTCCATGTCGGCTTTTTGAAAGCTAAAGTTTGGATAATCTAGGAAGTTAAAACGTTTAAAATTGTTTTTTAGCCTGTCGGGATAATTTAAAGCATACTGAATAGGTAATTTCATATCCGGAACCCCCATTTGTGCCTTCATCGATCCATCGGTAAACTGAACAATTGAATGGATGATAGATTGAGGGTGAACAATTACATCAATCTGATCTACATCAAGATTAAACAACCATTTTGCCTCAATTACTTCCAGTCCTTTATTCATTAAAGATGCAGAATCGATCGTGATTTTTGCGCCCATCACCCAGTTGGGGTGTTTTAAAGCCTGCTCCTTTTTTACTGCGGATAAGAAATCTTTTGTTTTGCCTAAAAATGGCCCGCCGGAAGCTGTTAAATAAATTTTCTCTATTTCATTCTGCTCCTCGCCTACCAAACATTGAAATATTGCTGAATGCTCCGAATCGACCGGTAAAATTTTAACCTGGTGTTCAGTCGCCAGTTGTGTAATCAATTCACCCGCTACTACTAGTGTTTCTTTGTTGGCCAAAGCAATATTTTTTCCAGCCTTAATGGCAGCAATAGTAGGTTTTAACCCTACAGAGCCCATTAATGCCGTTAATACCACATCACTATCATCATAGGCAGCAACTTCTGACAATGCGACTTCACCTGCCAAAACTTTAATATTTAGCGCAGACAAAGCAGTTTTAACTTCGCCGTACTTGCTTTCATCACAGATGACAACAATCGCGGGCTTAAATTCCTTTGCCTGTTGAATCAGTAATGCTGAATTCTTTAATGCAGATAGTACAACAACTTTAAATGTATCGGGATGGTCCCTAACCACTTCTAGCGCCTGTGTACCTATACTTCCTGTAGAACCTAATATGGTTATTCTTTTCAAATCGTTTTTTATATCGTAACGCTTAAGGTTTAATTAAGCATTTTATTGTTCACTCCTAAATTATAGCTCCGTCATTTCGAAGCTGGGCCTGAGCGAGCTGAAGCAATCTGACTTGCCTAATAAGATTGCTTCGTCGTTCCTCCTCGCAATGACGAATTTGGTAATTAAATAATGTACCTTTCCAAAGCGTCAGCTACTTTTCCTCATTTCGTTTCGTGAGGACACGAACCGAGGAAGATTAGTTAAACAATATACCTCTCCAGCCCATCCGCTAGCTTCCTATCATTGCTCAAACGCGGTACTTTGTTCTGTCCACCTAACTTCCCTTCACTTTTCATGTAGTTTACAAAAGCATCTTTTTGCAAAGTACGTATAATCAATGGCTGAAGGATGTTTCCTTCAATCAGGTCAAAGTAATAAATATTTTTCTTTTGCAAAGCCTCGTCAACCTTTTTGCTAAAAGCAGCCATATCTTTTGGTGCAGATGAAAATTCTACAAACCATTCGTGGTAAGGCAATTGACCAGTTTCAGGGTTAACCTGAGGCGCAACTGTAAATTCTGTAATTTCTACCTCTTCTTCATTGGCCACGCTCAAAATTGCCTGTTCTACCTCTTCTCCTATTACATGTTCGCCAAAGGCAGAAATGAAATGTTTTATCCGTCCGGTTACCACAATTTTGTAAGGGTTTTTCGAAACAAACTTAATAGTATCGCCGATGCTGTAGCCCCACAAACCAGCATTGGTATTTAAAATTAACGCATAGTTGGTATCTAGTTCAACCTCGCCAAGCGATAACCGTGTCGGATTATCATTGTAATATTCATCAGCAGGAACAAATTCGTAAAAAATCCCCGCATCGGCCAATAATAATAAACCTTTATCCTTTTGTGAATCCTGGTAGGCAATAAACCCCTCCGAAGCTGGGTAAGTTTCTATCGCATCAATTTTCTTCCCGATGCTTTGTTCAATTTTTGCCCGATAAGGCTCAAAATTTACACCGCCATAAATAAACAGACTAAAATTTTTGAATATTTCGGCAATTTTCTTCCCGCCTGATTTGTCTGAAAGTTTATCGAAATACATTTGTACCCAAGGTGGAATACCCGAAATCAAGGTCATGTTTTCATTGATGGTTTCCTCAACAATGGCATCAACTTTTTGTTCCCAATCTTCGATAATATTGGTTTCGTAAGAAGGCAATCGGTTCTTTTGCAGATAGGCTGGCACATGGTGGGCCACAATGCCCGATAAACGCCCAACATTGATTCCGTGTTTTACACTTAAAACCGGACTTCCCTGCAGAAAGATCATCTTTCCGTTTACAAAATCGGACTTGCCTGTTTCATTAATATATGTTAAAATAGCATTGCGGGCAGCTTTTATATGTTCAGGCATCGATTCTTTCGATAGCGGAATATATTTTACACCTGAAGTGGTACCTGATGTTTTGGCAAAATAGAGTGGTTTACCCTTCCAAAGTACATCCGCTTCACCCGCTACTACGCGATCTACATAAGATTTTAATCCTTCATAATCCTGAACGGGAACATGTTTTTTAAAATCGGCATAGGTTTTAATCTCAGCGAAATGATGATCTTTTCCAAATGCAGTATTTTTTGCCTCGTCAATCAGCTTTTTGAGGATATTATGCTGAGCATTTAGGGCATTATGCTTCCATTTGTTAATCTGCCAAACTGCAAATGCCGCAAAGGGTTTACTTAATGCTGCTTTAAGCCCCCAACCCCCTGAAGGGGACTTTTCCTTTCTGCCGTTCTTTTCTTTTTCCATAAATTTAAATCTGATTTTTAACTCCCCTTTGGGGCTGGGGGTTAAACGATATTATGCAAAATATCCGGATGCTCATCGCCTTTATATTCGCTCGAAATTTTGCGGTATGCAACCGTTAAGGCTACACTAGAAAGTGGAACGATGATAAATGAACTTAAAATATTTACAATGAAAGCCACCAACGGCCATTGCAGGTAGTTTAGTAAGAGATAAATTAAATAACCTCCACCTAAAACCACTAATAGCAATAAAATCTTAGTGAAATTTCCTTTAGTGGTAGCCAAACTCAATTTAATCGAATCGAAAGGCGTTGCGCCTTTATCAATAATAAAAAACGGGAAAAATGAAATTCTTAACCAAGTAATAAATATGGCAATAATGCCAACTGAAATGGCCACGTTTTTAACAATTGTTACATTAATTCCGGTATAAATAAAAGGAAAAGCAACCAGGATTACCACCAGATAAACGCCGAGGATACAGCCCACAAAATAAAGGGTAGCCAATAGGAATCTGATAATTTGTTGTCTGGTTGGAAGCGTGTCGACAATTTTCACATCGTTTTCTTCATCGTCCATTAAATGGAAAATATATTTAAACAGCGAAAGGTTGATGGTAAAATAAAGCAAAACGAAAATAATCACCATCACAACGCTTAATGCCTTGCTTACATCTTTAATAAAAAAGGCCATTAAACTCGATGCACTTGCGGTAATAAACATCAAAAAACATAGCGTAGCAATCGAGAAATAGTGTTTCTTGGTAATGCTCCACGCCTTTTGAATTACATCATTAACGGCGAACGTACTTTCTTTTAAATAATTTATCATTGTTGTTTGAATACCACACGTTTAAATAAATCCTGTATAAATCCTAAACCATAAGCGGTTAATTGGATAAACGAAGATATAATGCTCAAAAATGCAACTTTTAACGATTTATTTACAGACCATGAATGAAAAAATATCAACATAAAGTAAATCAATAAGAAGAAGTTACAAACATATGCCAATGGAGGATATATAAAGTTGCACAAAATGGTGAAACCAAAACCCAATGTAAACAGTGCCGGAAAAAAATGTACAAGTTTTAATTCTTTTGGGAAATGTTTGTAAATATTGATCCTTGCCCTGCCGAAAAAGTGTAACTGTTTGTAAAACTGACTAAAGCTTGTCCTGCGTTTATGATAAACCTTTGCATCTGGAATCAAACCGATCTTAAAGCCATTTTCATGAATCCGGATGCTATATTCGATATCTTCACCCAATCGGGTTAAGATAAAGCCACCTACTTTCTCCCAGGCCTGACGGGAAACGCCCATGTTAAAACTGCGTGGATGAAATTGCCCTACATGCTGTTTGTTCCCACGGATTCCACCGGTGGTGAAAGGCGATGTCATGGCATAGCTGATGGCTTTTTGTACAGGCGTGAAGCTGTCATGCGCGGCATCCGGACCGCCGTAAGCATCTAAATGATGTTCGTAGAGGTAATTTTTGACGATTTCAAGGTAATCGCTGGGAACAAGGATATCTGAATCAAAAATGATAAAATAATCGCCAGTAGCCCTTTCGAAACCAAAATTACGGGCAAAACCCTGCCCCGCGTTTTCTTTGAAGTAATATTTAATATCCAGTTTATCTGCATAAGAAGCTACAATGGCCTTTGCATCGTTTTTCGAACCATCTTCAATAACCAAAACCTCAAACTGTAAATAGGTTTGTTTGGTTAGGGTATTTAATAGTTCGTCAATTTCCTGAGGACGATTATAAAGAGGAATGATGATGGAGAAAAACATGTCTTGAAGCTGAAAGCTGAAAGACTAAAGACCAAAGCGCTTTATGCTTTAAACTTTAGTCTTTCGGCTTATTTAAGTTCTTTTTCGATTAAATATTGATTTCTTTCTGGTGCGTTACGCGTAACCAATTCGGCTACAAAACCAGTTAAAAACATTTGAGACCCTACAATTATTGCAACCAGGGCAATATAAAATAAAGGCTGATCGGTAATTTCTCTTTTGTAAGGAATTTCTGCTGCAATATGATAAAGTTTTACACCAATCATCCAAAGGGCCATAAATGTTCCAAGTAAGAAGCTTAAAACCCCTAACGAACCAAAAAAGTGCATTGGGCGTTTGCCGAATTTACCCACAAAGAAAATGGAAAGTAAATCTAAAAAGCCGTTTATAAATCTGCTGAAACCAAATTTGGTTGTGCCATATTTACGGGCGCGGTGTTCTACCACCTGCTCGGCTATTTTACTAAATCCGGCCCATTTGGCAATTACTGGTATGTAACGGTGCATTTCACCGTAAACTTCGATGGTTTTGATCACATCGCTACGGTAAGCTTTTAAGCCACAGTTAAAATCGTTCAGTTCTATGCCGCTCATTTTGCGGGTAGCCGCATTGAATAGTTTAGTTGGGATAGTTTTCGTAATCGGATCGTAACGTTTCTTTTTCCAGCCTGAAATGATATCAAGCTTTTCTTCTTTCATGCGGCGGTGTAATTCAGGAATTTCATCCGGGCTATCCTGCAGATCGGCATCCATGGTAATGACCACATCGCCCTGAGTAGCTTCGAAACCAACATTTAAGGCGGCAGATTTACCGTAATTCCTTCTGAACTTAATGCCTTTAATGGCAGGGTTTTGAAGTCTCAATTCTTCAATCACCGCCCACGATCTATCAGTACTACCATCATCAACCAAAATAATTTCATAGCTGAAGTTATTGGCAATCATCACTTTATCAATCCAGGCCGTTAACTCTGGCAAAGATTCATCTTCATTAAATAAGGGTACTACAACTGATATATCCATTTTTTAAGCATAAACCTCGCAGGTTTCTAAAACCTGCGAGGTTTGTTTAAAGTAAAACGTGCAAATTTCATCAAATTAAATGATAAAACCTGCACGTTCAAAATTTTATAAAAGAAATTAAGACTCTTTCGGAAATGAATCAAATACAACTGGCTGTTTTTTCTTTAAGATAGCTGAAAGGATTAAAGAAAGAACGCCATACAAGGCCAATGAAACCCCAAAACTCGTAAAGATATTTTTAAAAGTAGGCTCAAGTTTCTCCTGCATATTACCCGCTTTAGCCATTGCTTCATCAATCTGCTCACTAGCCATTCCAAATTTTTCCATCATAGCCCGCTGTGCATCTTCAATTGCTGCAGCAGCCTTTTGTGGAAGATCTGGATCAATAAATTTCATTAATATCACATTGTAAAGTGTTGCGGTTAAGGCGAGAATAAGGGAAACGATTAAAAAAGCTTTGAAGGCCTCTCCAAATGTCCAGAACCCACCTATTTCTTTACGGATATTGATTCCCACTACTACTAAAAGCGCAATGAATAGGACAAATATACCTATCTGAGCAACAAAACTGGTGTAAATCAATACTGGATCTATAAAATGCAGGGTTAACGATACTATAATCGAAACCGCAGCGAGCATTAATCCGTTTTTAATAGCTAATTTGGAAATAAGAGCACTTTTGTCCATAATTTTAAGTTTTGGTCTAATTATTAATTGTTGTAATTAATATATAAGTAGCAGAATCGAACGATTTGTTACTACTATACTGAATTATTTCTTTAGTTGTTTCTGCACTTCCCTCTACATCAAGGAAAAAGGCCATAAAAGGTACAAATAATTCTTGCATTTCTTCACTGATATTCAAATTTGCAGCGGTTTTACAAATCTCTTCTACACTGCTTTCTGCCAACTGCTGGTTGCTGATCAGTTCTTCATAAATTTCGAATTCATCCTGAAACTCATCATCTTCTACCAACAAAAACTCTTTTAAGAAATCGCCCAATTCAGGATCTAAATCTTCATCCTTACACTCTTTAATGTAAAGCAGAAGGTTTAACAATTCGGTTCCTCTGTCTATGGTTTCTTCTTCGATATTCGCCCACTCCTCACTTTCCAAATAATCGTCTTCCAGTTTCTGTACGTCACTGCTAAAGAAATTCACCATTAATAAATCGAAAAATACTTCGCGCAATTCTTCAAACTTTGGATGAGCATCAAAAACGGCATCGAAAGCAGTAGCTTTATCTAAAAAGTTAACATCAAGCTCAAAAGCAGCTAATAACTCTGTTTCAAAACCTTCTACATTGGTAGCCGAAACCTCAGCATACTTGTTAATGGCTGCACTTAGTGCTTTTTTTACTCTATTGTCCATACAATTAGGATTTTTAAGATTTAAGGATTATTAGATCATGACTATCTTGATCTTTCAGCTTTAGTCTTTAAACTTTTAGCTAATTTGAAACTGACTATTATTATAAACCAAAGTTACTTTTCCGGTAAGCTCGGTACCCAATAACGGACTATTTGCCGATTTTGATTGGTTATTTGCGGCATTGTATAACCATTTTTCTGTCGTGTTAAAAATGGTAAAGTTGGCTTCAGCGCCTTCTTCGATTACCGGAACAGTTAAATTTAATAATTTGCGCGGATTAATGGCCAATTTCTCTGCAATTAAAGCGATATCCAATCCAGCTTTTAATAACAACGGCAGTACAGTTTGCAAAGCGATAATGCCGTAGTGTGCAATTTCGAACTCTACATTTTTAAATTCGATTTCTTCCGGGCGGTGCTGAGAAGTAATGGCATCAATGGTTCCATCTTTTAAACCGGCAATTAGTGCCTTTACATCTGCTTTTCCGCGCAGTGGTGGCTTAACCTTATAGTTGCTATCAAAATCGCTCAAAAGTTCTTCTGTAAACACCAGGTGATGTGCTGTTACATCACACGAAACCTGAACGCCATCTTTCTTTGCTTTACGGATCAGTGCTACAGCCCCGGCAGTTGAAATATTGCTAATGTGGATTTTCGTTTCATTATAAGATGCCAGGAAAATATCGCGGGCAATATGCATTTCTTCAGCCAATGCAGGTAAACCCTTCATGCCCAACAGCACAGAGTTTTTGCTCTCGTTAATCTGCGATTTGCCAGCTATGGATTTATTTTCAGGATAAACCATCAATAATGCATCGAAGCCTTTTGCATATTGTAATGCACGGCTCATAAAACCATCATCCTGCAAGGCCCTATCCCCATCAGAAAAAGCTACTGCACCAGCCTGTTGCATATCGAAAAGTTCGGCAAGCTCTTTTGCCTCACGGTTCTGACTTATCGCCCCCACTGGTAAAACATCAACCAGATTATTTTTGGCCTTATTGATAATGTATTCTACCTGGGATTTTGACTGTACAACCGGACTGGTTTGCGGCAATAAAGCCAAGCCTGTAAAACCTCCAGCTTTTGCGGTTGCGGTTAATGTTTGAATATCTTCCTTGGTTTCGAAACCCGGATCACCAGCTACACAGTTTAAATCGAAGAATCCAGGTGTTAGAAAAGAACCCTGGGCATCAAAAACGGTTTCGTTTTTATCGGCGGTTAATTTACCTATGTTTTTAATTTTGCCATTTTCTACCCGAACATCGCATAGTTGGTTATTGAATTTACTTTGCGGATCGGCAACGGTTACATTTTTAACCAGAAGATTCATATTGTTTTTTTTGTGTTGTTAAAAAATCGGATGAGCAAAATTTCTGCTGCAATAAAAATCAGCGACAAAATTAGACAAAGTTTCCATAAAGTCTGCCCGATTTTATTGGCGCCGGCAATTAATTTAACGGCATCTTTATCGGTATCAAATATTTTCAGATTGCCCTTGTCAGCCAACTGATTGAGTGCTGTTTTGTCTAAATAATGCATGTCAGATTCAGTTCTGCCATTATTGAAACTGTAAATAGCAAGTAGCGAATCTGCAAGTTTCAGGTTATAAAAGCCTGCATTTTTTATTTGATCTGCTATGTAAATCAGCGTTTTTCCATCTGCCTGACGGATTTCAGGAATCGCCTCGAAACCATCAGCAGTAATTTTTAAACTTTGGTTTTTACCCAGTGTAATCTTTTTACCTGCCAATGCATTATCGTTACCAAGGTTGTAGTATAAGGGCGTTTCATTTCCCCCACTCAATGCCAAACGATAAATCAGTGGCACAAAAACCGGATGGCGGGCTAAATTTCCGTCACTTGTATTTAATCCAGATGCTGATAAATACACCTGTCCGTTGCCTACCCCATACTTAGAGAAAAAAGGTTTTCTGCCAGGCAATAACATAATATCTTCTTTATTCGAGGTATTTTTCTCTACAAAAGTATAATAACGGGAAACTGTTGGAAGATCAAGATTTTTCGGAATTTCCTCGAAAACAGTCTTGAAAATGGGGTTTTGCAGATCAATCTGGTCAACCTTGCTTGCTGTCGTATTCAAAACTTGAATGGCAGGAAGCGATAACCCGATTAAAAAAGAGTTATAAGTTTGAATATTGGCATCTAAATCAGGAAAAAGTACCACCGTACCACCTGCATTCAGATAGGTTTTTAACTGTTGTGCCAATCCTGTTGATGGATTTTTTAAACCGTTCAACACAATCAGGCCATAATTGGCAAAATTGCTATAATTCACATTGCTTTCGGCATTCTCTGTGAGTTTATAATAACGATCGGCGGCAAATAGTGCCTTAATGTAACTGCCGGCATTGGCTCCGTTAATACTCAGAACTGGAAAACTTTCATCGACCTTAAAACTGAATGACAACGTATCATCAAAGGTTACCGGAAAATCTTTAATGCTGATGATACCTTTTTGCCATCCCGCGTTCAATCCCGAGAAATTCAGGGTATCTTTAACCGTTTTGCCTGCAGGTATGGTTACTGCGCCTAATCCTTTCTGCTGGTTGTTAATGCTGAGTTTTAGAGGAATATTTTTTGCTTCTTCTTCCGAGTAATTTTTTAACTGCACAACCAATCGTTCATTTGCGCCCGGCTGATGATTTGGCGAAAGTGCCCAAACGCTATCTATTGCAACATTCGGCAATGTATTGGCATTCAGTTTCAAAAATGAATATTGAATATCTGCTTTTGTATCGAGTTTATTGACGGTGGAGATATTTTTTTGAAAATCGGAGATCAGAAAGCTATACTTATTTGCAGAACCCGTTAAAACATTCCCCTGTCGGTTTATTATCTGTTGGAGATTACGGTTTGCTGCCGAGATTTTAACATCATCCAATGCCTTTAAAAACGCTTCCTCGTTTAACAATCGTTGATGTTTTCCCTCAAAATTATTGGTCAGGAGTTGAAAACGATCGTTCATTCCAAAACCTTTTACCAGTTCTTTTGCCCTCCGCTTGGCTTCATCGAGCAGGTTGCCATCTTTATTAATGGCTTCCATGCTATAAGAATTATCGATGTAAATGCTTACTACATTATTTAAAGCGGTAGTTTTTTGATTGTGCGCTGGAATATAAGGCTGGGCAAACGCCAACACCAAAAAGATGACTGCCAAAATCCGCGACAAAAGTATAAGCAGGTTTTTAAGTTTTTCTTTGGAAGAATTTTGCTGCTCTACTTCTTTTAAAAGCTGAACATTAGAGAAATAAACCTTCTTAAACTTCCTGAAATTGAATAAATGAATGATAACCGGGATGGCAACCGATATTAGTGCAAAAAGAAAGCCCGGATAAAGGAAATTCATTAAAAACCAAAGATAGAAAAATTATGGAAAGTGGCGAATTACTATTGTAATAAAGTCGTTTTAATAACTAAAGCCCGGAAATTCGATATTTACAATTTTCCAGCCACCGTTGTGCAGTGCGAAATACAGTTTAAAGGGTCCGCTTACAATTTTCGATTGTTTTTGAACAACATCTCTATAGCCCGCAACGCCTTCAACAAAGCCCATACCTTTATCATCATTCAAAAGTTCGAAATTAACATCAATAATATCGTACCTGCCACCAACATATTCATCAGAACGGCCGAAAATACCTTTCAACCGACCAATAATAACATCCTTACCAATAACTTTATTACCTGGGAGAATAAAAAAATCATTCAGTTCGTCGGTAACGGCCTTCGACTGTTTAAACCATGCGTTTATAAATCTAATGGCACTATTTACGATATCAGCCTGATGGTTAAATGTGGGGTTGTTCTGCATTGTATCTTTCAAAAAATTAATCGACCAGCCAAAAGCCAGTCGATTAAAAACTTGGCGAAGTTAACTATTCTTTAGCCTTTCTCTAATTTCGGCGAGAGAATAATCGGTCAATAACTTTCCATCTCTAAAAATTTCTTTCAATTCGCCCTGTGCTTCTTCTGCCCAGCTGCACTGATCTTTCAATTCGTATTCGCCTTCCGTATTTTTAAAAATCTGTAGTAAACCTTTTGCTGATTTCTTGGTGCCATCGTCGGTAATCGGATCTTTAAATATCTCGCGACCGATGCCGTCTACTTCTCCATAAGTGGCTTTCATCGCAAAACCAAAAGTATCGCGTGTATTGTACTGATAGGTAAATGAACCGATGCCAAAAACAACATTGGTAGAGGCAAAACCTTTCAATTTTAAGCGTTCGCAAATCTGGGTAGCTCTTTCTGTAGTAATGCTATCGCCATAAATGGCACCGATTTGCGGAACGAGTTCTTTAAATCCCTTGTCGTTGGTTTTTCCACCGAAAACGTCCCAAAGCAGTTCGATCACACCCTTTTTCTCATTTTCGTTTTTACCATTTGGATTTCCACAGATAATATCAACCGGATCTCCAGAATCAGGCCTGATTACCACTTTACCTGGACGGGCAATAATATCATCTTTTAAAACAGGTAGATACTCCGTCAGCACTTTCCATAAATCCCAGGTATCAGAAACGATAGATACAATTCCTTTCGGGTAAACTTCTAAAATCAAACGTTTAAAGGTTTCGAGTTCTCCTGTATTGGTCCCCATACACATTACAGAGTGTTCTGTAGCAGCTACTGATCCACCGATTAACTCTTTATCTGAATCTGCATTGTAATACTCTTCTAAAAAATCGATGGCAGGAATGGTATCTGTTCCGGTAAAACTCAATAAATGCCCGGCTGCCGAAGTTACCGCAGCTTCTATCCCACCCATGCCGCGCATAGAGAAATCGTGTCCCTGCCAATCTACAAATTCTGGAACTGAAGAGGTTTCTGCGGCATATTGATCCAAAATGGCACGGTATTGTTTGGCTATTGTAGCAGAATTGCATGGCAACCACACCACCGCTGATAATAAGGTTTCGAAATAATTGGTTAACCAGAAAAATTCAGACTTTGTATTGTACATCGTAAACATGGGTACACGCAAAGGCACTTCAGCACCTTCTGGTAATGATTTAAAAACCATTGGAATATAACCCAGATCATGTAAATCAGCTATATGTTGTATACCTACCAAATTTTCTCCCAGGTAATTATTGATCCTGCGGGCGTATTTTTTAAGAATTTCTTCTTTTGGCTGTTTAAAGAAATTCTGGTTAAAATCTTCAATGATGTATTTTTTGATAAAATATTGCAAGCCAAAAAGCACCACATGGTTTACGTTTTCTAGCCTGCTTTTTCTTGGCGTCCAGTTAGAATAAACCAATGTAGTATTTTCTGGGTACTGTCTGCGGTGGTCAACTTTATAACCGTCTGTTAATAATAATGGATTCATCATGGTATTTTATTTATTATTAATTATTTATTTCTTCCCTTTTCATTTGGATAAAGGCTTTGCAAGGTATCGCTTTGCCAAAATTCTTTTGTTTTGATATCCAAACAGGTTAATTTCCCGGTAAATGCAGCGCCGGTATCGATATTCCAAACATTACAACCCTGCATGGGTATGTTAACATTGTAGTAAAGTGTTGGGGTATGGCCAATGTAGATTTCGTGATAAAGCAATAAACGTTTCGGATAAATTGCCGAATCTTTTTTGATCCGGTTATCCATAGTCAGGGCCATTTCCCAAAGTGTCCGGTCCCACGAATAATTGGATGAATAACGTTCTTTCTCAGGACCGTGCATGGAAGAAAAACCCGCGTGGATAAAGAGGTTGTTCTGCTCATCCACGTAATAATCTTTCATCCGGTCAAAGAAATTTAAGTGTTTTTGCCTGATCGCATCAGAAGTATCTTTGTAACTCTCCATGGTTAATTTACCACCATGAACAAACCAAACCTCATCAACCATACCTTTCTCTAACCAATCAATACACCAGGCATCATGATTGCCCTTGATAAAAATGCACTGATGGCTTTCTTCCAATTGCATCAAATAATCAATTACCTGTGCCGATTCACTCCATCCATCCACATAATCGCCAAGGAAAATCAGTTTGTCAGCTTTTGTTACTTCTGCACGCTCGAATAACTGAACTAAACCTTTTAATCCCCCGTGTATATCACCTATTACTAATGTTCTGCCCATGTTAAAACGTTATATATTCAGCGGGCACAACATCTGTAAGCCACACATTGTTAGCTGATAAATAAAATT
This sequence comes from Pedobacter sp. GW822-FHT03F06, assembly GCF_058801365.1. Classification (NCBI taxonomy): domain Bacteria; kingdom Pseudomonadati; phylum Bacteroidota; class Sphingobacteriia; order Sphingobacteriales; family Sphingobacteriaceae; genus Pedobacter; species Pedobacter sp. GW822-FHT03F06. The sequence continues at coordinate 103,529 of NZ_JBXANE010000008.1, forward strand.
TATAGCCTGCCCTGTGCATCTCTCCACTATTAATGGTAAGGATAACCGGTTTCCCCCTCCTGCCACCTACTTTATTGGCCGTTTCCCTATCGGCACTTAAATGCACATGCTGTCTACTCATTTTTTGCAGTCCCTGCGATTTAATACCCGGCAGGAACTTTTCAACCGTACCATGATACAGGTAGGCCAATGGTTCGGCTTGATTTAGATTTAATTCAATAGCAATAGAATGCCCCTGGCTTGCCCTTATTTTAGTTTTATCATCATTGAAGGCAAATCGCTTTTTGTCGTTATTTTCAACAATGTAATCAAGCTGTTCAAAATCTATTCTTCTGTCGTAAAGGTCAAACTTGGCAATTAATTCATTTACATCTGCCCAACCGTTTTCGTCAAGTTCTAAGCCTATGGTTTCTGGTGAATGTCTCAAAATATAACTTAGCAGCTTACTGATTCCTTTTGTTATTTTATTCTCCATGAGCGTATTGATTTATGAGTTTCAATTTTTTATTCAATGTTTCATCGTTAAAAAGGAAAGGTTTTTCAGCGGGTATGATTAAATTTTCCAGTTGATGATTTTGAACAAACTCATGCTGTTCCTTTACAAATGCGCTGATATCTTCAATTAACAAAATATCATTTTTAGCGAAAGAATGGATGAAACTATTCTTTAATCCAATCTGGATTGCTCTTCTTTCTTGTTTTGCTCCATAAGGATCGTGATCTGGATCCCATTGCAAGCGAATGTTAGCGCTTTCTAAGCCATTTCTCCATTCGTCATGCGAAACACCCTCAGTTTGATCATATGATGTATAAACCGCATTTTCAAGGTAACTACGGAATGCGGATATTTTAAGGTGTATGGCTAAAGTAACTTCTTGTCCTTCTTTTTTACCCCAACCACTTCTATACATCATCCATAGAAAATTAGGTTTGATCCATGTCATTCTGCTTAAACTGAATTCACCTCCAAAAAATTGATTTTTGACTGCAAATTCACCGATTTCTTTTCGGTAAGCTTGATAAACGATTATTTTTTCATCATCATACTGAGCCATAACATGGCATCCTGAAGTTGGCCATTCTAATATCTGTTCTTTATATTTTTTTACTGTTATTTTCATTTTGTAATTCTGTTAACAACTCAAATCATTGTTTAATGCGATTGAGTTTTTCGTCATAGAGCCGGTAATTCTCATCGTCGAAACAAACGAAGATTACCTTTTCTATTTTTTCTTCTTCAGCAAAATTATTTACCGTGGCAATAGCAATATCTGCTGCTATTTCTTTAGGGAAATGATAAATCCCTGTGCTGATGTTTGGGAAAGCAATAATCTTAACATCATTTTCTACGGCTAAGGTTAAACTGTTGCGGTAGCAATCTGCAAGCAAAGCATTTTTTTCTTCGCTATCACCATTCCACACGGGCCCAACCGTATGGATCACATATTTTGCCGGTAAATTGCCTGCCGTAGTAATTACCGCATTTCCGGTTTTGCAATTCCCTTGTTTATCTCTGATGGCCACGCAAGCTTCTAAAATGGCTTTACCACCTTTTCTGTGAATGGCACCATCTACCCCACCGCCACCAAGCAAAGAACTGTTTGCCGCATTAACGATTGCGTCGGCTTTAATTTCTGTTATATCAGCTTTGATTAGTTCTAAAATCATTTTTTAAATTCTTTTAATTTGCTTCTTAATGCTAAGTTTTCTGTTTTTGCAGATCGACCAGTAAAATAAGCTTTTACAATTTCTATTGTACCGTTGATGTTAGCGTTAAAATCGTTCAACTCTTCAGCAGGAATCCAAAGTTCGTTATGCATTGCCCCGCCTACATTTTGAACATCATACTTCTTCAAATAATCCTCATTTACTTCAAAAGCGGTTACGATGCCAATAAAACCAGAAAATTCATCATTGGTATTCCATTCCAAAGCAATTTGTTCAGCATATTGCTGGTTCATTACCGGATAAAAAATAGGCTGCCATGCTAATCTTGCAGGAAAGGCGTTAAAGCCACTTTCAGCAATGAGCTCCATTTCTTTTAAGCCAACGGGCCTGAATAATCTTATCGTTTTCATAATTATTATGATTAGACCCTGAAATGAATTCAGGGTGACGATCGCTAAATAATATCAACCAATTTTATCTGTGTTACCCCATCATGATCAACTTCTTTGATCGAATCAGTAGTAAAAATTTGCTCGAAATATCTGCCCAGCTCATCAAAACCTTTACTAAATATGCCATGACTAATCGCTAAATAAAGTTTCCCAGCATTTTTAGCCTTTAGCGCTTCTGCCAGACCAATAAATGTACCGCCGCCATCACAGATATCATCTACAATTAAACAATCAGCACCAGCTAAATCTTCGGCATATACTTTAAATCCTGAAAGTTTTCCTGTTTTTACATCCCGGCTTTTCGAACACTCTACTACTTCTGCTCCACCTAAAAATTCAGATACTTTATAAATTTTCTTTAAAGCCCCACCATCAGGAGAAATGAGTTTTACTTCTGTACCTATTTTTGCAATTACCTGTTTTATAAATTCGTGATTGGAAACTGTCACACAGTTGTTGAGCAAGGCTGGTGCTACTTCGCTATGCGGATCAAAAACGGTAACACTTGCCAAAGCCATAGCGTTAATGATATCGGCATAAACTTTCACCGATAAAGGCTCGCCGTGAATCATCACCCGATCTTGCCTTGCAGCCGGAAAGTATGGTATAAAAAGTTCGATTTCTTTTACCCCCATTCTTCTCAAGGCATCAACCGTAATACAGATCAGACCTAAATCGTTAAAGGAATTTATTCTTTGCGTAATGGTAACCGGAGCAGCAACATCAAAATTGTTCGAAATTTTAATGTGTGGTTCGCCACCCGCAAATAAGAAAGATTTGTATTCGATTAAGTTATTTTCGCCTAGCGGAGTAAAACTTGGATTAAGATTTAACATATATTTGCGTATTATTTACACAAATATAAAAATCATTTTTAGAATGCAAAGAATAATTTGTGTTTATTTTACGCAAACCTAATGTCGAATTGGAAATTTTCCTTCAAAAGCTGATTATATTTTGCCTTATCGAAGGTGAAAAGTTTGCCCGGCCTGCCACTAGCACCCATTTTAACCACTTTATCGGTTTCTGTAACAATTCCAAAACTTAGAATTTTTTTTCTGAAATTCCGTCGGTCTATATCTCTTTCTAAAATGGAGCAGTACAGATTTTCAAGATCGGAAAAGAGAAATTCCTGATCCAACAGATCAAAACCGATTGGTTGATAAGTGAGTTTGCTTTTTAAACGCTGATGTGCGAGATTAACCATTTCATTGTGATCGTAGCCCAATTCCGGAATTTGAGTAACGGGAAACCATTTCGCATCTTTAGCATCAGTATCGGCTTTTAATACAAAATTATTAGGATTAACCAGTGCAAAATAAGCTACAGAAATTACCCTGAAGCGTTCATCACGATTGATATCATCACCAAAAGTACCCAGCTGTTCAAGATAATTTACGGTTATACCGGCCTCTTCTTTAAGTTCGCGCTCAACTGCTGTAAGCAAAGGCTCGTCATTTAAAATAAATCCACCCGGTAAAACCCAGCGATCGGCTAACTTACCAAAACGCTGCTGAACAGCCAGCACATAAAGTGTTCCTTTTTCGTATCCAAAAACAATAGCATCAACAGCGATTTTGATATTTTGATCGATCATTCTTTAATTTGTGTTAAAACAACACAAAGTTAATCCTTTTAACGAAGAAGATCGAAGCTGCCGACCGAATTTTACCTAAACTTCTTCATCGCTGCCCAAAGTTTTTCGTCCATGCCGTAAACATCCGGCCTGTATTCGATCTTGTCATTTTGAGACCAGGCAGTAATGTAGGTGATCAGTAATGGAACATTTTTCTTTGGGGCAAACCAGGCTGGTTTTAACTGAAAGGTTTTAAGCGTATCAGCCTTTTGCGCCATGCGTTTTTTATACCATTTTACGTGAGTGCTATCAATCGGGGGTAAATCCACCTCTGCCCTAAGCTTATCATAAGTGTAAGAATCTTTCACCAAGAGTTCGGCAAATTCGAGTGGTTTTTCGATACGCACACAACCATGACTTATAGCCCGGTTTGTTAGGTTAAATCCGTTCTTGTTATTGGTATCGTGCAGGTAAATACTCGAGCTATTATCGAAGATGAATTTGAACTTTCCTAAAGCATTTCCACCGCCAGATCCCTGCTTAAATTTAAAGGGTAATTTATCACGTGAATACTTATTCCAATTGATGGTATCAGGCTCACCAATCAGCTTATCTTTATAGTATACTTTGATGTTACTATTTGATAAATAATATGGATCTTTTCTGGCCATCCAATAGATCTCACTTTGCGCAATACTTACCGGAATATTCCAGATCGGATTGGCCTGAATAGAATTGATTTTGCTGAACAATAAAGGTGTCTCATGGTTCTTTGGTTTATCATCTAAATTGCCTGATTTTGCAAAGGCTTTTAGCTTCTCTTCATAACCGTTTTCACGCCTCCCACCAACGCAAACTTTCATTGTAATTACAGTATCTGTTTTATCGATCCAGGTTAATCTAAAATCAGGAATATTTACCTGCACATAATTGTCCCCTGTCTCTGGCATTTTCCAACGGAAACGTTCCATGTTCAGTAATAAAATCCGCTGCTCACTTTCAAGATCTGTATTTAAATAGGCAGCTTGCAAAGCTTTATATTGAGCCGATTTTGGCTGGACAGATTTTAAGGTGTCCACAAGACTTTTACTATTTAAAAGATTAGTCATCCCCAAGCTATCCGGGCGTTTAACTTTAATGTAATAGCGCGAAAAAATAGTGCGTGGGTTTACCACCCCATATTTAAGATAATTATTGTAGTTCAGATAAGCACTTGCTGACAATAACTCTAATTTGGCGATTACAGGATAACTTTCTTCAACCTTTTTAAATTTATTGGCCGTTAACGCTGCTAACAAACTTTTAATCTCATCAGTTTTAAAAATCTTTGGGTTAAAGCCATGCACTTTACTCTGATCTAAATAATTTACCAGCGAGTCTAACTCGCCATTGATGTAAAACTGCGTAACCAGCTTAGGTTGAGCATAATTATTGGCATAAAAGGCTTTAATGGTTTTTGGATTAACGAACTTGCCCGAAAGACTGTCCATTGTTTTCACAAAAATGCTATCATAAGCTACAGTATCGAAATCTTTGTAGATTTTATTCTTGAAATGTTCAGCAAGCACTTTCCCGATCTCTGGTGGGCTTTTAAACCATCCACAGGCAGAAATAAATAAAATAAAGGGCAGAATTAGAAAGCGAAACTTTTTCAAAAGCGTAAAATTTTAATACAAAATAATGGTTATTGGCAATAAAAACAGCATAATGGCAAATTAAGTGCCATTATTTTTTGTTTTCCCATTTCAAACACTATATTTGCCAGCGCTTATCAGCTAACGTATTGATACTGGCAGAAATAATTTATGAATTTAACTTTGAACCATCACTTACATTTACACCATCGCCGATAGGCGATATGATATGTTTGTTTTGTACTTCAAAACTTTTTTCCGTAAAATAATTTCTTGTTCACTCTATATTCAATACTTTGAAAACACTTAAAATCGCTATCCAGAAATCGGGTAGGTTAAACGAAAAATCTGTAGAAATACTTAAAAACTGTGGTTTATCTTTCGAAAACTACAAAAGCTCGCTCATCTCAACCGTTACCAATTTTCCTTTAGAAATTCTTTTCCTTCGGGATGATGATATTCCTGAATATGTACAGGATGGCATTGCCGATTTGGGTATTGTTGGTGAAAACGTAATTGTAGAAACCAAAGCCGAGGTAGATTATCTGCAAAAATTAGGCTTCGGAAAATGTACCCTAAAAATTGCTGTTCAGGCTACCAGTAATATCCAAAAGCTGGAAGAGTTAAATGGCAAAGCGATTGCTACTTCTTACCCGGTGATACTCGAAAAATTCTTACAGGAAAAAGGAATAAAATCTGATATCAGAACCATTTCCGGATCCGTAGAAATTGGTCCGGGTTTAGGCTTAAGTGATGCCATTTTTGATATCGTATCAACAGGTGGAACATTAAAAAGCAACGGACTAAAACCTTTCGCTGATGTGATGCAATCGGAAGCTGTTTTAATCGGAAACAAATCAATAGCCAACAATCCTGAAGTTGCAGAATTGCTGCAGCGCATCCGCTCTGTGCTCAGTGCAAAATCTAACAAATATGTGGTACTAAATGTATCAAAGGATAACCTTCAAAAAGTAGTCGATTTACTTCCGGGTGTAAAAAGTCCAACCGTGGTTCCACTCTTCGAACCGAACTGGGTTGCCGTTCACTCTGTAATTGCCGAAGAAGATTTCTGGGATAAAATAAACAGTTTAAAAGCAGCTGGTGCCGAAGGTATTTTAGTAATGCCAATCGAGAAAATAATCAGATAAAATCGTTTAAACTCATATTAACTATTAGTTAATTTTAAATTATAAAACATTGAAAATCTACAATTATACAGATTTATCTAAATCAAAAATTGAAGAACTTTGTTCGAGGCAAATTGAAGACGATAAACTGGTTGAAGAACGGGTAACCGACATCATCAGCACGGTAAAAAAAGATGGCGACCAGGCACTTTTTAACTTTGCAAAAGCATTTGACAAAGTTGATCTCGAGAAGCTATTTTTAGATGCGGAAGAATTGAAAGCAATTGCATCTACCATTCCGGCTGAAGCAAAAAAAGCGATCGATACGGCTTACCAAAACATCAAAACTTTTCACCAGTCGCAGTTAAAAACTGAAGATAAAATCGAAACAATGCCAGGCGTTCTGTGCTGGCGCGAATCGAGGGCAATTGAAAAAGTTGGCCTTTATATTCCAGGTGGAACTGCCGTTTTACCGAGCACTTTTTTAATGCTGGCTACTCCGGCAATCATCGCAGGCTGTAAAGAAATTGTGGTATGTTCTCCTCCGCAAAGTGATGGTAAAACCAATTGTTATCTGGCCTACTGTGCAGTGCTGCTGGGTATTGAAAAAGTATTCTTGATTGGGGGTGCACAGGCTGTTGCAGCAATGGCTTTCGGAACGGAAAGTGTACCACAGGTATATAAGATCTTCGGCCCAGGCAACCGTTATGTAACCACAGCAAAAACCATGGTTCAAAATAAAGTGGCTATCGATATGCCCGCCGGACCATCAGAGGTATTGGTCATCGCTGATGAGACTGCCAATCCGTCATTTATTGCTGCAGATCTACTTGCGCAGGCTGAACATGGAACTGATAGTCAGGCTATTTTAGTGGCTACTTCTAATCAGATCATTGCTGATACGTTAAAAGAGATTGAAAATCACCTTACTATACTGCCACGAAAAGAGATAGCAGCAAAAGCAATAGCCAATTCTTATGCTGTCTTAGCTGAAAATTTAGATGAGGCGATGCAATTTTCAAATGAATATGCGCCAGAGCATTTAATTTTGGCTACTGAACATTTCCAAAGCCTTATTCCATCGATTATCAACGCTGGATCGGTATTTTTAGGCAACTTTACACCGGAAAGTGTTGGCGATTATGCCTCTGGAACCAACCATACATTACCAACCAGTGGCTTCGCAAAAGCTTATTCGGGCGTATCAACTGATGCTTTTCTGAAAAAAATCACTTTTCAGCATCTATCGGCTGATGGATTAAACAACATTGGCACCACAGTTGAAATACTTGCAGAAGCTGAGGGCCTCGAAGCGCATAAGAATGCAGTGAGTATTAGATTGAAGAATTAAATTAAGGTAAACCTATATAATGAGGCCGTCATGCTGAATTTATTTCAGCATCTATATAATTAAAAAGACCCTGAATTAAATTCAGGGTGACGAATAAAAATATTAAAATGGACATTAACGATTTAGTAAGAGAAAATATAAAAAACCTTCGCCCCTACTCTACCGCAAGGGACGAATTTAAAGGTCAGGCATCAGTATTTTTAGATGCAAACGAGAACAGTTATGGCTCGCCATTACCGGCAAATTACAACCGTTACCCTGATCCATTGCAACTGGATTTGAAAGATGCAATCAGCAAAATAAAAGGTGTACCCATTGAGAACACTTTTTTAGGAAACGGTAGCGATGAAGCGATAGATTTATTGTTCCGCGCTTTTTGTAATCCTGGAAAAGACAACGTAATTGTGCTACCACCAACTTACGGAATGTACGAAGTTTCGGCCAATATAAACGATGTAGAAATACGCAAAGTTAGCCTGCTTCCGAACTTCCAATTGGATATGGAAAAGATCGCAGAAACGATTGATAAAAACACGAAATTAATCTTCATTTGTTCGCCAAATAATCCGACCGGAAATTCGATAAACCGCGAAGATATTGAAACCATTTTAGCCAACTTTAATGGCATCGTTGTGGTGGATGAAGCGTACATTAATTACGCCCGTCAGAAGACCTTCATTCAGGAGTTAACCGAGTACGGAAACCTGGTGGTTTTGCAAACTTTTTCGAAAGCCTGGGGGCTTGCCGCTTTACGTTTAGGCATGGCATTTTCTTCAACAAAAGTGATCGATGTTTTGAACAAAATTAAGCCACCCTATAACATCAATCAGGCTACGCAGGATTTAGCTTTTGAAGCGCTAAAAAACATCGCTCAGGTTAACGATTGGATTAAAGAATCTGTTGCAGAAAGAGACCGTTTAAGTAAGGCTTTAATTGCACTAAATATTGTTAAAAAAGTATATCCTTCTGATGCTAATTTTATCCTGACGGAAGTTACCGATGCTTTGAAAATTTACGATACTTTGGTCGATCAGGGTATCATTGTACGCGACCGTTCTAAAGTAACTTTGTGCGAAGGATGTTTAAGGATTACAGTAGGTACAAAAGAAGAAAACGACAAACTATTAACTGTTCTAGAAAATTTTTAAGATGAAACCATCATGAGTATACCGCTCGCAAACAGCAATGAACCGAGCCTGCGAGCCCTTAAACACAAAAATCAAATAGAAATTTGTGAAAATATGTTCATGATAGCTTCATTACCGTTAAAAACAAATTATATTCCAATGAAAAAAATATTGTTTATAGACCGCGATGGAACGTTAAATATCGAGCCTGACGATGAACAGGTAGATAGCTTTGCGAAGCTTAAATTCTATCCGCGCTCATTATATTATTTATCGAAAATTGCAGCCGAACTGGATTACGAACTGGTGATGGTAACCAACCAGGATGGATTGGGAACACTTTCGAATCCTGAAGAAAATTTCTGGCCGATCCACAATTTCATGCTCGATACTTTTGAAGGTGAAGGCGTTCATTTTAGTGAAATTGTGATTGATAGAACTTTTGCGAAAGACAACGCGCCTACCCGTAAGCCTGGTACTGCTTTATTAACCAAATATTTTAGTGAAGATTACGATCTGAAAAATTCTTTCGTGATCGGCGATCGCTTAAATGATGTGGTTTTGGCCAAAAATCTGGGTGCTAAGGCAATTTTTCTTCGTCAGAATGATGCATTGGGTTCTACTGAAGCATTAGATAAACATGAAACGTTGTTGGATGTGATTATTCTGGAAACCAAGAAATGGGAAGACATCTACAACCTGCTTAAAGCAGGAAGCAGAAAAATTCACCACGAACGCAAAACCAACGAAACCGATATTACTATTACCCTTGATCTGGACGGAACAGGAAAAGCCAAAATCGAAACCGGTTTAAATTTCTTCGATCATATGCTTGATCAGATTGCCAGACATGGAAGTGTAGATTTAGAGGTAATTGCTAAAGGTGATTTAAATATTGATGAGCACCACACCATAGAAGATACTGGCATTGCGCTTGGAGAAGCCTTTGCAAAAGGATTAGGCAATAAACTAGGCATTGAAAGGTATGGTTTTTGCTTACCAATGGACGATTGCCTGGCACAGGTAGCCATTGATTTTGGAGGAAGAAACTGGATTGTTTGGGATGCTGAATTTAAACGCGAGAAAGTTGGCGATATGCCTACAGAAATGTTTTATCATTTCTTTAAATCGTTCAGTGATGCTGCAAAATGCAATTTAAACGTAAAAGCAGAAGGCGATAACGAGCACCATAAGATTGAAGCTATTTTTAAAGCATTTGCGAAAGCGATTAAAATGGCAATCAAACGCGATGCCGAGAAAATGGTTTTGCCAAGTACTAAGGGGCTATTGTAAGAAAGATGGAAGGCTAAAAGGTTTAAGGCGGAGGGTTTTGACGCCCATCCGCTGTTAATAAACCCGATAGAGCGGAATAGCCCGCATCCCGATTCTTCATCGGGAGAGGACTATAAGCGATAGCGGGACTACAGCACCTTTGAAAAGCTGACATTCATTTTCAAAACAGGAACAAAAATATAATGCAAATTGTATGAACGATAAAAATTCAAAGTCTCCTTCAGGGGATTTAGGGGTTGGAATAGTAAATTACGGAGCAGGCAACATCTTCTCCCTTACCGCAGCTTTAGATCGCTTAAATGTGGCTTACGGCATGGTAAACACCGAAAACGACCTCGAAAAATATAGCCACATCATCATCCCTGGTGTTGGCCATGCGGGGGCAGCCATGGAAAAACTGAAAGGAACAGGCTTGGTTGAAGCCATTAAAAAACTAACAAAACCCGTTCTTGGTATATGTGTGGGCATGCAGCTCATTACCGAACATTCGGAAGAGGGCGATGCAGCGCTATTAAATATCGTTCCGGTTAAAACCAAAAAATTCGATAAGTCACTGAATATCAAAATACCACACATGGGTTGGAATGCGGTGAGTCCGAAAAACAATTCACTATTTGAAGGTGTTGAAGATAATACACAATTTTACTTCGTGCATTCGTACTTTATTGAATATAACCCTACTTTTGACATCGCATCTGCTGATTATGGTTTAAAGTTTTCGGCAGCGGTACAAAAAGACAATTTTTACGGCGTTCAGTTCCACCCTGAGAAATCGGGAAAAGCCGGCGAACTAGTATTAAAAAATTTTTCAAACTTAAGCTTATAAAATGTACATAATACCTGCTATTGATATTTTGGATGGAAAAGTTGTCCGTCTTCGTGAAGGCGATTACAACCAAAAAACAGAATATGATGTTTCGATCCCCGAAATGATAGAAAAATACCGCTCAAATGGTACAGATTTCATCCATATTATTGATTTAAACGGAGCCAAAGGCGATTTTAGCAATCAAAAAGCACTTTTCGAGATTATTAAAAAAACCGAAATGAAGGTGCAGTACGGTGGTGGTATCAGAACCATTGAGCAAGTGACCAATTTGCTTGATGCCGGGATACACCGCGTAATTGTAGGTACACAGGCCATTACCAACCCTGATTTCCTACCTCAATTAAGCGAAGCTTTTGCTAAAAAAGACGATTACGCCAACCGCATCGTCATTGCAATCGATGTTTTGGATGAGGTAATTAAATATTCGGGCTGGATGGAAAGTTCGCCGATTAAACTAATGGATTACGTTGACAAATGTCTTTCACTGGGTTTTTTCCGTTTCTTATGCACCGATATCAGCAAAGATGGAAAATTAGGCGGTGCAGCGATAGATTTATACGAAAAACTGCTTGAACATTCGCCTATGATTAAACTGATCGCATCAGGTGGTGTAAGTTCGATGCAGGATATCTACGACCTGGCCAAGTACCCAATTAGAAGTGTAGTGGTTGGAAAAGCAATTTACGAAGACCGCATTACCATCGAAGAAATTAAAGAGTGGAACTTAAAAGCCTTGTCAAGTATCTAACCCCCCAGCCCCCTAAAGGGGGAGTTAATAGCATAGTCAATAAAGATGACCTATAAAATAAATGAGGATGATTTTGATTTTTTACAAGTCAATGAACCTAATATGTTTTATGGTGCATCAAATATAATTTTTGAAAATGCTAAACGCCTAAGAAATAGTGTTACTGAAGCAGAAAATTTGCTATGGCAAGTTATCAGTAATAAACAATTAGGAGTAAAATTTAGAAGACAACATCCCATTTCATGTTTTATCGCTGACTTTTACTGTCATGAGGTAAAATTAATTATTGAATTAGATGGGAGCATTCATGATCTACCAGAAGTTATCAATAATGATATTGAAAGACAAAGGATTATCGAACAATTTGGAATAAAGATAATTAGATTTAAAAATACTGAACTTTACAATAATTTAGACTCAGTTTTGGAAAAAATAAAAGAAACCATACAGGCTAATCAGCTTGCATCTCCCCCTTTAGGGGGCGGGGGGCTTAGTAAAAGAATAATCCCTTGTTTAGACGTTAAAGACGGCCGTACGGTAAAAGGTGTAAACTTTGTTGATTTACGCGATGCAGGTGACCCTGTTGAACTGGCCGCACAATACGCACAACAGGGTGCCGATGAATTGGTTTTTCTGGATATTACGGCCACACACGAGCGTCGGAAAACGATGATTGAAATGGTTAAATCGGTTGCCAGGCAATTAAATATTCCTTTTACCATTGGTGGCGGAATAACCGAAATTGCGGATGCCGAAGCATTATTAAATGCAGGGGCAGATAAAATCAGCATCAATTCGGCAGCAGTTCGGAATCCTAAATTAATAGAAGATCTGGCTAAAACCTTTGGTGTGCAGTTTGTGGTTTTGGCAGTCGACACCAAATATGTAAACGGTAAAAATATGGTCCACCTAAATGGAGGAAGGCTAATTACCGAACTGGAAACCGAAAACTGGATTAAACAGGCTGAAGATTTAGGCGCAGGAGAAATTTTGTTAACTTCGATGGACCACGATGGCACCAAAGCAGGTTTTGATTGTGGGTTGCTCAGTAAAGTAAACCAAATGATCAATATCCCGATTATAGCATCAGGCGGAGCAGGTAATATGGCGCATTTTACCGAGGTTTTTCAAAAAGCCAATGTTGATGCGGCACTTGCTGCTTCGGTATTTCATTACGGCGAAATCCTGATCCCTGATTTAAAACAAGAATTGAAAAGAAACAATATTCCTGTTAGAATATAATAGTTAACTCGTCATTGCGAGGCACGAAGCAATCCTAATGCTATGGGTTCAAAACCTGCAAAAGTAGTAAGATTGCTTCGTGCCTCGCAATGACGGAAACATCATAAAAATGAATATCGATATATCAACCCTTGATTGGGATAAAACAGCTGGCTTACTTCCTGTAATTATTCAGGATTACAAAACTTTAGAGGTTTTGATGCTAGGCTATATGAATGCTGAAGCACTGGAGAAAACGCAAGCTGAAGGCAAGGTAACTTTCTTTTCGCGCGCTAAAAACCGCCTTTGGACTAAAGGTGAAACCAGCAACAATTTTCTTTATGTGAAAGAACTTTTTGTAGACTGTGATAATGATACTATCCTGATTAAAGCCGACGCTGTTGGTCCAACCTGCCATACGGGTAGCCGCAGCTGTTTTAAAACAGATTACAACCAGAACTTCATTTTCGAACTCGAAAACATCATTAATGATCGATATGAAAACCCGGTTGAGGGTTCTTACATCAACAAAATGCGTAGCAAAGGGCTAAATAAGATTGCCCAAAAAGTTGGTGAAGAAGGTGTAGAAACCGTAATCGCCGCCCTTGCTGAATCGGAAGAAGAACTCATTGGAGAAGCGTCAGATCTTGTTTTCCATCTTTTATTTTTATTGAAAGAAAAAGGACTATCTATTCAGGATATTGCTAAGAATTTAGAGAAAAGACATCAATAAAGGTAGAAGGCGGGAAGGTTGAAGGTGTAAGGTCTTAAATGCTAAAGCCCCCACCTTAATCTCAAATAAAAGATACAAATAATGAAAAAATGATGGATAAGATTAATGCGATCATAAAGTCAAAAATATTGATCTGGCATTTTTTAGTGATCTTTATTGGAGCTTTTTTTATTTGTACTTTATTTTACGCATTAATTATTCCCATTATATTCTGGATGGCTTTAGGAGAAAGTGCAGAATCTGATAGACTTGCAAGTTTACCATTAAATATGTTTATCGGAGAATGGGGAGCATTAGTATTTACTATTCTACTCTGCGTGATTTTCATATTAATAAATTTTAAGAAATTGAACTTTCGAAGGGCAAAATCTTATCTATTAACTGGAGTAATAATTTTGATATTATATTTATTTAGAGTACACATTGGTGGCTTTCTAATTGAAGTTTTTCAGTAATTTAGCAATACCTCGTTTAATAACAAACGATCAAAGCTCAAACTTTCCATAAGCAAAAATTAAATAGTAAAGACCAATTCACTTAAAAATTCACATAAAGGAATGGGCTACAAGACTCGAAGATATAGATCAGCTTTACACCTTCCCTCCTTCCAACCCTCAACCTTCCAACCTCCGCACCATGCTCAAACACCTGCAAACCCTTCCCGGACACCAAAACCCTGTATATGCTTTAGCCAATTCGGATGAGGATGGTATATTTTTTAGTGCAGGAAACGATAAGGGTGTTGTAGAGTGGTCGTTAAATACCATGGCTTTTGTAAAGGTTAAAATGCCGGTACAGAGTTCGGTATATTGTTTACACTATTACAATCAACAACTATTTATCGGTGAACGAAGTGGTGCATTTAGCGTTTATGATTTTAATGATCAGAAAGTAATTGCAAGGATCAATGCACATACCAAACCCATTTTCAACATACAAACCGTGCAGGATAAAAATGAACTTCTAACCACTGGTGAAGATGGAACGGTTGCGGTTTGGTCGTTAGTAGACTTTACAGAGATTTACCGTTTTCAGGTGGCTTACGATACGGTTAGGGCTATTGCAATTGCACCTAACGAAAGTGAAGTGGCCTTTGGTTGTAAGGATCACCTGATCAGGATTTATAACCTTGCTGATTATAGCTTGAAACAATCGCTGGAGGGGCATTCATTACCTGTTACTTCTTTGGCATATCATCCAACTGGTAAATACTTAATCTCGGGCAGTAGGGATGCACAGTTAAAAATATGGAATCTGCCCAATTATGAGCTTAGGGAAACCATTCCGGCACATATGTTTACTGTTTACGATATTGCCTTTCACCCTACCCTGCCTTATTTCGCTACGAGCAGCCAGGATAAAAGCATCAAACTCTGGGATGCAGAGAACTTCAAATTATACAAAATTTTAAGCTTAGAGAAAGCAGGTATCGGGCATACTCATTCCATCAACAAGATCATATGGAGCCATGATGGCAAATACCTCATTTCTACAGGAGATGACCGGCAGGTAATGGTTTGGGAGATGGGACAGATTTAACCTATCCATTTAGTAGTTGGGTAATTAGTAATAGCAAATCCACCTAAAATAGATTGATCCATCTTCATTTTAACAAAAATAACATCATTTTTACCGAGATTTACTTTTAGCTCTTTACTTTCAAATCCAATATACCTGATATCCAGAATTATTTTATCCTTAAACTGTTTTCTGTCCAACTTTAATTCAAATTCTCCATTTCGATCAGTAGTTGTTCCAATCTTTGAATTTTTAACCCTGATAGTCACGGCAATTAGCGGTAATTTATCACCTTTATCAATAACTTTACCTCGTATGGTAACAAAATCATCTTCAGTGTTTTCTTTTAAAACACCATCTTTTAGAGATTTCTTATTATCTGTCTGAAATGTAGGATATGATGAGGAAATATTTGCATTAACCAATTTTGGAAAGCTCAAAAAAGCCAGCAAAGATGCAGCAATCAGGTTTTGTTTAAATCTATTGAGTCTATAATTCTCTTTCACACTGATTAAACGATCAAGCTGCTCAGGCTTAAATCTTCCACAGCTACCTCCTTTATTTTGGTTAAACCAACGTTTCAGTTCAGTATCAGTAAAGCTCGTAAAGTCTATTACAGATTTCTGGCAGGAACTGCAAAATTTCCCGTTTGAATCAGCTTGCATTCCCGCCCACTCTTCATGACAGGGATTTGAGATTTGAATTTTAAATTTAGATGGCATAAAAAATGTATCTTTTATATAGGATACATTTCGGCTACTATTCCACAAAACGTTTGATAATTCTCAATTTGTGCGAATATTTTCCTAATTCTTTATTAAAAATGCCCTGGTCATCAATCGGATCGATTTTTACCTTGGCTGAGGAGTGGATAATTTCGTTAGGACTTAACATAATGCCTACATGGGTAATTCTGCCTTCATCGTTATCAAAAAAAGCAACGTCACCAGCCTTACATTCAGCCAGAAAGCCAACCAGTTCACCTTGCTCTGCCTGCTGTGAGGCATCGCGGTTTAACTTAATGCCTAACATTTTAAATACAGTTTGTACAAAACCAGAGCAATCTAAGCCAAACAAATTCCTTCCACCCCATAGGTACGGGATATTTTGAAAAAATTTTGCCGTTTCGGTAACTTTATCGGTAAAATCTACAGCACTATTGTCGTATGCTTCGAAATTCAGTTTAAATTTTTCCTCGCCAGCATAACAAAAACCATCTTTTAAAAAAGGAAGGTTACTTGCCGGACTTAAATGATATGAACTTCCATCAGCTGCTGTTAGCACATTATTAAAACTTAATGGAGCAAGCAATTTACAATCGTGCATTGCTGCAAACTGGCCTTGGGTAATGGGGGCCAATTGCCTGAAATCCATCCAGCCTTGGTAACCATCATAGCCATTTTGAATGAGCCACCAGCGTTCCTCCTTCTGAATAATTTCTACATGATCGCCGAATAAAAGTTGCGAAACAATTTCTGCTTTATCTGATGCATCAGCTCTTAAGGGCGCTACAGCAACCCTACAAATACCGTATTGATTTTCCATTTAAATATGCTCGTGTAACTATTGTAAAACTAATAAAATACATCCATTGCCTAACATTTTGCACACAAATTTGTTATTTTTATGATGATCACCTTTTAAATATGCTCGCCATGAATTTTAAAAAAATATTAATCGCCGTTGATAATAGTACCTGCTCGGAAAAAGCGGCAAAAGCCGGTTACGACATGGCTGAAAAATTTGGAGCAGAAGTAGCACTGGTTAACATTATCGAACCTATCCCTGCTAATGTAAACCCCGATTTAACTTTGGCACCGGTATTTTTAGAAACCTATGATAACAGTGAAGAAAACAGCCACATTTTGCTCAAAGAAATGGAGACGAAATATAGCAAAGGTGCAAAAACCACTTATTTAAGTGTTGTTGATACCGCAGCGCATGGTATTATCCAACAATCAGACGAGTGGGGATCAGATTTAATTGTTATTGGCACTTATGGACGTACGGGCTTGTACCATTTTTTAATGGGAAGCGTTGCCGAACACGTGGCGAGAAAATCTGCTTGTCCGGTTTTGATTATCCCTAATAAATGCGATGTTTGAGCTAAAATCAGTTCAAACAAATGAAAATTCACATATTTGGAGCTTCTGGTTCTGGCGTAACTACGCTGGGCAAAGCCCTGGCAAAAAAAATTAAACCTCACCTATTTTGACAGTGATGAATACTTCTGGATACATACAGATCCTCCATTTACAACAAAACGAAATCCTAAGGAAAGAAATGACCTTATAAAAATGGCTTTAGCAGGAAGTGATCATTGGGTTTTTGGCGGCTCAAGTGTGAGCTGGGGCGATGGTATTTTTCCAGAATTCGATCTGATTGTATTTCTTTGGCTTCCACCAGAAGTGAGGTTGAACAGATTAAAAAAAAGAGAATTTGAACGTTATGGTTTTGTAATTTATCAGGATCCTGAAAGAATAAAAAAGTATCAGGATTTTATCGAATGGGCAACTAATTATGATATTGATCCGATTAAATCCGGCTTCTCAGGCAGGTCGTTAAAAGTACATGAGGATTGGATTAAAGATTTAAACAAAGAAGTTTTACAGATTAGAGGTGATTTTACTGTTGAAGAAAGAATAAAAAAAATTATAAACTTTCTATAAACTAAAAAAGGCACCAAATGGCGCCTTTAATATCTAAATATTTTATAAAGCTTATCCTTCCTGATGTAACCAAGCTTTCTTAGCTAATAATTCTTCTTCTGTTTCGCGGATATCTTCATCATCTACGCAACAATCTACCGGGCAAACTGCCGCACATTGAGGTTCATCATGAAAACCTTTACACTCTGTACACTTATCGGATACAATGTAATAAACTTCATCCGAAACTGCTTCCTGAGCTGCATCAGCTTCAATTTGTTGATTACCAAAATCAATGATACCATTTAAATTTGTACCATCAGAAAAACGCCATGCAGTACCGGCATCGTAAATTGCGTTATTAGGACATTCTGGTTCGCAAGCCCCACAATTTATACACTCATCTGTTATTTTAATCGCCATGTTTTCGTCTAATTCTTTTGCTTAGTTTACCTTTGCGCTGCAAATATAAGATATAATCACTTAATAATAATTCTAAATATGTCAGCATTAACTCAAGAAAAAGTAATAATCGCGTTCAACAAACTGGGTAAATTGCTTACAAACCCTACTGACATACTAGGAAATGCATTTTATAGTGCCGAAAGTACTAATGCATGGTTTACTGCAGAAAACATAAAAAAATCGATTTTATCTTTTGCTGAAATGTTAAATGAGGCTGATTTGGCCATTTGGTTCAAATCAGTTAAGTTTAGTACCTCCCCTAAAAAGATTGGTTTAATCCTGGCAGGGAATATTCCACTGGTGGGTTTACATGATGTTTTAAGTGTATTGGCCACAGGTAATATTGCTTTAATCAAACTTTCTTCGGCTGATGATAAATTAATAAAAGCCGTAATTGCCGAACTCGTCAAAATAGAACCTGCTTTTCAGGATAAAATAGATTATGTAGAGCGCTTAAAGGATTTTGATGCTGTAATTGCAACCGGAAGCAACAATTCATCCCGCTATTTCGATTATTATTTCAGTAAAGTGCCCAACATTATCAGAAAAAACAGGAACAGTGTTGCAGTTTTAGATGGTTCGGAAAGTTTCGAGGACATTCAAAATCTTGGTAACGATATTTTTGATTACTTTGGCTTAGGCTGTAGAAATGTTTCTAAAATCTATTTTCCAAAAGGATATGACATTGCTAATTTTTACGAGGGTATAGAAAGTTTTCAACCTATTATTAACCACTTTAAATACAATAATAATTACGATTACAATAAATCTATCTATCTGGTTAATGCGGCTAAACACTTCGACAATGGCTTCTTATTATTAAAAGAAGATGAAAGCCTGACATCCCCTTTGGCTGTTCTCTTTTATGAAGAATACGAGCAGCTGCAAGCGCTTGAAGATAAACTGAAAAACCAATCAGAAAACATTCAATGTGTGATTAGCAAATCGCCTTTAAGTTTAAACACTTTCGGTTTTGGCCAAAGCCAGCACCCTAAACTTTGGGATTATGCAGATAATGTAAATACCGTTGAGTTCTTAAACAACCTAAATTGAATTTCTAGAATTAGTGTTTCAGCTTTCTCCTTTGGTCTTTCAGCTTAAATAGCTACTTTTGGACACAATGTATATCGTTAAAGTTAAAGGCATAGCCAAAATTCCAGATTACGTACAGTTAAGAGATGACAAGTTTACACTTTTAGCTTATTTTAGGGTTGACAGACCTGATAAATCGCTGGAAAAACTCGGACTTGGCGACAAGCAAGAATACATTATGGAAATGGTTAAAGATTTGCCTTTCGGGCAGATTGCAAAATTAGAAATATAATATGGCAGGCAACTCAGTAATTCATTTAAGCAATGTTGATGTTTTTCAACAGAAACATCTAGTCCTCTCAAACGTAAATTTACACATCGAAAAGGACGAATTTGTCTTCCTGATCGGCCAAACAGGTTCGGGTAAGAGCAGTTTGCTTAAAATATTATATGGCGACTTACATATTGGTAATGGCGAAGGTAATATTGCTGGTTTCGACCTTAAAAACCTGAAAGAAAGTCAGGTGCCTTTTTTACGCCGTAAATTAGGTGTAGTTTTCCAGGATTTTCAATTGCTTACCGATAGAACCATTGAAAAAAATCTTGAATTTGTGCTTAAGGCAACAGGTTGGAAAGACGAAAAACTAATTAACGAACGCATTAAAGATGTTTTAGACAAAGTTGGTTTACGTTCTAAAATCAAAAAAATGCCACACGAAATTTCTGGTGGCGAGCAGCAACGTATTGTTATTGCAAGAGCTTTGTTAAATGATCCGGAAATTATTCTTGCCGATGAGCCTACAGGGAATTTGGATCCGGAAACATCAGAAGAAATTGTAACCCTTTTAAAACAAATTAGCCAGGCCGGAACTGCGGTTTTAATGGCTACACACGATTACCATATCATCCGTACTTTCCCTTCGCGCATTATTAAATGCGAGAATGGAGTTGTGCACGAAGATGCGCAAATTGTATAAAAAATTCTGACATCCGTCAGCTAATCAGCCAATCTGTTCAGATAAATACAAATAAATCTGACAGCTTGGCTGATTTCAGTTTATGGCAAAATAGTTGAGATCAACACAAAAAAATTCAGCCCAGTATTATGTTTAATAAGAAGAAAAATAACGATAAAGAAGAAAATATAATGAATCCTGAAAATACATCAGAAAATACTGCTGAGAATGTAGAGAATACTGATGCTCCTATTGCTGAAACTGAGCAGGCGCCCGAATTATCTGCAGAAGAAAAATTGCAAGCGGAAGTTCAACAGCTTAACGACAAATATTTACGTTTATACGCTGAATTCGACAATTATAAACGTCGTACACAAAAAGAACGCGTAGAATTATTGCAAACCGCTGGTAAAGATGTAATTGTTTCACTTTTACCTGTTTTAGATGATTTCGACCGTGCATTAAAAGCAATGGAAACTGCTGCTGATGTTGCCCCGGTTAAAGAGGGTATTTTATTGGTAAGCACAAAGCTAAAAAACACTTTAGCACAGAAAGGATTGAAAGATGTAGAAAGCATCAGTCAACCTTTCAATACCGATTTCCACGAAGCAATTACCAATATCCCTGCTCCTAGCGATGATCTTAAAGGGAAAGTGATTGATGAAGTTGAAAAAGGTTATACCTTAAATGATAATGTAATCCGCTTTGCTAAAGTTGTAGTTGGAGCGTAAGAAATAATTATTGAATGATTGAATTTTGAATGATTGAATTAACATTCCCTCATTCCTTCACTCAATCATTTAATCATTTTATAAAGAAGATGAGTAAAAGAGATTATTACGACGTATTAGGCGTAACTAGGGGCGCAGCCGCTGATGAGATAAAGAAAGCTTATCGCAAGATGGCAATTAAATATCATCCGGATAAAAATCCGGGAGATAAAGCTGCTGAAGATAAATTTAAGGAAGCTGCCGAAGCTTACGAAGTTTTAAGCAGTCCCGATAAAAAACAACGTTATGACCAATACGGTCATGCGGGTGTTGGCGGCGCAAGTGGCGGCGGTTATGGCGGTGGCGGCATGAACATGGACGATATTTTCAGCAATTTCGGCGATGTATTTGGTGGTCACAATCCTTTCGAAAGCTTTTTTGGTGGTGGTGGCGGCCAGCAACGCGGCGGTCGTCGTGTAGCCAAAGGCTCTAACCTACGTATCAAAGTTAAATTAACACTAGAGGAAATTGCACATGGTGCAGAAAAGAAAATCAAGGTTAATAAACTAATTGTTTGTAAAACCTGCGATGGTTCTGGTGCTAAAGATAAATCATCGGTAAGTACCTGTGGTACCTGCGGCGGTAGCGGCCAGGTGCGTAGAGTAACCAATACTATTTTAGGTCAGATGCAAACAGCATCTACCTGCCCTACCTGTAACGGTAGCGGTCAGCAAATTACCTCAAAATGTACAGTTTGTCATGGAGACGGTGTTGTACGTGGCGAAGAAACCATTACCATCAATATTCCTGCTGGTGTAAGTGAAGGTATGCAGTTAAGCATGAGTGGAAAAGGAAATGCTGCACCTAATGGCGGTATCCCAGGCGATTTAATTATCTTAATTGAAGAAACGCCACACGAAACCTTAAAACGCGAAGGCAACAATATCGTTTACGATTTACATTTAAGCTTCGTTGATGCTGCTTTAGGAATGAGCATTGAAGTGCCAACAATTGATGGTAAAGCAAAAATCAAAATCGATCCGGGTACACAAAGCGGAAAATTATTACGCTTAAAAGGTAAAGGTTTACCAGAAGTGAATTCTTACCATAGAGGTGATGAGATTATCCACATCAACATCTGGACTCCAAAAGCTTTAAGTAGCGACGAACGTAATGCTTTAGAGAAATTACGTGAATCGCCAAACTTTAAGCCTCAACCGGGTAAAAATGATAAGAGTTTCTTCGAAAGAATGAAAGAATACTTCGAGTAATTAATTAAATATAAATTGAAAAACCGATGTCGCAAGCATCGGTTTTTTTGTTTTAATGCAAATTTTCATGCTGATCCGATTTTATGAAGTCAGATGTTACGATCTGACTGTATACTATTCCAGTAAATTTGGATAATTGATCTTTCCCGTGTCAGATGGTAACATCTGACACCACGGGTATTTAGTGAAGTCAGATATTACCATTTGACTATAAAAACCATTCCAGTAAACTTGGATAATCCATTTTTCGCCGTACCAGATGGTAACATATGACGCCAGGGGTATTTAGTGAAGTCAGATGTTACCATCTAACTATAAGAACCATTCCAGTAAACTTGGGTTAATCCATTTTTGCCATATCAGATGGTAACATATGACACCACAGATATCTGAACATAAATTGCTTACTTTTTTGGGTTACATATCCATAAAACCGGTATTAATTTCAGAACATGAACGAACTCGCTACCGCTTTCAGAAAGTACCCAATAGCATCGGTAATATTTGCATTGTATTTAATTGGTTGGATTTCTCCGGTCCTGATTGAGGTTTTCTTTGCTTCGACAAAAAACGCATCGCAATTAAAAAACAATCATTCACCGTTTGCCGGATTTTTAACACTTTCAATTTTCTACTTGTTAATTACGTTAATAATAGGTTTTGTAACCAAGAGAAATAACTTCTATTTAAAGTTATCCGGTTATATTGGTAGCTCATTAATTATTTTTAGCGGCATATATAACGGATAATAAACCTTTTCATTTATAGGCTGTTTTCTATACATGAAATGGAGAATTGGTTGCTCAGGCTTCTATTATCGTGAATGGAAAGAGATTTTTTACCCAAAAGGTTTGGCACAAAAAGATTGGTTTAAATATTATTGCGAACATTTTAATACAATAGAGATCAATTCTACTTTTTATAAAATGCCAACTCAAAAATCGTTCGATAAGTGGTATAATGAAAGTCCGGGTGATTTTTTATTTACAATTAAAGCGCCACGGTTAATTACACATTATAAACAGTTCAATGAATGTGAACAACTCATAAACGATTTTTACGAGGCCATTCAAATCGGACTAAAAGAGAAATTGGGATGTGTACTGTTTCAGTTTCCACCAAAGTTCGATTATAGTGCAGAACGGCTAAACCTGTTGATCGAAAATTTAAGGCCTGATTTTAAAAATGTGGTAGAGTTTCGCCACATCAGTTGGTTTAATGAAGAAATTTATAAAAACCTCGCTCAAAACAACATCATATTCAGCGGCCAAAGCTACCCTTCTGCCCTACCTGCTGATGCAATTCAGAATGCAGAAACTGTGTATTACCGTTTCCACGGGAAGCCTGTATTGTATAAATCAGAATATGATATAAATACGATTAAGGGCTTCAAAAATCAGATTAAAGATAATGTTAATGAAGTTTTTGTATACTTTAACAATACCTGGGGAGTTGGGGCATTACATAATGCGAAACAGCTCCAGGATTTAACGCAACAGGTTATTTAGTGAAGTGGGATGTATCCTAACTGTTCAGGTAAAACTAAGTAGCAACTCCAGTTATTTTATTTTTTTGCCGTGTCAGATGGTAACATCCGACTACACGGAAATTACACACAATAACAAACAAGTAGATTTTGGAAAGCAATTGCAATACTCGTACTAAAGCTAGTCGGGCTATACGCTGTAGTCCCGATGAAAAATCGGGAGCTGCCGCCGCTATCCCGTTTATTAACCTGGGTTTGTGCTACTATTTATGGAAACCTCGCAAGAGCGTAAACTTATAAGCCACTTGCTATCATGCCAAACCAACAGCAACTGAAAAATAAACCTGATGGCGATGGTATTTCGCTCTACTACCCTTAATTTAGCATCACATTAACGTAATTTAATGGAGAGCAGGAAACAGTTACCAAAGAACCATTGCAAAGCTTTCCAAAATACAAAAATATAAACTATGCGCATTGCAGTTATCGACCTGGGTACGAATACCTTCCATTTACTTATTGCTGAAACAACAGGAAATCAGCCCGAAATTTTATACAAAACCAATGTTCCGGTTAAATTGGGCGAGGGAAGAATTAACGACAATATTATCATTCCTGCAGCCTTTGAAAGAGGCGTGAACTGCCTTAAAACGTTTAGCTATACCATTGCTGAATATCAGGTTGATGTGGTTAGGGCCACAGCTACTTCGGCGGTTAGAAGTGCAGAAAACGGGCAAGATTTTGTTGATGCTGTAAAAGAAAGGACCGGAATAAGCATCGAAACGATTAGCGGCGATGAAGAGGCTGAATTAATTTACCAGGGTGTAAAACTGAGCGGAGCAATTACAGAGATATCTTTGATTATGGATATTGGTGGCGGAAGCGTAGAATTTATCTTATGCGATAACGAAAAACTGATCTGGAAAAAAAGTTACAACATTGGAGCAGCGCGTTTAATGCAACAGTTCTTTAAATCAGATCCCATAGCCAGCGATGAAAAGAATGCCATTTTATTTCACATTCAAAATCAACTGGCAGATCTTTTCGAAATCTGTGAAAAATACCATCCAGAAATTTTAATCGGATCTGCGGGGGCATTCGAAACATTTGCCGAGCTTATTATTAGAAAAAACAGGTTAAAAGCAGATATTAACACGGTCAAAACTTTCGCGTTCAATTTCGAAGACTACATTGCAACTTCGATCAAACTACTCAATGCTATGCATAAAGAACGGGCCGAAATGCCAGGTATGATCCCATTAAGGATAGATATGATTGTGATTGCGGCACTAATTACCAACTATGTATTGGGCAGAGCAAAAATAAACCGTTTAACACTCTCTACCTATGATTTAAAGATGGGGGTTTTGGCCAGCATGATATAAAAAAATGATCCATACGGATATGGATCATCGAGAGATTAGCGTATATTAATTTAGGATTATTTCTTCTTAATTGAGGGGATTACCATTCCCATGATCATGGGCTCAGCCTTATTAAGCTTAAAGCTGCTTTGTTTTTCTTTAGAAAAATCAATGGTCAAAAATGCCCTATACCTCATGCTTTCAACCACTAATTTATTATTGTTTAGATCAAATTTGTTATCTAAAGTGATTTCATACCGCCCGTTTTTATCGGTTAATGCAAAAAATTTGGTGTCAAGAATGGCTAATCTTATGCCTGCAGCAGGTTTATTGTCGGCACCGATAACGTAACCGTATATTTTTTTTGGTACAACGAGTTTTTTATCATCTGTTTTGTGGTTTATACTTCTTGTTATTTCAATCGGCATTTTCAAATTTTCTGCCCTGGCATCCATCACAAAAATACTCATCCCTATGGCGAGTACACCAAGATATTTCATCCAGTTTCTATTGTTTGTTGACACAATAGCTAAATGGTAGTTGAGCTGGTTTAATTGAGTTTGGCTCAGGCGACCGCATACAGACGAACCTGCATTTGCCAATACATTAATGATTTCGGCATTTGTGTAACCTGAGAAATCGATTACATTTTTGCTGCAAGCCTTACAATAATTAAAACCTTCACCTTTTTCCATTTCATCCCAGTTTTGCAAACAAGGTTCTGCTATGGTAACTTCGTTAATTCTCGTTTTCATCGTGGTTGTTTTTAGAGATGATGAAACTTTTAAGAGAATTCCACAAGGAGTTTTAAATAAATTTCAGAAGCTCGTTATAAAGCTTTTCAGTTGGAAGCCCCATTACATTAGTATAAGAGCCTTCAATCCGTTGTACCACTACGATACCCCACCAATCTTGCACGCCGTAACTTCCAGCCTTATCAAAGGGTTTATAATTATCGATATAGAAGTCGATTTCATCAGCTGTAACTGATTTACAGTAAACTTCTGTCCTATCGTAAAAAGAATGGATTTTATCGCCTTTAACAAGTGTAACACCTGTAAAAACTTCATGCCTGCTTCCCGATAGCTTTTTTAACATTTCCTGCGCATGCGCCCTATCTTCGGGTTTGCCCAAAATTTCTCCTTTTAAGGCTACAATGGTATCAGCTGTAATCACTATTTCACCGTTAGCGGTAAAAGCCTTAGCTTTCTGTTCCGAAATATAAACGGCAATTTCTGCGGGACTTAAATTTGGTGGGTAACTTTCGTCTACATCTTTTAGTTCGACATTAAAATCTAAGCCCATAAGGGTTAAAAGTTCCTGTCTACGCGGCGATTTAGATGCTAAAATAATGGGAGGGAAATTGGCAGGCATATTTTATTTTTTTGCTAAAATAAGAAAAGCGACATAAAGCCGCTTTTCTTATTTGATATTTTACCAGGATTAGTTATTTCCACCACCTTGTCTACGTTTTTCCATTTCGGCACGTTGCTCTTTTTGCCAAGCTTCGTAAGTTTTTTTCTGATCGTCTGTTAATACTGCAGTTACTTTTGCATCATTGTCAGCACGCATCTTTTGCACTTTCTCTCTCATTGCATCTCTATCGCCACCACCTTGCATTTCTTCACGCATTTTTTTCATGGTTTCTGCCTGCTCGGTAAAAACAGTGGTCAATTTTGTTTTTTGATCATCAGATAATTTTAATTTTTCGTCTAACTGTTTTACTCTCTCTTCAGGTTTCATCATCATTCTACCTTGCCCACCACCTTGTTGCGCGTTAGCGAAACCAGCTATACCTAGCATTAATCCGCAAATCATCATTAATTTTTTCATGTTGTTCTTTTGTTGTTTTTGGTTGAAAATTGAGCTAATTGGAGTGCAAAAGAAAATAAAAGTTTAACGGCGCTATGTAACTTAGCTGTTGCAAAATCCAGTTTATTAATCTTTCAACAATAACACCGGCACATGCGATTTAATGGTTAGCTTTTGAGATACACTTTCATGCAATAAGCTTTCGAAAAAACTATATTTCTTAGGCAATGCGATAATTAACTGAGCTTCTTCGCTTTTAGCAAATTTTACTATTCCTTTAATGGCATCAGGATGATCAGCATAGTGATAAGCTGGAGAAAAATCTTTGAGCATTTCGTGTAAAAAGTGTTCTTCCTTCAAGTCAATCACATCACCAGAATTGATATTAAGCACCAAAAGTTCTAAGGCATGTTTGCTTAAAATATTTTTAAGTGCATGCATGGGAATCACCTCTTTAACCTTTTTAAAATCGCAGGCCAAAATGGCTTTACGGATCGACTGATAATCGGCCTTAGGTGGAACAACCAAAACCGGAACCGGGCTCGATTTAGAAATTTTAATCGCATTAGAACCGATATCGCTTTCATCTTTCGCTTTTTTACCATTACTACCGATAATAATGAGTTCGATCTCTTCCCTATTTACCCGATCGATGATAGAACGTAAAATGGTTTCTCTCGTAAGGTAAACTTCTATTTCTGCCTTGGGATTGATTTCGAGCATTTTTATCTTAAGTTTTTCCAGTGCTTCGAGCCTTCTCGTCATTTCATCGGCGATATGATCATCTGTGGTAACAATTAAATCGGGGGTTGGCAGAATGCTTTCGTATGCTGAAACATAATAGGCATTAAGCAGTATGATTTTGGAGTTCGTCATCGCAAAACTCAGCCTGGCGGCATATTTGGCTGCGTGATCTGCTGTTTTCGAAAAATCTACTGGTACAAGGTATGTGCTCATGTGACTAAATTTAATATTTTTTACATTAATAAATTAATCAATCGATTGATTAATTTATTAATGTAAATTTCGCATATAATCTGGTGTATTGCAAATTTTAATGTCTGAGATTTATAATCTTTGATCTTCTCTAAAGATGTTTCGATTCTAATAAGGGTGACGATAACTTGGCCGTCATTTCGACTGTGGCACTGCGGAATGGAGAAATTTTTAACTTAATTAGCTATTTGGATGAATGACGAAAAGATCTTTCGACTCCCCTCTTGATGACAACTCGTAAAGAATTTTACCAGCCGAATTCGCTATGCTAGGATTAGGTAACTAAAAATCTATTTGCCTGAAAGATCCTGAAACAAGTTCAGGAAGACGATGCGTTATGGCACCTGTACTAATTCACTAATGAACCAATGGCTATTGAACCAATTTACATACCCGAATCGGCAGCATTTGGATTTTCATCATGCCATCTGCCCTGTACTTTCATTACTTTTTCGATAATATCGCGGACAGCGGTTTTGCCTCCATTGTAAGGAGAAATGAATGTAGATATCGCTTTTATCTCTTCTACTGCATCAGCCGGGCAGGTTGGAAGGCCTACCAATTTCATTACTTTTAAATCAGGAATATCGTCGCCCATGTAGAGCACTTCTCCTGCAGTAATGTTTTTATCCTGAAGATATTGATTAAAAATGGCCACCTTATCTCCTGTTCCGAGGAAAACATCAGTTACACCCAGATTGAAAAAACGCTTCCCCATAGCAATACCATCTCCACCAGATATAATACAGATGTTATATCCTTTTTTAACCGCCAACTGCATTGCGTAACCATCTTTAATGTTAAAAGTGCGCAACGACTGCCCATTATCAGTAACCTGAACTGATCCATCGGTAAGCACACCATCTACATCAAAAATGAAAGTGGTGATCTCTTTTAGTTTTTGTAAAAACATTCGCGCGTTTGGCGTTTAGGGTTAAGCGTTCGGTACTGAATCTGAACTGATGACTCCGAACTCAGGACTAATTATTGATTATCTCTCCACTCGTAAACCCAGGCAGATTGAATTTGCTCTAAATGGCCTTCACTGCTTTCTTCGCGGGTGCCTTTAAAGTTTGGCAACGCTAAAACCCATTCTAAAAGTTCGGTAAAGCGGATACGGTAGATTTTGGCTTCTGTAAAATCATCACCAAATTTCTCATATAAAGACATTGCAATATCTTCGTAATCGTTCCAGTAAAAAGGTAAAGCAAATTTATCGTTGTTCATGTTGTTTTGTTGTTGGTTAATTATTTGAATTGGTTAATCGGTTAACGGTTTAAATTGGCTAATCGACTCCCGACTGAAGACTTCGGACTCCAGACTAATTAGTGTCCCATAAAGTCAGACTGATCTGGAATGGTAACTTCGATATCGCCGTTAATTACCACACATTGGCAACCTAAACGGGAAGTAATTTTCGGACGAACAGCTCTATCGATAAAGTCTTCTTCTTTATCAGAAATCTCTTCGATATTATCCATACCTTTTGTTACGTATACATGGCAGGTACTGCAACCACAAACACCACCACAGTTGTGCTGTAATTCGATTCCGTTATCCAGACAAACATCTAAAACAGATTCTCCCGCTGCTATTGGTAATTCAATAGATTCGTGATCTGCTTCTTCAAAATTTATTTTTAGTTTAAAAATGCTCATAATTATTTTGCAAAAGTAAGAAGCAAAAGCCGTAATTATGCTATTTCAGCGTTAATTTTATGCTATCGCTCAATGTTTGATAAATGTTCTGCAATTCGGGCATATCGGTTAACATGCTCAAATGCTTATTTAAAGTGCTTTCGTCAGCCCTAACTGCCGGCCCAGTCTGCACATTTTCAGGTAGATTGCCCATTACCTTATCGGCTGTTTCGGCAATTAACGGCCTGATGATTTCAAAATCCAAACCGTTCTGACTTAAAATTTTATTCGCCAGAGCATATAGGTGATTCGGAAAATTACAGGCAAATACTGCTGCAAGGTGTAATACTTTTCTTTTCTCTCCACCTAACTCATATACTTGACGGCTAATTTTAGCTGCCAGATTCTTCAAAATTGCCAATTGATTTTCATCGCTCGCTTCGATACAAAGCGGGATATTTTCAAATGAAACCGCTTTATCTTTCGAAAAAGTTTGCAAAGGATAAAAAACACCTGCTTTTTTTACCTGTGACGATAAAATATTAATATCGGTAGTTCCGGAGGTATGCACCACCAAACCGCTTACATTTTTTAATGATTTGGCTATGGTTTCAATGGCATCATCCTTTACCGAGATAATATATAAATCAGCATGCTGTTTAACCTCATTTAAATCGTTTACAGCTTCGGTCGCTATCAGACCACCCAATAACGCTGCATGGTTAAGGTTTGGGCTGTACACTTGTACTACATCTTCACCTATGGCTTTTAATGCTTTTGCTAAGTGTGTGGCAACGTTTCCCGAACCTAATAAAACAACCTCCATGATTTTATGCGGTTTTGGCCTCTTTTCTTCTTCTGAAAATTGAAAGTAAGAAACCAACAACCATTACAATAGTACCTGCCCAATATAAATTGATGAAAGGAAATTCTATTGCTTTAAAAACTACCCAGTCTTTAGCCTGTTGCGGTTTTTCAAAGATCTGAAGCTCCACTTTTTTCTCATCTGGTAATACCCTGGCAAAACGGAATTTCAGATCCAGTTCATCCACCTTACGGGCAAAATCGAACGTATTATTTCCTTTGATCAAGAAAATAGGCTCTGTATTGTAAACTTTACCTGCAGCGTTAACCTCTAATGGTAAACCAACAGCATAATCGCCCTGGCCTAAAACTAAATCTTTTGCAGTAGGTTTTCTGTTTAAATCTTTTACGGTAACAATACCACTTGAGGTGTGAATGGTATCTCCTACCGAAACCTTAACAATACGCGGCGCTTTATAATTTTCATCATCTGAATGACCTTCGTGATCCTCATGTGATGTTTTTTTAATGGCCGCACTGGTGATGTGGGTATAAACATCATAAGTAAGGTAATGCTTAGTGTCAGGAGAGGCAATTAAGCCCATTTTTTCGTTTTCCTGCACATGTGGATGTAAGTTGAAATCTTCTTTAACCTTACCTTCTTTATCTAAAACTTTAAAATTGAGGGTATAAATGGTATTGGGTGCTACAGCAGTATCGGCAACATAGGTTACAGTGTACTTACCCATTTTCTTGGGTTCGTTTTTGTATAACATGATGTTCTCGCCAGGTTTTTCTACTTTTTCGAAATCTTTTACCGGAATAAATTTAGTATCATTAATTGATAAAGGTTGGTTTGTAGCGGCAGAAATTAATGCACCTAAAATCAGGAAGGCAAAACCAATGTGTGCAATTGCCGATCCAGCCAATTTTGCCTTACCACCGAAAGCCTGATATAATACTGCAGCATTAGAAAGAACGGCAAACAAACAACTAAAGGTAATGAGGATGTACATGGTGTTGGTATAAATCTCAGCCACATATACCAAACCTGCTGTTAACACAATAGAGAAAATAATAGCCGATACCAGACTGCTATAAAATTTGCGTGGATCAGTCCTTTTGTATTTTAAATATTGAGAGAAACCTGAAATTAAGGTAATTAATACCGCAAAAGGAGCCTGCCATTGATTGTAGTATTTTACAGCATCAATTGGCGGAGTAAAGTTTGTTCCAAAGGCTTTGTTAAATACAGGAACTGATGTAGAGAATATTACCTGGATACAAGCGATGGTTACCACTAAAGCCCCAATAAACATCCAGAATTCGCGCGAATAGGTTTCTTCATCCTTGGTGGTAATTGGCAATTCTTTCCATCTTACTACAATGAGCACAATTGCTAAAACAGCGAAAACAACATTGTATAAAATCAAGTGGCCAAACATCCCCATATCAGTAAACGAGTGAACTGATGTATCACCTAAAATTCCGCTTCGGGTTAAAAACGATGCATAAAGCACCAATAAGAAACTTAAAAAAACCAGGGCAATTGCCGTAAAATAAGCATGCCCTGTATTTTTATACGCAATCATTACGTGTACGGCACCAATTAAGGTTAACCATGGAATTAAAGAAGCATTTTCTACAGGATCCCAAGCCCAGAAACCGCCAAAATTTAGCGCTTCGTAAGCCCAGAAAGAGCCCATAATAATACCTGTACCCAAAATCATTACCGCAAAAAGCGCCCAGGGCATAGCTGGTTTAATCCATTCTTTATACCTTTTTTGCCACAAAGCCGCAATTCCATAGGCAAAAGGCACAATCATGCTGGCAAAACCTAAAAATAAGGTTGGTGGGTGGATAACCATCCAATAGTTTTGCAACAATGGATTTAATCCTCTACCATCGGTAATAAATTTTAAATAATTGGCGAAGTTTTCAGGGTTTGCGAAAACTACAGGAGCCATTGATTTCAGATCAAGAGAATCTCTTAATAGAATAAACGGGGAACTTCCGATGCGCTCACCAAAAATCTCTACACCTAAAAGCATTGAAGTTAAAAATACTTGAGAGAAAGCTACAACCGTCATTACAGGACGCTCCCAGGTTTTAGCTTTCCAGATTAATAAAGTACCTAGAAACGATTGCCAGAAGGCCCAGAGCAAGAAACTTCCTTCCTGTCCTTCCCAAAAAGCAGAAATAATATAATGAATTGGAAGCTGTTTTGAAGAGTGCCAATAAATATAACTGTATTCATTGTAATGGCCCAGTACCAGGTAGAACAAAATTGCTCCGATACCAATGATACAACCAAAATTAACCAGGAATCCAATCCGACCTAAGTTACGCCAAGATTTATCTTCTAAATTTTTATCGCGACTGGCATAAAAATATGCGATTGTTGAAAGTAATGATGCACTAAACGCCAGCACAATAAAAAACTGCCCGATTTTACCCGGTAGCAGGTTTTCGCCTACAAATTGAATATCCATTAAAATTAGTTATATTTTTTCTCACCGTACTTACCCACCGTATCAACCTTACCGTCTTTATTAATTTCAACAAGGTTATCGTTATATTTAGATGGGCATTTCATTAAAATTTTCGATGCGTAGAATTTGTCCTTATCCATTTTACCGATAAGCACTAATTTTTCAGATTTTTCGAAATCCTGCGGTTTGGTACCTGCGTAAATTACCTCTCTCACTTCTCCCTTTTCATCTTTCATGTGGAATGAAAAATGGTTAGCGTCTTTTACGGCGTCGTAGTAAGTGCCCATCGATTTTACCCAATAGCCCATAACATGCTCTTCTTTCTCAGAAAGGGTTGCCTGTTTGAAATTAGAGTAGGTGTCGGTATTTGCGTTTAAGCTAAATAAAATCCCTACGGAAATTGCGATGGTAATCAATCCAATGATTGCACTTTTCTTCATGGTTATACTTGTTGTAAAAGCTGGCAACAAAGATAGAAAAATCGGCTTAGCCAGCATTCTTTTACATTTTTCTTGTCTTTATATTGACAATTACCTGATTTTTGAAGGAAAATATTTTTTTTCTGAAGCCCTATTTATAACCGATCTTAAGGAATATCTTAAATCGTTTAAAAGTTTGGGCTGAAATTGTTAAGTTTGGCCTGTCAGATAATCATTCCTTTTTTACATCCCACAATAGAACATAAACCGGATTAACATGAAATTAAAGCAGTTTTATAAGCTTTTGTTGTTTATAGTTTTGATGCCCTTTTTAAGCTCTTGTTTTGAAGTAATTGAAGAAATTGCCATGAAAAACGATGGAACCGGCGATGTGGTACTTACCATAAACCTGAGCCAGAGTAAAACCAAAGTAGCTTCGGTAATGCTTTTAGACAGTGTACAGGGCTATAAGGTACCCAGTAAACAAAAAATTCAACAGGAATTAAATGAAGCAGTGGCCTATTTAAAAAAATCGGAAGGGATTTCTAATGTAAAAAGTACAAGCGATTTTAACAATTATATCGCAACCATTAGTTTTTCTTTTAAAGATGTTTCAAATATCAATAACATCACCAAAAACATCCTTGCCAAGCAAAAAATTAAGGCCACTAATACCTCCTCGTATACTTATAACAAGGCCACCAAAATCTTTAACCGAAAATATCAGGCAGTAGGTACCGCTAAAACAGAATTCAATAAATTAAAAGCAAAAGATAAAGCGGTTTTTAACGGCGCAACTTACACCAGCATCTATCGTTTCGAATCTGCTGTAACAAGTAGTACCAATCCGGCATCAAATGTCTCGAAATCTAAAAAAGCAGTGATGTTAAAAAGCAGCATTATGGATTTAATTAACGGAAAAATTAACGTATCTAATTCTATACAACTATCTAAATAAAATGAAACCAATGTGTAATCCGCGATAGTTTCATCCCACTGAAAACAAATTATATCCAATGAAAAAAATTCTAATTGCTATCGCTCTTTTCTTATCGTTTAACCTGGCAAAGGCGCAGGATCTAGTTAAGAAAATACCCGCTAACGCCTTTACAGTTGCCACAATTAAAGGTGATAATATATTTAAGTTAATGTTTGTAAAAGATTTTAACGAATCTTTTCTAGGCAAGAAATTACTGACCGAAACTTCAAAATCACTCGATAAAAGCTTTACCAGCATAGAAGATTTCGGCATTAACCTGGAGAAAAACATGTATTACTTTAATCAGTTAAGTGATAGTATTACGTATAACTGTTTTCTTATTCCGATAAAAGATGCCAAAAAATTTGAAAGTCTGATTGACAACAAAGAGAAAAAGCTTACACAGCAGGGCGATATCCGTACGATTGTTTTACCTGATAGCACCAGTATTATTAAATGGAACAACAACATGCTGTATTTTGTAACCGGAAGCATCAAAGGCTCTTTCTTTGCTGATTCAGTTAAATCTGCACGTTATGGAATTAAAGATATAAGGTTCCAAAGTGAGGATGCAATAGCTATTGATAGCGCGGCTGTGGCTGTAGATTCTACTTATGCAACGACAGATGAGCCTATGGTAGAGGCAGTTGAATCCCCTGTTGTTGAAAAAGTAAAAGTTAAGAAAAAATCGACGGCTAAAAAGAATACTAAAAAAACGGCCGGAACGAAAAAAACCGGTAAAAAGAAAGCGGCCAAAAAATCTAAAAAAATTGCTAAAATAGATCCAGATTTTGAAGAAGCAAGAGAGTTCGCACTCGATACTGCAGGCGGCATGACTCCAGTTCATGGTATCGTTGATGAGCAATATGATGCTTACCAACAAGAACGTTTAGAACAAGATGCAAAGAAAAAGAGATTGGCTTTCACCTGGATGACGGCCCAGGCCGATCAGATTTTTAATGGAACTTACGAGTCTATCGAAAACAATAAATCATACACGGCGAGTTTAGATAATAAAGCCATTGCAGAACTTTGGGTATCGAGCCTTCAAGATGTTTATAATTCGATTGCGCCAGAATTTGGCACTTACGGAAAAGCTGGGCTGATGAAAGGTTATGGTGCATTAAATGCGAAACTTTTTATGGATGATAAAAGTTTCCGCATCTCTACAGGCTTAGAATTGGCTCAGGAACAGGCAGATGCGTATAAAAAAATCATGAACAGAAAGTTAAACAAAAACTTTTTGAAATATGTAAACAGCGAAAAAGCGCTTGGTTTTATGAGCTATTCTATCGATACCAAAGCTTATCTGGAAGAATTCCCTAAATTATTGAAACAAACCTATGGTTCATTTTTGGGCGCTAAAATGGATGAAGAAATTGATCTTGGCGCTGAGCTTTTCAGTCTTTTGCTAGATGAAGAAGCGGTAAGTAATGTAATTAAAGGTGATGCGTTATTCGTAATCAATGGATTAAACACCAAAGACGTTACTTACACCACTTACGAATATGATGATGATTACAAACAAAAAGAAATAGTTAAAACCAAGAAAGAAACGTTGCCTGATTTCCTTTTCATGTTTTCATCAGAAGATCACAGATTGATTAACAAACTGATTAAATATGGCGTAAACAAAAATTATGTATCTGTTGAGAACAACATTTATAAAATATTGGAAAAGAAAAGCCCGATCGATATTTACTTTATGATTAAAGATGGTATTGTATTTTTCGGTAATTCGTTAACTGAAATGCAGGGTATTGGCAACAATCAATACAACAGCAACAAATTAAGCAAACTGCACAAACAGCTATTGAGCAAAAACAATTTCAGCTTTTTATTTAATGCCAAAAACCTCGTGGGCAAAGTACCAGATTCGGAAATTGGGGGTGAAGAAACCGCTAAGAAATTTAACAGCACTTTAGAAAAAATGGGCAATGTATACATGAAATCGAACCCGATTAAGGGCAGATTGGTTTCAGCAGATATTAGCGCAGAAATTCCGAATGGACATGAAAATGCTTTGAAATATCTGTTTTCTTTAATTGAAAATGCAGCTAAGTAGTTTAGTTGGCAATGATCAGTTGGCAGTTTACAGTTAACCGATTAACCAATTTAAACAGTTAACTATACTTTATGAAGAAATTTTTAAAAATAACAGCAGCAATAGTAATATTGCTGCTGCTTTGTTATTTCGGCTTTTTCAAATACAGGCAAATACAGGCCAATAATATATCCATCCCTCGGTCTACCAATGCATTGCTTAAAATTAATGTTGATGAGCTATACAAAACCATTGCGGTTAATTATATAAAACATCCAAGTCAATATTCGGGAGCAGATAAAAAAGGGATTAAGGAAAAGGTAGACGACTTAAACACAGGATTGAAAATTCCGGCAAACATTTACCTATATAGTTTAAACGGAAAAGCAAAAACTACTTTTTTTTCGACTTTTGAAATAGCAGATACGCTAGCATTTAACCGTTTTATTCAAAAAAAATCTGCTTTACCGCTGATTAAAAAGGATAAAAATTTCTTTCAATCCAAAGATTCGACCTTTTATATCTTATTTAACAAAACAACTGTCGCTTTAGCTTATACACAAAAAAAAGAACAGATAAAAACTACGCTGGTAGAAATACTGAGCCGGAAAAACATGATTAAAGTTGGCGAAAGTCGATTTAACGACCTTATAAACCTTTCTGATCATATTTCGTTTCAAAATACCGAGAACTTTAGCAAAATTAATTTTACTGACGGAAAAATTAATTTCAGCAATGAGTTTATAAATAAGATATTTGAACCATCAGCTAGGCCACAGCACCGGGTTTTAAATCCAGAAAGCACAATAAGTATGTGGCTAAACGGAAAATTTAAATCCGAGTTAATTAAGAAAAATCAGACGGTAAGTCCTTCTCTCCTTTCAAAAGATAGCTTTTTCAGATTTTACAAAGATTATGTAGATTTTGAATGGACTAACACCATTACACAGGTAGATACTGTTGTAGGTTATGAATACAATGATGATTTTGAAAGGGTTGAAAAAAAAGTACTTCAGGACCGGAAGATTCCTTTTATTTCCATGAACCTGACTGCCAATGACCGGGAAGTAAGCGATTATCTTAAATCGCTGGGCGCATTGGATCAATCTACCGGAAAGATCAGCAGTTCGATGATTCCATTGTACCAGGTTTATTTTAAAGGCAATAGTGGTAATATTCAATTAAGCACTGTGCAAAGCGCTAAACCTGATCTAAAAAGGGTATCATCTGACGATTTCTTTTATTTTAAAGTCGATTTTAAAAAGTTGGTTAAACAAACACCAATGCCATTAATTGCAGATAAACTGGGTACTTTTAGTCAATTAGAGATCAAAGCAAAAAGCATAGAAAAGGACAAAATCAAACTGGAATCTGAACTTTCATTTTTAAATGAGGATACCAACGCTTTGATCCAGCTTTTAAAAACGTTTAAAAATGGTTTACAAAATCAGTTAAATCTGAAATCGGCTCTTGATATTTCGATACACAAGTAATGGTTTTCCTGCAGATTGAAGATCATTTACGCAGACTATAATTGTTTGCGGTGTCAATAAAAATAACATTAGTTCTTCGACAGGCTCAGAATGACAAACATCCTAATAGATTACCTAACATGATAATTCACTTGGTGAGCCACCAAACATGGATTCGGATGATTTACGCAGATTAACTGTCCATTGTACCTAAACCTGATGGGACGGATGCCGATCCTTCATCGGCAGGAGGTACAGCAGGACTAGCCCACTCCTATGGAATGCAGACCTATCATTTCCAAAATAAAAAAAGCTAGAAGTGACTTACACAGCCAGCAAAAGATTCAAATAGCGAACTTAGGCACAAAAAAGCCCTGCAGTTTTAAATTCTGCAGGGCTTATAGTGAGATTGCGAATCCCAATAAGGGTCGGGATTCGCAATGACGATTAGCTGATTATGGCCAAACGCCCAAATTCATATAAGAAACCGCAATTTTATCGATTGAATTTACAAAAGCAGCTGTTCTCAATGTTTGAGTTGCTGGTTTGTTCATTAACGTTTCGCGGATTTCGTGGTAAGAATGAATCATGGTATCTTCTAAACCAGAGTTTACCAATTCCATTTCAGATGCACCTTTAACAATCATTAAACGATGCTCAGGAAGGATCGTTTTACCGGTCAGGTTTTCTAAAGTATTAATCAGATTGGCATTTGAGTTAGCGGCATAACGGTTCTCCATACGGCCGAAAGCCACGTGAGAAAGATTTTTCAACCACTCGAAATAAGAAACCGTAACACCACCTGCATTGCAATACATATCAGGAATAATGATACCTCCCATTTCGGTAAAAATGGTTTCAGCTTCTGGCGTTGTTGGACCATTTGCACCTTCAGCAATAATTTTTGCCTTGATATTACGGATGTTAAGCTCGGTAAACTGGTTTTCTAAAGCTGCAGGAACAATAATATCGCAATCTTGCTCTAAACCTTCCATCGAATTTTTAAAATCTTTAGCACCAGGGAACCCTAAGATCGAGCCAGTATTTTTACGGTGTGCAAAAACCTCATCCACATTTAGTCCATTAGGATTGTAAATAGCACCTTCAAACTCACATAAACCTACAATAGTAGCACCAAATTCTGCTAAAAATTTAGCCGAATGGTAGCCCACATTACCTAAACCTTGTACAATTACTCTTTTATCGCCTAAACCAGCTTTAAAACCTATTTTAGCCATATCTTCTGCCACTTCTACACATTCGCGCACAGCATAAGCAACACCACGCCCTGTAGCTTCTTTACGGCCACGGATACCATGTAGCGCAATTGGTTTACCAGTTACACAGCCTAATGCATCTAACTGACCGGGATTCATGGTCATATAGGTATCGGCAATCCAGCTCATTTCGCGTTCGCCAGATCCATAATCAGGAGCAGGAACATCGATACCAGGGCCAATAAAGTTTTTCTTAATTAATTCTGTAGTATAACGGCGGGTGATGGTTTCTAACTCGGCAACACTGTATTGTTTAGTGTTAATTTTAATACCACCTTTTGCGCCACCAAATGGAACGTTAACAATGGCACACTTGTAAGTCATTAAGGCCGCAAGCGCCATAACCTCATCTTCGTTTACCATTTCACTGTAACGGATACCACCCTTGGTAGGGCTCATGTGGTGAGAGTGTTCTACGCGCCAGGCATCAATTACTTCAAAACCGTTTCCGCGGCGGATTGGGAATTGGAAACGATACACACTATTACATGTTTTAATCTGGTTCAATAAACCTTCTGGATGATTGGTGAATTGAGCCGCACTGTCAAAGTTTTTACAAACATCTGCAAAGAACTTGTTCTCGTCTGCTAGATTAGCCATTATTTATTTTTTATATTGAATAAGTTTTCGATGCAAAATTGCCTAAAAAAACTGCACATATCCAAATGCAAAAAGACTTAGTGTAAAGCAAACACCATTCTATTTTAGCCTAACAACAGCTTTTATACCCATTGGAGAAAATTGTCTAAAAACTATATCCAAATACATTTAAATGCAGATATCTTAGTTGGCCTACACCATAAAAACGACTATTTTTATAGGTATTATTACAGATTTTTTGATCTAAAAAAAATTATAAAAAAAATATTCAAAACAGCCTTTTGTTGCAACACTAAACAAATAGAAGCCAAAAAACAGATCAATATTACGAATATTGCAAATGCCTGTAAAAAATGGCACATAAAAAAAGTGACCAATTGTGTTGATCACTTCTTAAAGTTAACCTAAATCGTCCCGTTGATTTAATTTATAACTAACCAAACTTGATCAATAAATAATCAAAAAACAATACTGTGATGTAGGTATTTTATGTGGTTACTGCGCTGTATTTTTAATTAGGGCTTTTAAAATTAATAAAAACCTCTTTTACAGAAAGATAAATACAAAAAACTGATAAACTTAGTCTTAAAATATATCCATTTACCGACCATTAAAGCCAAATAGGATTTTAACCCACATGCTTATTTACGCAGTTATTTATCAGTTTGGTTTTCTTTTTCGATCTTCTTTAATCTTTTGTCGATTGAGAACAAGTAGGCCAATAAACCTACAAGAATAATTACGATACATATTACCACAACATATATCTTTCCATTGCTACGAAGGCTATCAGCCATTTCTACGCCATTATCCTGCGCAAATAATTGCATAGTGGCCATCATTAATATCAGGGAGAAAAATATTTTTTTCATTTTAGTTATGTTGTTGTTTGTTTTCTATATTACGTATTCTGAAACGGATGGTATAAACCCAGTAACCGATTAATATCCAACCCAAACATGCAGGATAAAATACCATACGCATGCGGCTATCTAAATCGTAACTGTTAAAGCCGGGATTACCACCATTACCCGGATGCAATGAGTCTTTTAAACGGGGTAAAACAAAAAGTAATACCACCATCATTGGGAAGGCAAAAATATTGTAAATAGCCGAAATCTTGGCTCTTTTCTGTTCTTCGTCTATCGCATTGCGAAGAATGAGGTAGGCAAAATAGAGCAAAATTGAAATGGCAGCAAAATTCTGTTTAGGATCGAAACTCCAAAACTGTCCCCAGGTATATTTTGCCCAGATGGCGCCCGTTACTAAACCTAAAACGCCAAAAACTATCCCAGCGTTTACACTTTCTACGGCTTTAATATCGTCGATTTCACTTTTACTGCTTAATGACTTTACACTGTAAAAAACAGAGATCGAAAAGAGTACGATCATGGCAAACCACATCGGAACATGGAAATACAGATTACGGATTGTTTCGTTCAAAATAGCCAGATGCGGTACACCAAGCAACAAACCTGCTATTGCAGTATAAATTACCAAAACCGAACCTAAAATTTTCCACCAAGTTTTATTCATACCTATATAATTATTGAGTTCTGAATGATTGAATTAGTGAATGTTATTCTCTATTCTATCATTCAATCCATCTCTCATTCAATCATTTTTTAATCCCTCCAAAGGTAAGGAAATAACAATAAAGACGTTGCCACCACCAGTACATTCACCACCAGTAACATTGCTATTTCATCGTAACTATTTTCCCATGGCAAACCATCAACAGCATTTTTGGCCAGTTTAATTAATAAGATCAATACTGGAATAATGATGGGAAAGCTTAAAATAGCCATCAACATTCCACCATTTCCCGCTTTGCTTGCAATTGCCGAAACCATTGTAAATACAGTAGAAAAACTGATGCTGCCCAATACCACGGCTATGTAATACATCACTAAATCGGGCGGGGTAAAAGAATCGAAAACCAATGTATAAAAACCTAAAGCAATTGTAGTCAGCACCAACATGAGCAGTGTATTGTAAACCGTTTTAGAAATTAAAACCGCAGCCGGACTTGCCAAAATGTAACTATATAACTGCTGTCCTTTGGTTTCTTGCAAAAAACTTTTCGATACGCCATTAATTGAGGCAAAAAGCATGATGATCCAAAACAAGGCATTCCATGTTAATTTATCGCCCAGGCTAACAAAAGAGAGGTAACACGTAAAAATGGTAGAAACCACATAGAGTAATACGCCGTTAATGGTATATTTGGAGCGCCACTCTAACAATACTTCCTTGTGAATTAAATATTTAACCTCTTTGGCCAATTGCATAACCGCAAAGATACTTTTATTGATAAATATTGCATGCTTAAATTGTTGTATTGTTGTAATTTTGTTCAGATTTAGGCGGTGCAGAAAAAAGTTTGAACCACAGATAAAGAGAATAAACACAGATGATATTTTTTCGTAGCATCACAAATGAGATTACAGATCTTTAAAAGTTTAAATTAGGAGCGGAACATAAAAGACTAAATAATGTGCAAAACAATCTGTCTTCATCCGTGTGAATCTGTGGTTAAAGTAATTATGATATGAACTACGCATCAGTTATAGAATCGCCCGTTGGCACAGTAACCATCTTAGCTGACGACGAATTTGTACAGGTAATTACTTTTGCTGAAAAGGATATTACAGGATTATCAGAAAATGCACTTACAGTAAAGGTAGCCAACCAGTTAAATAACTATTTTAAAGGCGATTTAAAGGATTTCAATTTCCCAATGAAACAAAAAGGGACTGAATTTCAGCAGGAAGTCTGGCAGCATTTATTGACCATACCTTTTGGCGAAACCACTTCATATGCCAAATTTTCTGCACACAATCCATTAGCGATACGGGCTATTGCCGCAGCAAACGGAAAAAATAATATTGCCATTGTAGTACCATGTCATAGGGTAATTGGAAGTAACGGCAAACTGGTAGGGTATGCAGGTGGTTTATGGCGTAAGCATTGGCTGCTACAACACGAACGTGAAGTTGCCCAAAAAGGACAAACCGAATTAAAATTTTAAAAAACAAACTTTATTTTGCAGATGAATACAGACCAAGCCGAAACAACTAAAAATTTCATAAAAGCCATCCGTTTAATTAATATTGAAAATAACAAATGTGCCTTTGAAACAGGTACAATACCAATCCGTCAGCATATCAATGCCAGTTATTTTTTCGCACAAACTGATGTATCCGCTTTAGAGAAAATTCCCCACCCTGCACCAAGGCGCCAATATGTAATTACGCTTAAGGGTAAACTTCGGTTTACAGTAAGCAATGGCGAAACTTTTATTATTGAGCCAGGGATTTTACTCATTGCCAATGATACAGCCGGAGAAGGACACACCTGGCAAGTTATAGAAGGTAATGAATGGGAACGGATTTATATTCCTTTGGCAGATGATACCAACGATTATTTTATTGCAGATAGTCCATTTTAAATTCTGCTATTAAAGTATTCTTACATTTAAAATAATTCATATTTTTGGAAGATACCAAACGCTCAATGAACTACAATCCTGGCTTACATATTTTATCAGAGTTCTCGTCTGAAAAAACTGAACACCTTTCTTCTTTTCATGATTGTAAAGCGCTGTTTAACAGCTTAATTAAGACAAATGGGCTGAAAAAGGTTGGCGAGGTTTATCACGATTTTCCTAATGGGGGCTTTACAGCTGTAATATGTTTAACAGAATCTCACCTGTCTATCCATACGTGGCCTGAATTTAAATTGGCAACTTTTGATATCTTTTTATCAAACTACCAAAAAGACAATACTCAAAAGGTTAAAGATATTTATGCCGCTGTACTCCATTTTTTTGAGGGTATAGAAATACAGAAAACTGAAGTTGTTCGCTAATGGAGAATTCAGTAAAATCATTTTTTAAATTATCAGAGACAATTACTTGTTCGATTTGCAAACAAGATATTGTGCTTTACGAGCCAGCTAAAAGCGAGTATATCGTTTGCTCATCTTGTTTCTCGTACCTACATATTTTTACCAGGGCAGAAACAAGGCTGAACAGAAAATTAGATCAACCTGAAAAAGTTTTGGCATTAAAACTGGGCTCAACAGGAAATATCCACGGCACTGAATTCAAGGTAATTGCCTATCTCGAAAAAAAGGAAGCAGGTACGGATTACCGCTGGAGGGAATATATTTTAACCAGCCATGATAAAGGCTATGTTACCTTATCCGAATTCGATGGGCATTGGAATTTTATTGCCAGCAAAGATTTTCTTCCAGATTATAAAGAACCCATATCGTATGGGTTAAGCATTGGTTATAAAGATGTTGAGTACAAACTTTTCAATAGATACACGCCAGTAGTCACCGCTATGCTTGGTGAAGTGGATTGGGATGTAGTGAATGAAAAGGTTAAAGCTACCGAGTATATTGCCCCGCCATTTATGGTTGTAAAGGAGGTTGGCAAAACCAGCCACAAAACCGACTATTACATTGGCGAATACCTTGATGCTGAAGTTATTGCAAACGCATTCAACATTGATAAAAACGAC
Organism: Pedobacter sp. GW822-FHT03F06; assembly: GCF_058801365.1. Classification (NCBI taxonomy): domain Bacteria; kingdom Pseudomonadati; phylum Bacteroidota; class Sphingobacteriia; order Sphingobacteriales; family Sphingobacteriaceae; genus Pedobacter; species Pedobacter sp. GW822-FHT03F06. The sequence continues at coordinate 147,799 of NZ_JBXANE010000008.1, forward strand.
TTACCCCAGCAGATTGGGATTGGTGCAAACCAACCATCAAAAGCTTTTGACAGGTGGACAGCCTCATTAAAGATAACAGGTGTAGCCATTATCTTAGTACTGCTGTTCCATATACTGTTCCATACAGTAAAACCTGAAAAGGAGCTTATAAACGATGATTTTTTAATTGTTTATGATACCAAAGGCGGTCCTGATGCTTTCAAATCATTTATTACGCCATCTTTTACGCTTGATGATGAATCATCAAATATCGAATTTGAGATTGCTTCATCAGTTGACAATAACTGGCTGGAAACCACCATTGTACTGGTTAACGAAAGCGATAACAAAACATGGGAAGTAAGTAAAGGGATCGAATATTATCATGGTACTGAAGATGGCGAAAGCTGGTCGGAAGGTTCCACAAAAGAATCGGTTGTGTTATCAGAAATACCTAAGGGAAAATACCATTTAAATGTGTATCCATCATCAGGAGATGTGTTTAGAAATAACCTTTACATCAAAGCGGTGAGCAATGTAACCATGTGGGGCAATACGATAACCACTATATTATTACTTTGTATTTTTCCGGCCATTTGCTGGCTTTTAATGCGCGATTATGAAAAAAGAAGATGGAATAACAGCAATTTCTCACCTTTTGTAAATGGAGAATAAATGAATCTGAAACCGATAAAATATTATCTTATTGTACTGCTGGCCCTTATTGGGTTTTATGGCTACAGTGGTTTAAAAGGACGTGCTTACTTCCCAGATAAAGTAGAAAAAAACACAGAATTTAATGGCAATAAAAGTCATTCTGGTCATGTAAATAGATTTTACCATAAATAAAAACATTATGAGTTTAAATGAATTAATTAACATCAAGTACATTATTGCATCATTGGTTTATTCCGTATTGGGCATCATTGTTCTCTTTATCGCTTTTTGGATTATTGAAAAAATGACACCCGAAAACCTTTGGAAAGAGATTCTGGAAAAGCAAAACCTGGCTTTAGCAATCGTTTTTGCGGCTTTTATTATTGCAATAGCAATTATTATAAGTTCAGCCATCCACAGTTAGCATGAACAAAAAGCTACCGGCACTTTTATTAATTTCTGTTTTTGTTGTTGCCACCTGTGGTCTTATTTACGAATTGATTGCGGGTACATTGGCCAGCTATTTACTTGGCGATTCGGTTACCCAATTCTCCACCATCATTGGCGTTTACCTTTTTTCTATGGGTATAGGCTCCTGGATATCTAAGTATTTCGAGAAAAATATCCTTTCGTGGTTTATTCAGATCGAAATTTTAGTCGGCTTGGTTGGGGGTTTTAGCTCAACGGTTTTATTCCTCGTTTTTGAAAGTATTGCTTCATTCAGGATTGTATTATATGGTTTTGTGAGCTTAACGGGTATTCTTGTGGGTCTAGAAATTCCGTTGCTGATGCGCATCCTTAAAGACCGTTATGAATTTAAAGATCTGGTTTCGAAGGTTTTTACATTCGACTACATCGGCGCACTACTGGCCTCACTCATTTTTCCGCTTCTGCTTATCCCGCATTTAGGATTGGTTAAAACAGCATATATGTTTGGCATGCTCAACGTTGCGGTAGCTTTAATTGTATGCTTAAGTTTCAAAAAAGAAATCAGGGCTTCCAAATATCTGCAGAGCGCATCAATAGTAAGCATTATTTTATTGCTTGCAGGTTTTGTTTACGCAGATAAAATTACCAGCTTCTCCGAAAGTCAGACCTATAGTGATACCATTATTTATTCGAAAAGCACACCTTATCAACGCATTATCCTGACGAAAAAGAATAAGGTTTTACGGCTTTTCTTAAATGGAAATCTCCAGTTTAGCTCTGACGATGAGTACCGATACCATGAAGCACTGGTACATCCTGGCTTGCAGGCCTTACCTTTTGCTAAACATGTGCTCGTAATGGGCGGTGGAGATGGCCTTGCTGTTAGGGAAATATTAAAATACTCCAATATTGACTCGGTAACACTGGTAGATTTAGATAAAGGAATGACAAGTCTTTTTCAATCGAACAAGATCCTTTTAGGTTTAAACAAAAACGCACTCTTATCGCCAAAGGTAAAAGTAATTAATGCCGATGCCTTTAGCTGGATCAAAGCGCAACATAAAAAATTCGATTTCATTGTCATCGATTTCCCAGACCCCTCAAATTATGCTGTTGGCAAACTCTATACCAACGCTTTTTACAACCTGGTTAAAGGCATACTTGCACCAAAAGGTTTAATGGTTGTCCAGTCAACTTCACCTTACGTTGCACCAAAATCTTTTTGGACGGTTAATAAAACCCTCGAAAGTGTGGGTTTAAAAACCATTCCATACCATAATTATGTACCTTCTTTTGGCGAGTGGGGCTACATTATGGCAACCGCACCGGACAATATTTATAAAAAACCTCGGCAATATTTACCTGGTTTAAGGTTCGTTTCGAAAGAAAGTTTAGATCTGATGCTTTACTTCCCAAAAGATATGGCCAGGGTAGAAACTGATGTAAATAAGTTAAACAACCAGATTTTAGTGAAATATTTCGAAGATGAGTGGGCAAACGTTTTATAAAGGTGATTTATCGGCATATTTAAAACGGCGTTCTTTTCTTTTGAGGATTGGATTGATAACAGGTGGCATTTTTTTGAACAGCTGTTATAAAAAAATCAGATCAACTAAATACAACATCAAAGGGACACTACAGGGACCAAATGCAAAAGCTGGTCATATTTTGCGCGATAAGATAAAATTACCGGCCCCGAGTAAAACAAAAAAGGTAAAAATACTGATTATCGGCAGCGGAATTTCAGGCTTATCGGCTGGCAGATGGTTAAAAAGGAATGGAGAGACGGATTTTGAAATTCTGGAACTGGAAAATCACACCGGAGGGAACTCTTATTTCGGCACGAATAAAGTATCCTCATATCCGTTAGGTGCACATTATATTACCGTTGCAAACAATGATGATAACCTGCTAATCGATTTTTTGCAGGAAATCAATGTAATTACCCATTTCGAAAAAGAACTCCCCTATTACAACGATTATTACCTCACTTTTGATCCTGAGGAAAGATTATTGATCAATGGCGAATGGCAGGAAGGTTTGGTACCCGATTTTGGTGTACCAACAACCGATAAAGAACAGATTAAGCGCTTTTTACGTGAAGTAGATCAGTTAAAAAACACCAAAGGAAATGACGGAAAATTTCTATTCAATATTCCGTTAAGCGCTTCATCAAGCGATCCTGGCTATAGAAAACTGGATAAGATTTCTTTCCGTTCATACCTCGAAGAAAAAGGATACGATTCTAAATACTTATTGTGGTATTTAAATTATGCGTGTAAAGATGATTATGGGCAAAAGACAGATAAAATATCGGCCTGGGCTGGTTTACATTATTTCGCTTCGCGCAGAGGAAAAGCGGCAAATGCAGAACAGAATGCCATACTAACCTGGCCCGAAGGCAACGGCTGGATCATGAAGCAGCTTGCCAAGCAGTTACAAGATCAGATCAAAACATCAATCCTATGTTATGGATTAAAATCGATGGCAAATGGCGATATAACGGCTTCCATATTCAATACGCATACCAACACCACGGAGGAAATAACAGCCGAAAAGATCATTTTATGTACACCACAATTTGTAAGCAAACGCTTACTCGAGCGTTTTAGCCGGAATATTGACTATAAAGCTTTTAACTATTCGCCATGGTTGATCGCCAATATTACCATCAACGAATTACCAGAATCGAAAGGAATAAATCTTTGTTGGGACAATGTGGCCTATAATACGCCATCTGTTGGTTATGTAAATTCGGCGCAACAACATTTAAAACTGTCGGAGGATAAAAAAGTAATTACTTATTACCTGCCCCTGTGCGATTTTGAACCAGCAATTGCACGACTGGCGGCATATGCCCGGAGTTACGAACAATGGCTTGACATTGTTCTTCCTGAATTGGAAATGATACATCCGGGAATTACAGAAGCGATTGAAAATATCGATTTCTGGGTTTGGGGACACGGAATGATAGCACCCACCACAGATTTTGTTTGGAGCGAAAATTTAGAAAAAGCGAAAACGCCTATCAACAATCAGATTTTCTTCGCCCACAGTGATCTGAGCGGGGTATCTATCTTTGAGGAGGCTTTTCACCAGGGTATTAACGCAGCAAAACAAGTTTTAAATGTTATCTCATAAACATACCCAACCCTGGCTACACACGGCATGGAGTGATATAGTTTTTATTATATCGCCGGCATTTCTCTCTTTATTGCTGGTTTTACTTTTTCCAGATCAGTTTCAAAACGCAGCAGGTATTCCATTAGCCTATTGGGTATTTTTAATTGTTTTTATAGATGTTGCACATGTTTACAGCACCTTATACCGAACCTATTTTAATCGGGGTAATTTCAAAAAGCAGTATACACTGCTCATCTCTATTCCATTGGCCTGTTATGTTATAGGTGTTATCCTCTATCGTTTCGATGGCTTATGGTTTTGGAGAATATTGGCTTATTTGGCTGTTTATCATTTTATCAGGCAGCAATATGGCTTTATGCGCCTGTATTCCCATAACGAAAATTCAACCAGGCTGTTAACAACTATTGATAAAATTGCCATTTATACCGCAACTTTATATCCTTTGCTTTTCTGGCATTTAAGTAGCGGGCGAAATTTCAACTGGTTTGTAGAAGGCGATTTCTTCACTTTTAGGAACGATATGCTTTTAAAATACTCCAGCACGGTGTACATCATAATCATCGCCATTTATATGGTTAAAGAAATTATATTGATCATCAGCAAAAAATGGATTAATATTCCGCGCAACTTGATCGTAATCGGAACATTTTTATCCTGGTATTTCGGCATCGTTTATTTTAATGGCGATATCGCCTTTACTACCTTAAATGTAATTTCGCATGGCATTCCGTATATGGCGCTTATCTGGTTTTTTGAGAAGAAAAAAATCGGAGGCCAAACCGCTAAGAATAAAATCATGGATCTCTGTTTCGGAAAATTCGGGATATTTTATTTCTTATTGATCCTGGTACTTTTCGCCTATATGGAAGAAGGCCTTTGGGATGGTTTGGTATGGAAAGAACATCAATCGGTTTTCAAACTTTTTTCCGGCTTGCCGCAGGTTACAAACACGGAGTTATTATCGCTGCTGGTTCCACTTTTAGCCTTACCACAGGCTACGCATTATGTGCTCGATGGCTTCATCTGGAAAGCAAAAAATAAATTCTAAGAAATCTGTTTTTTTATCCGTTTCGTAAATCATATCAAATACCCCTGATATCATGAAAATGGCCTGCTTATTCCTGTTTGTTTTTTTAACCCACCTGCCAATGGAAAAAAATATTCCTGTGGCCAAATTAGATTTAAAAAAATATTCGGGAACCTGGTACTCATTATATTCAATCCCTACCATTTTTGATAAAGGGAGCCGTGAAACCACTACTAAATACACCTTGAATAAAGATGGTTATTATAATGTTTTAACTACCTATAAAAAACCGGGCGATGATAAAGTTTATTCCAGGAATTCTAAAATGTTTCCATCGGAAGAGGGAGATAAAGGAGAGTTGCAGGCACAGTTTATTTGGCCGATAAAGATTGATTACTGGATCATTGAACTGGCAGATGATTACTCCTATGTGGTGGTAGGACACCCCTATCGTAAATTTTTGTTCATCATGAGCCGTAATCAGACTATGCCGAAGAAAACCCATGATGAAATTGTAGCTAGGTGTAAGGCAAAGGGATACGAGGTTTCAAAACTCACCTCTCAATTGCACGAAAAGGCTTAAGCGCTAATCTTCTCTCCGCGCTTAACACTAAAAAGCATCAATATTACGCCAACTAAAAGTACGATCCATCCCCATTGGAAATGAACAACTTTACCAATAAGTTTATTGGCGAAGCCATATTTAGTATAATTATTTGCAGTAAAATAAACAGCAACTACCGCTAAAACATACCAGATAGCCATTACAAAACTCATAAACTTAAAGGCACCAACTTTTCTGATAAAGAGAAACAATACCGAAATGGCAATAATGGCATAAGTGATCAAAAACAAACGCGCATCAGATTGATACAAGTTCCAATTGCCTTTAATGGGCACTTTTAACATTGGGCAGAAACCTGCAATAACGCATAACAAAATGCCTAACCATGCCCTGAATTTATTTAATACTAACATATTTTTTGGTTAATTGGTTAACTGTATAAATCGGTGAATTGCTTTAATGGCTGATAGTTGATGGTTAATAGTTTAATAGCTAACTTGTCTGGCATTTTTTAATGACTAATGACTAATGACTAATGACTAATGACTAATGACTAATGACTAATGACTAATGACTAATGACTAATGACTAATGACTAATGACTAATGACTAATGAACTATTGTCCCTCAATAATCCCCATCTTATCTGCGAAGTGGGCACAGTAATCACGTAAATCTTCAACAATCAAAGTTTCGTTTGTGGCTTTTAAAAAGCTATCGCCCATGGTTTGCAAAGTTTCGTAGAAGAAACGTTTCATCTCATCAACAGGCATATCTTTCGTCCAAAGATCTATCTTTAAAGTATTTTTATAATTGTGGTCCCAAACCGATAAAAACATCGCCTTGGCTGGCACTTTATCAGCGTTTCCAGCATCTGTACTCTCCCAAAGTATGTTATCTGGGTTATTGCCTTCATCTAACTCAACGGTTATTTTTATTTCTGCTTTTTTCATTTTTTTTAAATATATCACACCGATTAAAGGATTACACCGATAAAGGGATTCTTAGGTATCAGTTTATTTTTTTTCGGATGCAAAGATGCTTATTTAATTTGATTACACAGATGAGTAGATTGCACAGATAAGAATTGTACAGATATTTTTACGGTTTAATTACGCTAACTTTTGCAGAATTAACATGAGTACTGCCGCAATGAAGATAAAGATCACCTCTACCACCCAGATCCTTTTAATATCTTTTAACGTGAACCGGAAAATCATATCTGTAATAAAGGTTACAAGGATAAGGCAACCTAAAATCAGGAGATAAAAGCCACTCATATCCACATGGCGTGGTGCTGTACTTTTCTCTGAAACTAAATTTACGGCCACTAATCCCAAACCAATGGCACTAACGATATTTAAAGGCGTAATCCTAAACTTCATTACTTTTTCTTGTCGAATTTTTTACCTTTTTTAAAACTCTTTACCTGTTTGCCAGCCTTTGCCTTGGCTTTTTCTCTTACCTTTTTCTCTATCGCTGCAGCATGCTTTTTCTCGTGGAAAGCCCCTTTAAAATCAGGATCTTCCTTACGTTTCTGCATATCGATTTCCTTTGCAATATGCTGGCGCTCTTCGTAAGGGGTTTCATCAATAAAAACGCCTTCCGGGATCTCGGCCACTGGAATATATTGGCGGATTAATTTTTCGATCTTGCGGATATAATATTTCTCGGCATCTGTTGCAAAGGTAATTGCATCACCTTTGGCAAAAGCCCTACCGGTACGGCCAATACGGTGTACATAGTCTTCGATAATGATAGGTACATCGAAATTGATCACATGACTTACATCACTTACATCAATACCCCTACTCGCTACATCTGTAGCCACCAAAACCCTGATATTACCTTCTTTGAAACTATTTATAGAGTTAATTCTGGTGTTTTGTCCTTTATTCGCATGGATCACGCGAACATTTTCCGCACCATATCTGCGCTCAATAAAACTGAAAATATTATCGGCAACGGTTTTTGTTTTACAGAAAATGATCAGGCGGTTAAAAGCCTCATCATTCTTCAGCAAATGCTGCAATAGGTTAATTTTCGTTTTGAAGTTCGGAACATAATACAAAGTCTGCGTTACGTTTGCAGCAGGTGTTGCTTGCGCAGATGCCTCAATCACAAGTGGATTATTCAAGAAATCGCCTGCAATTTTCTGTACTAAATCGCTCATTGTCGCTGAGAACAACAAATTCTGGCGTTTACGCGGAACGATTTCCAAAATCCGGTGAATAGAACCGATAAAGCCCATATCCATCATTTTATCGGCTTCATCCAATACCAAAAACTTTAGGCTTTGGGTATTAATATCGCCAGCTAAATATAAATCCAGGAATCTTCCGGGTGTGGCAATCAGGATATCAACCCCTTTTGCAATCTGCTCTTTCTGTGTTTTCGGACCAATTCCACCAAAAATCACCAAAGAACGTAAATCGGTATAAGTAGAAAACAGCTTTACCTGCTCGGCAATCTGCATGGCCAGTTCGCGTGTTGGAGATAAAATCAATGCTCTTGGATTATCGCCCTGAGCGTATTTCAATTGCATTAAAATCGGCAAAACAAAAGCCGCGGTTTTTCCTGTACCAGTTTCGGCAATACCAAAAATATCCTGTCCAGATAATACTGGTGCAATTGCTTTTTCCTGTATCGGCGTGGCAACGGTATAACCTGCATCGGCAACTGCATTTAAAATTTGCCTGTTTAACTTAAATTCTTCGAACGATTTTGCCATAGCGCACAAAGATAGTGATTAAGGTTGAGGGTTTGAAGGTGTAAGGCAGAAGGTTTCAGTGCAATGTAGAATCTAAGCTTATTTTTATCAGAATTAGGAGTAAAGCAATTTTCGTAATTCTTCGGTTGCGGCAGTCCTGCTATTGTTTCAATCTTTTTGCGATTGTCAGTCTGAGCTTGCCAAAAAGTATTTCCACTTTATCAGGTTTATTAAACATAAAACAGTAATCCTTAGCTCAATTTCTTCCTTTCATCCTCCCAAACTTGATACTTGATACGCTCTACTTAATACTAATTTACTACCTTTGAAACCATGAATACTTACCTGATAAAAGCTGCTACAATTGTAAATGAAGGACAAAAAATTGTTGCCGATGTATTGATAAAAGATGGATTGATAACCAAAATCGGTCAAAATCTGTCTGCACCTGATGCGCAAGAAATTAACGCAACAGGACAATACCTTTTACCAGGCATGATTGACGATCAGGTACATTTCCGCGAACCAGGCTTAACCCATAAAGCCGATATTTTTACTGAAAGCATGGCCGCCGTAGCCGGAGGAATTACCTCTTTCATGGAAATGCCCAATACGGTGCCCAATACCTTAACACAGGGTTTATTAGCCGATAAATATGAAATTGCTGCCCAAACTTCGTTAGCGAATTACTCATTTTACATGGGGGCCAGCAACGACAATATTGAAGAGGTTTTAAAAACCGACCCTAAAAACGTTTGTGGTATTAAGGTTTTTATGGGTTCATCAACAGGGAATATGCTGGTTGACAACGAAAAAACCTTAGAAAACATTTTTAGCAAAGCACCAATATTAGTGGCTACCCACTGTGAAGATGAAGCAACCATCCGCCATAATCTGGCCGAATTTAAAGCTAAATATGGCGAAGATTTAACAATAGAGATGCATCCTTTAATCCGCAGTGCGGAGGCCTGTTATAAATCATCATCACTAGCGGTAGAACTGGCTAAAACTTATCAAACCCGCTTGCATATCTTACATATTTCTACAGCAAAAGAAATAGCACTATTTGATAATATTACGCCTTTAAAGGATAAAAAGATTACAGCGGAAGCTTGCGTGCACCACCTTTGGTTTAACGATAAAGATTATGCTTCAAAAGGGAATTTCATCAAATGGAACCCTGCGGTAAAAACTGAAGATGATCAGAAAGGTGTGCTTAAAGGTATTCTTGAAGATTATATTGATGTAATTGCAACGGATCACGCGCCACACACATTGGCAGAAAAGCAGCAGCCTTACGCTCAAGCCCCATCTGGTGGCCCGTTGGTACAACATGCCTTACCAGCACTGCTAGAAATGCATTTACAGGGTAAAATCTCTTTAGAGAAAATTGTTGAAAAAACAGCACACAACCTGGCCATCTGTTTTGATATCGAAAAACGTGGTTTTATCCGTGAAGGGTATTGGGCAGACTTAGTGTTGGTAGACTTAAAAGACTCCTGGACAGTAACCAAACTTAATAATTTCTATAAATGTGGTTGGAGTCCTTTTGATGGGGATACCTTCCAGGCCAGTATTACCCATACCTTTGTATCAGGAAATCTGGCTTATCAAAATGGCAAATTCACGACCGATCAGATCGGAAAACGTCTGACTTTTGCCAGATAGATTTGTTATATTTATCGAAGTATCCAATTAATATCATCGGTAAATTAATGCCTACATTCACTCCTCCTATCGAAGATAGAACAACAAAACAACTGCTATTAATTGTAGGCTCTCCAAATGAATGGGGTGAATCCGCCATAGAACAGGCCCAAATGGAGTTAACCTTAAGAAAGGTTGATGAATCAGAGATCAAACATGCAAAACACCAGTCGAAACAAAAGGTTAGATTAGAAAATTTAAAAAGAGCGAAAGAATCTTATTCCTTTTTCGACTTTATCTTTGAGCCAAGTACTTTTATAGAAGTTATAGTTTCCTGGGAATTAAGGAAAGATGGATACCTTAAAAAAGCAGACCAACAACAATGGCTAAGACCCATATTCATATTGGTAATAATTATGATAGTCATTATTCTTAGCTTATAATGTAGATGCAAAAAAGTAAATCTATCTATTCAAAATTTATTGCAGTTTTAGTAATTGCTTTACTCATTTATTTCTTTGGCTTCTTCCCCACCCTTGTCCAAAAATATTACTCAACAGGCTTTTACCCTTATATTTCTTCATCATTAAGGTTTATATCGTCTATTTTCCCTTTTGCCATTGGCGATATCATTTATGCTTTATTGATTGGCTTTGTACTTTATAAAATCATGAGGTTTTATAAACAACGAAAATCGCTAAAAAGACATGATAGGATTCTTGTTCCCTTACAAGTCTTTAGCTTCTTCCTGATGCTCTATATCATATTCAAAATTGTATGGGGTTTAAATTACAGTCGGCCAAGCGTAAGTGAAGAGTTGGGGATAGGCAGTGAAAAATATAATGTTAAAGAATTGGTTGTTCTTGGCGATTATTTTATCCAAAAAACCAATAATCTAAAACTGAAGCAAGGTAAAATTCCAGCTTACACGATCAAAGAACTGGAATCAAAATCAGCAGAAGCATATTCGCTTATGTTGCGAAAAAATCAATTATTCCAATATCAAAATCCTTGTTTAAAATCGGTTTTAAACTCGTGGATGATTAGTAAAATTGGCATTGAGGGTTATTATGCTCCGCTTTCTGGTGAAGCTAATATGAACATGAATCTGCCAGATTTTGTAAAACCTTATGTGAGCTGCCACGAAATAGGGCATCAGCTCGGCATTGCTTACGAAGACGAGGCTAATCTTTTGGGTTATCTAACAGCAAGCAACAGTCCCGATGTGAACTACCAATATTCTGCCAATTATGAAATGTTGCGGTATATTTTGTTTGAGATCAGAATGAAATCTCCTAACGATTATAAATTACTTTATGCAAAACTTTTACCAAAGGTTTTGGCCGATTTTAAGACCGAAAAAGAATTCTGGCGAAAGTACAATGGCGATATGTTCGGTTATATGGATGCCGCATTCGATAGCTTCTTAAAACTGAACAATCAGAAAAAAGGAATTAATAGTTATCAGGATATTGTAATTTGGTTGTGGAACATACATAAAAAGGAGTTGACAGTTGCCAATTAATAGTTAGTGATAAAAAACTATAACCTGAAAATTGCAAACTGAACTATCCGTGTATAGCCTCTCTCGTTCCGAAACTCTGAATTAATTCTCCTTCAAAATCTAACCATTCTTTCCAGCGTTTATCTACATCAACATCCGTACTGTATTTACGCGCAAAATTTAAAAATGTGGTATAATGTCCGGCTTCCGAAACCATCAGTTCGTGGTAAAACCTGGCCAGCTCCTGATCTTTTATATTTAACGAAAGTACCCTGAAACGTTCGCAACTTCTGGCTTCAATCATTGCCGCAAACAACAATCTGTCAATAAAAGCCATATTTCGGCTTCCGTCTTTTTTGCTAAATTTTACCAAACGGCCAACATAGTCATCTTTCCGCTCACGGCTTAAAGTATAACCCCGTTTTTTTATAATTTCAATTACCATCTGGAAATGCTGCATTTCTTCGATGGCAATCGCTGTTAATTCATCTACAAGATCCTGATGTTCTGAATTTTGAGTAATTAAAGTAATTGCATTGGTTGCCGCCTTTTGTTCGCACCAGGCATGGTCAGATAAAATTTCTTCTAAATTTGATTCCGCAATATTTGCCCAACGTGGGTCTGTCAATAATTTTAATCCTAACATGTAGTGCTTGTAATTGAGCTGCAAAATTAAGAATATTTAAGATACGTTTAATATCTCCCGCAGTTTTAAAAGATCATGCCGATTTTACATTTCACTCCGCGAAAATCATATTTATCTGCGGGAGCCAAAAAAAAGAGCTTATTTTGCAGGTAAATGAATACAAGCGCTAAGAAATTATTAATTATTGGATTTGTTTGGCCCGAACCCACTTCATCAGCAGCGGGTACGAGGATGATCCAATTGATTGATTTATTTCTGTCCAAAGGTTATCAGATCGCTTTTGCATCGGCAGCATCAAAAAGCGATTTCAGTTATGATTTTAGTAAGACCAGCGTTATTGAGAAACAAATCCAATTAAACGATCAAAGTTTCAACGTATTTCTGAAAGAATTAAATCCAGAAATGGTATTGTTCGACCGCTTTATGGTAGAAGAGCAATATGGTTGGCGGGTTCAACAGGAATGCCCTAATGCAGTTAGGATTTTAGATACCGAAGATTTACATTGCCTGCGAAGTGCCCGCCAGCAAAGCGACAAGAAAAAACAAGTTTTAGATTTATTTTCAGATACAGCCAAAAGAGAAATTGCTTCAATTTTACGCTGCGATTTAGCGATCATGATTTCGGAAGTGGAGATGGATATACTGAAAAATCAATTCAAAATTGATCCTTCACTAATTTATTATTTACCATTTCTCGAAGAAGAAATCGATCAGCAGACCATCGAAAACTGGATTTCATTCGAAGAGCGTGCTGATTTTGTTTTCATTGGCAATTTCCTTCATGAGCCCAACTGGAATACCGTTCAGGTGTTAAAAACGAAGATCTGGCCAGTACTCAGAAAAAGGCTTCCAAATGCATACTTGAATATATTTGGATCTTATGCCTCGCAAAAAGTGCTGCAGTTGGATAACAAAAACGAAAAGTTTTTAATTAAAGGAAGAGCCCTAGATGCCAAAGAAACCATTGCTAAACATCGAATATTACTTGCCCCTATTCAGTTTGGTGCAGGTGTAAAAGGTAAATTTATTGATGCCATGCGGGTGGGAACGCCCTCAGTTACCACATCCGTTGGCGCAGAAGCCATGAAAGGCGATTTAGATTGGAACGGTAGCATCGAAGATAATTTAGACCTATTTATTGATGAAGCGGTAAAACTCTATCAGGATAAAGATGCCTGGCAAACCTCCCAACAAAATGGTGTACAGATCATTAACCAAAGGTATTCGGCAAAACATTTTGCCGATCGATTTATGCAAGAAATTGAAAGATTATCATCAGATTTAATTATACACCGACAAAATAATTTTTTCGGACAGCTATTAAATCACCATACCGCCCAGAGCACCAAATACATGAGTTTGTGGATCGAGGAGAAGAATAAGAGATAGTCCAGAGTCTTTAGTCCGAAGTCTGGAGTCAGAGCCACGAAGTATAGTGGATTAAAGAAGAATAAGTATAGATTCGGGAGTAAATTTTATCCGTGACGAATTTCGCTTAGGTAACAGAACCCTTGTTAAATAAACCTGATGGTACGGAGCCGATCCTTCAATCGGCGGGAGGGACAGCAGGGCTGCTGCAACCGAAGAATTACCGGAGCGCTCATTTCCTAATGCTAAGCGTATTTGAAAGAAATCAAATTTAATCTATATAACATTTCAACTTTACAACATTTCAACAATTTTAGTACAACATTTGCTTACTTTTGTGCCCATGGCAAAAATATCGATTAACCTTGCTACAGGTTCGTTTCAAAAGGAAGAAATTATAGTAGGAATAGATTTAGGTACAACCAATAGTTTGGTGGCATTTATCAATCCAGATAAGAATCCGCAGGTAATTAACGATGCAGGTAAAGGTATATTGGTGCCATCAGTAGTATACTTTAATGGCCAGAATGAAGCCCTTGTAGGTAACGAGGCTAAAGAATACTTAACCATTGACCCTTCAAACACCATTTTTTCAGTTAAAAGATTACTTGGCCGCTCTTATAAAGACGTAGCTGAACACAAAGACATTTTTTCTTACAAAATTATAGATGATGATAGCGATGCTTTGGTGAAAATCTATGCTGGCGACCGTTTCTATACCCCGATTGAATTATCAGGCGAAATTTTGAAGGAGCTTAAGGCAAGAGCAGAACATGCGCTAAAAACACCAGTTAACAGAGCTGTAATCACTGTTCCGGCATATTTTAACGATAGTCAGCGCCAGGCCACAAGAGATGCCGGGAAACTAGCTGGTTTAGATGTGATGCGTATTGTAAATGAACCTACCGCAGCAAGTTTGGCTTACGGAATTGGTTTAGATCCTGCTCAACAAAAAACAATTGCCGTTTACGACTTGGGAGGAGGAACATTTGATGTTTCTATTCTAAAGATCCAGAATGGAATTTTCGAGGTTTTGGCCACAAACGGCAATACTTATTTAGGTGGCGATGATTTCGATCGTGCCATTTTAAATTACTGGCTGGAGAAAAACAACCTTGATGTAGCAGTTGTTGCTCAGGATAATATTTTGATGCAAACCTTACGCCTGCAGGCTGAGGCTGCAAAAAAAGCATTATCAACCCAAAATTTATACAACGAACAGCTTGGCGAAATCTGGTGCACGCTTGATAAACAAACTTTTGAGCAGTTAATCTCAGCAAAGGTTGAAGAAACCATTACCGCTTGTAAAAATGCATTAAAAGATGCAGATCTCTCTGCCGGTGATATAGATGAGGTAATTTTAGTAGGGGGCTCAACCCGTACACCATATGTAAAACAGGCCGTAGAAAATTTCTTCGGTAAAAAACCACAAGATAATATTAATCCTGATGAAGTAGTAGCACTTGGTGCCGCCATTCAGGCCGATGTTTTGGCAGGAAACCGTTCTGATATCCTATTGTTAGATGTTACCCCACTTTCTTTGGGCATCGAAACCATGGGTGGCCTGATGGATGTAATTATTGCCCGCAACAGTAAAGTACCTACTAAAGCCGGTCGCCAATATACCACTTCAATAGATGGACAGGTAAACATGAAAATCTCTGTTTATCAGGGTGAGCGCGATTTAGTGAAAGAAAACAGAAAACTGGCTGAGTTCGACTTAAAGGGAATTCCTGCAATGCCTGCGGGTTTGCCGAAAGTAGACATCAATTTTTTACTGAATGCAGATGGAATTTTAACCGTTCAGGCGATAGAGTTACGTTCGGGCGTTAAACAAGAGATAGAAATTACGCCAAGTTATGGCTTGAGTGACGATACTGTAGAGAAAATGCTCCTCGATAGTATAGAACATGCCAAAAGTGACGTAGAGCAGCGTATGCTTATTGAGGCAAGAGGTGAGGGTGAGCAATTGCTTTATACTGCAGAACGTTTTATCGCAAAACATGCCGAGCATTTAACCGAAGAAGAAATTTCAGCTACCAAAGTACACATCGAAGCACTTAGAACGGCTTTAGCTACTCAAGAAAAAGATACCATTCTGAAGAAAGCAGACGAGCTGAATGAATTTACCCGCCCATTTGCCGAACGCGTGATGGATGCAGCGATTTCTACGGCAATGAAAGGTAAGAAGATCGAGTAGGGCTCAGTTTTCATTCGGTAATTGGCAGTTTTCAATTGACAGATTCGGAGCGAAATCTTTGAGAGCAGCGAGTAGTCGTCATTTCGAGCGAAGTGCAACGCAGTCGAGAAATCTCCCTAGATAGATCTCTCCACTCCACTGCGTTCCAGTCGAGATGACGATGCTTTTTAGAGAAGCCTACCTAGACAATGTTTTTTATAGGAAAATTTAACAAAGGCAAACCAAAAAAATACATTTTAATCTGCCAATAAAACTAATCCAAATAATTATCTTCGGTTAAGGATACGTGCCCTGATGTTTAATCTATGAATAATTTAAACTCGAAAGGATGAGCAAAGTAATTGATGGTGTTTATAACTGACTTATTTCTATGAAGCTGTAAAAACCAACGCCTGTTTCAAACATGATTATATCGGTAAAAGTTAAAGATAATAGCAATTTGGGTCCATTACTCTATGTGTTTGGTTTCTTCCCATTATTTTTAATTAACCTCACTTTTATCTGTGACCTGAGTTATCTTCAATCAACATTAATTACAATGACAATATTGGTGGTATTTCTTATATTCTTTTTCAAAAATCTAATAGCCAAACAAGAGGAATATGCCATTATAGCAGATGAAAATGAGATCACACTCTTAAAATTGGGAACTTTTAAGTGGAATGAAATCAAAATGATTAAAGCTATTCCTGATCTACCATTTAGCCGTAACAGGTACAAATTCATGAATATTACTTTACAGAATGGTAAAAAGTTCAAGATCGACACTACTAACTTCGATTATCCTAATCACGAACTCGAAAGTATTTTTAAAACTTTAGGTAAACTGACTGATTAATTATAAGTCTTTACCTCTTTTCTTAACATACATCAAAAATGGCTAGCCCTGTATCCATTAACTTTGTTGAAATTATTTATCATTATGGAATTAGGTATCGGTATGTTTGGCGATTTGCAGATTAATGCAAAAGGAGAAATCCAACCCGCTCAGCAAAGACTTCAGGAAATTATAGCAGAAATAAAACTAATGGACGAGGTTGGTTTAGATTTCTATGGGATCGGCGAACATCATCGCCCTGATTACGCCGTATCAAGTCCTGAAATTATACTGGCCGCTGCAGCTACAGTAACCAAAAACATTAAACTAAGCAGCGCAGTTTCCGTTTTAAGTTCATCGGATCCGGTTAAATTGTATCAAAATTTTGCCACAATAGATTTAATTTCAAATGGCAGGGCCGAATTAATGGCCGGTCGTGGAAGTTTTATCGAATCGTTTCCGCTGTTTGGTTATAACCTACAAGATTACGACGAACTTTACGAAGAGAAGTTAGAATTACTCCTCAAAATAAATAAGGAGCCCAAAATCAGCTGGAAGGGTAAATTCAGACCAGAACTGAATAATCAAGAAGTGTTGCCTAGAGCTGTAAACGACAATTTAAAAATATGGGTAGCCGTTGGTGGAACACCAGAATCAGTAGAACGCGCTGGCAGACTAGGTTTACCTGTAATGTTTGCCATCATCGGTGGTCAGCCGATACAGTTTAAGCCGCTTTTCGATTATTATAAAAGAGTTTATGAAGCGTATGGGCATGACAAGAGTAAATTTGAAGTAGGTGTGCATATGCACGCTTTATTTGGCGAAAACAGTAACGAAGTTGCAGATTACTATTACCCACTTTATTCCGCTCAGATGAACAGGATCGGTAAATCACGTGGTTGGGCACCTTATCAACGCAATCAGTTCGACGCTGGCCGAAACAGTAGCGGAGCTTTAATTATTGGCGATGTAAACGAATCGGTAGATAAAATTTTGGCCATGGAAGAAACCTTTGGCTTAACACGTTTCTCAGCACATATGGACGTAGGAGGCCCATCGCACGCAGCGTTAATGAAATCAATAGAATTATTCGGAAGCAAAATTGCACCAAAAGTACGCGAGGCTTTAAAGAAGTAAATTAGGCCTCATTCTTTTTAGTGAAAATCTGCAAAAAAGAATAGATATAACAGCCTACACAGATGGCAAATAAGCTCTCTAACAAGGCGAAAACGATCATGACGGAGGTAAAAATCAGCGCTGCATTATAAAAATCAAATAGAAATACCGCGGTAATCAATAGGCAGAACCCAAAGCCCAAGGTTGCCGCGAACTTTTTTGGGGCCAGATCCTTCATTTTCGGCGAAAGCGAAAGTCCATCAGCTATTTTAATGGCGATAAATTTCAACAAACTAAATTTACCAATTGTAAATGCCCTTAAAGCAAAATCTAAAAGCAGAAAAACAATTGCCCAATAATTTGAAAACACAACACAAGTAATTGCGATCACAGCAACTATAAAGGCAATAATCCTAACTACATTTTCATTTATTCTTTCTGCTGATACCGGGCAAGATAATTCCATAGGGCTGATTTTGCCGTAAAATTAGCGAATTAATTTAATGTGTATACAATCCAACAAAAAACCACCCCCAACCCCTCCTTGAAAATAAGGACGGGAGCTGATTTATCAATATAAAATCTACAATGTGAACAACATTTTAATGCAGGTTCAGACTATAAACGCTAATAAAAGACACGAACCCTGCTCCTGCGTGGCTGTCTTATAATAGATTGTCATCCTGAGCCTGTCGAAGGAATAAATTAAATAGCCTTGGCAAAGCGTTTCGACAAGCTCAACGTGACAATGCGGATCGAATTTAACTTTTTGACACAGCCTCGGTAAGAGCAATACCTCAACTCATTCACAAAATTTTCTGCCCCCAATAGAAATACATTCTTATATTTAGTAAAGTAAAATTACGCACTACCAGATATCGAATGGATAATTCAGAAAAATTAAACCTGCTCTTAATTAAGCTGGAAAACCTGTTGCTGAGGCAACAAGGCTTTGAAGCCGAAATTCAAGCTTTAAAAAACGAGGTTAGCGCGCTGCAATCGCCAGGTTCAGTGTCTACGCCTCCAACAATAAATCCTGAGCCAATCATTACAGCACCACCAATAAATACGCCTCCGGGCTTAGGCGCACGACATTCGGCTGCACCTCAACCTATCCCTGCGCCTATTCCGTCTCCGGCAAACCAAATGCAGCCTAATTTCGCCGAGCGATTTAAGCGTGAAAACATGGTTAAATCTGATTTCGAGAAATTTATTGGAGAAAACCTGATTAGCAAGATTGGAATCCTGATTTTAATCATTGGTGTAGCTATTGGCGCTAAATATGCCATTGATCATGATATGGTTAGTCCACTTACCAGGATTGTATTGGGTTATGCCGTAGGCGCCGGTTTAATGGCTTTTGCCATAAAGCTTAAAGCTAAATACGATAATTTTTCAGCCGTTTTGGTTAGTGGTGCGATTGCCATTATGTATTTTATTACTTATGCAGCTTACGATTTCTACGCTTTAATTCCGCAGGCACTGGCCTTTGCTTTAATGGTTGTATTCACCTCATTTACCGTGGTTGCAGCAATTAAGTATAATAAACAGGTTATCGCCCATATTGGTTTGGTTGGCGCTTATGCCGTGCCTTTTTTACTGAGCGATGGTTCGGGCAAAGTTGGCGTTTTGTTTACCTACATGGCCATCATCAATATTGGTATCCTTGTGCTTAGTTTCAAAAAATACTGGAAGCCTTTATTCTATGCATCTTTTGGTTTAACATGGATCATCTTTTCTGCCTGGCGCTTAGATTTAAGTAGCACAAACAATTACTTTAGCCTCGCATTATTATTTTCTACTCTATTTTTCCTCACTTTTTACATTACCAACCTGGCCTACAAAGTAAGCAAAAAAGAAGTTTTTGGCTTTAGCGATGTCGTCATTTTACTTTTAAATTCGTTTGTATACTATGGAATAGGTTATCTAATATTATCCGACAATAAAAACAGTACTGAATTATTAGGTTTGTTTACGTTGGCAAATGCCGTGATCCACTTTGTGGTATGCCTGATTATTTACAAGAAAAATCTTGCAGATAAAAACCTCTTTTACCTTATTCTGGCAATGGTGATCACCTTCATTACAATGGCTGTTCCTGTTCAGCTAGATGGCGGTTGGGTAACCATTTTCTGGGTTGTAGAAGCCGCTGTACTATTCTACTTAGCGCGGATAAAAAAGATTGTTATTTACGAAAAACTTTCCTTCCCATTAATATTTCTGGCCTTTTTTAGTCTGCTGGAAGACTGGATAACTTATTATGATATCTATAACGGAAATGCAGCCATAATCACACCAATTCTTAACGTTGGCTTTTTAACCGCATGCATATTTATTGCCTGCTTTTTCCGGATGTTCAGCATCAGCAAAAAAGAAAGTGAAGAACCCGTAGCATGGATCTGGATGAGACAGATACTCAGTTATTCCATTCCCGCTATTTTGGTTTTTGTAATCTACATTACCTTTAGGATCGAGATTTCTAAATACTTTAATAACCTCTTCGAACTGAGCAAGATCAACACTACTCCAAAAACCAGACTTTACGATTCAATTAGTGAATACAACTATAATTATAAGACCTTAAAAACGGCGTGGATTTATATTTACACCCTATTTTTTGCTTCAGCATTAAGTTATTTGAACATTAAAAAGCTAAAAAACAGCAAACTCGCCATCACTAACCTTGTTATTAATATCTGGGTTATCATAGTATTTCTAACTTTTGGACTCTATAAATTAAGTGAGCTTAGAGATGCCTATTTACTTCCTGAAAGTAAGTATTTCATTATTGGTTCATTTAATATCGGCATCAGGTATTTAGCAATTGCTTTTTTTGCTTTGCTGATTGTACAATGCTATCAGTTGCAGCGTTCGGGGTTATTGAAAAAAGATTTAAAGACCATGTTCGATTACCTGCTTTATCTTTCAATCTTATGGATCATCAGTAGCGAATTGATCAATATTTTAGAACTATCACATTCAGAAGGAAGTTATAAACTGGGATTGAGCATCCTTTGGGGCATCTTTTCATTATTCTTAATTAGCATGGGTCTGGCCAAAAACAAAAAACACTTGCGCATTGGTGCCATGGTTTTATTTGGGATAACGTTGATCAAACTTTTCTTTTACGATATCTATTCTTTAAGCACAATTTCTAAAACCATAGTTTTTGTGTCGTTGGGTGTGTTATTGCTCATCATTTCTTTCCTTTACAATAAATACAAACATTTAATTATAGATGATGCTAAAGTTGAAAATTAAACTATTTACCTTGTTTTTGCTTTGCGCCACCATCGCAAATGCACAAACCAATACTTACAAATTTAAGCGGAGTATAACGGGTGTGAATACGGTTTGGCATAAAATGGTACTGCCAGATGATTTATATAAAAAAGCAAATGCAGGTTTCGAAGATTTAAGGATTTTTGGCATCAATGGAAAAGATACCATAGAAGTTCCTTACCTGTTAAAACAGCGTGCCGATAAGGTAACTACAAATGATATTGCATTTAAACAGATTAACCAAAGTGCCAATCCTAATGGTTATTATTATACTTTTCAGTCGCCAGGAATAAATTTAATCAACCAGATTAATTTGGCTTTTAAACAAGAAAACTTCGATTGGAAAGTTACCCTAGAAGGCAGTAACGATAATAAAGAATGGTTTGCTATCTTATCAGATTATCGAATTTTATCGATCAAGAACAATGATACAGATTACCAGTTTACCAAATTGAATTTTCCTGATTCGAAGTATCAATATTTTAGGATTGCGGTAAAAAGCTCAATACAGCCCGAATTATTGGAAGCAAAAATTTCGAAAACAGATACCATAAAGGGAACCTATCAGGAGGTTAAGTATCAATCTTTCGACCTTAAAAACGATATATCCAAAAAGGAATCAGTTATTGATGTAACCTTGGCCAATCCCGTTCCCCTATCCTATTTAAAGTTGAATGCACAAAGCGATTTCGATTTCTACCGTTCGATCAAAATTGAATATGCAACAGATAGTTTTAAAACCGACAAAGGCATTCAGTACAATTATGCGAATCTCTATGAAGGCACGATAAGTTCTTTGGAAGAGCCAACATTCAATTTCGCGAATACCATTACATCCAGATTAAAAATCACCATCCAAAATAACGACAATAAGCCATTACGTTTAAGCGGCTTACAGTTAAAAGGAAACATTTATGAAATTATAGCCCGGTTTGACGAACCAAAAGATGAATATGCTTTATATTATGGCAATGAAAAAGCTACAGGTCCGGTTTATGAAATTGAAAAATTTGAAAGTAAAATCCCAAATAATTTAACCAGCGTAAACATTGGAACAGAACAACAAAACCCTGCCTATTCCATTAAAATAGAAAAACCATTATTTGAAAACAAAGCATGGCTTTGGGTATTAATGGCGGTGATTATCGCATTATTGGGCTGGTTTTCATTTAAAATGTTGAGGAACTAAGATTATTAAAAATGAGTTTATTAAAAAAGCTTTTTTCTTTGAGAAAAGAAAAAAGGCAAGAACCAGAAGTGCTTGCTGAATTTCGCAGCCCAAGCTGCCCGATTACAGCAATCGTAGAGCAAGATGAAAGAGTTGCTTACTTTTATCTTTGGGGTGATAAAGACACAGATTTTGGCATTAAAAGCTGTTGGATCAGAAACTTAGCGGCAGCACCTGCAAACCTTGAAACGAATCTTATCAAAAAAGGGATACCACCCATGCTTACTAGTTCATTTTGTAGATTTCCAGCGGGGCAACCTCCACTGAAAAGTGAAGATTTGGAAATTGTGTGGCTCGAAGAGGGGGACTCGGCAGCTTTATTAGCGAAAGAAGAAATTATTGCAATCATACCTTCGTGGTCAGGCAGTGGCGACTTTTTCGGCTACGCTAGAGATTCTAAAGATCATGGCGAATTCTGTTGGGAACTTATTGAATCGAATATTTTAATAGATAGGGTTAAAAGTGCCCAAGAATATTGGGCTTTATGGGATAGCGAACCAAATCCATTTCAAATAAAACAACCAGAATTATTAAAAAGCTATGAAGAAATTTTAGGAAAGAGCAATAAATATTATGCTATTGATGGAAATGAATGGCCACCAAAAGGACTATTTTTAAAAACTGGAGATTTTAATGATGTATTTGTTACCGTTGGACTTTCTTTGCTGCCAATGCCAGTAGTTGAAATGTATAGCGAAAATCCTAATCAAATAAACAGAATAGAATTAGGCTTGATATTAAAATCAGGCTTAACGCAATCGGAGTTAGACAAAATCGGAAATTGGATAAGCGGACAGGCAGACATCCCCTGGAAAAGAATTACATGGATGGGCAATGGCCATACTATAACATTTAAAGAATTTAAGAATACCAAAATCACCTCTGTAATTTTGGTTAGGGACTTAAATGTTCTACCTAAATTAGAACTCAATGATTATAGAGGTAGTTCAGTTAATGTTTTGTGGATGATACCCATAACTGAAAATGAAAGAAACCATGTCATTGAAAACGGCAGTGAACCACTTATCGAAAAATTGAACAATATAGGATCGGAAGTCTTTAATATCTATCGTCCAGAAATCATTTTTAATTAACCATGAAGAACATTTTCCAAGCTGCCGTAACTAGCGAAATTATTGAGAGAATTAACAAGCTTACTCCAACTACCACTCAACTTTGGGGCAAAATGAATGTTGCACAGATGCTGGCACATTGCAATGTAACTTATGAAATGGTTTACAATGACATTCATCCAAAGCCAGGCCCAATAATGAAATTTATCCTGAAAAAATTAGTTAAAAGCAAAGTGGTGAGCGAGAAACCTTATCCTAAAAATAATCAGACAGCCCCGCAATTTATTATTAAGGGTGAAAAAGATTTTGAAAAAGAGAAAAGGCGTTTAATCGATTACATTAATCAAACCCAACAACTTGGCGAAGTCCATTTCGACGGTAAAGAATCACATTCGTTTGGCCCGTTAGCAAAAACGGAGTGGAACAATATGTTTTATAAACACCTTGACCACCATTTAGCACAATTTGGGGCTTAGCCAGGAGCATAAGAGCAGATTATTGTCCAGATCGCCCCCTTAAATCGTCACTTTTAAACCTTACGCAAACTAAAAATCTTGCCTAACTTGTGGTAACACAAAAAATTTATATAAAATGGCAAAACCACTTGTAACATGCCTTTGGTTTGACGGACAAGCCGAAGAAGCAGCAAAATATTATTGTACAGTTTTTAAAAATTCCAAAATTACACAAGTAACCCCTATGGTTGTTACTTTCGAATTAAACGGAAATAAATTTATGGGCCTTAATGGCGGTCCACAGTTTAAATTCGATGAAGCTATTTCTCTTATGGTAAACTGCGACAGCCAGGAAGAAATAGACTATTATTGGGATACTTTCCTAAATGATGGTGGCGCAGAGAGCGTTTGCGGATGGCTAAAGGATAAATTCGGACTTTCATGGCAAATTGTTCCATCAAACATTGGTGAGCTAATGGCAACGCCCGAAAGAGCAAAAAGAGTAATGGATGTTGTTATGAAAATGAAAAAGCTTGATATGAAAAAAATGGAAGAGGCATAATTTTTAACTTCTGCACCCTTTGAGTTACAAAGAAAATTGCTTATCTTAGGTTATATGAAAAGATTAACGATTTTAACCGCGTTAATCATCCCTATATTTCTTTGTACCTCTTGGGGGTTCTTTGCACATCAAAGGATAAATAGCCTTGCTGTTTTCACTTTGCCTTCTGATATGATCGGTTTCTATAAAAAGAATATCAAATACATTACCGAACATGCCGTTGACCCAGATAAACGCAGGTATGCTGATACGCTCGAAGCACCTCGGCATTACCTCGATGTGGAGAACTATGAGAAAAATATCGATAGTATTCCCGAAAAATGGGATGATGCCCTGGTTAAATACGGCCTAAAAAAACTAAACACCGATGGTATTATCCCCTGGCAAATACAACGTAGCTATTATGGTTTAGTTAAAGCCTTTAAAATGCGCGATTCGGTAAAGATTTTAAAATATTCTGCAGACCTGGGCCATTACATTGGCGATGCACATGTTCCTTTACACACTACTGCCAATCATAATGGTCAGCTCACCAACCAGGTAGGTATACATGCCTTTTGGGAAAGCCGTTTACCCGAATTGTTTTCAACTCATTATAATTTTGTTGTTGGCAAAGCAGCGTATATAGAAAACCCACTACAAGAAATCTGGAAAATACTAAAGCATACGCACAGTTTGGTTGATACCGTACTAACTTTTGAAGCTGAACTGAGCGCATCATTTCCTTCTGACAAAAAGTATAGCTTTTCTGAAAGAAATAATACTGTGCTGAAACAATACGCTATAGCTTACTCAAAAGCCTATCGTACTAAAATGAATAACATGGTAGAAAAGCAAATGCGTGCTGCCATATTAAAAACAGGATCGTTCTGGTACTCTGCCTGGGTTGACGCGGGTCAGCCAGTGCTTAAAAACCTCATTAAAACAGCGTTATTACCTGATGAGAAAATAGAAAGTGAAGCTGTAGAAAGAAAATATCAAAATGGTTCCCTAATTGGTAGGGAACTATAATTATGCCTTTATATCCTCTCCTTCAATTATTGCCTCAATCTTTTTAGGTTGAAAACGACTTCTGATGGCTGCCCAGATGGCGGGAACAAAGGTTACCACAGCAATAAAAATAATAACCAGTTCGAAGTTGTTTTTAATTACCGGAATTTGCCCTAATAGATAACCACCTAACAATAATGCAAATATCCAGGCTACTCCACCAATAATGTTATAATAGGTAAAACGACCGAATGGCATTTTGGCAATGCCAGCTACAAATGGTGCAATGGTTCTGAAAATTGGAAGAAATCGGCTCAACATAATGGCCTTACCACCATGTTTCTCAAAAAATTCGTGAGATTGATGATAATATTTAAGCTTCAAAATCTTATTTTTTTCTTTAAATACACCTGCACCTAAAACACTGCCAAGTTTATAGTTAACTGTATTTCCTAAAATTGCTGCCACAATTAGAATAATAAGCATGATCCAGATATTTAAGCCGGTTTCATGTTCGCCAGCAATTAAAGCGCCCATTGCAAATAGCAACGAATCGCCAGGAAGGAACGGTGTTACAACAAAACCGGTTTCGGCAAAAATGATCAGGAATAAAATGAGGTAAGTCCAGGTACGGTATTCGTTAACAATTTCAGCTAAATGTACGTCTATATGAAGAATAAAATCTATAAGCTGCTGTAGTAGTTCCATTTATCTAATTTTGGGCAAAAGTATGAATATCAAAGGGATTAAATGCTAGTATATTGCAATAAAATTAGTTGGCAGAAATAATTCGATTTTTAAGTTCTCCCTTTTTATCGCCATCCAATAATATCAGGTAAACTCTACCATTATTAATATTAAGAGAATCTAAGCGTGGTACCACAGGCGGTGGGTTTGTTGCAGTAGGACTAGTTAATTTAAAGGCAAATTTCATGTTTCTATTAACTTTAACCTTGAAAGTTTTAATCGCTCCATACGCAATTGTAGATTCTACAGGTTTGGCCGTATTTGTGCTATCGGTAATTACAACACTAGAGCCTAGCGTATAACCAAGGTTTAAAAAAGTTAGTTTAGCTGAATCAAGGTCTGGTTTTACATCATCGGCATAAACCTTCAATTTTGCAGGGTCTCCTGTTTTTTCTTTATAATAAAAAACAGAATAATTCTGTCCGATTTTAAATGTTTGTTCTCCTAATGAGGCTACATCAACACCCGTGTTTATATCTCTTGTAGTTATATTATAAGCAGCATCGCCTGCAACAACCACATAACTTGTATTTGTACCATGAGCAACAGGTGTTCCTATTTGTATCCCATTTAAATAGAAAGTTTGGGTAGTATCAGTCGAAGCAGCCTGAAAGAATCTAACTTTAGCATCACCTTCAATTAAATTGTCGTTTTTGATGCATGAGCTGATTAAAACGGCAAGTATAAGAAGAAGAAATATTTTAGGAAACAATACTTTGTTTTTCATAATTAATCGCTGATGCTAATAAAACGTAAAGATAGCAGAAAGCATATTAAACTTTGAAATTAATTATCGGTAATGATATGTGCTTCTAAGGTTGCTGCCGTTGTACCACTAAACCAAATGGTATATATCTTCCCCCCTTCTAAAGCTGTACTTTGAATGGTTTTAACATTACCAGAACCCACTACCGTGTATCTTAAATTGAATCCAGTATCTACTGTAAAATAGCTTGACGCTTCTTTGAACGCCAATCCATTAACAAACTGGGTACCACCCTGTACCATAACATTTATGCCAGTGGCAAAATTAGGTGTAAGATTAATCAGTTTAATTTTAGCTTTATCTGACTCGGTATTACTTAAATTATCTTCATAACTTACTATTTCCATTTCTCCTTTTTTATTGGTAACCAAAAAAGTAGTGTAAGTAATAGATGGTGTAAAGTTTAATGAGGTATCTGTAGTGGTGTTATTTGTGCCGGCATAAGAAACACTTCTATTGCCAGAAGGTATTTTTACATAATCGCTGGTTTCGCCAAAGGCTAAAGCAGCAGTAGTTAGTTTTTCATTATCTAAATAAACATCCTGATACACATTGGCCTGCGCTGCATTGACCATTTTTACCTTGGCCTGGCCTTTTACTACTTCATCCGGGTTGTCCTTTTTACAGGATGATAGGCCCATACTAAATAAGACAGTGAGCAAAATCAGTGATTTCGAGAGATTGTTATAGATTGTCATTAGTTGTGTTAGTTGATTGTAAACAAAAATGGCTCGGTCAAAAACCAAGCCACTTTGTTATTAAAACTAATAAATTAGTTTTTTTTCTTAATAACTATTATTTAACATCACAGGCATCACCAACATTAAAACGTCTTCATTTTCATCATTGGTCTGTGGAATTAAAAGCCCTGCCCTGTTTGGTGTTGAAAGTTCTAAAGTAACTTCATCACCGCTTAAATTACTCAACATCTCGATCAAAAAGCGTGCATTAAAGCCTATTTCAAGGTCTTCGCCATCATACTGGCAACTTAAACGCTCGTGTGCTTCGTTAGCAAAATCTAAATCTTCTGAAGAGATATTTAATTCACTTCCACTAATTTTCAGCCTTACCTGATGTGTTGTTTTATTCGCAAAAATTACAACCCTGCGAAGTGTATTTAAAAACAAACTTCTGTCGATAATTAGTTTGTTAGGGTTATTGGTTGGAATTACTGCCTCATAATCTGGATAGCGCTCGTCTATTAAACGACACACTAAATTGATATTTTCGAACTTAAAGAAAGCGCTTGTTGCATTATAATCTACTGATACATTAATATCAGTTGAAGGTAAAGCAGCCTTCAAAAGTGTTAAAGCCTTTTTAGGGAGAATAAATGATGTTGCTTTATCTGCCTTGCTATCCATGCGGCGGTATCTCACCAGCTTATGTGCATCGGTAGCTACAAAGGTAATGTGCTGAGGGGATAACTGACAGAATACACCTGTCATAGCCGGGCGCAACTCATCATTACTTACAGCAAAAATAGTTTTTGTAATGGCTTCAGTTAAAACTGACGCAGGTAAGTTTACAGAAGACGCGTTTTCCACTACTGGAATCTTAGGAAAATCATCACCATTTTCACCACTTAATTTATATTTACCATCTCCGGCACTGATCTCGATCGCAAAAGTACTATCATCGATATTAAATGCGATGGGCTGATCTGGCAATGTTTTAAGCGTATCTAATAAAATTTTAGATGGAACAGCTACTTTACCTTCTTCTTTTGATTCTACAGCCAAAGCAGTTGTCATGCTGGTTTGCAGATCGGTAGCAGAGATAGTTAAGTTTCCATCTTTAATTTCGAAGAGAAAATTTTCTAATATAGGCAAAACCGTACTGCTGCTTGATGCACCATTTACGGTTTGTAAGTGTTTTAATAGAGTTGATGTGGATACAATAAATCTCATGATATTATTTAGTCTTCTTCAAAAATATAAAAATTATTTAGCGTACTTGTATTTGCGGTGATAATGTTGAAAAATCGCAAAGAATATTAACAATAGCAAGGGTGCCACCACATTTATAAATTGCCATTTCGTTTTTTCGAGCTTAATTTTGGCTTTATCCAACAATCTAATCTTTACTTCTTTATTTCGTAGCGCAATTAAGTTGTCGTTATCCGTAAAATAATCAACAATATTGAGCAATAAGGCCTTATTACCAAAAGTACGCTGCGAATAACGGTCGAAACCTAGCGGGAAGGGCGTTCCATTTTGCTCCGATACCTGGTTTTTAAAAATATCACCATCTCCTATTACAATCATTTTAGCCGGTTTGCTTATACTTTCCAGGGTATAAGGTTGCGTAATAGTAGCCGGTAAGGGCCGCCCGGCAAAAACTGACGGAAAATTACCTTCTAACATTAAACCAACAGGCTGTGCTTTACTTTGGAAAGACCGTGGATCTAACTGCTCGCTTACCATCTGCAAGCTAAACAATTTCGGCACATTATACACCTTATTGTAAGGAGATGTAGCCAAAATATATGATTTCTTTACACCTTTAACCCCAATAGTATCTACTGTGCTTGGAAATTCAGATTTCACGCCATCCAGTTTTTTCACCACACTTTCTGCAGTATCGGGCAATAAAATCGGGTAATAGATCCAGGGAACCAATTGCATCTGGTTTTGCCCCCCTACAACACCTGTAGAAACCGGAATTTCTGCACTGTTTGCCGGATCGGCAATAATACTATAATTAATCCTTGCTCCGTACATAAAAAGCATATCATCGAGGTTTAAATTACTGTTAACGGCCATCTGCCCGCTTTTTCCACGCAAACTATCCAATTCGGCATTTACCTGGTCAATACTCCAAAGTACTCGCCCCCCGTTCATTACGAAGTAATTGATTTTGTATTTCTCCGTTTCGGTAAAAGGTTTTTTTGGTTTGGCGATAATCAACATTTTCAATTTATCAAGCCCTGCTTTATCGATACTGTTTAAATCAATACGGCCAACCAGATAACTGCTAGATAGGGTATGAATGGCATCAGCCAATTGTAAATCGGAAAGTTCGCCGTTTGATTCTGAAAAGCCAATCCGGGGGTTATCACCCGAAAGTACTTTCTTTAAACCTGAAGTAAAAAGATACTCCAGGTTTTCAATTGAGCGGTTTATATTGTCTTCGTAATTTCCTCGGGTATCTAAATTCTGGAAAAGTTTAATAGGAAATTCCTTGCCATCGCTTTCCATCATGGCCATCGGAAATACGAGCTTCTGCGTTAATCCACTTTCAGTTTTAACACTTAAATTGGTTGCTTCTATACCGCTTTCGTACAAATTATTGATTACGGTATCCTGATCGGCCTGATTAAGACCTGCTAAAGGGTCGACAAAAACTACCTTAACTTCTGTCTTAGCATAAGCCTGATAATCAGATAAGATATCCGACACCGCAGCCTGCAGCCGTTTAAAAGCAGGAGGTAACTCTCCTGCTAAAAATACAGTAATGATTACCGGTTTTTTATTTTGCTCCAATAGCGATTTCGTTTTATCGCTTAAAGTAAAACGTTTATCAGCAGTAAAATCAAAACGATAAAAAGCGTACTGCCCCACAACATTTAAAATAATTAATGCAGCTATAACGATGATAGCATTAAGCCATATATTCTTCAGCTCCATTATCGTTTTCCTCCTATTATTATTTTGGTGAACAATAAAAACAGCACTGAAAAAGTGATAAAGTAAATCAGATCTCTCGTGTCTAAAACACCACGGCTTATCGAAGTATAATGTTGATTAATCCCTAAATTGCTGATGATGTGCTCCATACTTTGAAATGCAGCAAGCTGACTGCTGTAATCAAAACCTAAAAAAGCGAATGCACATAAAGCCGCACTGATCACAAAAGCAATCACCTGATTTTTAGTCAACGCAGATGAGAAAATGCCAATGGATGTAAAGGCAGCACCCAATAAAAACAAACCGATATAAGAGCCAATAACCGATCCTGAATCGATATTTCCTTCAGGAAAACCCAGTTTTGAAATGCTGTAGTAATAAATTAAGGTTGGGATTAGAGCAAATAACACCAGAACCAAACTTGCTAAGTACTTTGCTACAACAATCTGCCAGATTTGGATGGGCCGGGTAATTAAAAGCTCATAGGTTCCCTCTCTCCGCTCTTCGGCAAAAGAACGCATGGTAATAGCGGGAATAAGAAACATGAAAAGATAAGGTACTAAACTGAAAAAACCATCAAGTTCGGCATAACCATAATCAAGTATTGAAGTATCAGGAAAAAACCAAAGTAACAGGCCAGAAACCAATAGAAAAATGCCAATGGTAATATAAGCAACCATCGAACTTAAGAAACTGAATAACTCGCGTTTAAAAACTGCGTACATGTGCTATTAAAACGCCGAAGTTAACCATTTATTCCTGCAAATTTAAAAGGAATTGATTAAATGAGTCTATTATTAAATCAGTAATATTTAAATTTAAAAAGAGGCCGTATCATAAATAGAATTGTCATCCTGAGCCCGTCGAAGGACTTAGTTAAATAATCTTTTATGTGTTTCGACAGGCTCTCCGTAGGAGTCCTTTGGACAACATGACAAAATCTCAAAAGAAACCTTCTTTATGATACAACCACTTCTTTATTTCCCGGTTCTTTTAGAAAGAAAAACCTACACCAACTGAGAAAACTTTATTTTTAAAGGTAATATCATCCGATAGATCTGTATCTGCTATACTGCTTAGCCCCAATCCATAGCCTGCATGAATATTAAAACCATTGTTTAATTGGTAACCAGCTAAAAAGTTTAGACCGAAATCCGTCCGTTTAAATTCTGATTCTGCCTCACCAAATTTAATATCTTCTTTTATCGAGCCATATTTACCATTTGCACTTAATGCATACGCAAAATAAGGTCCCGCACCTAGAAATACCTTACCAGCGCTTCCTACTTTAAAATTCGCCAATAGGTTTACCGGTAACTCCAGATATTTAAAATTTAATGTTGCCTCTTCAGTAGTGTTAATATCGTTATCTTCGAAATCAATATCACCACTGGCCAGTTTTGTTCCTTTGTTTATAAAAGTTAAACCTGGTTGAATTGAAATTACATCAGATAATACAAATTCGGCTGTACCGCCAACATAATAAGATGTTTTTGCATCGAAACTTACTGATGCGTTTCCTGATGATATGGTCATGTTTGGAAAGGCTACTCCGGCTTTCACACCAAAAATTACAGGTTTGTTTGTTTGAGCTGAAGCTGCAAAGCTTAAACCTGCAACTGTTAATAAAGATAATACTAGTTTTTTCATCTGATTTTTTTTGAGAGTTTTTTTGAAAATTATTTTTTAGTTTCCGTGTCTTCACCTATCAAGCGAAAACAGTACAATGATAAACAAACTAACTTGATAGTTAAAATTATTTTGTAACCAATGAAACCTTAATCAGCTGATAAACAACAAAGCCCCCAATTTCTTGGAGGCTTTGGAATAAATTATGGTTTGATACTATAAACCAAATGCAAATGCAGCACGTAAGCCAATAAAGCCTGTAGAACCGCCATTTCCTGACCAATTTTCGTAACGTAAACCGAAATCTAAACTAGATTTATCGGCAACAGAAAATGATGCGCCTAAAGTTGGTGCAACTGCAAATAAAGTGCTACCACCTGTTTCAGTGCTAATTGCTGCACCTAATTCGCCAGCACCATAAAAGTTACCACCAAAATAGTATTTAGCACCAGCTTTTAATGGGATAACACCATAACTCGTTTTTGCCCCAATAGACTTCAAAAAATCTTTTGCATCTCCTGTGGCCATTAATGATAAATAACCAGCTGAACCAGTTAAATTTAAATCTTTAGCCACTGGATGTTCGTACTGCAATGAACCGCCTACGATTAAGGTATTTGAATTTTTTTCTGTCGGTAACCCAAATTCAGCACCAATGCTTAGTTTTTGAACCGCTCCTTCTGTTTGAGCTGAAGCTGCAAAGCCCAGGCCTGCAACCATTAATAAAGAAAGTAATACTTTTTTCATGTGATTTTTATTTATTGTTCGTTAATTATTTGTCCATTTTAGACAATCATGATGCCAAAAACGTTACAAATAAAACCTGAAAAAGAAATTTTAAAGCATAAAACACTGACTAACTGAATGTTAAGGAAAAAATAATTTATTCTAAAACGTTGTATTAAGTTATAAGTTTTAGGAGTATTGTATTTTTTTGACCAATAAACCAAACATTTAAACACTACAATTGTTTCACAGCCCAAAAACATAGGCAAATCTTATTCCCACAAATCCTTTTGTATCAGATCTGTTCAAGCCGATCGTATTATTCTTTCCTGTCCACGCTTCATAGCGGATGCCTAAATCGAGTTTATTTCCTCCTGAAAGTTTGAATTGATTGCCTATGCCGGGCGACCAGGCAAATAAGGTTTCCTGATTTTTATTTAAAGGCAATGCTGCGCCTAACTGCCCTTCGGCATAAAAGCTTTCTCCCAGCTGATATTTCAAGCCAGCTTTAGCGGGTATGTAAGTTAAATCCTGAACATTGAAAAGTTGATTCCGCCGACCAAAAAAGTTCATAAAACCTACATTTAAAGTTAAGGCCAAATTTTCTGCAACAGGAAGATCAGCTTTTACAGATGCGCCCAGGCCAATTCCTGAAAGATTGGAAAAGTTACCTGATGGTAAACCGATTTCTGCAGCAATGCCAATGTTAGTACTATTTTGAGCATTTAGTAGTATGGGACCTGAAAATAAAAGGGCAACGAGTAAAACTGCGATTTTTGAGCCAGACATGAAATTAAGCCGTAAGTTTTCTGAAAATATCTTCTAATGATTGTTGGTGGTGAGCTTTTTTCAAACCTTCAAGTGAGTTGTTAGCTACAATTTTACCCTTGCTGATGATGATAATATCATCGCAAATGGCTTCAACCTCTTGCATAATGTGCGTGGAGATGACGACCGTTTTAGCCGCTCCCAATGTTTTGATCAATTGCCTGATATCAACCAGTTGGTTCGGATCTAAGCCTGATGTAGGTTCATCTAAAATAAGTACCTCCGGGTTATGGATAATGGCCTGAGCCAGGCCCACCCTTTGGCGATACCCTTTAGATAACATACCGATTTTTTTATGCTGCTCGGGTGTTAAACCGACCATTTTGATGACTTCATCAATCCGCGCAGGTAAATTGCCAAGTTTATACGTTTGGCCAACAAAATTTAAAAATTCCTTTACGTACATATCCGTATAAAGCGGCGTATTCTCAGGGAGATAGCCAATATGTTTTTTAGCTTCAATAGCTTCTGAAAGAATGTTCTTTCCAGAAATTTCAGCCTCACCTGATGTAGGTTCCAAATAACCGGTAAGCATACGCATGGTAGTAGATTTACCAGCTCCATTAGGGCCAAGAAAACCCAAAATACGACCCGGCCTGGCTTCAAAGCTAATCGAATCGACCGCCTTTTGCTTATCGTAATGTTTAGAAAGGTTTTTAACTGAAATACTCATTTTATGTTTTATACCACAGATCTGCACAGATAAACACAGATTTCATCATTGGTTAAACCAATCTGTGTTCATCCTTTCCATCTGTGGTTAGTTTATATGCGCTGAACTTATTTTTTTATTATACCTAAACTTATCCAGTTCTTCTGATGCCTGCGGTAAATTATCGCCCGATAAAATATCTGCACCATTGTTAACCAAATGATAATAAACATTTTTTACCGGACTGGCCATGGCACTTTTATCGATGTTCCCCATGGTACCTAAAATAGTGGTAATGCCCTTATTGTGCAGGTATTGATACAATTCTTTATCCGGGGCAGAAACACCAACAAAAGCTACAATACGGTTATTGGGAATACCCAAGCTATTTAAACGTTTCAATTCTGCTTTCTTTTGAACAGAGGCTGAAATCATGAGTTCGGGTGCCAATTGATGCACCTCCCTGGCCTGATTGGCCGTATAGGTAATGATTATTGAATTGCTCTCTACTTTATATTGTCTTACTTTTTCGATCACTTTGGCATAAGAAACACCCTTTTTCAAATCGATGGTTAATAAAACTTTTCCTTTGCTCCAGCTTAATACACTATCTAAAGTCGGGATTTTAAACGTTGTTTCTTTGCCCTCATCATCCTTAAGGTTAAATGCCTTCAATTCTTCATAGGTATAATTGCCAATCGGCCCTTTTCCTGTCGAAGTACGATCGAGCTTATCATCGTGCATAATCACCATTACCGAATCTTTACTGTAAGCAATGTCGAACTCGATGATTACCGGATTATAAGTGGTGGCATTATCGAATGTTTCGATACAGTTTTCGGGAAAACCAGGCATTGGACCACCACGATGGGCACTGATTAATGGAAAACGGTTCTCTGGCGACCATTTTAAGAATTGATATAACTCTGCTAGTGTATTAAACTTAATATATTGATGGCTTTTTTCTTCTGGTTTGCATGAGGTAAAAACTGCAACCATAACCAAAAATAGCAAATGATGGAATTTCATGCTTCAAAAGTAAACAAATTGCTTAACTGTTAAACGGGTTAATCGGTTAATTGTCGGGGTGTTTAAATGGTTAATTCTTTAAATCGGTTAATTGCTTCATCCACAACTTTAAACATCATGTACAATTAACCTTTACGCAAATCCATTTTTGATGGCAAAAACAGCCAACCCTACCCGGGTTTTAAGTTCGAGTTTTTCGCAGAGCTGATCGCGATAGCTTTCAACAGTTCTTGGGCTACAGAACATTTTATCGGCTATTTCTTTATAATTAAGCTCGGTAACGGTGTATTTTAAAAACTCTTTCTCCCGATCTGAAATTTTGATCTCAACATCTTTGCTTTTATTTAGGCTGGAGAAAATAATTTTCGATGCCCAGTCAGGGTAAAAAAATCCGTTAATATTCAACTTTGTAAGCGCGTTTTCGAGTTCTACAGGATGCGCATTTTTTAACAGGTAACCTTTGGCACCGTTGCTAACCATTTTAATTACACTTTTTTCTTCACCCTGCATACTTAGGGCCATTACTTTTACCTCCGGATGGTGTGTAGTTACCCAGGTTACGGTTTCAAAACCGTCCATAATGGGCATACTGATATCTAAAAGTAAAATATCGGGGATTTTATTGCTGTTTTCGAAGTTTTTAATCAGCTCTTTTCCGTTCTCACAAACATACATCACCTCAAAAGCTGCAAAATTATCTATAATGCCCTGAAGTGCCTTTGCAATCAGGATATGATCATCAACAATAACTATAGTTTTTTTCATGCCGGGCCATTTAAAATAATAGTAAGTGTAGTGCCTAAATCGGGTTTGCTTTCTAAATTAAATTGTCCACCGATAATCTCGGCTCTTTTTTTCATGTTTTTTAATCCTATACCATCAGAAGTAATTTTACCATAATCAAATCCTACTCCATCATCCTGTATTTTTAATACTAAAAAAACTTCAGGAGAAGAGTTTAACTGGATTTTAATATTGCTACAATGTGCATGTTTTAAGCTGTTTTGAAGAAATTCTTGGGTTATCCTTAATAATACATTCTTTTTCACAAACTCCAGATCTATACTTTCGAAATTGTATTGAAAGGTTACCTTACATTTTTTCAAAGCATTGAGGTTGTTCACTTCTTCCTGTATTAAAGTTACAATTTCATTTTCACTTATATTATCGTTTGTTAAGTTTTTCGACAAACTTCTCAGGTCCTGCAGTGATGAATTAATAATATGATAAATCTGCTCAATTCTATTACTTGCCTGAGGCACTTTATTTTCGTGCACCAATTGTTGGGTATAAAGACTCACCAATGTTAATTTTTGCCCGATATTATCGTGTAGTTCGCGGCCAATTTGCTGCATGGTGGCCTGTTGTATTTCTAACTGGGTAGTTAAAAGTTCCTTTTGATGTATTTCGTTGGTGATTTTAATTTCATTCAGATATTCTCTTTTACGTTCCTTATATTTTTTGATATAAACCATAATGGCCACTACAAAGAGCACAAAAAACAGGTTAAAAAGGATAATTGTAATTAAGAGTTCTGTTTTCCCCATATGAATGAAATTGAGAATAATATATACATTACAATGCCCGAAACCAGGAAATAATCGAAATAAATATTCCAGATTTGGATATAAGCCCTTAATAACGAATAAAACGTAAGAAAAGGTAATGTACCGATATAGAATAAGGTTACACCCAAATTAATATAAAACATTCTATTTTCTTGAAAGTTGAGAATGTTGATTGAGTTTACCTGATTATAATATTCTTTGATAACCAAAAACATTAAGAGTAAACATCCAAAAGTGTAGCTAAAGGAAAAATATACTTTACTTTCTTTAAAGAATAACCTACTCAGTATAAATGAAATTATGTACAACAAAGCGAGTATCCAAAATAGTCTTTTATCCTTAAATGATTTTACCGCATAAAGCCAGTAAAAAAAGATAAACTGGAAAGGGATAACGATATAGTTATAATATTTAGTTTTTGAAAAGCTGATATATTCTCCTCCCCATTTCCCAATTACTTCACATATAAAAATAGTGATCAGATAATAGATAAAATACCTCCAATGTTGTCCCTTTAATTGTTTAAAGTAGCCTAACGCAATCAATGCAGTCCCTCCTTCAATCCAGAGAAAAATGTCGCTCAGAAATTTCTGGAAGTCGCTCATTTCATTAAGATATTAATAAGTTTCTATTGCTGAATCGGCTGGTGGAATGGTTTGTCCATGGTTTTGAGCCATTACCACACGCGATTGACTGTCACTACTATCCGAACTCATGGCCATTAAGGTAATGGGTTGCGCTTTTTCTCTTTCTTTTAAAGGGAAAGTAGTACGGTCTAAAGGATTAAAGTCGTAATCCTGGTAACTCCCATCACTGCTCTTCTTTTTTAAAGTAGGAATCATAACAAGTGTATGTTTTTGAGCATAATTTTTTCCTATCGATTTATCATCCTCAAAACCATTCCATTCGTTATCTTTTGGATAAGCCGCGTAATAGAAACGGATACCCAATGCACCATCAGCAATGCGTGGGTCTACTTTTTTGCTGAAAAATTCGATATCAGCAATGAATTTTTTCAGGGTTTTTAAACCGAAAGAAACAGAATGGGCATCGTTTATTCCCAATACTTTATTAATTGCTGCTAAATGGTTGTTGCGGTAATTATCTACCATTTGTTGGATTATTGCCGGATCCATTGTATTTGGACGTCCCCGCCTTTCATTTGTTTTCATAAGATCGATTAGTTTTAGTAACAGATAACATACCAGTACCCCACATAAAAATACGATAGCATAGCCAGGTAGATGTTGCATTTCCATAATTTTTGAGTTTTAATTAAAGTTAACTTTTATTCCCAAATGTGATAAAACTTTTATAGATAACAGATGGGGTTTTCCCCATATTTTACTGTTGTTTTTACCGCTTTTTATTTTGTTGCTTTTACTACTGGTTTTTAGTGTTTTACCTGCCATTTTTTCACTGTAACTATTTCAATTTTGGGTATTGTTTAACACAAAGGAACAAGCCGAAAATCCTGAATAGAGTAGGCAAAACCTAAAACATTAAAACCATGTCAAAAACATTGAAAAAAGAAGAAAAAGTAGAGTATACAGGAAGATACCTGGTACTACTACCAGAAGGATCCAACACCTCCGATTCTATTAACCAGATTAATTCTATTAGCGGATTAAACCTAAAAAGCTCTTTAGAATTTGAAAACGAGTTTTTCACTGATAAAGACCTCGCAAAAACCGATGGTATCATCTTAGACAAGCTGGGTATTGCTATCGTAAACGAAAAACCAAAAATTGAAAATTCAATCAGCAGTTTAGGCGAAAGTGAAATGATTGTAGAAAAAGAAAGGGTAGTTTATGCTATCGGAATGCTGGATGAAAGTACCCAAAATTATGTAGAGGGTTACAGAGATGCGGTAAACCAAATGACCAATGTATTAGTTGGAACCGAAACAGAAGATTACAACTATGAAGAGCAAGAATCGGAAGTAGAATCTGTTGGTGCTACCTGGGGATTAAAAGCTACTAATGTGGTACCAACCAGCTTTTTAAGGTACAACCCATATAATGGCGCAGGTATTAAAGTTGCCATATTGGATACAGGATTCGATTTCCATCACCCTGATTTTGCCGGCCGCCCTGTTGTTCATCAAAGTTTTATTAGCGGAGAAAGCACACAGGATGGACATGGCCACGGCACACACTGTACCGGTACTGCCTGTGGTCCTTCTAGCTCGCCATCTGCAACAGAAAGATACGGTATTGCTTATGCCGCCAGTATTTATATCGGAAAAGTTTTAAGCAATGGCGGTTCTGGTGGAGATGGAGGCATTCTGGCCGGCATTAACTGGGCAATTGCTAACCGTTGCGATGTGGTAAGCATGTCGTTAAGGGGTTTTGTAACCGGAGCAGGCTATTCTGCTGTTTTTGAAACCGCTGCTGCCCGTGCTTTAGCCCAAGGTACTTTAATTATTGCTGCTGCAGGAAACGATTCGGCAAGGCCAGGCACTGTAAGACAGGTAATGCATCCTGCAAATTGCCCATCAATAATGGCTGTGGGTGCTGTAGATGTAAATATGAACGTAGCGGCTTTTTCTAACGGAGGCCTTTACCCAACTTATGGTGCTGTAGATATTGCTGCTCCAGGTGTTAACGTGTATTCTTCTACAAAACTGCCTACTAAATATGCAAGCTGGAACGGAACCAGTATGGCTACCCCACATGTTGCTGGTATTGCCGCACTATGGGCACAGGCATCGGGTTTGAGAGGAATTAATTTATGGAGAAAATTAACCTCAACAGCAAAAGCATTACCTTTACCAGGTAGAGATGTAGGGGCCGGACTGGTACAGGCACCTACAAAAACAAGATTGATAAAATACCCAATTGATAGGTTCCCAATTGATAGATTCCCGATTGATAAACTCCCAATTTTAGTTAATCCGAAATTCCCTATCGATCCAATTGGCCCAATTGAAAAAATTATAAGATGAAAACAAAATGGTTAATATCTGTAAAGGATAACACGATGGATTTAGTAGTTAAAGAACTCAAGGAAATCGGTGTTAAAGATATCGAGGCTTTAGATTCAATTGGTGTAATCGTAATTGTTCCGGGCAATCATAAACTTGCAGATATCAAAAAAATTGATGGCGTTTTAAGTGTTGAAGAGGAAAGGGACATCAGCATTTAAGCCAGCAAAACCTAATCACTCTCTTAATTTTAAAATCGGTGCGACATTAGTTGCACCGATTTTTTTATAGTTGAGTTAGGCCTGATTAGATAATGCAAATGATTAGTAAAGGTGCTGTAGCATTTTATGGGGAGGGTTCGCCTGGGCTGTTGCTATATCTTTTGCTACCCTTCGATTCCGCTACCATTAACAGAATCCACAGAAAGGTCGTCATTGCGAGGAGGAACGACGAAGCAATCTTAAAGCGCAGACTAGTAACGATCGTTTTAAGATTGCTTCGTCGGCTGAAAAAGCCTTCTCGCAATGACGATTCCTCTCAAAAATCACTGCAATAAAAAAATTAAAGCGTAAAGCAGGAGCTCCGAAACCGACCAGCACGACTATTGCTTTCCATATTATTTGAACCATTTAAGAGATTTAAGGGCAAATAAGCTGACTCGCAAGGCTCCCTTTCGCCCGTTTTCGACCACCTAAAACACCTTAGCGCACCGAAGTTAAGTGCAGAAATTCTAAAATCTGCAGTTCCTTTGCCATTGATCAAAAACCTTTTACCTTTTACCTCTTACCTTTTACCTTATTTATTATCTTTGCTGCATTATGGCTCAAAAGAATAACGACGAACAATTTAAAAATGTAATATCACACGCTAAAGAATACGGTTTTGTATTTCAGAGCAGCGAAATATATGATGGCTTAAGTGCCGTTTACGATTACGGCCAATTGGGTGCTGAATTAAAAAATAACATTAAAACCTACTGGTGGAAAGCCATGGTGCAAATGCACGAAAACATTGTAGGGATCGACTCTGCAATTTTTATGCACCCTAAAGTTTGGAAAGCCAGCGGACACGTTGATGGTTTTAACGACCCAATGATCGATAACAAGGATTCTAAAAAACGTTACCGAGCCGATCAGTTATTGGAGAATAAAATTGATGAGCTATATTCGGAACTGGCTAATTTCAGCGCAGAAAATAAAGCCAAATTCGAAGAATTTCAACAAGAAATATTGGGCTTAAGTGATGAAGGTCAGGCGAGCTGGGTGCCCACATTTAAAGATGAGGAAACGATTTTAGATCACGCTAAATATCCTTTTGTGGAGGAAGCGAGCTGGAGATTTGTTAAAAAGGGTTTAACGCTTGAGGTGGAAATGAACCTAGCACTTAAATCTGAAAATCTAGCACAGCTAAAAGATTTAATTGTTGATTACAAAGTAATCTGCCCAATTTCTAAAACTTCTAACTGGACTGATGTACGCCAGTTTAACCTGATGTTTAGCACACAATTTGGTGCAATGGCTGAAGGAAGCGATGAAGTTTACCTTCGTCCGGAAACAGCACAGGGTATTTTCGTAAACTTTTTAAACGTTCAAAAATCGGGCAGGATGAAAATTCCTTTCGGTATTGCGCAGATTGGTAAGGCTTTTAGAAATGAGGTAATTGCCCGCCAGTTTATTATGCGTATGCGTGAGTTTGAGCAAATGGAAATGCAATTTTTTGTTCGTCCGGGTGAAGACAAAAAATGGTTCGAATACTGGAAAGAAGCGCGTTTGAAATGGCACAAAGCTTTAGGTACTTCGCCCGAAAAATACCGTTACCACGACCACGTTAAATTAGCACACTATGCCAATGCAGCAACTGATATTGAATTCGAATTCCCGTTCGGATTTAAAGAGGTTGAAGGTATCCATAGCCGTACCGATTTCGATTTAACACAACACCAGGAGTACTCTGGCAAAAAAATGCAATATTTCGATAACGATTTAAATGAAGAAGGTAAACCTTATGGCAACTACGTTCCTTATGTTATCGAAACCTCTATCGGTTTAGACCGTATGTTCTTATTAACCATGATTAATGCTTTTGAAGAGCAGGATTTAAGCACCGATGATAAACAGGATAGCCGTACGTTATTGCGTTTGCATCCAGCTTTGGCACCTTATAAAGTAGCTATTTTCCCATTAACCAAAAAAGATGGTTTACCCGAAAAGGCCCGCGAAATTATGGATACCCTGAAATTTGATTTCAACTGTATTTATGAAGAGAAAGATGCCATCGGTAAACGTTACCGCCGTCAGGATGCTGTTGGTACGCCTTTCTGTATCACTATTGATCACCAGAGTTTAGAAGACAATACGGTTACCATCCGCCATCGCGATAGCATGGAACAAGAACGTGTAGCCATTGCTGATTTAGGAAACATTATCGGCTCGGCAGTAAGCTGGAAAACTTTGTTGGCATAAAAAGCTTCGTTCTTCTGAGCAATCAGATCTTATCCAAAAATGTTAAAATGCCGATTATTATCTGTAAAGTCGTCATTTCGAGCGAAGTGCAACGTAGTCGAGAACCACGAAGTGCTCAGCGAAGCTAAATCTGCCATTGTAGATCTCTCCATTTCGCTACGCTTCAGTCGAGATGACGACCGTTTTATCAAGTCGCAGGTTTATCCCTGCGACTTTTTTGTGTATAAAAAATGAATTTAGCCGAGCATTACCATAAATTGTTTACCGACGCTGTTGCCAAAATATCAGCTGGCCGATATGAAATTGATCATTTAATCGATTCGGAAACTGATCAGCGTTTTGGAATCACACTGGTAATCAGACCAGATGCTGCAACGAAAGGTAAAATCCAGCAGTTTTTAACTGAAGTAAAAGCAATTGAACCTGAACAATATTATTATCAAAATTCTGATATCCACATTACCTTAATGTCTATCATTTCCTGTTATGAGGGCTTTGATTTAAAGGATATAAATATTCAGGATTACATTCAACTCATCCAACAGGTTTTAGCCAGGCATAAGCGTTTCAAGATTCAGTTTAAAGGACTTACGGCATCGGCATCCTGCATTTTAATTCAAGGTTTTTTAACCGATACCTTAAACAAAATCAGAGATGATTTGCGGGCTGGCTTTAAAAATTCAGACCTGCAACAGAGCATCGATAAACGTTATGCCATCCAAACCGCACATGCTACAGTAATCCGTTTCAGATCGGAATTAATCCATATAAACGCTTTGCTTAGTCTTATCGAAAAGTACAGGAACTTTGATTTTGGCACCTTTGAAGTGAAGCAAGTAGAATTAGTTTATAACGATTGGTACCAGCGGGAAAAATTTGTAAAAAAATTACATGTGTTTAAACTGGGATAATATTATCAATCGATTGAACTACTTGTAAAACCACGATTTGACTTTATTATCTCTTGAAGCAAATTCAATTAAACAGCATTTAATTAATTTAGTAAGATAATCTGGCCAAATGCACATCACCAAAAAATCGATACTTACTATTTTATTTATTGTTTTCAGCTTTGCCCTTACAAAGGCACAAAGCCGAGCAAAATTCAATGTAATTGCCTTTTACACGGCAAAAAACGATCAGGCGCATATCAGTTTTGTTCATGAAGCAAATAAGTGGTTCCCGAAAATGGCCAAAAAATATCATTTCAGCTACGATTCTACCGCAAACTGGAATAATTTAAATGCCGGCTTTCTGGCTAAATATCAGGTTGTTCTCTTTTTGGATACCCGTCCGGAAGATCCTGAACAACGCAAAGCTTTTGAAAAATATATGGAAAATGGCGGTGGTTGGATGGGTTTTCATTTCTCTGCTTTTGCCCTATCAAAATCGGCTTTCGATCAAAACTGGGACTGGTATCACCAGACTTTTTTAGGGTCGGGTGAATATGGCAGTAATACCTGGCGGCCTACATCAGCAATACTTAAGGTAGAAAACAAGAAACATCCCGTAACTAAAAACCTGCCCAATACCTTTAAAGCACAACCCAATGAGTGGTACCGTTGGCAAAATGATTTAAGAAAAAACCCTGACATCCAGATTTTACTGTCTATTGATTCATCTAGCTTTCCGTTGGGCACAGGACCAAAAGCACACGAAATATGGCACAGTGGATATTATCCGATAGTTTGGAGCAATAAAAAATTTAAAATGGTTTATGTAAATATGGGACATAACGATATCGATTACGAGCACAAGTACGGTAAAACCAATAGCACACTTTCTTCTACTTTTGGCAACGAAATACAGAACAAAATGATTATCAATAGCTTATTGTGGTTAGGAAGAAAAAAAACTAAATAAATGCCATAAGCTGCCTAATACTGCGTAATCCTTTGGTCACAAATATCATTACCATAGGTTTCGGATTTCATATTCATTATCCGAATATTATATTTGTTTAAACAGCAATCGCTTTAATATGAAAATCCCACAAAAGTTTTTTGCCCGTCAACACGAAATCGCAGCCGATTTTTTGAAGGAACTGGATAAACATTTAGACGATGTGGTATCGGGCAGGGCAACTGAAATGTTCGAAGTAAGAGATTTTGCCGAGCTTATTCACGTTCACCCCACACACTTAAGCAATACCATTAAATCGGCTACAGGCCACTCCCCTTGTTATTTCTTTGAAGAACGTTTAATGGAAATTTCGAAATCGATGTTACAGAATGTAAGTATGCCTATTGCCGAAATTGCAAGGACACTAACTTACGATCCATCTAACTTTACCAAGTTTTTTAAACACTTTTCTGGCCAAACACCAAAACAGTATAGAGAGGCTTATTTTCAATCTTTGGCCGCAAATAAGGAAATTGTCACCATATAAAACTTAAACAGTCACCATTTTTACTTAAGCTATCACCATTTTTACAGCGGCTTTCCATCTAACTTTGTTTAATAAATTAAAAGAAAATGGAAAC
This sequence comes from Pedobacter sp. GW822-FHT03F06, assembly GCF_058801365.1. NCBI lineage: Bacteria > Pseudomonadati > Bacteroidota > Sphingobacteriia > Sphingobacteriales > Sphingobacteriaceae > Pedobacter > Pedobacter sp. GW822-FHT03F06. The sequence continues at coordinate 192,643 of NZ_JBXANE010000008.1, forward strand.
ACAAAATAAAATCGCCCTGGTAACCGGTGGTAGCCGCGGATTAGGAAAAAGTGCTGCTTTAAAAATCGCAGCAAAAGGAATTGGGGTAATTGTCACTTATCAATCCAAAAAAGAAGAAGCAGATGCTACTGTTAACGAAATAAAACAGCTAGGTGTACAAGCTGCCGCGATACAGTTAAATGTAGCCGACACCAAAACTTTCGATGCTTTTTTCGCAGAAGTTGCTACAGTATTGAAATCTGTTTTTAATGCCGAAAAATTTGATTTTTTAGTTAATAATGCGGGTATTGGCATTCATGCTTCATTTGCAGAAACTACTGAAGAACAGTTTGACACTTTGGTAAACATCCACTACAAAGGAGCCTTCTTTTTAACCCAAAAAGCTTTAGCATTATTAAATGATGGCAGCGGGATTATAAATCTTTCTACTGGTTTGGCACGTTTTGCTACCCCTGGCTATGCAGCTTATGCATCGATGAAAGGTGCTATGGAAACCTTAACAAAATACCAGGCAAAAGAACTAGGTGCAAGGGGCATTAGATCGAACATTGTTGCACCGGGAGCCATAGAAACCGATTTTGGTGGTGGCGTAGTGCGCGATAACGATCAAGTAAATGCAGGAATCGCCTCGAATACAGCCTTAGGCCGGGTAGGTTTGCCCGATGATATTGGTGGCGTTGTGGCCTTTTTATGTACTGAAGATGCGAGATGGATTAATGCACAACGCATTGAAGCATCGGGTGGTATGTTTTTATAAAATTTAGTTAACCGCTAAAGCGCAAGGGTCATAAATAAATTAAAACCCTTGCGTCATACTGAACTTGTTTCAGTATCTGTTACTATTAAGCCCCTGAGATGAACTCAGGATGACGCTAAAACTTGTTGAACATCTGCTTTAAACCTAACCTTAATAAGGTGAGGCTTCATACCAAGCATGTCGATTTACCCTTGTAATTTCGGAAGTACCAATCTGGTTCAGAAAACGTTTAGCACTCACCAGGGTTTTGCTTTCACGTTCATCAAAGTTAGCTGCATCTGGTTTCAAACTGTTAATCCTAACCATCCCAGCTGACTGAATAAACTCGCCATCGCCCATGTAAATAGCGGTATGTGTTATTCTTCCTCCAAGTGTTCCTTTCAATTTTGACGCAGCAAAAAACAATAGATCGCCAGCTTTTAAATTTTTAAGGCATTTAGTAAGACTAATCGAATCTTGTTCTAAAATATCTACATCTTCTCCAACCAAAGCTTGTTGCGAGGCATCTCTCGGAATAATAATTCCATTCAGGAAATAGCTTGTTTTGGTAAATCCACTACAATCTACCCCTTTAATTGATGTACCGCCCCAAAGATAGGGCACGCCAATTAATGTTTTTGCTGTAGCCAAAATAGCTTCAGCACTTGGATTAGGCCTATTTATCCAGCTCGAAAACAACTTCGCATCAGATTTTTTAATGTAGCCTATACGTTTATCGGGAAAAATAACCTGATAATAAGCTTTTTCTTCGCCAGTTAATACTAAGATATTGCCATTTACTAAATCGGAAACACGTGGGGAGTTCATATCCGCTTTGCTAAAAGCATGACCAAAATCGGAAGTAAAAATAATCCGTTTTGATTTTTTCCATTCCTCAAAAGCCGTCTTATTCATAACACTCACAGCGGTAGCATCAGTCCATGATAAGTAACCATCGGGTGTGCGTACCAAATAATAACCGCCTTGTTTTTTTAATACCTGAACAGGGGTGCCCAAAATCATCTGGGTCATCATTTCTGCTGCATTTTGAGGGGCTGCCCTATTGTTACAGACCGAAAGATTGGCTAATCCGTATTCCATTCCGGCCAGTTTGTTTGATGGAAGGAGTACATTGATCTTAACGAAACCCTTAAAATCTTTGCTTTGGTTATTTAGCACCTCAAGTACTTGCGCCGAGGTACTTTCTGCAAAAACAGTATCTCCTTTAAACTGAATATTAAAATAAACAGACCGTTTATCTGGGGCAAATTCTTTCTTTATCTGATTTGAAACTGCTCTATATGCTGCCGTATCTACCTGCGCCTTTAAGGAAACTGCAAAACTTAATAACCAGCCTAAGATCAATATTCTTTTCATCACCGTTTTCTAAAGCTAAAATTACGGATATTCATATTGCCTTATCAGATAAAGGCTGTAACTAATTGCTTACGCGAGATTATTTTTAACAGCCGAGAAATAAAAAAAATTAAATGACGTTATCCATGAAAATCATCCTATGTTTAAAATACTTCTACCTACCCTTTTGCTCTTCATTTTTTCCTGCCAGGTTAATGCTCAAAAATGGACTGATGCCGAATTCCGTAAAGCCAATACTGCAGCAAATGCTTCTTACTTAACCAACGAAGAAAAAAATATTGTGATGTATATGAACCTGATCCGCATTGATGGCGAAAAGTTTTATTATACATTTTTAGAAGACTACATCAATAACTACAATGCTAAAGTTCGGAAGTATAGAAATTACAATGAACTCAGGATTACGCGAAATAATTCCTACTACACTTCTTTACTTAAACATTTACGTGGTGTAAAAAACCTGCAGATGTTTTATCCTGATGATAAATTAACTTCGTTAAGCCGGAGCCATGCGCAGGATTTAAACAGGAATAATCTAGATACGCATGAAAGCAGTAACGGGGATAAATTTTCGAAACGATTATCCAGGTACTTCCCCAATAAAGCCATGAGCGAAAATATCGATTTCGGTTACTCGAACAGTTTAGATATTGTTTGCCATTTGTTGTTAGATTGTGGTGTACCTTCTCTTGGCCACCGTTTTAATTTACTCGATCAAAAATACAAGCTCAATACCGTTGGCGTAAGCATACAGCCCCACCCCTCTTATACCTGGTGCGCAGTAATCGATTTTGTTGCGCAACCTGCATATTACTCCAATAACGAGTAATTGCATAAATGATCTTATTACTGTGTCAATAAAAATATAATTGTAAATTGCGCCCAACAATAAAGGGTGCACAATAAATGCATATTTCAATGCCACCAGTCCTGCTGAACTCGTTTCAGCATCTTTATCGCAGGAAAAGATCCTGATCCCGAAGTTTCGGGACAGAATGACGACCGCTTATGCAATTTGATGTATGCCCAATAACAACAACGATCAGTTTTAAGTAATGCGCAAAATAATTTTAGCCGTAATAGATTTTTTTTACCCGCCTTTTAAAAAATTCATTTCCCTACATAATTTCAGGTATCTGGCCACTGGTGGCGGTACTTTGTTGTTGGGCATTTTAAGTTATTATTTTGCTTACTTTTTCATTTTTAAAACAGATGAGGTAAATTTTGGAGTTATTGTGCTTCAAAGAGAAACCGCATCATTATTGGTTGATTATGCCGTTGCCATCCCAACCAGTTTTTTGCTCAACAAATACATCATATTTACACATAGCGAATTAAAGGGCAGGGTTCAGCTTTTCAGATTTTTAAACCTCCAGTTCATAAACATATTGGCCAACTATGTTTTGTTAAAGTTTTTGCTGGAACTTTTAAGAGATTATCCAACTTTGGCAATGCTTTCGAGAATACTGGTTTCAGTTTTTATGGCGCTTTTCAGTTACCTCTATCAGCACTATTTTACGTTTAGCGTTAAAAAAATCGGAGAAAAAAAGCAAAAAGACATTAATAATCCTAAGTAATTGTTTGTCATGGAGGCAAGGAATATTTGTAGCGCAGTTTAGGTGGTCAATATTTGCTACTATTTTTGTTTTGCAGCCAACTGCTAAAAAAAACTAATTCATCAGTACCAGCCGTTGTAACTAAACGGGATGGAAGAAGTACCCTTTTTGCGGTCATCCTGAGCGGAGTCGAAGGATAGCGAACAGCCCTACAGAACCTCTATAATGAAATACCACAGCACCTTTCCACCAAAACCTTAATATTTTCGATAGTTTTTGGAAAGCAGTCTACAAGCACTTCGGTTTCTACGGTCCCGCCTTTACTTCAAGTCCTCACTCGTGCCTCGTTCCGGGCTTTACGCGCCAGTCGGGTTTAGTTGGCCAATATTTGCTACTATTTTCGTTTTGCAGCGAACTGCCTAAAAAACCAAGTTCATCAGCACAAGCCTTTGTAACTAAACAGGATGGAAGCGGCATCCTTTTGCGGTCACCCTGAGCGGAGTAGAAGGGTAGCAAAAGATACAGCGAACAGCCCGACCGAAGCTTCCCGATGAAATACCACAGCACCTTTCCTAATCAATAACAGATTATCAACGTTATCTTTTTCACACACCTAAACCTTTATTACTTTCACCTGTTAATTTATCCAATCACTTTCTTGATAAGATAAAAACAACATCCTAACTTAGCTGCCGACCAACTTATTTTCAGATTAACCATGAGCCATTTTAATGATTTTAATAATGCGCAGGTAACAAAATTGCCCAATCATTTAAAGCAATTTATTGTTGACCAGAATTACGAAAAATACACGCCGATCGACCAAGCAGTATGGCGTTACGTGATGCGTCAGAATTATAGCTATCTTAAAAATGTTGCCTACTACCCTTACATAAAAGGTTTACAACGAGCGGGTTTAAGTATTGAACACATTCCCGACCTGCAAACGATGAACGATAACCTGGGTAAGATTGGTTGGGGCGCCGTAACTGTTGATGGCTTTATTCCACCAGCTGCTTTTATGGAGTATCAGGCCTACCGTGTACTGGTAATTGCTGCCGATATCCGCCAGATTAATCACATCGAATATACACCTGCACCAGATATTATACACGAAAGTGCTGGCCACGCGCCGATCATTGCCGATACAGATTACAATAATTATTTAAGTTATTTTGGTTCGATTGGTGCAAAAGCCATGTTTTCGGCTAAAGATTTTGAACTTTACGAGGCCATTAGGAAACTATCGATTTTGAAGGAAGCCGTAGATGCAGATGAGTTTCAGATTGCCAAGGCAGAAAAAGAGCTGCGTTACATCAGCGAAAACATGGGTGAACCTTCTGAAATGGCTTTACTTGGCCGCTTACACTGGTGGACGGTTGAGTATGGACTGATTGGTACTTTAGAAAATCCAAAAATTTATGGTGCCGGTTTGCTTTCTTCTATCGGTGAAAGTGCAACCTGCATGCAAAATGATGTAGAGAAACTTTGGTACAACATCGATACGATTAACTACGCTTACGATATTACCAAACCACAACCGCAGCTTTTTGTAACCGAAACATTCCAAAATCTGATTGATGTTTTGGAAACTTTTGCCAACACCATGGCCTTTAGAAAAGGGGGCACAGAAAGCATTATGAAAGCAATTGCCTGTAAAAATGTGGCCACAGCCGTTTATAGCTCGGGCTTGCAGGTAAGCGGTGTATTTACCGATATTGGTGTGGGTACAAAAGATGAAGTAACTTTTATTAAAACAACTGGTCCTTCGGCACTGGCATTTAACGGAAAGCAATTAGCAGGCCATGGAAAACACTACCATGCTGACGGTTTTTCGTCTCCTGTGGGTAAGTTAAAAGATGCCGTAAAGACATTAGAAGATTACAACCCCACTGATTTACAGACCCTGGGGGTAATTTTAGGTGAAAAGGCTGAACTTATATTTGAAAGTGGCATTAAAGTAACCGGTATAGTTAAAGATATTATTACAGAAAAAGATAAGCTTCTTTTAATTGCCTTTAAAGATTGTACGGTTACAGAAGGTAATGGAAACATCCTGTTTAAACCCGAATGGGGCATTTACGATATGGCGATAGGTGAAACGATTGTTTCAGTTTTTAATGGGGCCGCCGATAAAGACGCCTACGAGGAGATTACTTTAATTAGCAATGAGAAAACGCATCACATTATTTATGACGATAAGACTTTAAAACTGCATAGTTTATACCAAACGGTTCGTGCGATTAGGGAAAGTGGCGAAGGTTTGGATCAGCTTGCCGAAATCTTTACACAACTTAAAACGAACCACAGGCAGGACTGGCTTTGTGCATTGGAAATTCTGGAGATTATTTACCATAAAAAGATTTATCATCAGTTGGAAAAGGAAATTCAGATCTATCTGGAAATAAAAGCTGGCAGGGAGCTTGATCATACGAAATTGATCAGCGATGGCTTACATGTAATTAAAAACCCGGTGAGTCAGCTGATTGTGGAGGATTGATTTATCTCTTTAATTTCATTAACTTTACTTTATGACAACCATCACAGTACAAGTAGATAACGAACAAAATGCTGCGCTTCTCGAAAAGATGCTTAAGGCATTATCTTTTGTAGAAGATGTTGATATAAAAAACCATCAGCCTAATATAGTGGAAGAGCCAAAAGGATCATACCAGAAATTAAAAAAGGCAATTGATAATACTGAAGGCAACATAATGTTTAAAGACATTAAAGATCCGTCTAAATGGCAAAGTGATTTAAGAGATGAGTGGGAACGTAATATTTGATACGAATATTGTTATCTATTTATCTAAAAAACTTTTAGCTCCCGAAAAAGTATTTACAGAAAATATCATGTATTCTATTTCCATAATTTCAAAAATGGAATTACTTGGGTATGCATTTAATAGCAACCTTGAAGAAAACTATATTAGCGAACTAATAGATTCTTTAAACGTCGTACCTCTAAATGATGCTGTGGTAAATATGACCATTTTGATAAGAAAAAACAATAGGATAAAGCTGCCCGATGCTATTATTTATGCTACAGCTCAGGTAATGAATGGAAAACTCTTAACCAATAATATATCAGATTTTGAAAAGCTAAATGGTAGTGTTGAACTTTTTAATCCCTTAAATTCATAAAATTACTATCACCATCGTTTGCAATATAACGCGTAAATCAAGGGATGTAATCGCTATTTTCTAATCCTTGTCGCCAAACAAGGTTCTAGTTGACTTACTCTTTTTTTCCTAACTTTGATTTCATCAGTTCCAAAACATTTCAACCTTTTAACTTTACAACAATTTTTAACTTTTTTTAATGAACATTATAATTACAGGTGCAAGTAGTGGAATCGGTTTCGAAACTGCTTTAGAATTTAGCTTACAGAAAGAGAACAAAATTGTAGCCATTGCCCGATCAGCCGATAAACTGCGCAAACTCTTAGAAATTGCTAAAGGCATTAATCCAGACTGTACACTTTTACCTGTAGAGTTTGACATTGTAAATGATGATTACGCTGCATTAGTTCCGTTTTTAAAAGAACGATTAGGGTCTGTTGATATTCTAATTAATAATGCAGGCGCTTTAATTAATAAACCCTTTTTAGAAACTACAGAAACTGATCTGGGCGAAATGTTACAGAGCAACGTGATTTCGCATTTCAGGATGATTCAGCATATTTTGCCTTTAATGCAAAGCGGAAGCCACATTGTAAACATCGGCAGTATGGGTGGTTTTCAAGGGAGCGTTAAATTTCCAGGGCTTTCGGCCTACTCGGCAAGTAAAGCGGCGCTGCATACCCTAACTGAATGTTTGGCGTTCGAATTGGCTGAAACAGGAATCAAAATCAATTGCCTTGCATTAGGATCGGCACAGACCGAAATGTTGGAAGCTGCTTTCCCTGGGTACCAAAGCCCGGTTATGGCCTTCGAAATGGGGAAATATGTTGCCGATTTTGCCAAAACCGGACATAAATTCTTTAATGGTAAAATTTTACCTGTTGCTGTTACCACACCATAATATTCCATATTATTTAGTAATTTACATGCTAAATCGAAAAACTAAAAACCTATGGAAACAAACTCACCTTTTAAAACAGCCGACAATGGAAAAAATGCCGCAATAGTAAGCTACTTTTGGTTTATTGGATGGTTAATTGCCTATTTCGCCATGTATAAAGATAATCAAACAGAATTGAGTAGATATCATTTAAAACAAACGCTTCTGTTCCATCTGGTATCAACCGTTTTGAGCTGGGCTTTAAGCTTATTTTTAATCCCTTTAATTTTTGCAACCGGCTTTTTAGATGCAGTTTATATACTCCGTATTGTTCAAATTGGATTATTCGTATTGTGGATTATCGGATTAATTGCTGCAATCCAGGGAGAAAAAAAACCTATTCCATTAATTGGTGAAAGAGCACAAAGCATGTTCCCAAGTATTTAACCGAAAACAAATATCTTAATCAGAAGTCCAGGCAAATTGTTTGGACTTTTTTATTTGCACTCATTTTCAACATTTTAATCGACTTTGGATATTTTTTATATCTTTGGTTCCTACATATGAAGAAAATAATAGTCCCGATTGCGTTTTTCATTTTGTCTGCCACGGCAGGAAAAGCCCAAACCATCATCCCGGCTCAGTACCAGGAGTTAGTTAAAAAGCTAGTTGCCAGCCTCCCTAAAGAGGATAAGCCATCAGGCAATTCCTCAGCTAAACAATCCGAAAGTTTAATCGAATTTGCTAAAAGCATGTTAGGTATCCCCTATCGTTATGCAACAAGTAATCCTAAAGTTGGTTTCGATTGCTCTGGTTTTGTGAGTTATGTATTCAGTAATTTTGGTTTTAAGGTTCCACGTTCTTCGCGCGAGTTTAGCTATGCGGGTAAAGAAACCAGCTTGGAAAACGCAAAAGTAGGCGATGTATTGATTTTTACAGGCAGTAATTCAAGAATAAGAAGAATAGGCCATGTTGGGATTGTTTATTCTATTGATGAAAATGGGATCAAGTTCATCCATGCCTCTTCGGGTAAAGCGCATCAGGTAACCATTACGGATCTTGATGGCCATTACAAGGCCCGTTTCATGAAAATTGTAAGTATTATATAACTTACTTTTTATATTTCCACATTCTTGTTTTACCTTCTGCGAGCCATTCCAGTGTGGTATCAAGCCGTTTTTGTTTAGTTGCTTCTGTTTTTGCTTCCTCAAGCCACATAACATACTCCTTTTTATTGGATAAACTAAAATTCTGAAATACAGCCAAGGCCCTAGGGTCATCTTTTAATGCTTCGATCAAATATTCGGGAATAGTCAGTTCTTTCTGCGCTGTAGATTTCGGTTTTGCAGGCAATTTTACATTATCCTCATTTAATTTAATGGCCTCTTGTATATAGGCAATCAGGATCTCATCTGAAGGCAAATCTTCCAAAGATGTTATTTTCCCTAATAAACCCATCGCTTCAGAACGTTCTTTAAAAATGCCGTACTCATCTTGCATTAACGATCCTTTCCAAAAACCAAAGGCACAGTGGTGTTTAAAAGATGCCATATGGCAAACCGTACCTTTAAAATCAAAGAATGGCATGCTCCACTTCATTTTTTCTTCAATCCGTGCATCAGCTTTATGAACCAGATTCCTTAAATGATCTAAAATAGGAATCGCGAATTCTGCCGAATTAATAATGTACTGGTCTACCTGAACAATTGTATGCATAGCTTAAAAATTACCTTAATAAATTTAAAGTAAAACTACCTTTAAAGCAAGCTCCACCGCTCCATTATGAAGAAACTTTTTTGCCAGTTCGTGCAGCTCTCTTTCGCGGTTGGTTATATCACCTATGGTAGCATCGAGTACTTCTTTTACTTCTGCATGGGTACTAATCAGGTCGATTTCTTCGTCGCTGGGTAAATGCTCAACGTTTCCCAACATGCCCAGGTCATTTCCGGATAATACTTTAGAAAAACGGACCGAATATGGTAAACGGTCTACACCGATGCCCAATTTAGCGAGGGGTTTAGCTACTTTAAATAAATTGTCGTTAGTAACCCTACAGTACCAATCGCCACCTAAACGCGCTACAAGATCGATTTTATGCTGATCAATCCGACCGTTTTCATCTAAAATAGCCTCATTGATATGCATTACTTTTATTTCAGCCAGAACCAGGTTGCCTGCACCATGATGATCGCCTAATGAAATCACCTCATTTACAACACATTCAAACTGCACGGGTGCTTCGGCAACTCTTGGCGGCCGAACCAGATCAGATTTCAACATGGTAAATCCCGCTTTCTCGAATTCGTTTACGCCTTTGGCATATTCAGTACTGGCCAAACTCATTTGCTGCACCATATCGTAATTTACAATATTGATGACACATTCTTTAACCTGTAATACATTTTCAAGGCTATGTTTGGTGGTATTATCACGCACCCTTCTTGACGGGGAAAAAATACAGATCGGCGGATTTGTACTAAACATATTAAAGAAACTGAAGGGACTTAAATTAATATTTCCTTCGGCATCGATAGTTGAAGCAAAGCAGATCGGCCGCGGGGCGATAGCATATTGCAAATAATTTTGCAGCTCTACGGGGGTTAAATCGGAGGTGTTTAAAGTTAGCACAGGTAGTTAAGTTACTATTTGCAAGGATTAAATGGAGATTAAAACCTTAAAACGGTCGTCATTTCGAGCGGAGAGAAACGTAGTCGAGAAATCTATCATAGATCTCTCCATTACGCTGCGCTTCAGTCGAGATGACGACTTTTCTATTACATTTTATCATTGGTAACATGTAATAGAAAAAAGATCATGAAATGAATTCAGAATTAGGACCACATTATTCAAGCGCGGATGATTAAACAAAAACGTTAAAGAACCTTTTTATTTCTTCAACGCCAAAATCGAAAAATCGGTGTCTGCTTTAGTAATCGTATTGGTTAAAGCACCAAGCCCTGTAATTTCCATTTCCACAACATCGCCCGGCTGTAACCACTGTACTTTATAATTTGGATCGTTAAGCAAACCAGTACCGTTTAATTCTAAGAAACAACCCGTCCCCACGGTTCCTGAACCAATTACGTCACCCGGAAGGATATCTACGCCATAAGCGCAACGCTCAATAATTTCGGCAAAAGTCCAGTCCATATCAGCGGCATTTCCTTTCGAAACTTCTATGCCATTTACCCTGCAGGTCATCTTAAGATCGTAAGCATTACCAACATGCCCTTCTTTAGGCGCAACTTTATATTGCAATAATTCATCAGGTGTTACCAACCATGGGCCAATTACCGTAGAAAAATCTTTTCCTTTGGCCGGGCCTAAGTTCAATAACATCTCTTCCATCTGCAAAGTACGGGCACTCATATCGTTCATTACCATATAACCAGCAATATATTCATCAGCCTCGGCAGCTTTAATATTTCTACCTTTTTTACCAATAACAATCGCAAGCTCTAATTCGAAATCCAGTTTATCAAAATGATCTGGCATACATTCAATTTCTCCAGTACCTTGAATAGCGTTGTGATTGGTGAAATAAAAGATCGGATACTCATCGAATTGAGGGATCATATCAACCTTTCTATTTCTACGTGCCGCAGCAACGTGCTGTCTGAAGGCGTATCCATCGCGACAACTGGTCGGATGCGGAACAGGCGCCAAAATCTCGTAAAAAATTTCTTCTTTAGCGGCTAAACTACCATCTTTTATCTGATCGTCTATTTTTTTTGCTCTTTCCATTAACACTTCACCACCTTGCAAAAACGTACTCATATTATCTGGAAGCAATTTATCGCAACTATTTAAGTTATAAATATGTCCGTTGATAAATATACCAAGATGCTCCCTGTCTTCGGTTTTATAAGATACTAGTTTCATATATGATTTGGTTAAATATGCGGTAAAGCTAAGAAATTAGGCCATTCAAAATAAAACTTAAGCGTTATTATTTTAATACGGTATATTTCTGAAGGTTTGATTTAATTAAAGGAAAATCTTTAGCCTGAAGTGCTTTATAATGTTTTTTGTTAGAGAGTAAACCACCAATTAATAACCCGCCCGATACCCCAACTGGCACGCCTGCAGCAATAAGCACCACCGACTCGACCAATTTATCGCTTTTTGCGGCCAATACAAAAAATGTTAAGCCTCCGGCAATGGCCAGCGGTGCGGCTATCCCTTTACGGTGAATGTATAATGCGCTGATACTATCGGCACTTAATTTAATGGTATCCTTCCGGTTTCTGATAATTGTTAAACCATCATCTGCCGCAGCGTAAAAAGACCCCCTCGTTGCATTTCCACTTCGGTCTATAACCCTAATGGTGTACTTGGCCTTTTGTTGCGCAAAAGTGGCATAGCTCAAGGCTAAAAAAAATAAGCATGTAAAAATAAATTTCATTGGGATGATTATATTGTAAGTAATTAAAGGTAATTAAAATTTCAATTTTTAAATAAAATACTTACCTTGGTACCATTAAAACCATGATCTTAAAAGCATTACATATTAATTTAGTAAACGACGCTATTGCAGCCCGTCGCTATAAGATGCTATCCAAGCTGATCATGGCTCAATATTCTCTGTAATTTTCACTTACCCTTTCTTTTTAATTGAAACGCATTACCGTTTTGATTGTTAATTCATTAGGATTTTTTCTTTTCTAACCATAACATCATTTTATTATGCCTATTTATCATAAATCGGGGCAGATTCCAGCTAAACGCCACACGGTTTTTCGTAAACCTGACGGAAATCTTTATGCCGAAGAATTGGTATCAACCGAAGGTTTTTCAAGTTTATATTCATTGGTTTATCATTGTCACCCACCAACCATTGTAAAACATTTGGGCGAAGCATACAGTGTTGAGCCAAAAATTGCCCGCGAAAAACACCTGAAGCACACCAGTTTAATCGGTTTCAATATTAAACCCGAAGATGATTTTCTAAAAAGCAGAAAAGCTGTCTTAGTAAATAGCGATCTACACATCGTTTTGGCGGCACCTAGAAAATCGATGACCGATTATTTCTACAAAAACAGCCAGGCCGATGAAATGATTTTCATACATGAAGGTTCTGGAAAGCTGAAAACAGGATTTGGAGAAATTAAGTTTGCTTATGGTGATTACCTGATCATCCCGAGGGGAACCATTTACCAGATGGAGTTTGATACTGAACAAAACAGACTATTCATTGTAGAAAGTTTTAGTCCGTTAAGGCCGCCAAAAAGATATTTAAACCAGTTTGGACAGTTAATGGAACACGCACCGTATTGTGAGCGTGATTTAAGGTTACCAGAAAACCTGCAAACCTTTGATGAATACGGCGATTTTAAAGTACTGATTAAAAAACAGGGATTAATTTATCCATATACTTACGGTACACATCCTTTTGATTATGTAGGCTGGGACGGTTATCATTACCCATACGCTTTCTCTATCCACGATTTTGAGCCGATAACAGGTCGTTTGCACCAACCACCTCCGGTTCACCAAACTTTCGAAGGACACAATTTTGTGGTTTGTTCTTTTGTTCCCCGCAAATACGATTATCACCCTGATTCTATTCCAGCGCCCTACAACCATAGCAATGTAGATAGCGATGAAGTGCTTTATTATGTAGATGGTGATTTTATGAGCCGCAAGAGTGTAGTTAAGGGGCAGATTACCTTACACCCTGGAGGTATTCCACATGGGCCACACCCGGGTACGGTAGAAAAATCGATCGGAAAAGAAAAAACCGATGAGCTGGCGGTAATGATCGATCCCTTTAAACCGCTAATGCTTACGCAGGATGCCCTGGACATTGAGGATGAAAATTACCACAAAAGCTGGCAGATTAATATAGAATAAAGGAGTCGGAAGTCGGGAGACCGGGGTCCGAAGATAAAGAGCAGATAAATAAGCAATCATCTAACATTTAAAACAATAGCACATCCGACTTCGGACCTCCGACCTCGGACTTAATAACAACAAAAATGGAAACACAAACATTCGCAGAAAAAATATCAAAAGCACCAGATTTTCTGCCTATTAATGGAACAGATTATATCGAATTTTATGTAGGTAATGCTAAACAAGCGGCCCACTACTACAAAACTGCATTTGGGTTTCAAAGCCTGGCTTATGCCGGACCAGAAACTGGCGTGCGCGATCGTTCATCGTATGTATTGCAACAGGGTAAAATCAGATTGATCTTAACCACAGCATTAAAATCAGATCATCCAATAGCAGAGCATGTAAAAAAACATGGCGACGGGGTAAAAGTATTGGCCCTTTGGGTAGATGATGCCTATAGTGCCTTTGAAGAAACCACCAAACGTGGTGCCAAACCCTATATGGCTCCTCAAACTTTAACGGATGAGAACGGAGAGCTTAAGATGAGTGGCATTTATACTTATGGCGAAACTGTACACATGTTCATTGAGCGTAAAAACTATAACGGAACCTTTATGCCAGGTTACCGTGTATGGGAAAGCGATTATCAACCTGCAGATGCTGGTCTGTTATACATCGATCATTGCGTGGGCAATGTAGGCTGGAACCGCATGAATGAAGCCGTACAATGGTACGAAGACGTAATGGGCTTCGTAAATATTTTATCTTTTGATGATAAGCAGATCAATACCGAATATTCGGCTTTGATGAGTAAGGTAATGAGTAATGGAAATGGCTATTCGAAATTCCCGATTAATGAGCCTGCTGAGGGTAAAAAGAAATCGCAGATTGAAGAATACCTGGAATATTATGAGGGCGAAGGTGTTCAGCACATTGCCGTTGCCACTAAAGATATTGTTAAAACGGTTAAAGAACTGAAAGCACGTGGGGTGGAGTTTTTAAGTGCACCACCAGAAGCTTATTACGACATGATGCCGCAACGCGTAGGCAAAATTGATGAAGAAATAGCATTGTTAGAAAGCCTGGGTATTTTAGTTGATTGTGATGAAGAAGGATATTTGTTGCAGATTTTCACTAAACCAGTTGAAGATCGCCCTACCCTTTTCTTCGAAATTATTCAGCGTAAAGGTGCACAAAGTTTTGGCGCTGGTAACTTTAAAGCCTTATTTGAATCGTTAGAACGCGAGCAGGAATTGAGGGGTAATTTGTAATATCATTCACGGCGAATAAAGTGATGTATTTAATTCAAGACGTCACCCTGAATTTATTTCAGGGTCTCAGACAAACGATACTGAAACAAGTTCAGCATGACGACAATCCAAAATTTAAGCGCAAAAAAGAGCGGGTTTAAACTTGCTCTTTTTTAGTTTTAACCAAATAATTCTTTAAATTTAGATACACACAAATATTTAAACCTTAAGAATTATGAAAACACAACTAATGCTGGTTTTACTACTGGCTGGATCATTCGGCGGCTTCGCGCAACCAAAAGCCGAAATTGTAAAAACCATCAATCAATTGCTGGCGAAAGCAATTGGCGGAACCGATATTATCTTACATAATGGCAAGGAAACTAAATTTAAAATTACAGAAAATTCATTCTCTATTGATGAAGAAATGAATTTCGGGGTTTTTACAGTTGGAAAAACCTTTGCCAGTTCAGACAATGCCAAAGAAGAAACCACCAACAAATCGCAAATACAGCATTGGAAAGGATTTAAGGTTAGTCCTGAACAGAATAGTATAACCCTTAAATCAATTTATCCTGTTTTCGAAAAGCGTGAAGATGAACCTGGCAATGACAAAAATGGAATTAAATATTATTGTCTTGCTGGAGATGAGGAGAAATTGATAACAGCCCTCATGCACCTGCAAAATCTTTATTCGAAAAAGTAATTAACTTAACCATTATAAAAGCTGGGAATTAATTCCTGGCTTTTGTTTTTATTTATTTGCCGTTTTAAATCCAGCAATCAATTTATAAATCATACCACTCCGAAAGGTTGGTCAAAATAGGCATTAATGCCAGTCCCTTTTCCGTTAGATGGTAATCTACCCTAACCGGAACCTCAGCAATAATTTCTTTGATCAGTAATTTATCTGCTTCCAGTTCTTTTAATTGTTTGCCTAAAGCCTGATCAGATATAGTAGGAAGTACATTTTTCAATAAGCTGAAGCGGTTCATTCCTTCAAAAATATGAATCAGGATCAATGCTTTCCATCTGCCTGAAATAATATCTAACGCACCGTTTATTCGGCATGAATTAAGCAAAAAAGCCTTATTTAATGCATTCGAGGAACTTTCTTTAATCATAACTCACTTTTTTTTGAGTAACTCCAAATAAAACAAGCCATTGCATGCTGTGTTTTTTAAATTCAATTTTGACCAAGTTAAGAAAAAGAGGACTGATTTTTTTCATGACTAAA
This sequence comes from Pedobacter sp. GW822-FHT03F06, assembly GCF_058801365.1. Classification (NCBI taxonomy): domain Bacteria; kingdom Pseudomonadati; phylum Bacteroidota; class Sphingobacteriia; order Sphingobacteriales; family Sphingobacteriaceae; genus Pedobacter; species Pedobacter sp. GW822-FHT03F06. The sequence goes on from NZ_JBXANE010000008.1 coordinate 208,640, forward strand.
TCATAACCTTTAGTTAATTACAATATTTATGAAAGCAATAACATTAAAAGAATTCGGTAGTACAGAAAATTTTAAATTGGATAACTATCCCGTTCCAAAACCTAAAAATGATGAGGTATTAATCAAATTAAAAGCAACTGCTTTTAATCCTATTGATTACCAAATGCGTTTAGGAAGAAGGGAAAGCCACATGATGAATTCTCCTATTTTAGGACGTGAACTTGCAGGAATAGTGGAAGAAATTGGCGAAAACGTTAAAAACTTTAAGTTAGGAGATGAAATTTACGCTGCCTCAGGCAGTGGCGGATCAAATGGTAGTTATGCGCAATACATGACGTTGACAGAAAAACGAGTTGCGCTGAAACCAAAAAATATAACTTTTGAGGAAGCTGCAGCAATTCCTTCTGCTGGTTTAACGGCGTGGCAAACCTTTAGCCGACTTCATATTAAAAAGAAAGACCGTATTTTCATCACAGGAGGAAGCGGTGCTGTAGGATCTTTTCTTATCAGGCTATTAAAACCCAAGCATCTTGATCAAATTATAACCATTGCAGGAAGCTTAGAAAGTATAGATGCGATTAAAGCCATTGGATTAAAAGAATCACAAATAATAGATTATCGTAATCCAGATCTCGAAAGCATCATATTAAATGCAAATCACAATCATTATTTCGATTTTGCAGTGGATATAGTTGGTGATAAATCAGCAGAAATTGCTGCAAATACGCTTAAAGTAAATGGCGTATATGCAGATATAACATTTCTAGGCACACAAAAAACCCGGGAAATCTTATTTGATAAGGGAGCTTCAGTGCTCAATATTTCAAATTATGCTTTCACACTCGATAACAACCTCAATTGGTATGGAAACACCTTGAGGAAAATCACCGGCTTGATTGAAGCTGAAAAATTAGTTGCCCCATCAATAAATGTTTTGGGTAATTTTTCTTTAAAAACGGTACAGCAGGCGCATAACATGATGGAAAACAATTTAACCAGAGGAAAGAAACTAGTGATGACGATAGATTATTAATTTAATTCTTCACTAAAACTTCATAATTGAAGTGCACCTTTGAAATAACAAAACACGAAGCGATTTCAATTTTGTTAAATTCTAAAAACTCATAATTAGTTTTTTAGTTTTCCGGTTACCCTTATCTGATACCTCATGTATTGCAAAATACATGAGGTTTTTTATGCAAATTACTCAGCACTTTCTTTAAGCATCTGATAAAGGTCTGTTGCGCCTCCGTCAAACTTGGTTCCGTTTACATAAAACGAAGGCGTTCCGTTTACACCACTCCGCACACCGCTGTCAAAATCATCTTCAATTTTCCTTTTGATTTCTTCCGAAGTGCTGTCTTGCTGAAACTGCTCCAGGTCTAAACCAATCGTTTCAGCCAATTCGTCGAACAGCTCACCATTTAAGCGGTATTGATTTTCATATAGAGCGTCGTGCATTTCCCAAAACTTACCCTGTAAACCTGCCGCTTCTGCAGCAATGGCAGCCGGAAAAGCAAACTCATGGGCATTTGCCAAAGGAAAATGACGGAAGATAAATTTGATCTGATGACCGAATGTTTCCTCAATTTCCTTCATAATCGGGTAGGCATTACCACAATATGGGCATTGATAATCGCCAAATTCGACAATGGTAACACTCGCCGAATCATCGCCTTGGACGTGATCTTGATCGTTTATTTCAGGTTTTAAAGTACTCATAGCTTATTTCTTGTTTAATTCCTCCAATGCATCTAAAATTCCGTCGGCACCAGGATTAATGGCTATTGGCGACAAATAACTCCAGGCAATTTTTCCTTCTTTATCAATAACAAAAAGTGCCCTTTTGCTTTCGCCAAGTTCTTCATCATATACGCCATAAGCTTTAGATACCGCTCCTTTTGGTTCAAAATCGGCCAAAAGTGGAAAATGTAATTTCCTATTTTCTTCGAACGCGAGATGGCACCAAACACTATCAACAGAAACACCGAAAATCTGTGCATCGTACTTGTTAAAATATTTTAACATTTCGTTATAAAGTGCCATTTGGTCGCTACATACCGGGCTCCAGTCGGCAGGATAAAAAGCCAGGATAACATTTTTACCTTTAAAATCTTTAAGTTTTATTTTTTGATCGGGGGTAGCATTCAATTCGAAATCTGGTGCTGTAGCGCCTTTTTCTAACATATAAGGGAGTTTAAATTTAAATCATTTATAAACAACACTGAATCTGCGTTGTTTGCAACAAATTTTAGCCTAATTTTTGCCTTTTTATCAAATAAGACTGAAGCACTGGGTAAAACCCATCGTTCATATCGGCATCAATTAAGTCTATTTTATATTGGGCGCATTTTAGCGCAATCTGCTGTCGATATGAGGAAACTGCTGCTGTATAATTTTCCTTTACCTGATTGCTATGTACTTTAATCGTTTCGCCGGTTTCCATATCGATAAACTCGTATGGGCGGTTCTCAAAATTGAAATCAACTTCTTTTGATTTATCCACCACATTAAAAACTACCACTTCATGTTTGTTGAATTTTAAATGCTGCAAGGCATCAAAAAATTCGTCCGTTTTATCTGCGCTGGTTTGTGTGTTAAAAAGATCGCTAAAAATAATTACCAATGAACGTTTATGAATCAATTCGGCCACCTGGTGCAAAGCTTCGCTTAAATTAGTCTGTGCATTTACCTTAGGTTTATGTAACAGCTCTTCTAATTGTGTAAACAAATATTTCTGATGTACAGTAGTAGACTTTGCCGGCGAATTTAACAGTATTTCATCCGTAAACAAGCTTAAACCAAAGGCATCGCGCTGTTTCTTCAACAGGTACATCAAAGATGCAGCAGCCTGTATGGAGAAGATCAGTTTGTTATTTTTCAGTTCAGGAAAGTACATTGATGAGGAAACATCAATCACAAACTGGCAGCGCAAATTGGTTTCCTCTTCGAAACGTTTACTGTATAGTTTATCGGTTTTGGCGTATAATTTCCAATCGATATTTTTAACATTATCGCCATTATTATACTGGCGGTGCTCTGCAAACTCGACCGAAAAGCCATGGAACGGGCTTTTGTGCAGTCCGGTTATAAAACCTTCTACCACTTGCTGTGCAAGCAATTCTAAATTACCATAGCTTGTTTCGTTTTCGTAGTTTACAACCCGCATAGGGTAAAGCTAATAAAAGATTTATAAAAAAATCTTTATGGATTAAAAATAGCCAATTAGCTAACTGTAAACTGCTAACTGATAAGGGCGTTCCCCAAGCTTCGCAAGGGTAGGGCTTTGCAGGGCTGCGCTACGCTTCGGTACCGATGAAGGATCGGTACTGAACCCTTACAATCCCTAACGCAAAAACCTACCGCCTTAAAAACCTGGCGGCAAACCTGAGCAATTTGATGGCACCGACTGTGCTGCTATCCGTGGTGAATAAACCCGATGGTAGTGGCAGCTCCCGATTGAAAATCGGGACTAAAACGGACAGCGGGACTGAAAATGCCATAAAAAGCAGAACCCCACATTTCCAAAAAACAACGAACAATAAGCTTAAAACAAAAAATCCCGAGTTCAATAAATGAACTCGGGATTAAAGAAAACTGTATCATAAAACAATTTCTTGGTAGATTTTTGTCATTTTGAACCTGTCGAAACACCTACTAGTTTATTTAACTAGCTCCTTCGACAAGCTCAGGATGACAATTTATATTTATGATACATCATCCAGCTTAAATAATTTTACTTCTTAGCTATTCTAAACAAATGGCCATTATCGGTTACCGAATATAGCGCTCCGTCCTTTCCTTCTACCATATCGCGGAAACGTTCGCCTTTACCTTCCAGCAATCGTTCTTCGCCAACAATTTTATCATCTTTTATTACCAATCTTATAATATGCGAACCACCCAAGCCGCCTACAAATAAATTCCCTTTCCATTCGGCAATGCTGTTACTATTGTAAAATGCAATGCAGCCTGGTGAAATACTTGGATTCCAATAATAAACAGGCTGCTCCATGCCGTCCTTCTGCTGAATGCCATCGCCTACCTTTTTTCCACTATATTCCGTTCCGTAGGTGATAATTGGCCAGCCATAATTTTTGCCTGGTTTAATAATATTCACCTCATCGCCACCTTTAGGGCCAAATTCGGCTTCCCATAAATCACCGGTTAAAGGATTAATCGCTAAACCATCAGGATTCCGCAATCCGTAGGCATAAATTTCCGGTTTGGCATCTGCTTTGCCAGCAAAGGGCCCATTGGCCACCGCTTTACCATCGGTAGTCAGGTGTAAAATTTTACCCAAAGAAGAATTTAAATACTGCGCCTGAATTCTGATATCGCTACCAGAACGTTCGCCAGTACTTACAAATAAATTACCGTTTTTATCGAAGACAATTCTCGAACCATATTGAAGTTTACCGCCGTAAGCTGGTGTAGCGCGATAAATAATGGTTTGGTTCTCTATTGCAGTTTCATTAGCTGCTAATTTACCTTTGGCAATGGCCAGTAACACGCCTTTATCCTGAGGCTCTGAATAAGCCCAATAAATCATTCTATTTTTAGCAAAGTTTGGATCTAAGGTTACATCTAATAAACCGCCCTGGCCAGATGGATCTACCTTGGGTAAACCGGTTATCTTTTTGCTTAATTTCCCATCAGGTGTAAGAATTACCATTGTACCCTGCTTTTGTGTAATTAAAAAACCACCGTTCGGAAGAACCGAAATGGCCCAAGGATTTTCTAACTTTTCATTAATAATCGTAATATCCAGAGGGGTTTTGGTCTTTACACCTGCAATTCGGGTCTGCCCTGCAAATGCTGGCTTATAATCTGCTGATGGTTCGTTCGTTTCAACAGGGTTTTGCGCCGATACACATGCAATATTTGCACAGTTTAGGGTTAAACCTGCCAATAAAATACCTAAAGTTTTATTGTTAAATAGGTTAATAGACATGATTGTTAGTTTTTTATTAAAGAAACAAAAATAAGTTTATAACAAAAAGTCTGTGATAGTAATATTACTGTTAAAAGGTCTAAAAGCTTTCTCTTAAAACTAAAAAAAACGAGTTCAATTTATCACATTTTACAATTCGAACCTGTTTAAAAATCAATTAAATGAAGTACTTATATTAAAAATTGGGTTTAAACACCCGATTTAAGCTCATTTACGTGATTTTTTTGAGTGCAACGTTTTCGGATTGATAGTGTCCTATCTGTAAAATCAAATTATTTATATGAAGCTATTTTATAAAAGAGGTATACTAAGCTCTCTTTTGTTTTTCGTCATAATGTATCATAGTACAGCACAAACAATTTCCGGCAGGGTAAAAGCAACAAAGGGTATTGGAATTGAAAATGCAACTGTGGCACTTTTAAACATTACAGATTCGACTGTCGTAAAATATGGGGTAAGCAACAAAGAAGGTTATTTTGAGCTCAATAATTTAAGCAGGGGCATATTTAAAATTAAAATTTCTTGTTTAGGTTATCATACTCAATTATTAAAAGATATTAAGTTTGATGGTTCTTCAGTTAAATTAACAGATATCATTCTTGGCACAAAAGATAAAGAACTGCAAGAAGTAACTGTTGAGGCTAAAAAACCTCTTCTTGAACGAAAGGTTGACCGATTAATATTTAATTTAAACAATACCATCATGGCTAACGGTGCTTCTCTCTTTGAGGCCTTACAGATTGCGCCTCTTTTAATAGTCTCCGAAAACAGTATATCTATGGTTGGCAAAGGGAGTATGGGCGTTATGGTTAATGAAAAAATCATCAATTTAGGGGGAACTGACTTGGTAAACTACCTAAAAACCTTCCGATCTGAAAATATAGAAAAAATTGAAATCATAACCACCCCACCGGCAAAATATGAGGCCCAGGGGAATGGTGGTTTGATTAATATTGTTTTAAAGAAAAACGAATCTTTAGGCTGGCGCGGATCAGTAAGTTCAACATACCATCAAAATACCTATGGATCGTACAACAACAATCTAGCACTTTTTTTTCGATCAAAAAAAGTTAACAGCTCTTTTACATTTAACCAATCAAACTACCGCAGTATTATTAAAGAATCTGTAGATATAACCGGGCGCCCCAGCAAGATTCTAAGCGATGAGCAGCGCTTGGGAAACTCCCCTGGTTTACAAGCAGGTTTAAGTATTGATTATGAGCTAAATAAACACAACAACATTGGGCTTATATATAATATTTCAGACAACAAATCGAATACAAGCTTTAGTAACAACTATAGCTTTATTACAGGTAACACTCTTGACTCGGTTTTAAATACTACAGGAAAATTTTCAAGGCCGTTATTTACACAGACTTTCAATCTATACCATGATTTAAAGCTCGATTCGAATGGAAAAAAATTGAGTAGTTCTGTTAATTTTTTCACAAACACACCTGAAATGAAAAATGATTTTGTTTCTGAGTCTGAAAATACATATGCCAGTGTTCGGAATAATAACTTTTCAAAATACAATATCTGGTCATTTCAATCAGATTTAACATTACCTTATAAATGGGCCAAAATAGAAACGGGTATTAAGCTCGCTAATTTTAACAACAATGCTAATGTTGAATACTATAATTATATCCAAGAAGATTTCTTGTTAGATGAAACACGTAGTAACAAATTCAATTACGCCGAAAATAATCTGGCCGCCTATTTCAGTATGGAATCCGAACTATCAAAAAAGTGGACAGCTAAAGCAGGGTTACGCTATGAGTATACTATGATGGATGGATATTCGCCTACCTTAGATCAGCGTAACAAAGGTAATTACGGCGCTTTATTCCCTACAGCTTATATCGTTTACAAAGCTAACGAGGTTCATACTTTTTCGTTAAACTATTCCAGGAGGATAAACCGACCAAGTTTGAACGCCTTAAACCCATTTGCCTATTACACAAATATTTATACTTATTCTACCGGAAATGCATTGCTCTTACCTTCATACAGTAATAATATTGAATTTAACTACCTATATAAGGGCATGTTTTCGTTTACTTTATTTACACAACATATTAGTGATATAATTTCGAACCTTACAACGGTTAACGGCCCAGCAGTGGTAACCAGTAGAGGGAATTTTCTGACCCAGGATAATCTTGGTGCCTACGTATCTTTTAATCGGTCATTATTTAAATGGTGGGACAATAGCATTTCTGCTTCTTTTTCATATGCATCACCAAAATCTAAAATAGAAGCAATCAGCGCTCCAAATGGAACTGCTGCCTCATTCAGTGTCAATAATAGTTTCAAGGCAACTAACCAGTTAAGTTTTTATTTGAATTACAGCCAAAACCTTCCATCAACTGATAGAAATGTTTACAGCTACAGTCAACGTAGTTTGAGAACCGGGGCTAGGATAAAATTATTTAACAACAATTTGATCATCAGCCCAGCTTTTTTTATTGGCACAGTAAATAAATATGAAATTCGCTTTGTCGATTTTGTACAAACCGTAAAAACAGACTATAATTATAAAACCTTTAGTCTTGGTATTACCTACTCATTCGGGAGATCAAAGGTTTCCGGAAATAACAAGGACATCCGTTTTGATGAGAAAAGAAGAGCTCAACAATAAAAATGATTTAAGAATATGATAAATTTAGTTCTAAACGAAAAAAACCCAAATCCATCAAATGAACTTGGGTTTTTGTAATATTATTAGTGAAGTTTTGAAGATTTTGCGTTTACCTTAAACCCTCTACCTTTTACCTTCAACCTTTATTTAAGCCAATTGCTTGTTTAATTTTTCTGCTAATACTGATTTTGGAACAGCACCAACTTGTTTATCTACAACCTGACCATCTTTAAAGTATAATAAAGCTGGGATGTTACGGATACCAAACTGCATTGAAATTTGAGGGTTGTTATCAACGTTTACTTTTCCAACTACCGCTTTTCCATCATATTCTTTAGCGATTTCTTCTACTACTGGACCAACCATGCGACAAGGGCCACACCATTCTGCCCAAAAATCTACTAATACGGGTTTATCTGATTTTAATACAAGCTCCTCGAAGTTTGCATCTGTGATTTCTAATGCCATAATTATTTTTTTTATGTTCAAATATATGTATTCAATTGTAATGCCAACCCATCTGTAATGTCAATTTGACATTATTTTGAGGTAGAAGGTATAAAGGTCGAGGGTGGAAGGTTTTGGGCGCCTAAACCTTCAGCCTTTAAGCCTTCTGCCTTCACCCTTAGTTCAGCTTGTAATTTACCACATTAAGCCCCAATAATTGGTCTAAAAACTTATTGTTTGGGTTTATTTTAAGGTTTTTTGATGGCATATCCAACATAATCTCTTTTTCACGATCAAAAATAGCGAAGTTAAGTTGGCAGTTTTGTTGCTCGGAGTTTGCCTTATTGTCTGCTAGTATGGCTTCAATCTCACGCATCAGTTGATCGTTAACCCGCTCAATCGGCACCTGAATAGTTAAACTTTTAGCTAATTTATCCCTCAGCTCAGACATTAAGTTAATTGAGGTGATTTTAAACTCCCAATCTCCGGCTTTTCCGAAACGCTCACCAACCCTACCCCTGATCTGCAAGAAATATCCTTCAGTTAAAAACGATTTAAACTTTAAAAAATCTTCGCCGAATAAAGCCATTTCACTTGCATCGTCATAATCTTCGAAAACAAAAGTACCAAATGGCTTACCCGTTTTGGTAATCCGCTGTGATGCAGTTACCACAAGCCCGCCTACACAAAGCTCACGGTTTTTAAGTTTTTCGAATTCGGCCAATATATCTTCGTTGTTATCGCCCATACGTACCTTATTAATGATACTCAGCTGCTTAACACCATGGGTACAGAATTTATCGAGTTCGAGTTTATAATTATCTAAAGGGTGGCCTGAAAGGAAAATCCCAATAGCATCTTTCTCGTATTTTAACCTGTCCATTAATGCCCATTCTGGCGATACAGGTAAACTTGGTTCTAAAATAAGATCGGCTTTAGAACCACCGAATAAGGAGGCTTGTGAAGTACTTTCATTATTCTGAAAATCGTTGGCATATTTGATAATCTTTTCAATACCATTCATTTTATCGTTCGGGCCAATATAAAAATACTGTGCCCTATGACCTCCAAACGCATCGAAAGCACCGCTGTATACAAAACTCTCGTAAGCTTTTTTATTTACAATGCGGGTGTTAGAACGCTTGGCAAAATCGTACACATTACTGTAAGGCCCATTTGCCAGTCTTTCTTCAATAATACTTTCTACCGCCTTTTCACCTACACCTTTTACTGCCGACATACCGAAGCGGACTTCGCCCCTGGCATTTACAGAGAATTTGAGATCAGATTCGTTCACATCGGGGCCTAATACCGTAACACTCATCTGGCGACACTCTTCCATAAAGAAAGCTACCTGTTTAATATCACTCATGTTATTGGACAGTACCGCAGCCATATATTCAGCAGGGTAATGCGCTTTTAAGTATGCGGTTTGATAGGCAATCCATGCATAACAGGTAGAGTGCGATTTGTTGAAAGCGTAGGATGCAAATGCTTCCCAATCTTTCCATATTTTTTCCAAAGTTGTGGCATCGTGACCTTTTTCCGCTGCTTGTTTCACAAACTTGGGTTTCATTTTATCCAGAACGTCTTTCTGTTTCTTACCCATTGCCTTACGCAGCACGTCGGCCTCACCTTTGGTAAATCCGGCTAGTTTCTGCGACAAAAGCATTACCTGTTCCTGGTAAACGGTAATTCCATAGGTTTCTTTCAAATACTCTTCGCAGGCATCCAAATCGTACCTAATTTCTTCTTCGCCATTTTTACGGCGAACAAAACTTGGAATATACTCCATTGGGCCTGGGCGATATAATGCGTTCATCGCGATTAAATCGTCGAAAACCGTTGGTTTCAACTCCTTCATGTATTTCTGCATGCCCGGACTCTCATACTGGAAAATCCCGATGGTTTCACCCCGCTGGAAAAGCTCATAGGTTAATACATCGTCAATAGGGAAATTATCCGGATCAAGATCGATACCAAACCGTTTTTTAACCAGTTTTACGGTATCCTTTATCAGGGTTAGGGTTTTTAAACCCAAAAAGTCCATCTTTAATAAACCCGCGCTTTCTACAACCGAGTTATCAAATTGGGTAACATATAAATCAGAATCTTTTGCAGTAGAAACGGGAACAAAATTGGTAATATCGCTTGGCGTAATAATTACCCCGCAGGCATGGATACCAGTGTTCCGTAAAGAGCCTTCTAAAATCTGGGCCTGCTGAATGGTTTCGGCACTCAAATCTTTTAATCCACCAAGATTTTTCAGTTCAACAACACGCTCATATTCATCAGGGCGCAAAGCTTCTTTCAGTGTTTTCTCATCCAGCGTGAAGATTTTTGCGAGCTTCATATTCGGAATCAGCTTGGCAATCTTATCTGCTTCAAAAAGTGGCAGATCTAATACCCTCGCTGTATCGCGGATAGAAGATTTGGCGGCCATGGTTCCATAAGTGATAATCTGCGCCACCTGGCTGGAACCGTATTTACCAATTACATATTCCATTACACGGCCACGGCCCTCATCGTCAAAATCGATATCAATATCGGGCATGGATACACGATCGGGATTTAAGAAACGCTCAAAAAGGAGATCGTACTTAATGGGATCGATATTCGTGATCCACAAACAATAAGCCACCACCGAGCCGGCAGCAGAACCACGGCCAGGCCCTACCGAAACATCCCTGCGACGGGCTTCGGCAATAAAATCCTGTACAATTAAGAAATAACCCGGATAACCGGTTTTTTCAATAGTCTGCAATTCGAAATCTAAACGTTCAATAACCTCAGGGGTTAATACGCCATAACGTTTCTTGGCCCCCTCATAAGTAAGGTGACGCAAAAATTTATTTTCCCCACGTTTTCCTCCGTCGGCCTCATCTTCCGCCACTAAAAATTCGTCTGGAATATCAAATTTAGGTAAGAGTACTTCGCGGGCAAGTTTGTAGATTTCGATCTTATCTACAATTTCTTTAATATTTACAATCGCCTCCGGCAAATCGGCAAAAAGCGATTTCATTTCATCACCAGATTTGAAATAATATTCTTGATTGGGCAAACCATAACGGTAACCGCGACCACGGCCAATTGGTGTTGCCTGTTTTTCGCCATCTTTTACACAAAGCAAGATATCGTGTGCATTCGCATCCTTCTTGTTAATGTAATAGGTATTATTGGTAGCTACCAATTTAACAGCATGTTTTCTAGCCAGTGCAATCAACGATTCGTTTACACGGTCTTCATCTTCCTGGTTGTGGCGCATTACCTCCACATAGAAATCATCGCCAAACATGTTCTTCCACCAGATCAGCGCTTCTTCAGCCTGGGTTTCGCCCATGTTTAAAATTTTGTTAGAAATCTCTCCGGATAGGTTGCCAGATAAAACAATAATATCATCTTTATACTGTTCAATTACCGCCCTATCAATACGTGGAACGTAATAAAAACCTTTGGTATAAGCGATAGAAGACATTTTAGCTAGATTGTGATAGCCTTTTTTATTCTTCGCCAACAGCACCATCTGGTAACCATTGTCTTTTGCGGTCCGGTCTAAGTGATTATTACAAACAAAAAATTCTACCCCAACAATCGGTGTCATTACTACTTCTGTTGGACGCTCGCCTGCCTCGATTGCGGCAGCATTTTTTGCTTCAGCAGCTTTATTGTGGTTTAAAACATGGTTTACAAAGTGAAAAGCGCCCATCATGTTCGCATGATCTGTCATGGCTACAGCCGGCATTTTTTGTGCTGCCGCAGCTTTTACCAGATCGGGAATACTGATGGTACTTTGCAATACCGAAAACTGGGTATGGTTATGCAAATGCACAAAAGTTGCTGCTGCAAGTTCCTGTTTGTTTCCGGCAAGTTCCTGTTTCGAAATCCCACCGCCCTCAGTTTTTTGTAAACGCTTGCGGATTTCATCAGAAGCAGCTTTTAAATTGATGTGTTTTAAACCAACACCTTCAATCGTAGCTGGGTTTACCTCTCTAAAACGAGGAAAATATTCTACGTCAACCTGTAGTTCTTCTTTTTTAAAAACCTCTCTTTTTACCAATTCCAGGAAGCAACGCGTAGTGGCTTCCACATCGGCAGTTGCGTTGTGGGCTTCGTTAAAAGGAACACCGAACAAATAAGAATGTAACTCGGTTAAGGTTGGCAGTTTAAACTTTCCGCCCCTACCTCCGGGCAATTGTAAAAGCTGGGCGGTAACTTCGGTACAGGTATCCAACACAGGCATCTCGGCCAAACGGTTAGCCACACCAAAACGGTGAAACTCACAGCCCATAATGTTTACGTCGAAACCAACATTCTGGCCTACAATAAACTTAGCTTTAGCTAAAACTTCGTTAAACTTGGCCAGCATTTCGTCGAAACCGATGCCTTGTTCGGCAGCGAGTTCGGTAGAAATACCATGTATCCGTTCTGCATCGTACGGAATATTAAATCCCTCCGGTTTAACCAGATAATCCTGATGCTCAACCAATCTCCCCATCTCATCGTGCAGTTGCCATGCAATTTGTATACAACGTGGCCAGTTATCCGTATCGGTAATGGGTGCGTTATAATTACGAGGCAAACCAGTGGTTTCAGTATCAAAAATTAAATACATATTGTGCTTAAAGAATTAACCGTTTCAGAATAATAACGGTTCTTCAAAAATAGGAATTTTGGCAGGTGCTTTTGTCAGATTTTATCAACAAAATACGGTGGAAAATAAAAAAATATATTCCGTCTTAATCAGTACTGCGATTGCTTTCTCAATCAGAAAAAAAGACATAATAACTTCAAAAGTTTTTTTTGGAAATGTGCGGTTCGGTTTTTCATCGCCGTTTGCAGTCCCGCTATACGCTTTATCCCGATAAAAAAATCGGGATGTCCGCTCCTATCGGGTTTAGGCACCACAGATAGCTACATTGTGCTTAAATAGTCCTCGTTTGTAACGAGGATTAGTGAGATCAGCATTTGAAATGCACAACCAAAAGTTTAATGATGATAAAATCGTGTTTCTCATTCTACTAGCAATGCTTGTTAAAAAGATTGCTTTGTAGGCTAAAAAAGCCTTTCTCGCAATAAAGATCCCTTGCAGACTGCCGTTTGCCAAAAAAATCTGTCATTCGTATTGATATTTACACCATAAATTACCCTTCAGAATGAGAAGAAATTTTTAAAAATGCTCCTGACTCACCAACTCACTTACGTCATACCCCTTCTGCCTGCACCTTTCGATGATGTGCACCAATAAATCAGCCTCCATCTTGGGTTCGCGTGCCATAATAAACAGGTACTTTTCATCGGGATGACCTACAACCACATAACTATAATCGTCAGCCAGTTCGATAATCCAGTAACCGATTTTAAAAGGCCATAAAAATTGTGCCTTCATATCACCATCATGCTTTTCTTCATCGAAAAACAGTTTGGAAGTGATCGACTTTTCTTCAGGTTTTCCTTCTTTGTGATAAGTAGTATAAACATCAAAATGATCGTTGTCGGCCAGCGTGTAGGTTTCGGTGGTTTGTTTCCAATGTTTATCCAATAAAGTTGGGATAGAATATAATGAATACCATTTACCTTCAAAGGCTTTATAATCGATATTTGAAATGGGTTTGTTTTCCATAATTGGCCTTTACTTTTATGCTTCTGCTTTTGAACTTATTAAGTAAACCATCATCAAATTATAAAGTTTTGAAAAGGATTTTTAAACCCTATATTTATTTCTACCTTCGATTAAATATTTAACGATACGCAAACCATTAAAATAAAATATATGAAAGTAACGGTTGTTGGCGCAGGCGCAGTTGGTGCCACTTGTGCAGATAATATTGCCCGCAAAGAATTAGCGAACGAACTAGTCCTGTTAGATATTAAAGAGGGTTTTGCCGAGGGCAAAGCGATCGACATGATGCAAACCGCAACGCTTTTGGGTTTCGACACTAAAATTACCGGTGTAACCGGCGATTACAGCAAAACGGCTGGTTCTGATGTGGTGGTAATTACCTCGGGCCTGCCCCGCAAACCAGGGATGACCCGCGAAGAGCTGATTGGCATTAATGCCGGTATTGTTAAAGGTGTTGCCGAAAATATTTTAAAATACTCTCCTGAAGCTATCTTCATCGTAATCAGTAACCCAATGGATACGATGACTTATTTAGCCTTAAAATCGTTAGGCCTGCCTAAAAACCGTATTATCGGCATGGGCGGAACGTTAGATAGCTCCCGTTTCAAATTTTATTTATCGCAAGCATTAAATTGCAACCCTAACGATTTACAGGGCTTTGTAATTGGCGGCCACGGCGATACCACCATGATTCCTTTAACCCGCCTAGCTACATACCAAAGTTTACCGGTTAGTAATTTATTGGATAAAGCTACGCTAGATAAAGTTGCAGCCGATACCATGGTTGGCGGTGCTACTTTAACAGGCTTAATCGGCACTTCGGCCTGGTATGCACCGGGTGCTGCAGGCGCTGCATTGGTTGAAGCAATTTTACGTGATGAGAAAAAACTGTTTACCTGCTGCGTTTCGCTCGAAGGAGAATACGGACAGGAAGATATCTGTTTAGGCGTACCCGTAATTATTGGTCGTAATGGCTGGGAAAAAATCATCGATTTTAAATTAACTGAAGATGAGCAGGCTGCATTTAACAAAAGTGCCGATGCGGTAAGGAACATGAATAATGTACTGGCAGAAATGAAGTTGGTTTAAGGCCATTCTTAAGATTAATTTTTAACGAAAGCATTAAATTACTAAAATAGGTTTCCTCGGTTCGTCATTCCCAACTCGATTGGGAATCTTAATGCAATAGGCTTTAAGATTCCCGCCTGCGCGAGAATGACGATCGTTCTTTTATATCCGTGTAGTTCAATCCGCGGCCTTTTTTACACTTAAATATTTGTCACCCTGAGCGTAGTCGAAGGGCAGTAGACATCATAAACAATGAAATCAATTTCAATCCCACTAACACTGATAAACTTACAGGACGACGGTTTCCACCTTTTGGTGGAAATTGTTGTTTTTAAGAAAAAACATTTTGCTGTTTTAGATACCGGTGCCTCTCGAAGTGTGTTCGATAAATCGTTGATTGAACAACACCTATCAGAAAGCCTGCAAGTATCAGAAGAGATTAATGCAGCCACTCTTTTTACCACCACCACTACCATTCAGGCAACTATTCCTGAGGTAAAAATCGGATCGTTAAAGATCAAAAACTACGAAACAGTAGCTTTCGATTTGCAATCGGTTAGCGAAACCTACCAACAATTTGGCCACCCGCCTATTATGAGTATTATTGGTGGAGATATATTAATGCAATATAAAGCAGTTATTAATTACAAGAAGATGATCCTTAAGCTTTATAGATAAATGTAATTTTACTTTATGACTTTAATCATTTTTATTAAGCCATTTTAAATGATATTTGAACCTGATGAAAAAGTTAATCACAATCTTTTGTGTCATTTTTTGGGCAGGTTTAATTGGTGGAATTAGTTTTTTAGAAGCTCCATTAAAATTCCAGGCTCCAGGAATTACCATCCCACTTGGTTTAGGCATAGGGCAATTGGTTTTTCAGGCACTTAATAAAATAGAGATCGTATTGGTTATCATCATATTAGGCTCCTCCTTACCTGCACCTTTAAAAAACAGCCGCAGTATTTTACTTTTCTCGGTTACGATCCTTTTAATGGTAGACACTTTTTGGCTATTGCCAATACTCGATGAGAGGGCAAAGCTGGTTTTGGCAGGCAATGCTCCAATTAAAAGTTATCACCATATTTTATACATCATTATCGATGCCTTAAAATTTCTGTCATTAATTGTTCTGGGTTTTTTAAGTTTAAAATCACTGTACCATGAAAAAAGATATTCATAATAGAGAAGATATTGTCCTTTTAGTGGATACATTTTACAAAAATGTTGCGCTTAATAAACAGATAGGTCCCATATTTACCGATGTTGCCAAAGTAGACTGGTCGCACCACTTACCTAAAATGTACGATTTCTGGGAAAGCATCCTTTTCGGAAAAGCAATTTATAAAGGCAACCCCATGCTTACCCATTTTGCCTTGAATGAACAAACGCCCCTGCAAACTGAAGCCTTCGAGACCTGGAAAAACCTCTTTTTCCAAACTGTAGACGATCTTTTTAAGGGAGAAAATGCCAATCTGATTAAACAAAAGGCACAATCTATTGCCGATTTAATGCATTTTAAAATAAATTCGCCTCAATCGAAGATTAAAATTGTATAGATTTTCTGCTTTGATTTAAACTGCTTTCTTTATAAATTTAGTTAACCAAACTAAATCAAATTATGAAATTCCTCAAAATCTTACTAGGCATCATTGTCGTATTGGCAATAATCATTATTGTGGGTGGCTTCTTTTTACCAAAAAGTTATACAGTAAGCAGGTCTACAGTAATCAATGCTCCAGACAGTGTAATTTATAAAAACATTGCCGACTTTAAAGAATTCTACAAATGGAATCCATGGGCAAAAATGGAACCTTCGGCAAAAACTACCTACGGTGGCGTTGCGGGCGAACCGGGCCATATTTACGAATGGAAAGGTAAAGAAACAGGAAGTGGCTACATGAAAATAAAAAGTGTAACACCTAACAAACAGGTAGATATCGAATTAAAATTTATTGAGCCTTTTGAAAGTTTAGCGGATACAAAATTCGACATTCAGTCAGAGGAAAGCAGCAATAAGGTAACCTGGACAATGAGTGGAGAAAATAACCTAATCAGTAAATGGATGTGTGTGTTTGTGAGTATGGACAAAATGATTGGGAAAGATTTTGAAGATGGGCTAAAATATTTGAAGGAAAAATCGGAAAAGGGAGTTTGATCGACTTGTCTTTTTGAGCGATATCGGCGGTGAGTCATCCTGAGCGGAGTCGATGACCCTTTTAATGATGGATGATGGAAGCCTAAAGCGCAAGAAAAACCTCTGCGCACGCTGTGCCTTTCCTCTATTCTCTCTGTGGTTAAAACATAACTAGCTTCTCTTTTGAGAGGCTTTTTTTTACGTCAATTTGCAATCATCCAAACAATTGTGTCGGCTTTGCGTTAAAAAAGCATTAAAAATCAGTTAACCAGCGATTAATATTTTGTAATTCCCTATTTTTTAGATTACTTGCCAGCAAAATGAATTTATTACTTGTAGAAGATGAACCGAGCGTTGTATCTGTAATTTCGAGGGGTTTAACCGATGAGGGATTTACCGTAAGTATAGCTCCTGATGGTTTAATCGGGAAACAGATGGCTATAGAAAATCAGTTCGATCTGATTATTCTCGATATTATGCTACCTGGAATAAATGGTTTGGAACTTTGCAAAATCATTAAAGATCAAAAACCAAATACACCTATTATTATGCTTACCGCTTTGGGTACTACAGAAAATGTAGTAAACGGACTGGATAATGGTGCGGATGATTATTTAATAAAGCCATTTAAATTTGCTGAACTTTTTGCAAGGATCAGAATGCTGTTGAGGCGATATCATGGTGTGGTTTCGCAAGATCAGATTGTCTCCATAGCAGACCTCCAGCTAAATTTAAGCGCAAAAACAGTAAAACGAAACCAACAGGAAATTATACTTACGGCAACAGAATATCGACTGCTTGAGTATATGGCCAAAAACAAATCAAAAATTCTATCGCGGATAGATATTTTAGAAAACGTTTGGGATATCGACTTTAACCTTGGCACCAATGTGGTTGATGTTTATGTTAATTATCTCCGCAAAAAAATAGATAAAAATTCCGATCAGAAACTTATTCACACTGTGGTAGGCCTGGGCTATATATTAAAAGAAAAATAATGAAGATAGCCAAAAAAATCACCTTACTTTTCGCCATTCTATCAGCAATTATTATCTCTTTATTAAGTGGTTTTGTTTGGTATTTTTCTAACGATTTTGCTTTTGAAGATTTTTATAAACGTTTAGAGGCCAGGGTTAAGATTGCTGCCCAGATCAAACTGTACGAAGATGGCAACAATAAGGTTTACGCTAAAATGCGTAATCAGTACCTGGAGCGCTTACCCTCTGAGAAAGAATACATCTTTGAGGCTGGCAAAGCACCCGGTAAAGTTGACCGCGAATTACCAGCTAGTTTTTATAACCGGATAAAAGCAGGGGCTATGGCGCGTTACCGGGTCGAAAACCACTTTTACGCAGGTAAATTCTTTAAAAACAACCATACCGGATATATTGTAATTGTTTCTGCAAACGATCCTTTCGGCTTTCGGGAACTAAAAGACCTGCAAAGAATATTGATTATCGGTTTTTTTCTTTCTGTTGTTTTATCTTTTGTAGTCGGCTGGAAATTTTCCAATTACATGTTAATGCCCTTAAGAAATATAATTAAGAGTGTAAAAAAGATAAAAGCGGAAAATTTGCATTTAAGACTGGATGTAAAAGAAGGTAACGATGAAATGTCACAATTGGCCCAAACCTTTAATAACATGCTTAACCGTTTAGAAACAGCTTTCGAAACACAGAATAACTTTATCAGTAATGCTTCGCACGAGTTAAGAACACCATTAACCATTATTAGTGGTGAAGTTGAGCTAGCAATGAAGACCATCGAGGATACCGCAAAACAGGAAAAAGCATTAGCAAAAATTAAGGATGAGGCAGAAAGATTAGAACATATCTTAACCAGTTTACTGGGCCTGGCACAATCTGGATTTAACGGAAAAAACCAACCCTGGGAAGAGGTGCGGATGGACGAACTGTTATGGGAAATTAAAGAATCCGTTAATCAGGTACACCCCAACAGTCAGATAGAAATCGATTTTACCAAACTTCCTGATGATGATGAATTACTAACCCTGCGGGTAAACAAAAATCTGATTAAGCTTGCCATCAGCAACATTGTAAACAATGCCTGTAAATACTCAAATGAGAATCTGGTAAGTATTAGTATTGAAAGCAATGCCAATATGCTTTCTATTGCTGTAACGGATAGAGGAATTGGAATACCACAAACAGATATACAGCATATATTTGAACCTTTTTATCGTGCATCTAACACCAACGATTTTAAGGGATATGGCGTTGGCCTACCACTTTCGTTGAATATTATCCGTTTACACCGAGGTAGTATTGCTATTAAATCGCAGGAAGGAGTTGGCACTGAGATCAAGGTTTTATTGCCGACGAAAAGTTAATGGTTCATTAGTTCACTGGCCATTAGTTCATACTATTAACTGATTTTTAGTTATTGGCTCCCAAACAAATGAACCAATGACAAATGAACCGGTGAACTGTCCACTCAAAAAAGGAGTGCACTCTAATCTCATTCTAATCTTACTCTTATTTCGCTATAATAACATCAAGCTAAACTTGTATAAATAATTTTTCAATTCATTTAAACAAGATATAGCGATGAAAACAGTATTAGTACCAACCGACTTTAAATTAGAAAGCATTAAAATTATTGATGCACTTGTTCAACATCAAAAAAATGAAAGCTTAAACATCATTTTTGTACACGCCTTTAAATTATCAGATTCGATAACCGATATGTTAATGTTGAGTCGCCGCAGCCGCGATTACGAAAATGTTAGCGACGAATTTTATCAGCAGATCAATCAAGCTAAGGCAAAATATCCTAGTCAGATCAATGCCATTGGCATCGAATATTTTTACGGAAGTACAGTAGCCGCTTTCAAAAACTTTATCGAAGCTTTTGATGTAGAGCGCATTGCCTACTTAAAAGAATACAATTTTACGCCGATCAATAAATATAGCATCGATCCTAAAATATTAACAGAACGTGCAGGCTGCGAAGTGATTCAATTAAACACATTAACTGTTCATGCCAGTGAAAATTTAATTGACACAAAAATAAACGAAACACAGTTGCAAGAAGCAAACGCTTAATTATCACATTTTAAACTTTATATTATGCTGTTACGAAATAATATTCCGCTCACTTATATATTCGGAAAGATCAAAAAGGAACTTCTGTTTGTTATTGGCTACTCTATAGGTATTGTGGTGTTGTATGAAAACTTTCATGTTACACGTATTTCCATTCCTGTTGCTGTGCCAGCGCTACTGGGAACAATCATTTCCCTGCTATTAGCGTTCCGGTCTAACCAGGCTTACGATAGATGGTGGGAAGCCAGAATTCTTTGGGGTGCAATTGTTAACGATTCCAGAACCCTATCGCGCCAGATATTATCTTTTGTAGAAAATCCTTACGGCTTAGATGAGGTTGAGGCATTTAAAGAACGTTTTATAAAAAGGCAGATTGCCTGGTGTTACGCCTTAAGTCAATCGCTAAGAGGTTTTAACCCACGTAAAGGTTTGGAAGAATACCTATGTGAAGAGGAAATCGCTTTTATTAAAAAACGTAAAAATGTAACTGCAACGATATTGGAGTTACACGCCATGGACTTAAAAAAGGCATTGCAAGAAGGCTGGATCAATAAATATCAGCAAATAGAAATCGATAAAACCATTACAGCTTTATGCAACCATATGGGCGGATCGGAAAGAATAAAAAACACCGTTTTTCCGGTTACTTATAGCAAATACATTAACATGTCTATCCATTTATTCATCGTGTTACTGCCTTTTGGTTTAATTGAGTACTTTGGTTACATGGAAGTTCCTTTAGTGGTGGCTATTGCTGCATTCTTTTTACTGGTAGAAAAAATGGCGGTACATCTTCAGGATCCTTTTGAAAATAAACCTACAGATACACCAACCACAACGATCTGTAGAACGATTGAACGCGATCTATGCCAGATGCTGGACGATAATAAAATATACGAGGATAAACCTCAAACCGAATTGGCACCTGTAGGGTCTTATTACATCCTGTAATAATAATTGCCGTAAAATAATCTCATCCATTGAGATGGTTAGTTAATCAAAATGTATTTGTACTGGATAGCACAATCATTTTGAAAGGTTTATAGTGAACCAAAGCCATTCGTAAACGGAATGGCTTTGGTTTTTCTTGTGTAGTCAGATGTTACCATCTGACTTATAAAAACTCAATTTACAAAAAAGAAAAATTTAATGCCGTGTAAGATGGCAACATCTTACACTACGATCTAGGTGCAGTCAGATGTTACCATCTGACTTATGACAATTAAACTCATCCAAAACAGAAAAATTCAATGTGGTGTAAGATGGTAACATCTTACACCACAATCAAAAAAAAACCTCTCCAAGATTTAACTTGGAGAGGTTTCATTTATTTCGCTATCAGCTTTTTCTTTGAGCTTTCAGCTCAATTAAGCATCAATTTTCGCATATTTTGCATTACGTTCAATAAACTCTCTACGTGGAGCAACTTCATCGCCCATTAACATAGAGAAAGTATGATCACATTCTGCAGCACTTTCGATTGTAGCCTGTAATAAAGTACGTGTAGCAGGATTCAACGTGGTATCCCACAGTTGTTCTGCGTTCATCTCACCCAAACCTTTGTAACGCTGAATGTGCACGCTATCTTCTTTACCATTCCCTTTAATACGTTGTACAGCTGCATCGCGTTGTACATCATTCCAGCAATATTCGAAATCTTTACCTTTTTTAACCTGGTAAAGCGGTGGCGATGCAATGTAAACATAACCCGCTTCAATTAAGGCCCTCATATAACGATAGAAGAATGTTAAGATCAATGTGGTAATGTGAGAACCATCAATATCAGCATCCGTCATAATTACGATCTTGTGGTAACGTAATTTAGTTAGGTTTAATGCTTTATCATCTTCTGGTGTACCAATACTTACACCGATAGCGGTAAACATGTTTTTGATCTCATCATTCTCATAGATTTTGTGCTCCATCGCTTTTTCTACGTTCAAGATTTTACCTTTTAATGGTAAAATAGCCTGAATGTTTCGATCGCGACCTTGTTTAGCGGTACCACCCGCCGAATCACCCTCTACCAGATAAATTTCACATCTTTCCGGATCACTATCTGAGCAATCGGCTAATTTACCTGGTAAACCAGATCCGCCCATCACACTCTTACGCTGCACCATTTCGCGGGCCTTACGCGCCGCAGCACGTGCAGTAGCCGCTAAAATTACCTTGTTGATGATCATTTTAGCTTCTTTCGGATTTTCTTCCAAATAGTAACCTAACGCTTCACCAACAGCAACATCTACTGCTCCCATTACCTCACTGTTACCCAGTTTGGTTTTGGTTTGCCCTTCAAACTGAGGTTCCTGTACCTTTACCGAAACTACCGCGGTTAAACCTTCTCTAAAGTCATCACCCGTAATTTCCATTTTAAGGTTTTTCAACAAACCCGATTTATCAGCATAAGCTTTTAAAGTACGGGTTAAACCCCTACGGAAACCTGCAATATGCGTTCCCCCCTCGTGTGTATTAATATTATTCACATAAGAGTGAACATTTTCTGAATAACTATCGTTGTACTGAAAAGCCAATTCAACGGGAATGCCATTTTTGATACCCTCGATATAAATCGGTTCAGGCAAGAAAGATGCTCTTGTTCCATCTAAAAAGGCAACAAATTCTTTCAAGCCGCCTTCTGAATGGAATACTTCTGATAAGAATTTACCATCTTCTAAAACTTCGCGCTCATCTGTTAAGGTTAGTGTGATTCCTTTATTCAGGAAAGCCAACTCACGTAAACGACCTGCTAAAGTATCATATTTATATTCAGTAGTTTGTGTAAAAATCGTAGCATCCGGACTAAAAGTTACAATCGTACCGCGTTTATCGGTTTCACCCACTTCTTTAACATCGTATAAAGGTTTACCGATGTTATATTCCTGCATCCAGATTTTACCTTCACGGTGAACTTCGGCTTTTAAATGTGTAGATAAGGCGTTAACGCAACTTACCCCCACACCGTGTAAACCGCCTGATACTTTGTAGGTATCTTTATCAAATTTACCACCCGCGTGTAAAACCGTCATTACGATTTCAAGCGCCGATTTATTCTCTTTTGTATTAATTCCGGTTGGAATACCCCGACCGTTATCTTCAACTCTGATGGAGTTACCTTCTAAAATCCTAACATCGATTGTATCTGCATGACCGGCTAAAGCCTCATCAATTGAGTTATCTACAACCTCGTAAACCAAATGGTGTAAACCTTTTACACCAGTATCACCTATATACATTGAAGGGCGCTTACGCACCGCTTCTAAACCTTCTAAAACCTGTATATTATCTGCCGAATAATTTGACTTTAAATCCTGTTCTTCGCTCATATTTTAATTAAAAACAATAAGTATCAAAAATACGGAAATTTTGGCATTTAAACTAATATGTGGATAAATTTTGAGCTGTTAAGAGATTACAGTTAAAGCGATTAAAACAGGTTTAAATCAGGTTTTAGAAAGCAAAACCGGCATTCCAATCCATGTCTCCTCCCGCTTTCCATTATAAGTCCCGCAGAAGAAGCGGGAGCTTTCCATTTCAATCGGGTTTAGGTGGTCACAACCTGCAAATATTATAGGATTATCGCACCCACCAAACGTTCCTACGGAACGAAAACGCCAATTATTCAATTGGCTACCCACGAAACGTCCCTAAGGGGACGTTAAGGATTAAGATTTCCAAATCGCAAACCGTTCCAGAGGAACGCCTCATGGGTAGAAAAAAAATGAAACATTTTTTTCGTTCCGTAGGAACGTTTGGTGTTATGAAATTTACTATGGCCACCCTGCAACCCCAAATAGCAATACCAGCTGTGCCACCTAAACCCGATGGAAGCTGGCATGAAATAAAGCGGACAGCGGGAGGAACAACAGTTTGAAATACAGGCTTTGCTTTTCAAATCACCACTATCAGATTTTCGCGATTAGCGTTAGAGGCTTAGCTTTGAGTAAATTAAACGCTTTACCCGCTACGCCAAACGCAAAAGCACTCTTGTATTGCAATAGGCCTTTCTTTAAATTGGATATAAAAACTAATTTATATAAGTTTGCTAAAATTTATTAAACAAGAATGGAAAGAAGAACCTTTAAAACCTTTGGTTTACTTGCAACAGCAACTTTGATAACTGCT
Organism: Pedobacter sp. GW822-FHT03F06; assembly: GCF_058801365.1. Lineage (NCBI taxonomy): Bacteria > Pseudomonadati > Bacteroidota > Sphingobacteriia > Sphingobacteriales > Sphingobacteriaceae > Pedobacter > Pedobacter sp. GW822-FHT03F06. The sequence continues at coordinate 232,703 of NZ_JBXANE010000008.1, forward strand.
TTCTCTGCATGCCAGAACAAAGACACTAAAACTACTGAAACTAAAAAAACAGAGGGTACTACTGCAGCGGTTTCTCCAGCTGAGAAAATTGTGTATGTAAACTCCGACTCGTTACTCACAAAATATGAATACTTCAAAGATCTTAAAGTGAAATTTGAAGGTAAGACCAAAAATGCTCAGGCAGACATGCAGGCTAAAGGTCAGGCTTTTCAAAGAGAAGTGGCACAATACCAGCAATCGGCACAAACTTTATCGGCCGATCAACGCAAAAGCACCGAAGAGCGTTTAGCACGTAAACAACAAGAACTACAAACTTACCAACAAAATGCTGGTGGTGCTTTACAGAACGAGCAAGCTGCTGAAAATGAAAAACTTTATGATAAAGTGGCAGATTACCTAAAAGGTTATGCTAAAGAAAAAGGTTATAAAATGGTTTTGACTTACTCAAAAGGTAACAGCGCTATTTTATTTGCCGACGAAAGTTTAGATGTTACTTCAGAAGTAATTAAAGGCTTAAACGCAGAATACAGCAAAAAATAAGCGGATAGCGATTAAAATATAAATGCCTCGTATAAATCGGGGCATTTTTTTTGTGCTGTTTTTTATAAAAGATCAAATTAATATGGACAATCAACATCAGGAATATATGCAGATGGCAATCGAGTTATCTGTACAAAATGTAAGCGAAAGCATTGGTGGGCCTTTTGGAGCTGTAGTGGTAAAAGATGGGAAGTTGATTGCCAAATCGGCAAATAAAGTAACCTCTACCAACGATCCAACTGCGCATGCGGAGGTTTCTGCCATTAGACTGGCCTGTACCGAATTAAATACTTTCGATTTAAGTGGCTGCGTAATTTACACCAGCTGTGAGCCCTGCCCTATGTGTTTAGGCGCAATTTATTGGGCAAGAATTGACAAGATTTATTATGCAAATACCAAGGCTGATGCCGAGCACATTGGTTTTAGTGATAAATTTATCTATGAAGAGCTAGACAAGCCGATGGAAAACAGAAGCCTGCCGGTTATCCAGCTGATGCGTGATGAAGCCCTGGCGGCTTTTAAACTATGGGAAACCTCACCAATGAGGATAGAATACTAAATAAAAAGAGGTTGTATCATAAAGGTGTTTCTACAGGCTGTCATGTTGAGCCTGTCGAAACACCTTAAAACGGATTTAAGCAGGTCCTTCGATAAGCTCAGATGACAAATCTATATTATGATACAACTTCTCCCTCATTAAAATCATTGTTTATTTGCTCGATTCTTTTCCGGCAAGCAAGCCGATCATCGAATCTATTTCTTTCACCACACCATCGTCAGAGCCAGAGAAACCTACAGCTTTAAACCTGATATTACCATCCCCATCAATCACAAATTTGGTTGGGATTCCATCAACTTTATAGGCACTTACCACATCAAATTTGGAAGGGTCTTTTACGTTTTTGGTATCGTACAGCACATTAAAATTGTATTTTTTTGCCGTAATAAAATCAGTTACCAATTTTTCTCTATTCTCTTCTGTTTGCCAGGTATTTACAAACAGGAATACCACATTTGGATTACTGGCGTATTTGTTTAAGGCTTTTTGCATACCTGGGAAAGAAGACACGCATGGTCCGCACCAGGTTGCCCAATAATCTAAAATTACAATCTTTCCTTTCAAACTGGCCAGGCTTACGGTTTCACCTTTAAGGTTAGTTAACGAGAACGCAGGGGCTGGAATATTAATCATTTTTTTTGTCCATTCTGCCCGCTCTTTTTCCAATGCTGCTTTTTCTAAATTGGCCAGGTAAGTTTCATAAGTCCCATCCTTCTTCAGTTTAGTATAAAGCATTTTAAATTCGTTCTTTAGCGAATCATTGCCTTTACCCTCTTTAATTAATTTTTCGGCCTCAGTATATGCTTTATCATCCTGGCCATCTTTAATTAAATAAGTTACATAACGTGACAATACATCGGGTGGAACTGTTGCATATAAAGGAATGGCCTTCTCTTGCATAGCCAAAGCCTCTTTAAATTTTCCCTGATGATATAACAACAGTCCATAAGTATCAGCATACATACCATAAGCGCCGTCTAAATATTTGAGGTATTCTTCTTTAGTGTTGTAATATTTTGGCACCTCATCATTTCTCGATGCTTCTATCAGTTCGAGCGACTGTTTGGAAAGCTGGGCAGCAAGCTCGATATTCTCTTTTTTCTCAGCAGAAGGCCAGGCAAAACTATTGTTATACAAACTTGCCCTGGTCATTTTATCGGTGACCTTTTTGGCATAATCCTGAAATTTCTCCAGATCTTTAGCTTTTACAGCACTATTGGCTAACATACTATAAATGGAATTCAACTTACCGGCATCTAATTTTTTGGTTTGATCAAGGTTAAATCTGCTAATCATTTCATCGGCCTTTTGTATTTGTGCGGCAAAATCTTTTGTGCTATAAAGTGAATTCATCCCATCATTCCAGGCGTAATTTCCTGTAGGGTACTTTTTAATGATGATGGCTTTAACAGAATCTGCCTGAGCTTTTTTCTTTAACAGGGTGTAAAGGCTAATAATAGTACCCAAGTCTTCTTCTTTTGGTTCTTTCAGTTTTGATAGGGTCGAAATATTTTCATTAATCAACTTTGTACCATTGTCTTTATCTGCTTTGTACTCAAGCGACAGGTATTGATTCAGATTTTTCTTTTTCAGCTCGGGCTTTAAAGCAAAAGCTTGTTTATACAGTGAAACGGCCTTTTCAGGGTCGATAGTAAGCCCTAAATAATAATTCCCTGCTAATCCATACAAAAAAGCTTCGTTAAGATAGGCTTCAGCTGGCACTTTATCTGCTTTAGTGAATGCTAAAACATAACCGGCAGGCGCTTCATCTTTTTGATCACCTACCGAAAAAGCAAGCCCAACCACGGTAACACTATCCGGGGTAGAAATTTCTCCCTTATAAACCGTTCCGTCTTTAGTAAGTTCAATTTTAGCACTTTTGGGACTGGATTTTGAAAAAAAAGTATAACTCGTACATTTTACATCTGCCAGATTTTCGAGATTGGTTCCCTTTGGGTCGTATGTAAATTTAACTGTACTTCCTGCTGCAGGTTTATCAGCAGAAAATTTCACGCCTTGTGCATTTGCTACTCCAGTAGCAAACATGAGCAAGCATAACAATTTTAAGATTTTCATAATGAAAGGATTAAGTTTTTTTATTAGGCAACTAAATATATAGTTTATTCTTTATTCTTCAAAGTTATTTTATGTTAAATTTTAAGGAATAATTATTGTAGTAATTAAGCATGACCTATGAACAAAAAATAAGTGGTGAACTAAGTTTCTGGAAGTTTAAAACTTTGCAAAAACCTTCGCTTTTGAATAAAGTGACGAATAAAGTGCAGAAAAAAATAAACAGCTATATTCCCGATAAGGTTCACAATGCCATAACTACTGCGATTAAACAGATGGTTAAGGCTGTGCTTTTTGGTTCAACATTCACAACGGCAAAACCGATTACCGATTTAACCTTAATGCACCGCGAGGCATTAATTAAGCAAAAGATAGAAAACTATAAAAAAACAGGTGCTGCAGAAGGCGGAATTACAGGTGCAGGAGGTTTTTTAATGAGCCTGGCAGATTTTCCGCTATTGCTGGGTATAAAGATGAAAATGCTTTTTGATATTGCCGCAGTTTACGGATACGATGTTAAAGATTACCGCGAACGTTTATATATTTTACACATCTTCCAGCTGGCCTTTTCAAGTAAAGAAGAAAGCCAGAATATATTTATGAAAATGCAGGATTGGGATGATAAAGCCCATCAATTGCCTACCAATATTGATGAATTTGACTGGCTTACCTTCCAACAGCAGTACCGCGATTATATTGATTTGGCCAAACTTGCACAGATGCTTCCATTTGTGGGAGCAGCAGTTGGTGCCGTTGCCAATTATAAACTGATCGAAAAACTGGGCAAAACAGCTATGATGAGCTACCGGATGCGGTATTTCAATTTGCAGTATGCAGTGATCAGTACACAAACTGAAAACCGCAAACTAGAAACTGGAAACTAACTAATCCTCCTCTTCAAACATTCCTCCAATCAGGTCATCTGTCTCCCGTCGGTCTTTTTTAGTCGGGCGGCCGGTACCTCTATCGCGTTTTAGGTTTGGTGCATGAAACATCGATTTAAAAGCATGCGTTTCTTCAATGGGCGTTAAGTCTTTATACTTTGTTAAGGCTGTTGGCGAATCTGTTCTGTTGTACGAAAGTTCTACCACTTCGATAATTTTCTTTTCGATCCCTTTCGATACCTGATAAACTTCACCTACTTTCACAATAGCTGAAGGTTTAATATTCTGCCCTTTGAGTTTCACCCTCCCTGCTTTACACGCATCAGTGGCCAGGCTCCGTGTTTTAAACAACCTGATCGCCCACAAATATTTATCGATCCTAAGTTTTTCTGTCTCTGTCATAAAATTCAAAAATACATAATTAGGTTAATTGCTATGTTGGTTAATTGTAGAAACTGGTTAATTGGTTAACTGTTATATCATGTGCTTACCCACGATTAACCAGTTTAAACGATTTAAACAATTAACCTACCAACAAAACAATTTAAACAATTAACCATTTAATAAGCAAAAATTGATTTATTTTGCGTAAAATTTAAAAACATCATGTATTCAGATTTAAAGAAATTAATTGAAGCCGCTTGGGAGGATAGAACCCTTTTAAAATACAGCAACTATTGCGAAGCCATTGAAGCCGTTATTATGGGGCTTGATAAGGGCGAAATCCGCGTTGCTGAGCCAGTTTTAAACTCTTGGGGCATTAATGAGTGGGTAAAGAAAGCGGTAATTTTATATTTCCCGATTCGCGAGATGAAAGAAATTAAAAGCGGTCCTTTTGTTTACCACGATAAAATGGATTTAAAAACCGATTATAAAACAACTGGTGTACGTGTTGTGCCTATGGCAAGTGCGCGTTACGGTGCGTTTTTAGCAAAAGGTGTAATCATGATGCCATCGTACGTAAACATTGGCGCTTATGTTGATGAAGGTACTATGGTTGATACCTGGGCTACTGTTGGTTCTTGTGCACAAATTGGTAAACGCGTTCACTTAAGTGGTGGCGTGGGTATTGGTGGTGTTTTAGAGCCAGTACAAGCTGCTCCGGTTATTATCGAAGATGACGCTTTCTTAGGCTCTAGAGCGATTGTGGTAGAAGGTGTTAAAGTTGAGAGAGAAGCTGTTTTAGGTGCTAACGTAGTATTAACAGCATCAACTAAGATTATTGATGTTACCGGTCCTACGCCAGTAGAATATAAAGGAATTGTTCCTGCACGTTCGGTTGTAATACCAGGAAGTTATACTAAAAAATTCCCTGCTGGCGAATTCCAGGTACCTTGTGCTTTAATTATTGGCAAACGTAAAGAAAGTACAGATAAGAAAACTTCACTTAACGATGCGTTGAGAGAAAATAATGTAGCAGTTTAAGCTGAAAGCACAAAGGTGAAAGCTGAAAGCGAAACTCAAACTCAAAAAGCCGAAAGTACCGAACTTGAGCAATCAAGCTTTAGTCTTTCGGCTTTAAGCTTTTCGCTCAAAATTGGATACGATGGCAAGCGTGCGGCTAATAACTTAACAGGATTAGGGAATTACAGCCGGTCTTTAATTGAGCATTTGGCACATCAGTTTCCTCAACATCAATACCTAGTTTATGCGCCCAAAGTAAAAGCGGCCAAACAGATCGATGCGTTTTTCGAAAATGATAACATCGAGCTTAAACTTCCTAAAAACGGGCCATTTTTATGGAGGACTTTAAATATCCTGAAAGATCTAACCCAGGATGACTGTCAGATTTTTCATGGTTTGAGCCATGAGATTCCATTAGCCATACAACATACGAGGATTAAATCAATTGTTACCATTCATGATTTAATTTTCCTTCGTTTCCCTCAATATTACAAATTTATCGACCGGAAATTATACGAGTGGAAAAGCAAATCTGCTTGTAAACGGGCCAATAAAATTATCGCCATCAGCGAAAAAACAAAGGCAGATATCATCGAACTTTACGGGATTAGTCCGGAGAAGATTGATGTAATTTACCAAAGCTGTGATGATAGTTTTAAAACACCTTTCCCGAAAGAAACATTAAGCAGGATTAGCGCAACCTATAAACTACCTGAAAAATATATTCTTAACGTTGGCACCATTGAAGAACGTAAAAATCTAAAATTGGCTGTTCAGGCTTTAAAAGAGGTAAATGAAGCATATAAACTGGTGGTGATAGGCAAACAAACGGCTTATTTTAAAACGGTTGAGCAAGAAATAGAGAAACTTGGCCTTAAAAACAGAATTCTATTCTTAAAAAACATCCCTTTTTCCGATCTGCCTGGTATTTATCAAATGGCTAGTGTTTTTGTTTATCCTTCATTTTACGAAGGTTTTGGTATTCCGATTATCGAAGCGCTATATTCTGGCGTTCCGGTTATTGCGGCAACAGGGTCATGCCTGGAAGAAGCTGGCGGACCAGATAGTTTATACATTTCGCCTGATGACGCTAACGGACTTACAAAAGCCATTAATCAAATTCTTGAAAGACCGCAGCTCCAAAAAGAGATGAAAGAAAAAGGGCTGGAATTTGTTCAAAAATTCAACAGTGCTGTAGTTACACAGCAATTAATGGATTGTTATTTAACGCTTTAACTGTCCTTCAACTACGCTCAGGATGACAATCATTTATACTTCCCCTTATTTACTACCAAAGAGGAGTTTATCAATTTATTACCACAATCCAGCTCAATCTAAACCTGACATTCGCGAAAAGCCTGTAATCCGATCCTTCCATCGGATGAGGACTTGCAGCATTGGCAGGACTAACGGTTAATAGTAGCACTACCCCTGCTTTTCAAATATAAAAAACTCAATTTCTGTAAATCGACAGTTTCTTTTTTTACAGGCCAATAAATCCCATGTCTCTAAAAAAAGAAAAAGGGCTGGAATTTATTTAAAAATTCAACAGCCCTTGTTATTAATAAATTCTATTCAGATCTTTTAACTTAACAGCTAAATTTTATTTAGCAACTGTAACATTAGGTGGGTATTGTGCCAATATTTCTTTTACGCCTGTATATAAACGTTCTTCTCTTTTGTTAAAGCTATCCAGGTTAAAACCAGATCCCTGTCCGTGCCAGAATAAAATCTTTTTAGCTGGATCTAAGAAATCGATAATGATTGTACCTTCAATATATTGGTTTACATAGGTTCCGCCGCCGCCCCAGAAAGGATTTCCCCAGCCGCCACGCCAGCCCCAACCCCAGCCACCATAGTATCCTGGACCATATACATCGGTTTTTTCACGGGCTACCACTACCAGATTCACCAATAAATCAGGTCTGTCTGATTTGGTAAATCCTTTGGCGTTCATTTCAGATTCAACCGCGGCCATTAATCTGCGTTTATCCAGATTATTAAGCTTAACTCTTGCTATGCCTTTATCGTAAAAATTGTAGGTTTTGTAACCGCTTAAATCAACATTTTTATCATAATCTGATGCGGTGCGGAGTGATGTACATCCTGCTAATGCCAATACCACTGTAAAAAGCATTAATAATTTTTGTGCTGTTCTCATTTTGTGCGTTGTTCTTTAAATAACCTGAATTAAATATAACGATTTTGACAATCAAAAAGGAAAATCATTTATATTTTTTACAATCAGATTGTTATGTTTAAAAACACCCCTTAATTAATTATGTTTTGACGCGCTATATCCTAACTAAATATTTTACAATTCGATTAAAAAATGTATCACAGGGACTTAAATCTTAAGTAAAATTGCACTCCAAAAATCAACAAAGTTTCCTACAACACATTCCTTATAAACTTCTTAAATAAATTAACTTTGCAACATGTTAAGAGACGAAATTAATAAGGCTTTTGAAGTATTAAAATCAGGAGGAGTTATTCTATATCCAACGGATACCATTTGGGGCTTAGGCTGTGATGCAAGTAACCCTGAGGCAGTAGATAAATTACTGAAGATAAAAAACCGCCCTGCAGAAAAGAGTTTAATCGTACTATTGGATGTAGACAGCAAACTGCAAAGTTATGTGGCCGAAATACCTGATGTGGCATATGATTTAATTGAATATGCTGAGAATCCATTAACCATTATTTTCTCTGGGGCAAAAAACTTAGCCCAAAATGTAATCAATGCAGATGGAAGTGTAGGGATCAGGATTGTTAAACACGATTTTTGCACACCATTAATCCAACGCTTTAGGAAACCTATCGTTTCTACCTCTGCAAATTTAAGCGGACAGCCTTCGCCAAAATTCTTTGACGACATCGCTCCTGAAATTATTGATGCTGTTGATTACGTGGTTGACTTTGAGCAGGAAAACCGGACCAACAGAAAGCCTTCAACGATTATGAAACTTTCTCCCGGCGGACAATTTGAGTTTATTAGGAAGTAAACCCCAACCCCTAAGGGGCTTTGAATCGCTGATAGTCTTTACCGACCAAATGTTTTGCTTAATTTTGAACAAATGAATTACCCTTATATATGCAGTCTGAATTAAATGAAGGGAACTCCAAGTCCCCTTCAGGTGATTTAGGGGTTCACCTACAAAACCCAATATTTAAAACCTTATCCACAATTGCCGATAAGAACCATACCGAAGCATATGTAATCGGAGGCTTTGTGCGCGATTTATTTTTAGATCGCCCTTCAAAAGATATTGATGTGGTTGTGGTGGGCAGTGGAATAGAATATGCTGAAGCAGTAGGTAGAAAACTGAATACCAAAGTTGCTGTTTTTAAAAATTTTGGCACAGCAAATATTAAATATCAGGATTTAGAAGTTGAGTTTGTAGGCGCCAGAAAAGAATCTTACCGTTCTGACTCACGTAAACCAATTGTTGAAGATGGCACCTTAGAAGATGACCAGCTGCGCAGAGATTTCACCATCAATGCTTTAGCCATTAATTTAAATACTGATCATTTTGGTGAATTGTTAGATCCGTTTGACGGGATTAAAGATTTAGAAAATAAACTCATCCGTACCCCACTCGACCCCGAAATTACTTTTTCTGACGATCCTTTGCGCATGATGAGGGCAATCCGCTTCGCTTCGCAGCTTAATTTTAACATCGATCCAGCTGCCCTAAATGCCATAAAAACGCAAAAACAGCGTATTACTATTGTATCAAAAGAACGGATTACCGATGAGATGAATAAAATCATCCTCTCTAAAAAACCTTCTGTGGGCTTTAAACATCTTTTTGATACAGGCTTATTGCAGCTCATTTTCCCTCAAATGGCACAGCTTTACGGGGTAGAGATTATTAAAGGAAAAGGACATAAAGACAATTTTTACCATACGCTGGAAGTATTGGATAACATCTGTGCAGACACGGATGATTTATGGTTGCGTTGGGCGGCTATTTTACACGATATTGCCAAACCAGCCACTAAACGTTTTGAAGAAGGGCACGGCTGGACATTCCATGGGCATGAAGATAGAGGAGCCAGAATGGTTCCGAAAATATTTGCACAGTTAAAACTGCCTTTAAACGAAAAGATGAAGTACGTGCAAAAATTGGTACAGCTTCATTTACGCCCGATTGTTCTGGCGCAGGAAACCGTTACAGATTCGGCAGTTAGGCGATTACTTTTTGATGCCGGCGAAGAAATTGAAAGTTTAATGCTGCTTTGCAATGCCGATGTAACGACTAAAAACGAATACAAAAAAACAAAATACCGAAACAACTTTGAGCTGGTTAAGCAAAAGCTCAAGGATGTAGAAGAACGCGATAAAATTAGAAACTGGCAGCCCCCTATTTCAGGAAACGATATCATGGAAACTTTCGGTCTCGATGCAGGAAAAGAGGTTGGTTTAATCAAAAATGCCATCCGTGAAGCCATATTAGAGGGCGAGATTACAAACGACTATCAAGAAGCATTTAATTTTATGCTAAATCAGGCAAAACAAATGGGATTAAATCCTGTTAATAAATAATTTAATTGCTAAAACACTACAATTAGGCTGTCTTTTATGCCACCTGATATTTGTGGTAATTATAAATTAACTTTATTTTTACGGTTCCAAAACACTATAATGGCTATTTATAAATTTAGAATTACTTTCGAAGATTTTGATGATGTTGTGAGAGAGATCGACATTAAATCAAACCAAACATTTGAAGACCTGCATAAGGCTATTCACAGATCTACGGGTTATAATGCCGAAAAATCTTCCTCTTTTTACGTAAGCACCGATAATTGGTTAAAAGGTGATGAAATTGCTTATTTACCAAGCGAACGTAAAAAAGACCGTGTAGTTTTAATGGAGAATTCTAAACTGAGTGGCTTTATTGAAGATCCGCATCAAAAGTTTTACTATATCTACAATTTCGATCGCCCTTATGATTTTCATGTAGAGCTGGTAAAAATAATCCTAGATGCTGATCCAAATATCGAATACCCATTTTTAGCGAAAAGCAGTGGTGAGGCGCCAAAAATAATGGAGCAAAATAGTCCACAGGCTGTTGATCCGAGAGGTGCAGCGGCGGCCGCAAGTGAATTTGATTTCTTAAATGAAATGAACTTTGTGCCAGAAGATACCGACGAATTGGAAGCCATGGGTGAAATGGGTATCAACGCCGAAGAGCGAGATGAAGATGAAGAAAGCGAAGAAGACGAATTCGGCGACGAATTTTCTGATAGTGATAACTTCGAAGATGATAGCCACAAAGACGACTATTAATTACGATATCGTCATGCTGGCCCGAACTTTCGGGAACAGCATTAAATGAACGAATTATTATCCATACAAAGTCAGATGTATACATCTGACTTTTTCTTTTAAAATGTTATGCTTACTGCAGATCAAACTATTAAAAAACCAAAAACCTTAGTTTCTATTGTTGGCCCCACCGCTATAGGAAAGACGGCTTTGGCGATACAATTGGCGCAACATTTTGATACAGAAATCATTTCTGCCGATTCCCGTCAGTTTTTTAAGGAAATGGCCATAGGAACGGCCAAACCTGATGCTGGAGAGTTAGCAGCGGCAAAACATCACTTTATTGATTCACATTCGGTTTCACAACTATTTAGTACTGGCGATTTTGAAGTAGAAGGTCTAAATACCCTCGATCAAATTTTCAAAAACCACAATCTTGCCATTATGGTTGGAGGCTCGGGTTTATATGTTAATGCCTTAATTAATGGCTTGGATGAAATGCCAGATATTGATTTAACCATACGTGAAAGGCTGAATAAACAGTTTGAAGAAGAAGGATTACCAAGTATCCAAAAACAGCTGGCAATATTAGACCCTGAATATTTCGCAAAGGTAGATCAACAAAATCCACAAAGAATGATCAGAGGTTTAGAGGTATTTTTGTCAACAGGTCAAAAACTTTCGTCAATGCTTTCTGCAACAAAAAAAGAAAGACCATTTAATATCATCAAAATTGGTCTCAATACCGATCGTGCTATCCTTTACGACCGGATTAACAGAAGAGTTGATAAAATGATAGCTGATGGTTTAGTAGAAGAAGTAAGGTCGCTAATACCATTTAAAAAATATAATGCTTTAAACACGGTAGGCTACAGCGAACTTTTCGACTACCTAGACGGGAAATTATCGCTTGAGGATGCCGTTTCGGCAATTAAACAAAATACGCGTCGCTTTGCCAAACGCCAGCTCACCTGGTTTAGAAGAGATGAAGAGATCAATTGGTTTGAACCCAATCAAAGCACAGAAATTATAAACTTTATAGAAGATAAAGTAACGGCGAAATAAAAAGAGGTTGTATCATAAATGCAATTTCACTTTAGATCCTGTCATGTTGTCCAAAGGACTCCTACGGAGAGCTTGTCGAAACACCTTAAAACGTATTTAACAGGTCCTTCGACAGGCTCAGGATGACAATTCTATATTTATGATACAGCCTCTTCTTATACCATTAAAAGTCTAATTATTTATCCGGGAATTTAACGCCTCTATATTGCGTAATATCAATGTTTGGTACAGTAGAACCGTATTTAGCATTAATGGCATCTATAAATACATTGGCAATTACTGCATTTCCACGCGGCGTTAAGTGAATACCATCTAAAGAGAATGCACCACCAGTAATAAATGAAGCATTGATACCAACACCCTGAACATTAATACCAGTTTTAACCTGATTAAAATAAGCGTAAGTGTCTGCAATAGCTAAACCTTTGCTTGTGGCTAAAGATTTAATGCTGCTATTATAGCTATTTACATAATCTTTCACTTTAATTACTTCATCCTTATCCAATACCCACTTATTTTCAATCGGATTTAAGGGGTGCAGGCCATAAGGGATTCCGGAACCATTTGGTTTGCCAAATATGCCTTCTGATTGAAATGGCAAACGGATTAAATCTTCAGCAGTTGCAGGCCTTACCGCACCTGTTCCTGTTTGGATATAAATAGCTGCAGCTGCAGGATTAATTGCTTTAGCCGCATTTAATAAAGCGGCTACGGTAACCGTATTAAAATAAGGAACAGCAGTTACATCAGGAATAGTACCAACTATACCTTTTTGGCCCCCGGCAGTTAAGGCATTTAAAAAATTAGCATACAAAGAAGAGAAGGTAACCTTATCCGTTAAAGTGGTAGTTGGATCAGTAGATACAGTTACCGCTCCATTTAAAGCATAACCCAATACATCATTATTTCCAAGCCACAATGAAAAGAAAGTATGGTTTTTGGTTTGAACATATTGAAAATAACTTGTAGTACCCACTTGGGCATCGGTTAATAAACGTTCAAAAAATGGATTTGCAGCACTAAATGCTGTTGCAAAAGCCAGATCAACACGCATGCCGGGAATACCTAAGTTTTGGATTTCGCCACTGTATTTGTCTAAATGCTTTGCTGCATCTCGTATAGCCAGTTTATCAGTTACAGGAGTTAAAGTTGGGGTACCATTAACCAGTGCCGTTAAAGAAATATAACCTGAACCATTTGAATGTTCTTCACTGAAAAAAGGAGAGGTAAATGCCCCACCACCTACCGTAGCCATTTTGGCTGCAATTAAGTTTGGATACGCAACTTTCTGTCCTTCTAAATATAAACCGCCATCAGCATATCCTGAAGTTAAGGAGTTACCTACTGCAATGTATTTACTAAAATTAGCTTGTCCGGCGGTTGTACCTGCAGGCGTTTCAATTTCGGGTTTACAAGCTGCTGCAAAAAGGATGATAGCAGCAACGAAACTATTTAATATATATCTTTTCATTTAAATTTCTCCTACCATTTATAAGTTAACGAAATACCTGGTGCATAAACCAAAGTTTTAAAGGTACCATCCAGGCCCGTTTCGATATTCTTTTGTTTACGCGATTTAACATCTTCAAAAAAGAACGATGCATTAACTTCGAAATGGCGGGTAGGTGTATAACCTAAACCAGCACTTAAAATATAACGGTCCGCATCAGGAGCTTCGGGTGTTACATACCCATCCTGCACTGGAGAAAAGGCATAACCAACACCTGCTCTTAATGCTAATTTTTCTGATGCCTGGTGGTTAATACCTAATTTAAACGAAGAACCATCACGATAATTGCGCGCTGATTTTGTATCAACAAGCGCAGGTGTATTGGTCGCATAATCAAAAGATAAATCCTGATAAATATGCCATTGTACCCAACTTGCATCAAAAGCTAAAACTGTGCTTTTTGACAATGGAATACCTACGCCTAAACTTGTGGTAGCTGGCAAAGGTAATTCAGCGTTAAAGGTATTTCCCGCTGGAAAAGATCCTTCTAACGACTTTGGAACTTCAAATTCTGCTGAGCCACCATCAAGTTTTGTAATTACCTTCGATTTGTGTACGAGTGCAAAAGAGATATTGCTTAATGTTTTAATGTATAAACCCGCATTCCATCCATAACCTGTTCCGGTACCGTCTAAAGTTGCTTTTCCTGAACGGCCGTCAGGAAAATTTACAGGAATAGCTCTTTGAAGATTTACATCGCCATGGTTATAAACAAAGCCTGCACCTATACCAATACGATCGGTAATTTTTATACTTAATGTTGGTTGAAAATAGATTGCTTTTAAATTTAATGAGGTTAAAGCATATTTACCAGACCAATTATCGCCCCAATCTACCAACCCTCCGAAAGGAGTATACACACCCAAACCTAACTTCCATTTATTTGATTTTGGACCCCAAACCGCATAAAACTCGAAAGGTGGAGCAATTTTGTTCTTCACATCTTCTGTAACATTCGAACCGGTTTGCCTAAAAGCTGATTTAAATAACAATGGGTTTACACCTGCTGAAACTGAGTTTTTCTCTAAGAAAGTTACTGCACCTGGATTGTAAAATACGGAAGCCTCATCTAAAGCTAATGCAGAACCTGCACCAGCCATACCAATTTGTTTCTGTCCTTGTAAATTAACCTGGAAACCCTGCCCCAAAACCCAAAGTGGGGCAGAAAGTAATGCGCTCAATAAAATTTTTCTCATCTATATATGGTTAAATAACAAATATATACTATGCTAACATAGCAAACAAACATTTGTTTGTAAGATTTTGAATAGTCTTATGCTTGAGCGGTTGGTCCGCCGAAGCCCATAGGAAAAGGTGGCTCCTCTTGAGTCTTGATGCGTCCGTTTACGGCTTCGAATTTCTGAATATTATCTTCTAATGCTGCTAATAAACGCTTTGCGTGTTCTGGGGTTAAGATAATTCTTGATTTCACCTTTGCCTTCGGAATTCCCGGCATTACACGGATAAAATCTAATACGAATTCGGTATTAGAATGGGTAATAATAGCTAAGTTAGAAAAAATTCCTTCTGCAATTTCTTCTGATAACTCTATGTTTAACTGATTCTCGTTTTGTTGTTCTTCCATAATAACAAAACTAAGTGTTTTTATAAATAAAATATCAGTTAATTAAATATTTTGGCCTGGTCGGTGGATCTTTTGTTAAGTAAATGAAAAAGATTATCCTTCGATTAGGCTACCATTGAAGATTCCTATTGAAAGCTCCTCAGCCATAAGTCAATTCCAATACACCGGGCAGATCATCAACCCTAAAAAATGGTTTCATCTATTATTTGTTTAGTAGCGGTTTTACGCGTTTCAAAGTTTCCTCTGCAGTAACAGTTGATAAAGATTTTAAGTTGAAATTTTCTAATGCTTTATTCAATTCCTCAAGTGCTGCTGTATTTTTATTTTTGGTATAAAGTGCCTGTAGCTGTTTAATTTTCTCGAAATCCTGTCCGCCTTCAATCAATTTCTCAAACCTCACCGATGTTAAAGGCCCAGGATAAACCTGGTAGGTATCGCCAGCAGGCCAAGCTGTAAAACGCGTATCGGTTAAAGGATTTTTGGTCCAGCTGTTATAGGCCCAACGCAAATAACCGTCCATATTTTTATTGGCGGTGTACCAGCCCATCCATACTTGTTCTGCAGGCGAAGAGAAACTAAATGCATTTGGGTAAGGTTCGGTACAGCAAGTATACCAGGTGCTGGTTTTACCTTGTGCGTTACGTTTTTGTAACACATCAGCGGGAAATTCCCATTTTGAAGCAATGCAATAATTATCGATATCTTTTTCGATTTCCTGATGGTATTCACCAGCTAAAGCGAGTTTCCATTTCGGATCAACACTTTTTAATAGTTTGATTACAGCCTGCATAGCTTTCATTGGGCGTTCATCCATAGCGATATAGGTCTTCTCGAACCAGTTCTTAACTTTTAAATGTTTAGTAAAATCGGTAAGCATGTTCTTCCAAAAGGCATTGTAAGCAGGAGTACCAATAGCCTCGGTAAAAACAGCTTCTTGCTCTGTACTTTCATCCCAATAGGTAAAAGCAATTTTCCATGGCACCATACTGTAGCAATTAATGCGTTGATTTATGCCGGTGGTCATCACAAAAGCAATGTATTTATCAAATAGGCTATAATCGTAAAGCCAACTGCCATCTTTTTTCTTTATCCATTTGATTAAACTTGGATAATCATCATAGGTTTGATGCCCCCAGGGTTCGTTTACAATACTTGCTGTAATTGTTTTCTGTCCGGCATTGGCCAACATGGTGTAATATGGTTTCATTAATACAAAATGTTCGTCGCTCCATAATTTTACGTTATGCGCCCGGGCAATAGCAGCAGGATGCTGCCATAAATCTAAATCGTATTTCCACTCACTTGGAGGTGGTAAAGTTTTATCGAGTACTTGGATTTTAATGGGTAAATCGTATTCTTTTTTGCCTTTTATTTTGACCGTTCCTGAGTAATTTCCGGCTTTTACATTAACAGGAACTTTTATACTTAACCAAACTGGTTGTGTATTTTTAGCATTAATGCCGATTGTATTAAGTTTGGTATCGATCAGGTCTGCTACATACGATGAATCAAAATCTGCAGCTTTACGGTAGCCACAGCCATCTCTAAACTCGTCGGTAATTACATATTTAATTATGCCTGAAGTAATGTTTTCTTTTTTTATGCTATTGCCTTGTTGATCTTTCAGATCAGAAACCTGTATACTGATGTTGGTATGCTTAGCTTTTGTCCAAAGTAACAGCTGGGTATGTACTTTTTCTCCTTTCCAGGCAGCAGTATTCCATGTATTTTGAATTGAAACGGCTGGAGGTACCTCTTTTGCAAACCTGAGGTTACTATTAGCAAAACTAATATTTAATCCTTCAGCGGCATTATTCCACTCCTTATTTAGAATTTCGCTATCTGGCAATTTTGCTTTTTGTAAGGCCAAACTAACATCCTGCGCTGCGCTTGTTAAACCCAAACTCATTAATAGTATCAATAATAAAAACTTCATAAACCTAAGTTAATCAAACCTACCAGAATAAGATTAAGTGATTAAGAAGGTGCCTCTACGCAAACGTTTGAGAGACTGTAACAAAATAGATAGATTA
This sequence comes from Pedobacter sp. GW822-FHT03F06, assembly GCF_058801365.1. Lineage (NCBI taxonomy): Bacteria > Pseudomonadati > Bacteroidota > Sphingobacteriia > Sphingobacteriales > Sphingobacteriaceae > Pedobacter > Pedobacter sp. GW822-FHT03F06. Next base: position 249,631 of record NZ_JBXANE010000008.1, read on the forward strand.
TTCCATTAACAAAAAAGCCCCCGATGTAAAATCGGGGGCTTAAAATTATTGTTAGATTAAAACCTAAGCTTCTACTTCTTCTTGTTTCGAAGCTAATAATTTATCGTATTCTTCTTGCGAACCAACGATGATTCTTTCGTAACCACGTACACCAGTACCTGAAGGGATTAAGTGACCAACGATCACGTTTTCTTTCAAGCCTAACATATTATCGCGTTTACCTGCAATAGCTGCCTCATTTAATACTTTCGTAGTTTCCTGGAACGAAGCCGCAGAAATGAACGATTTAGTACCTAATGATGCACGTGTAATACCTTGTAAGATAGAACTTGCAGTTGCTGGTCTTGCATCTCTAACCGTGATCTGTTTTAAATCTTTACGTTTCAATTGAGAATTTTCGTCTCTCAATCTACGTAATGAAACAATCTGACCTGGTTTGAAATCTGTAGAATCACCTGCGTCTTCAACCACTTTCTTGTCGTACATCGCATCATTCTCGTCAGCAAAATCCCAACGGTCAACAGCATTGTTTTCTAAGAAAATAGTATCACCTGGATCTTCAATGTGAACTTTCTGCATCATCTGGTGAACAATTACCTCGAAGTGCTTATCGTTAATTTTCACACCTTGTAAACGGTAAACCTCTTGAATACCATTAACCAGGTATTCTTGAACCGCTGCAGGGCCTTTAATTGATAAGATATCGGCAGGAGAAATTGAACCATCTGATAAAGGCATACCCGCTTTTACAAAGTCGTTATCCTGAACAAGGATGTGTTTCGACAATGGAACCAGGTATTTTTTAACTTCACCATCTTTCGATTCGATAGTGATTTCACGGTTACCACGTTTAACGCCACCTAAAGTTACCACACCATCAATCTCAGTTACTACAGCTGGGTTAGATGGGTTACGTGCTTCAAATAATTCCGTTACACGAGGTAAACCACCTGTAATATCTCGGGTTTTACCAGTTGCACGAGGAATCTTGGCGATAATCTGACCAGTTTGGATGGTTTCACCTTCATCAACTGAAACGTGGGCACCTACCGGAATGTTATAACCTTTGATGAATTCACCTTTCTTATCAACGATCTGAACTGAAGGGTTTTTAGTTTTATCACGTGTATCGATAATTACTTTTTCACGGTGACCAGTTTGCTCATCTGATTCTTCACGGAAGGTTACACCTTCAATAATGGCATCAAATTGTGCTTTACCGGCAAATTCTGATAGAATAACCGCGTTGTACGGATCCCACGAACAGATTTTATCACCTTTTGAAAGTTTATCACCTTCTTTTACGAACAAGAATGCACCATAAGGAATGTTGTTGGTAACAATGATACGTCCGGTTCCTGGCTCAACAATTTTGAACTCACCTGAACGACCCAATACCACCTGAACTGTTCCTTCTTCTGTTTGTGTATCAACAGTACGGATATTTTCGAATTCGATCACACCATCAAACTTAGCTACGATGTTAGATTCTGCAGCAATGTTTGATGCAGTACCACCCACGTGGAAAGTACGAAGTGTTAACTGTGTACCCGGCTCACCGATTGATTGTGCTGCAATTACACCAACTGCCTCACCTCTTTGAACGCGTTTACCAGATGCTAAGTTACGGCCATAACATAATGCACAAACACCACGTTTAGATTCGCAAGTTAGTACTGAACGGATCTCGATACCTTCTAGTGGAGATTCTTCGATCAATTTAGCAACATCTTCGTTAATATCTTCGCCAGCACCTACCAATAAAGTGTTATCCAATGGATTGTACACATCATGTAGTGAAGTACGGCCTAAAATCCTGTCGTATAATGGCTCAACGATATCTTCCTGATCTTTTAAAGCGGTTGTATACATACCTCTTAAAGTACCACAATCGTTGTCGTTAACAATCATATCCTGCGCTACATCATGTAAACGACGGGTTAAGTAACCCGCATCCGCCGTTTTTAACGCCGTATCTGCCAAACCTTTACGCGCACCGTGAGTAGAGATAAAGTACTCTAATACCGATAAACCTTCTTTAAAGTTTGATAAGATCGGGTTTTCGATGATATCGCCACCTGAACCTGATTTTTGAGGTTTCGCCATCAAACCACGCATTCCGCAAAGCTGACGAATCTGCTCTTTAGATCCACGTGCACCTGAATCAAGCATCATGTAAACCGAGTTAAAACCTTGGTTATCTGAAGATAACTGAGTCATAACGAAAGTAGTTAACCTGTTGTTGATACGGGTCCAGATATCGATAATCTGGTTGTAACGTTCGTTGTTGGTAATGAAACCCATGTTATAGTTGTTTCTTACCTCTTCAACTTCAGCTGCTGCCTGTTCTAATAAAGTATGTTTTTCTACCGGAATGTTTACGTCTTGTAAGTTGAACGATAAACCTCCCTGGAATGCCATTTTGAAACCTAATTCTTTGATATCATCTAAGAACTGAGAAGCACGGGCCATACCAGTCATTTTTACTACTTCACCAATAATATCTCTTAAAGATTTTTTGGTTAATAATTCATTGATATAACCAACTTCTTCAGGAACCATTTGGTTGAACAATACTCTTCCTACAGTAGTTTCTGTTAATTTATTAACGATAGAACCATCGGCTTGTTTAACATTTACCCTTACTTTGATAAATGCGTGCAAGTCTAATTCTTTCTCGTTATAAGCAATAATCACTTCTTCCGGAGAATAGAAATTCGAATCCTGTCCTTTTACAACTCTGGTTTCATCTGTTCTACGGCCTTTAGTAATATAATAAAGACCCAAAACCATATCCTGAGATGGTACTGTAATTGGTGTACCGTTTGCAGGGTTTAAGATGTTGTGCGCTGCCAACATTAATACCTGGGCTTCCAAAATTGCTGCGTTACCTAACGGTAAGTGGACAGCCATCTGGTCACCATCAAAATCGGCGTTGAATGCAGTACAAACTAATGGGTGTAACTGGATTGCTTTTCCTTCAATTAATTTTGGCTGGAAAGCCTGGATACCTAGTCTGTGTAGCGTAGGTGCACGGTTTAATAATACCGGGTGACCTTTTAATACATTTTCTAAGATATCCCAAACTAATGGATCTTTTCTATCAACAATTTTCTTGGCAGATTTAACTGTTTTTACTACACCACGCTCAATCATCTTACGGATAATGAACGGTTTGTAAAGCTCAGCAGCCATATCTTTAGGAATACCGCACTCGTGTAATTTAAGGCTAGGCCCTACAACAATTACCGAACGCGCTGAATAATCCACACGTTTACCTAATAAATTCTGACGGAAACGACCTTGTTTACCTTTCAGGATGTCTGAAAGTGATTTCAAGGCACGGTTACCTTCAGTTTTTACCGCGTTAACTTTACGTGAGTTATCGAACAACGAATCTACAGCTTCCTGCAACATACGTTTCTCGTTACGTAAAATTACCTCTGGTGCTTTAATCTCGATCAAACGTTTTAAACGGTTGTTACGGATAATTACACGACGGTATAAATCATTTAAATCGGAAGTAGCGAAACGGCCACCTTCTAATGGTACTAACGGACGTAATTCTGGTGGAATAACCGGAACGATTTTAACAATCATCCACTCAGGGCGATTCTCAATACGTGTATTAGCACCACGGAAAGCTTCAACAACCTGAAGACGTTTTAAAGCCTCATTTTTACGTTGTTGAGAAGTTTCGTTAGCTGCCTGGTGACGTAAATCATAAGATAAAGTATCTAAATCAATACGTTTTAATAAATCTTCTAATGCTTCAGCACCCATTTTGGCGATGAATTTATTAGGATCTTTATCATCTAAGTATTGGTTTTCTTTAGGTAATTTATCTAAGATATCTAAATATTCTTCTTCCGTTAAGAAGTCCATATAGTTGATACCTTCTTCGGCCATTAAGCCTGATTGAATAACTACGTAACGCTCGTAATAGATAATTAAATCTAATTTTTTAGTAGGTAAACCTAATAAATAACCGATTTTGTTTGGTAAAGAGCGGAAGTACCAGATGTGTGCAACAGGAACCACTAAAGCAATGTGTCCCATACGCTCACGACGTACCTTTTTCTCCGTTACTTCAACACCACAACGATCGCAAACAATACCTTTATAACGGATACGTTTGTATTTACCGCAGTGACATTCGTAATCTTTTACCGGACCAAAAATACGCTCACAGAACAAACCATCACGCTCAGGTTTGTAAGTACGGTAGTTAATGGTTTCTGGTTTCAACACCTCACCGCTTGAACGTTCCAAAATAATTTCTGGAGACGATAAGCTAATCGTGATTGATGTGAAATTGCTTTTTAATTTATTATCCTTTTTGTAAGACATATCTTTTTGTTTTTAGTAGCAAGTACTTGATACCGAGTATCAAGACGGATAATCCAATCTTGATACTCGATACATTAATACTCAATACTTAGTCTAACGTAATATCTAAACCTAATCCACGTAACTCATGTACCAATACGTTGAACGATTCTGGTACACCTGGTGTTGGTAGGTTCTCACCTTTAACAATGGCTTCGTAAGTTTTGGCTCTTCCGATTACATCATCCGATTTAACGGTTAAGATCTCCTGAAGAATATTAGCTGCACCGAATGCCTCTAATGCCCAAACCTCCATCTCACCAAAACGCTGACCACCGAACTGGGCTTTACCACCCAATGGTTGTTGTGTAATTAATGAGTATGGTCCGATTGAACGGGCGTGCATCTTATCATCAACCATGTGACCTAATTTCAACATGTAGATAATACCTACAGTTGTAGTCTGATCGAAACGCTCACCTGTTAAACCATTGTATAAGTAGGTTTTTCCTGAAGCAGGAACTCCCGCTTTAGCGATCCATTCTTCCACCTCATCGTGCGTAGCACCATCAAAAATCGGCGTTGCAAATTTAACACCCAATTCTTTACCGGCCCATGCCAATACGGTTTCGTAGATCTGACCAAGGTTCATACGTGAAGGTACACCCAGTGGGTTCAACACGATATCAACCGGGCTACCATCAGCTAAGAAAGGCATATCTTCATCACGTACAATACGTGCAACAATACCTTTATTACCGTGGCGACCCGCCATTTTATCACCTACTTTTAATTTACGTTTTTTAGCTACATAAACTTTTGCCATCTGTACGATTCCTGAAGGAAGCTCATCACCTACACTGATTGCGAATTTATCGCGTTTGTAAGCACCAAGTTCTTCGTTAACACGGATACCGTAGTTGTGAAGCAACATTTTAATCATCTCGTTTTTATCATCATCAGTAGTCCATTTGTTAGGGCTAATGTGATTATAATCAAGCTCAGCTAAAATTTTCTGAGTAAATTTAGCGCCTTTAGCAACTAATAATTCTTTGTAAATGTTAAATACACCCTGAGATGTTTTTCCGTTTACAATGGTGAATAATTTGTCAACTAATTCTGCTTTTAATTTCTCAGTGATATTGTTATATCCTTTGTCTAATTTCTCAATTGCCGATTTTTCCTCAGCTTTTGTAGTTTTCTTAGCACGGCTGAATAATTTAGTATCAATTACCACACCTTGGATTGAAGGAGGAGTTTTTAAAGACGCATCTTTAACATCACCTGCTTTATCACCAAAAATTGCACGTAGTAATTTCTCTTCCGGTGAAGGATCAGATTCGCCTTTTGGCGTAATCTTACCAATTAAAATATCACCTTCTTTTACATCAGCACCAATACGGATAATACCGTTTTCATCAAGGTCTTTAGTAGCCTCTTCAGAAACGTTCGGGATATCTGGTGTTAATTCCTCTTCTCCACGTTTAGTATCACGTACTTCTAATTCAAACTCTTCAATATGCAATGAAGTGAAAACGTCATCACGAACAATACGCTCGTTAATTACAATCGCATCCTCAAAGTTGAAACCTTGCCAAGGCATAAATGCCACTTTCAAGTTTCTACCTAATGCCAATTCACCATTTTCAGTTGCATAACCTTCGCAAAGTACTTGTCCTTTAGTCACTTTCTGACCTTTCTTAACGATTGGTTTTAAGTTGATACAAGTATTCTGGTTGGTTTTTTTGAATTTAATTAAACGGTAAGTTTTGCTATCACCTTCAAATGAAACTAAACGATCATCTTCGTTACGCTCGTATTTAATGGTGATTTCGTTAGCATCAACATACTCTACAACACCGTCACCTTCTGCGTTGATCAAAGTTCTTGAGTCACGTGCAACGCGACCTTCCAAACCTGTACCTACAATTGGTGCTTCAGGACGTAACAATGGTACGGCCTGGCGTTGCATGTTCGATCCCATCAAAGCCCTGTTCGCATCATCATGTTCTAAGAACGGAATTAACGAAGCAGCGATTGAAGTAATCTGGTTAGGTGCAACGTCCATTAAGTCTAATTTCTCAGGCTCAATAATCGGGAAGTCACCCTCGTAACGCGCTTTAACACGTGGTGTGGTAAAGTTACCTTTATCATCATACTCTGCATTAGCCTGAGCGATGGTTTTACCATCTTCATCTTCTGCAGATAAATAAATAACGTCTGAATCTACAACTACTTTACCATCTTCAACACGTTTGTATGGTGTTTCAATGAAACCTAAATTATTGATTTTCGCATGCACACAAAGTGATGAAATCAAACCAATGTTTGGTCCCTCTGGAGTTTCAATCGTACATAAACGACCATAGTGAGTATAGTGAACGTCACGTACCTCGAAACCGGCACGCTCACGTGATAAACCACCTGGACCTAAAGCCGATAAACGGCGTTTGTGCGTGATCTCTGCCAATGGATTTGTTTGATCCATGAACTGAGATAACTGGTTAGTACCAAAGAAAGAGTTGATAACTGATGATAACGTACGGGCGTTGATCAAATCAGTTGGTGTAAACACCTCATTATCGCGAATGTTCATACGCTCACGGATTGTTCTGGCCATACGGGCTAAACCAACACCAAATTGTGCGTACAATTGCTCACCTACCGTACGTACACGACGGTTAGACAAGTGATCGATATCATCTACCTCTTCTTTTGAGTTGATCAATTTGATCAGGTATTTCACAATTGCAATAATATCTGCTTTTGTTAATACTTTAACCTCATCAGGGGTATTCATTTTTAATTTACGGTTGATGCGGTAACGACCAACATCTCCTAAATCGTAACGTTTATCTGAAAAGAATAAACGATCAATGATACCACGGGCTGTTTCCTCATCAGGTGGTTCTGCATTACGCAAAGCACGATAGATGTTTTCTACAGCTTCTTTTTCTGAGTTTGATGTATCTTTCTGTAATGTATTATATATAATGGTATAATCTGCCTGACTTGCGCCATCTTCTTTAGATAAGATGATGCTTTTTACGCCAGCCTCGATAACCATATCAATGTGTTCGTCTTCTAAAACGGTTTCTCTTTCAAGAATCACTTCATTACGGTCGATAGAAACTACCTCACCAGTATCTTCATCAACAAAATCTTCAACCCATTTTTTTAATACCCTTGCAGCCAGTTTACGACCGATGTATTTCTTTAAACCTGATTTACTAACTTTTACTTCGTCAGCAAGATCAAAAAGTTCTAAGATATCTTTATCAGAATCGTAACCGATAGCACGTAATAAAGTGGTAACCGGGAATTTTTTCTTACGATCGATATAAGCATACATCACGTTATTAACGTCTGTAGCGAACTCGATCCATGAACCTTTGAAAGGAATAACACGTGCAGAATACAGTTTGGTTCCGTTAGTGTGACGGCTTTGGCCGAAGAACACTCCTGGCGAACGGTGTAATTGCGAAACGATAACACGTTCTGCACCGTTGATAACAAACGTACCTTTGGGTGTCATATACGGGATAGTACCTAAGTACACATCCTGGATAATGGTTTCAAAATCTTCATGTTCTACATCATTACAAGAAAGCTTCAGCTTTGCTTTTAATGGAACATTGTAGGTTAATCCACGCTCAATACACTCGTGTATATCGTAACGTGGCGGATCAACAAAATAATCAAGAAACTCCAATACGAAGATATTTCTTGAATCTGTTATTGGAAAGTTTTCAGCAAACACTTTGAACAAACCCTCGCTAGAGCGATCGTCTGATGTGGTATCTATCTGGAAAAATTCTCTGAATGATTGCAATTGCACATCCAGAAAATCCGGATAGTCTATAATGTGCTTACTAGTTGCAAAATTTACTCTTTGTTCGACTGTCTTTGCCAATGGACTAAAAGATTTTAGTTTAAGAATAAACTATTTGTTTGGTTCGAATTTCAAACAGGCTCATTAACCAAACAAAATGAGATGTTTATAAACAGGTAAAGACACCGACATTTTCAGTCGGTGTCTAATACATTTTTAGCTTAGCTAAGTTAAGTGATTACTTAATCTCAACTACTGCTCCAGCTTCTTCTAATTGTTTTTTAAGAGCTTCTGCTTCGTCTTTAGCAACACCAGCTTTTAATTCTTTTGGTGCTCCGTCTACTAAGTCTTTAGCTTCTTTCAAACCTAAACCAGTTAAGTCTTTAACAAGTTTTACAACTGCTAATTTCTGACCACCAGCTTCTTTTAAGATTACATCAAAAGATGTTTTTTCTGCAGCAGCAGCAGGTGCATCACCACCAGCAGCAGGACCAGCAACTACAGCAGCAGCTGCAGGCTCAATACCATACTCATCTTTTAAGATTTGAGCTAATTCATTAACTTCTTTTACTGTTAAGTTTACTAATTGCTCAGCAAACGCTTTTAAATCTGCCATTTTATTAAGATTTTAAAAATTTACGTGTGTAATAATTTTGTTTAATTTGCGAACTTAAGGTGTTCGTTAACCTTCTCTTTCTTGAAGAGTTTTAACAATTCCTGCAATTTTGTTACCGCCTGATTGAAGCGCAGATAGAACATTTTTAGCTGGTGACTGTAATAATCCAATGATATCGCCAATAAGCTCTTCTCTTGATTTTAAGCTTACTAAGTTATTCAATTGGTCGTCGCCAACGTATACTGATGAATCTATATATGCTGCTTTAAGCACTGGTTTATCAGATGTTTTTCTCAAAGTTTTGATCAACTTAGCCGGAGCGTTTGCTGTTTTTGAGAATAATAATGATGATGAACCTTTAAGGGCTTCGTATATCTCAGAAGCATCGCCATCTAAACCTTCAATCGCTTTGCGGATTAAAGAGTTTTTAGCAACCTTCATTACGATATCACCTTCGAAACATTTGCGGCGGATGTTATTGATCTGCTCTACAGAAAGGCTAGAAGTATCAGCAATATAAAAATTGCCAAACTCTTGCATTTGTCCTTGTAGTTCTAAAACTACTTCGTTTTTTTCTTCTCTGTTCATGATTAGATCCCCGCTACTGATTTTGTTTCAATTGCAATCCCAGGACTCATTGTAGAAGACACGTGAATGCTCTTAAAATAAGTTCCTTTTGCAGCAGATGGTTTTAATTTAGAAATTACCTGAATGATTTCAAGTGCATTCTCATAAATTTTATCTGCTGGGAATGATACTTTTCCTATCGAGGCGTGTATGATACCCGTTTTGTCTACTTTAAAATCAATTTTACCTGCTTTAACCTCTGTTACAGCTTTACCAACTTCGTTAGTTACTGTACCAGATTTTGGGTTAGGCATTAAGTTCCTTGGACCTAAAACACGGCCCAATTTACCTACCTTAGCCATACAAGCTGGTGTAGTGATAATAATGTCTACATCGGTCCAACCACCTTCAATTTTAGCTACATACTCGTCTAAACCTACGAAGTCTGCGCCAGCTGCTTTTGCTTCTTCTTCCTTATCAGGAGTTACTAAAGCTAAAACACGTACAGTTTTACCTGTTCCGTGTGGTAAAGTAGCAATACCACGTACCATTTGATTGGCTTTACGCGGATCTACTCCTAAAGATACATCAATATCAACTGAAGCATCGAATTTAGTAGTAGTGATTTCTTTTACCAAAGCAGCAGCATCCTTCAAAGTATAAGCCTTACCAGCTTCTATTTTAGCATGTGCCTTTTTTTGATTTTTAGTTAATTTCGCCACTGTTGTAAACTGTTTTTTAATTAATTGTTCCAGGGTGCGTCACCAGAAACGGTGATTCCCATACTGCGTGCTGTACCGGCAACCATACTCATTGCAGATTCGATTGTAAATGCATTTAAATCAGGCATTTTATCTTCAGCAATAACTTTAATCTGGTCCCAGGTCACCGATCCAACTTTTTTACGGTTAGGCTCAGCAGAACCACTCTGTAATTTAGTAGCATCTTTTAACTGGATAGCTACAGGAGGGGTTTTGATGATGAAATCGAATGACTTATCAGCATAAACAGTAATTACAACTGGCAATACTTTACCTGCTTTATCTTGGGTACGAGCGTTGTACTGTTTGCAAAACTCCATAATGTTCACCCCTTTAGCACCTAATGCAGGTCCTACTGGTGGCGATGGATTTGCCGCTCCGCCTTTGATCTGTAATTTGATCATTGCACTGACTTCTTTTGCCATTTTGTGTTTTTTGTTTATTTAAAACTCAATGTTAAATATTGGAAGCATGTAACATTTAATTCCTTAGGGCTCCTATAAAGCTTAAAGGACTGCAAAGATATGGATAATCTTGTAAATGCACAATAGATGGAGAGAAATATATTTTATAATATATCAGGTATAAAAAATATGCTTAATAGATAAGCCATTAAGAAAACCAATTCCTGCAATAATAAATCACTAATGTATAGCTGCACAGCACTACAAGGCCACTTTCTTGTTCTCAATGAAGAAATTAAATCGTAAAACTTAAATTATTTATCGGGCGGTTAAAAAACCAATCTAAAAAGAAAAAACCGCAAGAAATAAATTCTGCGGTCTTTTTTATATTTCGAAAATAAATTCTTACTCTTTTTCTACTTGCATGTAGTTAAGCTCCAACGGCGTTTTACGACCAAAAATCTTAACCATCACTTTCAGTTTTTTCTTCTCTTCATTTACCTCTTCGATAATACCTGAGAAACCGTTGAAAGGTCCGTCCATTACTTTAATGCCTTCGCCAACGTAATAAGGTACATTCATCGTTTCTCCTTGCTCGCTCATTTCATCAACCACACCTAAAATACGGTTAACTTCTGCCTGGCGCATTGGGATTGGATTACCGGCTTTATCACCAAGGAAGCCAATAACACTATTGATTCCTTTAATGATGTGCTCTAATTCTCCATCTAATGTAGCTTCGATTAAAACATAACCAGGATAAAAGTTACGCTCTTTGGCAATTTTTTTACCATCTTTCATTTGGTAATATTTTTCCATTGGTATTAAAACCTGAGGAACCAAATGAGAGAAACCTAAACGGCTGATCTCAGCATCAATGTACTGTTTTACTTTCTTTTCCTTACCGCTAACAGCCCTTACAACATACCACTTTAGATCGCTCATTAGTAAATATTAATTAGAAAGTGATTTATAAAAAGTATCTAACACAAATGTTGATCCTTTATCCATTGCAAAAATAACCAATGCAATAATTAAAGAAGCCACTAATACAAGAATTGCCGAACTTTGCAGTTCACCCCAGGTAGGCCATGTAACCTTCTGGGTCATTTCATCGTACGATTCTTTTATAAACTCAACTACTTTAGCCATATTTAATTTATTGAATGACAGAATGACTAAATGAGTGAATGATAATATTCGAAAGCTAACCTTCAAATTCAATCATTCACTCATTCAATTACTCAATCATTGTTTTGAGCACGGGAACAAGGATTCGAACCCTGATCAAAGGTTTTGGAGACCTCTATTCTACCGTTGAACTATTCCCGTAATTAGAAAGCAAAGTGCTTAAGCGTGCTCAAACACTTTGCTTTTCTTATTTTTCTTTAGTCCCGATAAATCGGGATTTAAGATTTATTTTAAAATTTCAGTTACCTGACCAGCACCTACTGTTCTACCACCTTCACGGATAGCGAAACGTAGACCTTTTTCCATTGCGATAGCGTTGATCAACTTTACAGTGATGGTAACGTTATCACCTGGCATTACCATCTCAGTACCTTCAGCTAGTGAAATCTCACCAGTAACGTCTGTAGTACGGAAATAGAATTGAGGACGGTATTTGTTGAAGAATGGCGTGTGACGACCACCTTCTGCTTTTGATAATACATAGATCTCAGCTTTGAAATCAGTGTGAGGAGTTACTGAACCTGGTTTACAGATTACCATACCACGACGGATATCAGTTTTCTCAATACCACGTAACAATAAACCTACGTTATCACCAGCTTCACCATAATCTAAGATCTTACGGAACATCTCAACACCAGTTACTGTAGATTTTAAGTTCTCAGCACCCATACCTAAGATTTCAACTGGATCTCCAGAGTTGATTACACCACGCTCGATACGACCAGTTGCTACAGTACCACGACCAGTGATCGAGAATACATCTTCAACAGGCATTAAGAATGGAAGATCAGTTAAACGTGGAGGAATTGGAATGTAGCTATCAACAGCATCCATTAATTCCATAATTTTTGCTACCCATTTAGCATCTCCGTTCAAACCACCTAAAGCAGAACCTTGAATAACAGGAATATCATCACCAGGGAAATCGTAGAACGATAATAATTCACGAACTTCCATTTCTACTAATTCTAATAATTCAGGATCATCAACCATATCCACTTTGTTCATGAATACAACCAATGAAGGTACACCAACCTGACGAGCCAATAAGATGTGCTCACGAGTTTGTGGCATTGGACCGTCAGTAGCAGCAACAACGATAATAGCACCATCCATTTGAGCCGCACCTGTAACCATGTTTTTAACATAATCCGCGTGACCTGGACAATCTACGTGTGCGTAGTGACGGTTTGCAGTTGAATACTCAACGTGCGCAGTATTAATTGTAATACCTCTTTCTTTTTCCTCAGGAGCTGAGTCAATTGAATCGAATGAACGTGCCTCAGATAAACCTGCATCAGCTAAAACTTTTGTAATAGCTGCTGTTAAAGTTGTTTTACCGTGATCGACGTGACCGATTGTACCGATGTTTAAGTGCGGTTTACTACGGTCAAATTTTTCTTTTGCCATTTTATTTATAACTAATTAGTAGGTTAACTTTTTATTAATTTTATTTATTGTTTTGATGCAATGCAACACAAAAAACCTTGTCTACCCTGCATATTAAACAGATTTAACAAAGCTTTATTATCCTGAGCCAACTATGGGAATTGAACCCATGACCTCTTCCTTACCAAGGAAGTGCTCTACCGCTGAGCTAAGTCGGCTTTTTAGTTTCCAGTTCCAGCCTTTTAGTTTTAACCAAATTAAAACTGTTACCGATAACTGCCCACTTTCTAATTTTTATTGGAGCGGAAGACGAGGTTCGAACTCGCGACCTATAGCTTGGAAGGCTATCGCTCTACCAACTGAGCTACTTCCGCTTTTAAAAACTAGTGATTGATTGAATGAAAGAATGATAGAAATAATCTCTCATTAAAACATTTGGTCGTTCATTTAAAGTGTGGGGAGAGAAGGATTCGAACCTTCGAAATCTTGCGATAACAGAGTTACAGTCTGTCCCATTTGGCCGCTCTGGAATCTCCCCATTTTCTACTTTAAAATGCTAACACTTTAAAATAAAAAGAGCCTCCTATCGGAATCGAACCAATGACCTACTGATTACAAGTCAGTTGCTCTACCAGCTGAGCTAAGGAGGCTTTAAATTTTGTGCAATGATACGAAAAATCTTCATTTTTCATACTATTAACGTGTTTTTTTAAAACTTTTATCTTTTTAAAGAACAAGCCTTTTCTTCTTGGCCTAACACCGTTTCCGAAAGGGAATGCAAATATACACACTTATATTTCACTTCAAAATAAATTTGAAAAAAAATAGTCAACTTTTTTAGCCCTCCCACTCAATTACGATGATTTAAAATAATAGGTACTTCATAATCAGTCGCTTTGCTTTCGCTTAAAATTGTATTATTTTTTTAACTTTTTCTGTGTTCTAACGAATATGAATCGGTTTTTAAGTTTAATTGCGCTTGCCCCCATGCCCTGGCACTTTCCAGCTACCACTTCTTATATCCTTTAACACCACTAAATCGCTTATATCCTTATTAAATTTTTAAAAAAAACAATCAATACCATTATTTATTAGTCGAAAACAATAGTAAATCCCTCACTATAGCCCATAAAAAAAAGGCAACATAATGATTAATCATGTTGCCTTTTTAAAATTATGCTGATTTTTAGTAATCAGCAGCTTCGCTTTCGCTTAAAATTGCTTTATGCTCACTTAATTTAGCGCGTGTTTTATCCTTATGTTTAGTGATCTGCTTTCTTAACGATTCAATTGCCAGATCTGTGGCTTCTTCAAATGATTTACATTGTTCTTTAGCGAAGAGGGTCCCACCCGGTACAATGAGTTTTATCTCACTAATCTTATTGGCCTCGTCCTCTACGTTCTCTAACTTTAAATACACTTCTCCGCTAATGATCTGGTCGAAAAACTGATCTAGCTTATTTGCTTTTTTTTGTATAAAATCTAACAACTTACTGTCTGCACTGAAGTGGATTGATTGAACTCCGATTTTCATTTTTCCTCCTTTTTTTATGCCTTTGGATGGGCTTGTTTATAAATTGTTTTTAATCTTTCGATCGAATTGTGGGTGTAAACCTGGGTTGCTGCTAAGCTGGCGTGACCCAAAAGTTCTTTAATTGCATTTAGATCTGCTCCTGCATTTAGCAGGCTTGTTGCATAACTGTGCCGAAGCACGTGGGGACTTTTCTTCTCATTGGTTGATACGTGGTTTAGGTATGAGGTAACAATACGGTATATTAATTTTGGATACGCCGCTGTACCTGTATTGGTAACGATTAAGATAAGCAAATTGTTATTAAAGTTTTGCAACTTTTTTAGCTCAATATAGGTATTTACCTGATTGATAAGCTGTTTATTTACAGGAATGATCCGTTCTTTATTTCTTTTACCCAACACCTTTATCGTTCCCGAATAAATATCGATATCAGTATCCTTCAATTGAAGTAACTCTGCTAAACGCATGCCGGTACCAAAAAGCAGTTCGATTACCAGATGATCGCGAACGGATGGGAAACTTTCGTTAAAATACTGTTCCGAATCCAGTAAAAGATCCATTTTTGGCGTATCAACAAATACAGGAAGCCTTTTGGGTATTTTTGGCGCTTTAATTAAAACAGTAGGATTTTGATCAATCTCTTCCGTGCGCTGTAAGAATTTATAAAAGCTTCTTAATGTTGAAATTTTTCTATTGATGGTATGTTCTGATACTTTTTTCTCCATCAGGTCTACCATGTAGCTCCTTAGGTGAACATGCTTAACGGCTAAAAAGTTCAGATCGAACGTAGTATTGATATACTCTTCAAACTGATCTAAATCTGTTTGATAAGAGGTAATGGTGTGCTGAGAATAGCGCTTCTCGTGAGTTAAATAGGTTATAAAACTTTTTAGCAACATTCAATATCTTTTTGACGGGCATTGATATGAAGTTACAAATAGTTTTGATATAAAGAAATCATTAATTAATTGTTTATTGTAAAGTTTTTGATTTCTTTTTAAAACAAAAAAGTCCTCCCGATTTAACATCTGGAGGACTTTAATGTATTTATATCTTAAACAACTATGCAGTTGTATCTTGATTCATATTCTGAATGTAAACAGCATGTTTAATTTCAGTACGGCGAGCAACGGATTTTTTCTCGTATGCCTGGCGACTACGCAGTTCTCTCAATACACCAGTTTTTTCAAACTTTTTCTTGAAACGTTTAAGGGCTTTATCTAATGATTCGCCGTCTTTAATGTTGATAATGATCATAACGCTGAAATACCTCCTCTCGTGGTTTTTAAAATTTTCCCGTGTTATCGGGGCTGCAAATGTAAGCAAAATATTGAAAATGAGAAAGATTTTATAAAAAGAAATTATATTTAAATCATTGATTAAACTAAACTGTTGTTTACCTACATTTATATATACATTATATGATATGACAACAGGCAAAAAAGTAGGATCAATTATCGCGGTTATAGTCGTTATTTTACTCGTAGCAATTTGCTATTACCGGTATTTCTTTGTTTTTGGCGAAGGCGTTAAGGCCGGCGAATTAAATTATGTAGTAAAGAAAGGCTATCTCTTTAAAACCTATGAAGGGAAATTGATCCAGAGTGGGGTAAAATCCAGACAAGCGGGAACACTGCAAAATAATGAGTTTGAGTTTTCTATTGCAAGTAAAGAAATCGCAGATAAAATGATGGCCAATAGCGGCAAATTTTACGAACTCCACTATAAGGAATATAAAAATACCCTGCCTTGGCGCGGATTTAGCGTTTATGTAGTAGATAGCATTTTAACCACTAAAGATATACCGCAATAAGCTGAAAGTCCAAAGACTAAAGCGCTGTGCAGGCAGCTTAGTGTGTCTATATTTGCTTTGGTCTTTCAGCTTTGGTCTTTAATCTTTTTTCCTGGGTACCTTCGCCCCTTCCTTCCTGGCTTCCGATAATCCGATGGCAATTGCCTGCTTTTTGGAAGTCACTTTTTTACCTGATCCGCTTTTAAGCTTACCTTCTTTCATTTCGTGCATGGTTTTTTCTACTTTCTCACCAGCTTTTT
Source organism: Pedobacter sp. GW822-FHT03F06 (assembly GCF_058801365.1). NCBI lineage: Bacteria > Pseudomonadati > Bacteroidota > Sphingobacteriia > Sphingobacteriales > Sphingobacteriaceae > Pedobacter > Pedobacter sp. GW822-FHT03F06. Next base: position 266,309 of record NZ_JBXANE010000008.1, read on the forward strand.
CTGAATACTTTGCCATATTTTTGGTTCATTAGTTCAATAGTCAATAGTTCATTGGCAATTGCCCATTGGTTATTGCTCTTTAGTCTTTAATCTTTAGTAAAAACACAGACAATTGAAAGTTGGTTTTTAAAATTTTAAAACAAAAAAATCCGGAGGTGGTTAAACCGTCCGGATTACTCATAATATATTTGGTTTGTTGTTTATAAGGTTGAAGGCGAAAGGTTTAAGGTATAAGGTTCTATGCATAAGCCCTAAACCTTCTACCCTAAACCCTCTACCTTGATAATACTTCTCTGGCAATTACAATTTTCTGTATTTCAGATGTTCCTTCACCTATTGTACATAATTTACTATCGCGATAAAATTTCTCAACCGGAAAGTCTTTGGTATAACCATAACCGCCAAATATCTGAACAGCATCTGTGGCTACCCTCACCGAAACCTCTGAGGCAAAATATTTCGCCATGGCCGATTCTTTTGTCATAGGCAAATGCCTGTTCTTTAAATCTGCCGCCTGACGAATTAATAATTCAGCTGCTTCAATTTCGGTAGCCATATCAGCCAGTTTAAAACTAATGGCCTGAAAGCTGGAAATTGGCTGACCAAACTGCTGGCGTTGTTTCGAATAAGCTACCGCGGCATCAAAAGCACCTTTTGCAATGCCCAAGGCCAATGCTGCAATAGAAATCCTTCCTCCATCTAACACTTTCATCGCCTGTTTAAAGCCTTCGCCAACATTACCCAATAAATTGGCTTTCGATACGCGGCAATTATCAAAAATCATTTCAGTAGTTTCTGATGCGCGCATTCCTAATTTATTTTCCTTTTTCCCTGCAGTAAAACCAGGTGTACCGCGCTCTACTACAATGGCCGAAATCCCTTTCGAGCTCCCCTGCTCTCCTGTTCTTACCATTACCACTGCAATATCGCCACTTTTACCATGGGTAATCCAGTTTTTTGCGCCATTTATTACATAGTCATCTCCATCTTCAACGGCAGTGGTCATCATCCTTAAGGCATCCGACCCGGTATTAGCTTCAGTTAATCCCCAGGCACCTATCCATTCGGCCGTCGCCAGCTTGGGCAACCACCTTTGTTTCTGTTCTGCATTGGCAAAAGCCAAAATATGCCCGGTACACAAAGAGTTGTGTGCTGCTAATGATAAGCCGATTGAGCCACAAACCCTGGCCACTTCTACAATTACATCAACATATTCCTGATAGCCCAATCCAGAGCCTCCATATTCTTCGGGAACCAAAACGCCCATTAAGCCTAATTCTCCGAGCTGTTTAAACAATTCGACAGGAAAATGCTGTGCCTCATCCCATTCCATTATATGTGGACGAATGTTTTTCTCTGCAAAATCGCGGACCATGGCCTTTACACTCTGCTGAGTTTCTGTTTCTGAAAAATCGAAGCTTACGCTCATTAAATTTATATTTTAAAGTTAGTTGAGGCAATTATAAACAATTATTTGATAGTTAGTTACCATTAAATATTTGTGCAATTACAGAATGAAATGGTATTCGGTTCAATTAGTTTATCGGTTAATTTTAAACCTTGAAATTAACGAAGAAAGTTTTTTCTATTTTTCTTACAACGATAGCCGAATAATTTCAGATAATGGCGTTTTCGATTGAACGAGGATAATGTATTAACAGTTCAGGAATCTTAACAAAAGCAGCATGATCGATACTGAAACAAGTTCAGTATAACGGCTCGAGGGAAACAACTGAAAGCCGCTTTTGGCCAAATGGATTTTTAAAACCTTAAATTGCAATTAACCTTGACCAGGCAATACATAAATTTGTCCTTCCTTTTTTGGAAATCAGGTACAGAAGCGTTTGGCGCTATTCAGTCCTGCTCTCCACTTTACTCCGTTACACTTCGTGTTCGTTCCGATCAGGTTTAGGTGGCTCGGCCGGTACTATGATTTGGGGTTGACAAGCACTGCTCTTACATAATTAAACCTGATTTGAACGGGCACCCTCCCGATATGAGTACTTGTTTCATAGGTTTTCATCGGGAGGGTAAAGTGTAAAGCAGGACTATCGGGACCGATTAGCACTACCATTGCTTTCCAAATCAAATAGAAAATTTATTCCTTTTAAACCTTGAATTGCAATTAACCTGGGCCAGGCAATACATAAATTTATTCTTACTTTTTTTGTAAATCAGGTACAGAAGCATTTGGCGCTATTCAGTCCTGCTCTTCACTTTACTCCGTTACACTTCATGTTCGTTCCGATCAGGTTTAGGTGGCTCGGCCGGTACTATGGTTAGGGGGTTGACCAGCATTGTCCCAACAGCACAAACCTGATTGGAACGGGCACCCTACCGATATGAGTACTTGTTTCACAGGTTTTCATCGGGAGGGTAAAGTGTAAAGCAGGACTATCGGGAGCGATTAGCACTACAATTGCTTTCCAAATCAAATAGAAATTTATTCCTTTTAAAACTTGTAACGGCATGTTATTGCTTTTCAAAAACGTTTAGCGCATAATCTTAAGCTTTTAAAAAGAAATATAAGGGGTAATTTTATCTATCACTTGTTGGTTAAGGAGCACAATCCTTTTCAGGTCAGATATGCCTGAATAATTGCCATGCTGCCTGCGGTATTCAATAATGGCATTGATCTGTTTGTAAGAAAGGTACGGATTGCGCTTTAAATCGTTAAACGTTGCTGTATTTATATTTATTGTTTTTAATGGGGCATTACTGATTTCAATCTGATCTTTAATTTCCGCATACTTATTAGAATCTAAGCCATAAACTTCCAGAAGCTGCTCTTTCTTGTAAAAACCGCCCAAACGTTCACGGTATTTAATAATTCTAAGTGCAAAAGTTCCGCCTATACCTTTTATCTCATCCAATTGTGCAGAATCGGCCTTATTAATATCAACGGTTACTAAAGTTTTTTTAGCGTATTCCTTTTTGTTTAAAGGTGCATATTTTCTTGAGATGCTGATGGACTGATCGGGTATGTTAACATATGGCAATATCTTTTTATACATTTCCGGCGAAATGGTATACATTTTCTGAAGATCTTCTGGTTTGTAAAACTTACCGCCTTTAGCGGTATAATTCAGAATCGATTGTGCCTGTTTTGCTGATAAACCTAAAGTTTGCCAACCCTGTGCATCTAAAGTATTGGGATTGAATTTAAAAAGTTTAATCGCTTTTTCGGGATTTGAATTTTCAATCCGATCTCGAATAGTACTGGCATATACCCGATCTGTTATGGTTATCTTCTGAATTTGTGCCAAAAGACCTGAACCATCATTTGAAACGGGCTGATAATAGCCATATATAATAGGTGTTGCCTTAATTACAATAATAATAAAGACTAGAAATAGCAATCCATTAAATTCACTTTTGCTGACACCAAAATTTTTGTTGAGCCAAATTCTCATTGATGCGATATGACATGTGTATTATAAATATAAATCTTATTTTTGGAATTGCAAAACAGAACAGGTTTTGCCTATCAACAATCTAAGAATTTTATATGAAGATCATAACTACATCTGAGTTTGCAAAAGCAACAAAGATAGATAAGCTAGGTGTGCCAGGTTTAGCAGGTTTGATGATGGAGATCATGAAACTGAACGACATCAACGACGTATTCGCTCAAAATCAACACTTTAAAGGCTTAGAATTTGTAGACAAGATATTAGAAACCATTGGCGTTTCTATAGAATTTGATGATGATGATTTAAATAGTATTCCGAAAACAGGCCCTTTTATTGCTATTGCAAATCACCCTTATGGTGGTGTAGAAGGTTTGGCTTTAGTTAAACTATTGTGTACGGTTAGGCCTGATGCCAAGGTGATGGTTAATTTCATTTTGAAAAAAATACCAAACCTTGATGAATTTTTTGTTGCTGTAAATCCTTTCGAAAATGTGCAGCACTCTTCGAGCATCAGTGGATTAAAAACTACTTTCGATCTGCTTAGAAATGGAACACCAATCGGTATTTTCCCTGCAGGAGAGGTTTCTACCTTTAAATTAGATGCCCAACAGGTAACCGACAGAATGTGGCATCCTGTTGTTGGAAAACTGATTGCAAAAGCTAAAGTGCCTGTTGTACCTATTTATTTTCATGGCAATAACGGTGTTTTCTTTAATATTTTAAGCTTTATCCACCCTACCCTGCGTACTGCAAAGTTACCTTCAGAGTTTTTAAATAAACATGGGCGCACCATTAAGGTACGGATTGGCAAACCAATAGCCGTATCTGAAATTTCGCACATGAACAGCAGTAACAAACTGATGGACTTTTTAAGAGCCCGTACATATGCCCTTGGTGTTGGTTTAGATACAGAGAAAAAACTCTTTAATCCACTAAACTTATTCAAGATTAAAAAGAAACCTGTTGAGGTAATTGAAGAAACTTCGAGGATTTTAATTAAAAATGAGGTAGCGCTTTTGGAGGATTTTAAAGTTTGGACGGAGAAAAATTACGAAGTATACATTGTTCCAACGTTAAAAATCCCAAATATTTTAAGAGAAATTGGCCGTTTACGTGAAATTACGTTCCGCGAGGTTGGTGAAGGAACCAACAAAAAAATCGACCTCGACAATTACGACATCTACTATAACCACTTATTTATTTGGGATAAGGATTTAGAAAATATTGTAGGCGCTTACCGGATTGGCAAGGGGGATGAGATTTTAGAAAGCATGGGCCGCCGCGGTTTCTACCTATCCGAGCTGTTTAAAATGAAAGATCAGTTCTACCCAATGTTGAGGCAGGGGATCGAGCTGGGCAGATCGTGGATCAGAAAAGAATACCAGGGTAAACCACTTCCATTATTTTTGCTCTGGAAAGGAATTTTAAAATACCTGATCGATAACCCACAGTACCGCTATATGTTCGGGCCGGTAAGTATCAGTAACAATTTCTCGAAATTTAGCAAAGCCTTAATTGTAGATTACATTACCAAAAACCATTTCGATTATGAGATGGCAAAGTATGTAAAGCCAAGAAACAAGTTTAAAGCCGATCTTTTACCAATTTCTACAGATACGTTGGTTGATAGCAGCGAATCTTTTAAAGATCTGGATAGCATTATCGGAGATATCGAAAACTCGCATATTAAGATTCCGGTATTGTTGAGGCAGTATATGAACCTGAATGCAAAGATTATCTCATTCAATATTGATCCTAAATTTTCTGATTGCTTAGATGGCTTTTTAGTAGTTGATACGCATAATATTCCGCCGGAAATGCTCGAAAAGCTCGGCAAGAACTTATAAGTTAATTCAATAAAAAAACCCAGACATCCATCTGGGTTTTTTATTATCAACTAACCTAAACTTTATAAATACTAACCAAATATTTATGCCACAAAAGTAGGCTTACCTTGTTAAATTGGTATTAATGAAATGTTATTTATAGAATTTTCTCCCTCACAATTTCTTAATCGATTAATACGCTGTTGTTCATATTATTCCATTATCTTTAGGTACTCTGTATGAGCTATGATAAACATTCTTCTTCGTGAGAACCGAATGTTTCCCACCCTTATATTTAGCTCAAATAAAAAATCATTTATCAAGTTGCTTCCCTAATGGAATCAATTTTGAACTATAATTATGACAGTCATTTCTAAAGAGAATTTTTCAAAGGCAACAGGCATTTGTAATATTCCAATCCCTGGTCTTGCTTCCTTTTTAATGAGGTTCTTAAAGATTAACGACTTCAATGGAATTATTAGAGATGCTAATACCTTAGAAGGAGAAAAATTTGCCAATCATATTCTGGATGTTCTGGGCGTTACTATTCAGATCAGTGATGAGGACTTAGCCAACATTCCAAAAGAAGGTGCATTTATTGCGATTGCAAACCACCCCTATGGTGCTATAGAATCATTGGCATTATTAAGTACGCTTGCCAATTACCGACCTGATACAATGTTTATGGGAAATTTTCTGTTAAAGAAAATCCCAAACCTTAAGAAATGTATTATCGCGGTTAATCCGTTCGAAAAAGTTCAGGATTCATCAAGTATTAGCGGATTAAAAACAACTTTAAAAGTTTTAAAAGATGGCAGCCCAGTTGCTATTTTTCCGGCAGGTGAGGTTTCTTCTTATAAATTCAGAAAAAATCAGATTACCGACCGCGAGTGGCATCCCGTGGTTGGGAAAATTATCTCAAAAGCTAATGTACCCATATTACCGGTATATTTTCATGGCAATAATGGCATCTTTTTTAGCCTGCTGAAATTTATACACCCTTCGTTACAAACAGCAAAGCTGATTTCAGAGTTATTCAACAAAAATGGTCACCAGTTAAAAATCCGTATCGGCAAACCCATTCATTTGGAAGAAATAGACTGTAAAGATTGTAATACCTCGCTTTTAAACCATTTAAGAAATGGACTTTACGCCCTAAAAAAGTAACCTGATCCGGATTCCTGAAAATACAATGTTAATTTCCCATTAAGTACCGCCCTCATTGTTCACATAAAGAAATTGTTGCTTTTATGTTAATAATAAGTAAATTTAATGTAACCAAATATTGCGCGGTTTGAAACGAGGGATTTACATATATGTTTTGAGGACTATTTTGTTCGTTTGCCTGATGATGAATACCTTCATCTCGAAGGGACAGAATTATTCTTTCGATTTTTATAATGGGACCTTTAATTTTAGTGTCGATTCTTCGGTAGTTTTTCCGATACCAAAAACAGCAACTGCATCAGCCGTTTCAAACTTTTACAACCACATCTCTTCTGGCCAATACGCCCCGCTTATTTCGTCTTTAGAAAAATACCAGAAAAAGTATAATTTAAACGACTGGATTTATTATCAACTGATCCGAAAAACAGCCGAACAGATTAGTCCGAAAGCAGCTAATTATTTTGGCTATACTTTATACAAATGGTTTTTACTGAGTAAATGCGGCTACGATGCACGGTTAGCTATAGGCAATGATCAGGTTATCTTTTATGTAAGAAACGAAGAGGACATCAGCGATATTCCCTTTTTCATGATTGACGATAAAAAATTTATGTGTCTGAATTACCATGATTATGGCAAACTTTTTAAACAGGCCGATGCTTATAAGCCTGTTAAAATTTTAATTCCAGAGGCTAAAAACCCTTTCTCTTATAAGGTAACAAGAATGCCCGATTTTAAACCAGAAAGTTATCAGGAAAAAGATATAGAATTTAGCTATCGGCAAAAAATCCATCATTTTAAGTTAAAAGTTAATGAAGATGTACAGACCATTTTCAAAAACTATCCGGTAGTAGATTTTGAGAGTTATTTTAATATTCCTTTGAGCCGGGAAACCTACAGCTCTCTTATCCCCACCCTGAAAGAAAACCTAAAAGGCATGGATCAGAAAAAAGGTGTTGATTACCTCATGAGATTTACCCGTTATGGTTTTTTATATGAAGATGACGGTGAAAATTTCGGCAAAGAAAAACGTTTCTCGCCTGAACAAACCTTATTAAGTACCTACAGCGATTGCGATGACCGGGCCGCACTATTTTTCTATTTGGTAAAGGAAATATATAACCTGCCGATGATTGCCTTGCTATACCCCAAACATTTAACTATTGCGGTTCAGTTTGAAAAACCAGTTGGCGAACCAATCACCTATAAGGGCAAAAAATATTCGTACTGCGAGCCTACACCCCAGGCTCAGAATCTAAAAATCGGACAACTTTCTTCAAATTTCAAGAACAGTAAATACGAAGTGGTTTATGCATATGAGCCTATCAAGAAATAATCCCTTAGCCTTAAATAAAAAAATACATATTAAATTAATGTTAAAAAATCATTATTTTATCAATAACAGGTTGATTGATGAGCTATTTAAGGTAATTTAGATTCTCATATTGAGTTAAATCTAAAACCTTATCTATGTCTGCTATTATCTATACCGTTTTAAAGGAATTTTTTGTTGAGGTGAACGGTCACGCTATAAAGGCTAGAATTATGTCGCCAATAAATGATGACAAAGTTTTCGTTTTCAAAATCAGTTCATTTTACAAAAGCAAAACTGATGCTGACGCTTATGAACCGGCATCAACATTTACTTCTTATGCAAATGCGGAACGGCATTTACTTCAATACCTGGAAGGTTTCCAGAATACACTAGATCTGGGCGGAGAAATTGCACCAGGACATACTTTCTAAATGTTTTCTTTATCGTCTTTCTCAGGCGGAAGTTCTGACTGGATTACCTCTTCTTCAAATTCCTTTTTGTCTTTTTGGTTTCTTTTGATCAGGTAAGCAATTAAAATAATGACCAGAACTGCAACGCCGATTAATATTGGATAATTCATATTCGTTCGATTAAATGCTAACCTATGTGATTTAACCTAAGTTATGAGAAATATTTTATATGTTAAGCGGCCAACTACGTGTTAACATAATCATAATATTAATTAACTTTCCGATTCTCTATCTTTGGGAAAACCCATAAGTTTTAGATGAAAAAGAACAAATCCAAGTCGAAAAATCATTCGACAAGCAAAAAACTACGCAAAGAATTAGAATCGAAATTAGCCCTTGCATTTAACGAACTTGTTATCCAGTACGGCAAAGCCAAAAAAACCGATAAAGTAATCGAAAAATTTGCAAAACAATTAACTAAAAAAGTTACTTTCGCCACTCAAGATGATTCTATAACGCCATATATCAAAGAAGAGCAAGTTACTCCTGCGGCTCCGAAGGCAAAAGCTGCTAAACCTGCTGTAGCGAAGAAAGCAAAAGAAAGAGGTTAAAGAGACAGTATAAAATACGATTTAAAATAAAGTGGGTGTTCACCATTATGATGAACACCCGCTTTTTATGGTTGTTGAGGAGTATTGCTATTATAAATTAGCTAACAAATCTACACCGTCAACAGTTGACCATTTTCCTTTTGTTAAAGCAGCACCTGTTGCAGTAGTAGAAACTGTCCAGTTTGTACCAAAACTTGCTGCGTTTACGGCAAAAGTTGCTGCACCAGCGATGAACAACGTCGGTGTATTGGTTACTTTAACGTTAGTTAATTTAATTTTTCCTGCTACAACCTGATCGTTATAGGTTACTAAATCTTTGATTTGAACTGCCCCACCGACAAGTGCTGTTGGGGTTGTTTGACTATTATATCCATCAATTATAATATTGCTAAAATCGCCATTACCCTGTGCTTTAAATTGAAAAGCATCTAACTGGATTTCACTTTGTGCTTCAGTTGTGGTACCAGCAGCTCTTTTTAAAGTAATATTGGTTACTTTAGGCCAAAATGCATTGTTAACACTTTTTGCTTCTACTTCCATGCCGTAGTTAGCCACACCAGTTTGATAAGCAAACCAGTTGGTATTATCCTGGCCTTTCCAGCCATCCTGCCAATCGAAAGCGTCATCAGCGTTACCATAAGAGATTAAGTTTTTACCACTTACAGTACCACCATAAAATTCGAAACCATCATCATTTCCTTTGTAAGAAACCAGATTTTCTAATACTGTTCCGCTACCTACTGAGTAGAATGAAAAACCATTTTGCTCTTTAGAGTTGGTAGTAATTACACGACCAGCGTATTCTACTCTTACATATTTTAACGAACCACCATTATGGGCAGCATTAGTACCACCGTAAGATAAATTTAAACCATCTTCTGAAGCTGCAGTTTGTGTACCTGTAGCAGTTGATGAATTTACAATCGGCGCATCACCATACATAATGATACCGTTCCATGAACCACCAACTTTTGATTTTTCGGTTAATACAATCGGATTATCGGCTGTACCATTGGCAATTAATTTACCACCGTTTAAAACGACTAAACCATCATCACCGTCAACCTTATCAGCAGTGAAAGTAGAGCCTGCTTCGATAGTTAACGTAGCACCTGGTTGAATTTTAACAATACCTTTTAACGTATAATTACCAAAAGCCAATGTCCTGTTAGCTGTAATATCACCTGTGATTTCCCCTACCACTGGAACTTTTGTAGGGATTTCATCATCTTCGTCTTTTGAACAGCCCGTAAAAATTGTAGCTGACACAGCAATTGCATAAAGTAATTTTTTCATTTTTAATCTTTTTTAATTTTCCTTTGATGTGTAAATTTAGTTTTCCTATGTTTTGAATACATTAACCCAGTTTTAACATTACATAAACCGAAGGTTAAGAAATTGTAATATTAAATTAGAATGTGTAGCCAAGGCCTAACGATACGCCAACACCTCTTTTATAATCTTTAACAGTAAGGCTGTTCTCGTATATTTTCACTAAGCTCTTTTCCCCCAAATCAACTTTATAAGTTGGGTTTAAGATATTCTCTACACCAAACTTTAAATCCCACTTGCTCGAAATCTTGTTGCTCCAGATCAGATCCAATTTTCCAAATGGTTTCTCGTAGTAGTTATCTAAGCCATTGGTACCTACAGCATAAATACGTTCGCCATAGATATTATAGGCTAATGTGATGGTGCTTTTCCAGTTTTTACTAAAATTACTTTCGTGTTTAATATCAGCATTGATTAACCATGGAGAAGCGCCTTGCAACCTGCGGGTATTTTCGTTACCAATAGCAGCCGTTTCTGCACTATTTTTTACTTTATCAATAGTAGTTTGGGTATACATCAGTGAGGTATTGAAACCAACTGAGAAATTAGAAAGTGATTCGCTAAACCTCGATAGTTGCAATAAAAATTCTAATTCAGCACCATATAAAACTGCTTTTTTAGAATTATCATAAGTAATGGCTAAACCACCACTCCCTGCGGTTTGTGTGAATAAACGTTCTATCGGATTTTTCAAATATTTGGCAAATCCGGTTATGGCAAACATTTCGGTATTAGAAGGGAAAAACTCATATTTTACATCAACATTGTAGTTTTTACTGTTTACCACATTAGGGTTACCATTTTCAATAGTCGCATCCGGGTTTACGAACTCTAACGGGAAAGCTTCCATAATAACCGGTTTGGTTAAGGTTTTTGAAAGTGATAGCCTTAAGTTCGTTTTCTCGCTAACCGAATATTTAAAGTTTACAGCTGGCAAAACGTCAGTATTATTTTTAGTCACCCGCAAAAGAGGATCATCAAAAGTACCCTGATTTCTAAACCTAGTAATCCGTTGCGATTGCTCTACCCTTAACCCTCCATTGATGTTAATTTTATCACCTATTACAAGAGATAAATCGGCATAACCTGCGTTTACACTTTCTTGCATGCGGGCAAGGTAAGTTGCTCCTGTACCTTCATTATAAGTAAAGCCGCCATTGGCAATCTGGCCAGCCAATGTAGCATCAGGCTGATTGGTATTAAAAGTAGCACTATTAGAGGCGAGGTTTTGCGAAACTAAAAACCTGAAATTAGATTCTATTTTATTGAAAGAGCCATTGTAACCCACTGTAAGTTTGTTGCTCTTTGCTAAATCGCTATTTCCAAACTTCCAGTTGTATTCTAATAAACCAGATCCGAAGAAGTCGCCGTTAAAATCCATATACTGTCTTGAAATACTGTTACCGGTATAACTAATTGATGTGGTATTCGCATCCAGCTGTACTCCTTTAAACGATTTTCTGTCAGGAAGCTCATAACTTGTTTTTGAATAAGAAGCTCCTGCCCTTACACTATGCCTGTCATCTTCCGTTATTTTATAATTCGCGAACACCTGACCGGTAAAGAAATCTGTCTTTTGTAATTGGTTTAAACGGATAAATGAGTTAGTAACCGTAGCCTGGCTATTGGTATAACCCAGTTGATCCTGAATCATTGTTTCTGTTCCTTTTAAATAAAAGGCATTTAAATTAAGGTTTAACCTGTTGGTACCATAATTAATTGCACCTAATACCGATGAATTGGTAGAAAACCTGTATTTAGTGGTATATAGGTTATTATCGTAAATACCTTGTGCTGTATTAAAGAAACGATCTACACCTTCTCTAATCTGAAAATTATTATCGGTATTAATTGAAACCAAATACTGGAATGAGCGGTTGTTTTCGAACCTGATTTTCTGTGTATGTAGTATACCAATATTTGTATTCAAAGGTGCATTTCCTTCTTCCACATCGAAGCCAGAGTCAAACTGTGAATTGGCTTCGTTTGCAGTCATGGTATAAGATGATGGCTTCTTACCGAAAACCTTAGGTATGCTGCGGTCATTGCTGGGAAAACCAAAGTAATCGCTAACTGAAGTCTCACCTTCCGGCCTTAAGAATTTCTTAAAGCTACTGTTAGAAAGAAAGCTGGTACCGATATTAATTTTCGTGACTGCCTTTTCGCCCTTAGCGGTTACAATATTAAATGTTCCACCTGCAAAATCGCCATATAAACCTGAGTTGAATGTTTTGTAGGTTTCTAAAACACTTACAATGTCTGTTGGGAAAAGATCTAAAGGGATAATCTTTTTGAAAGGATTGTTAGAAGGAACAGCTAAACCATTTATTAAAAGATTATTATACCTGTCTTCTAAGCCCCTTACAAATAGACCCCTGCCATCTACCTTGGTAATACCTGTAATTTTGGTTAATCCTTCTTCAACATCACTTACACCCTTTCTGGATAGTTCCTGGATTCCGATACCCTGTTTAATTTCTATTGCATTTTTTTGAAGCGATAAAAGTGCCGTTTCAGTTTCTCTGCTGGCCTGACCTTTTACCTGTACATCAGCTAATTTTTGAGAATTAGATTCTTCAAGCGCGAGGTTTAAAGTAGTTGTAGCCCCTCCGGTCACTTCCACAGCCGGTACTTCTTTATTGGCATAACCTACATAAGAAGCCTCTATAATAAATTTGCCATCTTGTAATGCAGCGATAGTATATTTACCATCAGCACCTGTAGAAGTACCTTTAGTTGTACCTTTAATTTTAACCGTTACCCCAATTAAGGTTTCGCCGGTTTTTTTATCGGTAACTGTTCCAGAAATTTTTCCTGTCTGCGCATATGATAATATGCTGATCGTTAAAGCGAACACCGTGAGTGCTGCTCTTTTAAAAGAGTTTAGTAAGTCCAATTTGCCTTTATTTGATAAGGGCAAAAGTATTACCACAGTGTTAACTACAGGTTAGGTGTTAATTAACATTGTTTTACTTTAAAGTTAACTAAACGTTAAGCGCTTTCCGAATCAGTAACGAATACCCACTTTCTTGCAAATGAAGTGCAATAACCAGATCGGACCTACTAACAAGAACTTAACATCATCAAGGAATGAAGGTTTTTTACCTTCAATTTTGTGACCAATAAATTGACCAATCCAGGCGGCTACAAATATTGCCGCATAAATAGCATAGGCCGTTCCACTACCTAAGCCTACTGCTTGTTCAATTTTTACGATGATGTAACTCATTAAACCCACCACCCAAATCATCAAAAAAAACAATACTGGCGAAAGTGTAAAGTAATAATACAAGCTAAAGGCCAATAGAAAAGATGCCCAGTTAAAGAAACCGTTGTAGCTACCTAAAAAACCGATATGTGGAAAAGGGATCTGCCAGATCAAACCCAGTAAGCTGAATACAATTAACGGAACACAGATCCAGTGCACCAGCTTGTTTGTCGGATTTTGGTGACTTTCGGCATACTTATCAAAAAGTACATCTACTGGCCGTTTGGGTTCGATTGTTATGGTTTGCTTGCTCATTATGTAAAAATAAAAAAAAGCGATGGAATATCCATCGCTTTATATTTTGTTTAATTCATTCGCCCAAACCTTTTTCTCCTATCGTTTCGTGAGGACACGAACCGAGGCTAGTATTAAACCACTCGTCATGCTGACCTGTAGCGCAGCGGAAAGCTACGCAGTAAAACAAGTTCAGGATGTCGATTTAGTCTATTTTGCAAATGCTACAGAACGGGTTTCTCTGATTACAGTAACCTTAATCTGTCCTGGATAAGTCATTTCGGTTTGAATGCGGGTTGAAATATCTGCAGCTAAAAGTTCTGCCTGTGCATCAGTAATACGTTCACTTTCTACAATCACACGTAATTCTCTACCAGCCTGAATTGCAAACGTTTTTTCTACGCCAGGATAAGATAAAGCCAGTTCTTCTAAATCTTTAAGGCGTTTGATATAACTTTCTACCACCTCACGACGTGCACCCGGACGCGCACCAGAGATCGCATCACAAGCCTGTACAATTGGAGAGATCATTGAAGTCATTTCAATTTCATCGTGGTGGGCCCCAATAGCATTACAAATTTCAGGGTGCTCTTTATATTTTTCGGCCAATTGCATACCTAAAATTGCGTGTGGCAATTCAGGGTTATCATCAGGTACTTTACCAATATCATGTAATAAACCTGCACGTTTAGCCATTTTAGCATTTAAGCCTAATTCGGCAGCCATAGTTGCACAGAAATTAGCTACCTCACGTGAGTGGTGTAACAGGTTTTGTCCGTAAGATGAACGGTAACGCATACGGCCAACCATACGGATTAACTCAGGGTGCAAGCCATGGATACCTAAATCAATCACGGTACGTTCACCAATTTCTACAATCTCATCTTCGATCTGTTTTTTGGTTTTTGCTACAATCTCCTCAATACGTGCCGGATGGATACGACCATCTGTTACCAAACGGTGTAAAGCCAAACGGGCAATTTCCCTTCTTACCGGATCGAAACCTGATAAAATAATTGCTTCCGGTGTATCATCAACAATAATTTCAATACCGGTAGCAGCTTCTAAAGCACGGATGTTTCTACCCTCTCTACCAATAACACGACCTTTAATCTCGTCGCTTTCGATATGAAAAATAGAAACTGAATTTTCAATTGCAGCTTCGGTAGCGGTACGTTGAATGGTTTGGATAACTACTTTTTTAGCTTCTTTACTCGCTGTTAACTTTGCTTCATCCACAATATCCTTTACCTGCATCATTGCCTGTGTACGGGCTTCTTGTTTCAGATTTTCTACCAATTGCTCTTTAGCTTCTTCGGCAGATAGACCAGCAATGGTTTCTAATTGTTTTAGGTGCTGGTTTTTAAGCACTTCAACTTCTTCTTGCTTTTTAATCGCAATTTCGGTTTGCTTTTCTAAAACGCTTTTTTGCTTATCGAGTTCTTGTTCTTTTTTATTAAAATTTTCCATGCGCTGGTTTACCGATTGCTCTTTCTGCTTCATGGTATTTTCGCGTTGGTTAATGTTATTGTTTTTGGCATTCACTTCTTGCTCATGCTCCGCTTTCATTTGCAAAAACTTTTCTTTTGCTTCTAAAAGTTTATTCTTTTTTAAGATCTCTGCATTGTTTTCTGCATCTTTTAAAATCTTTTTCACTTTGTTCTGTGCGGCAACTTCCTGCTGTTTAAGCAAGTTACGCAGGAGGAATCTTCCTACCACCACTCCGATAGCTATACCCGCTATTACGGCAAATACGTATCCTAATATTTCAACTATTTCCATTTTGTTTTTTAAGTAAAAAAAAACCGCAACTAATTTTTAAAGTCTCATACATTTTAAACCTCAACTAAGCATAATTAGGGTTTAAGCCATTTTCAGGTGCCATAGCAGATGAAATACGCCCTCTTAACCCTATAGATATTGAAGTGTTAAGTTTTATAAAATTTGAAACTCAAAAACTAGCCGCGGCTATGTTTTTATGCTAATATATTTAAAGCACGCGTCATCCTGAATTTATTTTACTACGTAGCTTTCCGCTGCGCTACAGGTCAGGATCTTATTAAACAGGCTCTGAAACAAGTTCAGAGTGACGTATACTTTGAAAGAACGAACCTTATTTTGAAAAGAAATTACTGAGTAAAACATCCAATTCTTCGACTTTATCGGCAACAGCAGTATCCTGGTTTTGTGCTTTATTTTCTGTTCTCAATACGGCTGTTGCATAATGTAACACTGCCATAGAAAGAAGATCCTGCTTATCTCTAACCGCATAATTATCCTGATAATCTTTTATGCGCTCATTGATCATTTTTGCTGCCCGTCTCACAATTTCTTCCTCTTCCATATTCACCTTTAGTGGATAAATACGGTCGGAAATGGTTATTTTAATCGAGATTTCTCCCATTTGTTTAGCTTAGTTTCTGATTTCTCCGCATCATTATTTTTTTAATAATGCAATACTTTTATCAATCTCCCGCACAAAATCGTTAATTTTTTGTTTAATGTCAAGCGATTTTTCGCTTGTTCCCTCTATACTTTTAGCCAATTTTGTAACCCTTAATTTTTCATCAAGTTCTACATTTTTGCCCTTCGCTGTATCGAGTGCTACTTTTAACGATTGATTTTCAAGCTTTAATAAATCATTTTCTTCCTGTAGCGCATTACATAGCTCTAATACCCGAGCCGTTTTTTGTAATACTTTATCTAATTGATCTGCAACAGAAGCCATGAATTTATTTCTAAAAATACGAATTTATATTTTATTTCCTAATTTCTGCACCAGCTTGTGCCGTTAAATTCGCGATTAATTTCTGCATGGTGTTTTCAATCTGCTTATCGGTCAAGGTTTGTTCTTCATCCTGTAGAATGAAGTTCAAGGCATACGATTTTTTACCTTCAGGTAATTTATCACCTACATACACATCGAACACACCAACCTCCTTGATCAGCTTTTTATCGGTTTTGAAAGCAATGCCTTTTAAAGTATCGAAAGTTACGGCCTGATCGATCAATAAAGATAAATCTCTACGCACTTGAGGGTACTTAGAAACTTCTTTATTAACGATTTTATTTTTCCTTACAATATCCAACAGGGCTGCCCAATCAAAATCGGCATAAAAAACCTCCGCATTTACATCGGCTACTTTACGGTCGGCTTTTGAAACGGCACCAAAACTTACCAGGGTTTTATCTCCACGGAAATATTTAATCCCATAAGCAAAGTTTTCGTCATTTAAAGCATCAGATTGATAGCTTGCAATACCTAAACGCGATATAATCGCATCAACTGCCGCTTTTAAATTATAGAAAGTTGCCGGTTTAGCATTGTGGTTCCATTGCTCGCCCTGTTTAGCACCCGAAATCAACAATAATAACCTTGAGCGCTCTACATACTGCTCATTAATTAAATGATAGGTTTTACCAAATTCGTAAAACTTAACATCAGCATTTTTACGGTTTTGGTTGTAAGCTACACTCTCTAATGCCGGCATCAATAAATGCTGACGCATTACATTTAAATCGCTGCTTAAGGGATTTAAAATAAATACGGCTTCATCTAAATTTTTCGAATAGGCCGATTTAGTTAACGAATTGCACATAATTTCTGCATAACCGTTTGAGGTAAGCATATCTGCAATTACGTTATGTGTATTTTCTTTTTCAGGCTTAATGCTGTAAGAAAGCGATGCATTTACCTTTGAAGGGATTTCGATATTATTATAACCGTAAATACGCAATACTTCTTCTGTAATATCACATTCGCGGGTTACATCAACTTTAAAAGATGGCACTCTTAAAGCCAAAGTATCTTCAGAGGTATTGGTTGCTGAAATACCTAAAGCAGTAATAATGTGTTTAATTTCGGCTGATGGAATATTTGCACCAATTAATTTATTGATGTTGGTATAACTTACTTCAAACTCGAAAGGCTTGATATGACTTGGATAAATATCGGATACTGATGAAGAAATTTCCCCGCCAGCCAGTTCTTTAATTAATAATGCTGCATATTTTAAAGCCGTAACCGTAATCTCCGGATCAGTACCACGCTCGTAGCGGAAAGAGGCGTCGGTTTTTAAGCCATGCCTTTTTGAAGTTTTACGAACGGAAACCGAATTAAAGTAAGCACTTTCTAAGAAAATATTTTTCGTATTGGCATCAACTCCAGAAGATTTTCCACCGAAAACACCTGCAATACACATTGGCGTTTCGGCATTGCAGATCATTAAATCATCTGCACTCAACTTACGTTCAACATCATCAAGGGTTACAAAAGGTGTTCCTTCGGCAACTTTTTTCACGATTACTTTTCCACCGGCAATTTTATCAGCATCGAAAGCATGCAAAGGCTGACCCAAACCATGAAGTACATAATTGGTAATATCAACTACATTATTGATGGGACGTAAACCAATTACCTTTAATTTATCTTTTAACCACTCTGGCGATTCTTTTACGGTAACGCCAGAAAGTGTTAAGCTGCTGTAACGCGGACAAGCTGCTAAATCTTCTACCTCCACCGGGATTACCAAGTTTTCGTTGTCTGTTTTAAAAGCTGAAAGATCAGGCATTTCATATTCACTTCTGAAATAAGCAGCTAAATCTCTCGCTACACCTAAATGAGAAGCTGCATCAGCACGGTTTGGCGTTAATCCGATTTCGAAAACAAAATCATCATCCATTTTGAAATGATCTTTAGCACGGATCCCTATTTCGGTATCCGCTGCAAGGATCATGATCCCATCATGCGATTTACCTAAACCAATTTCATCTTCGGCACAGATCATGCCCTGCGAAAGTTCTCCCCTGATTTTTGATTCTTTTATTTTAAATGGCTCACCCTCTAAAGGATATACGGTTGTGCCTACGGTAGCTACTACCACTTTTTGGCCAACACCTACATTTGGAGCACCGCAAACAATCTGAAGGTTTTCTTTTCCACCAACGTTTACCGTAGTAATGCGCAAACGATCGGCATTGGGATGCTGAACACAGGTTAATACTTCGCCGATAACCAATCCCTCTAAACCGCCTACAACAGGCTGCACTTTTTCTACACTTTCTACTTCTAAACCAACATTGGTAAGAATTAACGAAAGCTCTTGAGGTGTTTTATCGATCTGTACGAATTGTTTTAACCAGTTATATGATATTTTCATTTGGAGTATCAGGTAGTGAGTATCAGGTATCGAGACAAATCTCGACTGATACTCTATTTCTATAAAACGCAAAGATATTATTTAAAGGTCAAAGGAGAAAGTTAAACCCGCAATCTTGACACAATAAAAATGACTAATGGCCAATATTTAAATTAGATAGAATTACTGCACATGCCCCTGCTCCTATTACCAGCATGATAACAGATGCAATAACCAGTTTAAGGCCGGGTTTAACGGGTTGATTTTTAGCAGCTTTTACGATAATCTGAATGATGCCAATTACAAACAACAATACTACAATTACCCAATATACAATAAAAATTTCCATGAGCTTAATTTGAGATTAACTGTTGGCAAGCAATACTGCACAGGCACCAAAACCGATTACCACCATAATTACCGAAATGATAAGCAGTTTTAACCCGGGTTTTACGGGTTCGTTCCTTGATGATTTAATAATAATCTGAATAATGCCAACCACAAAGAGTACAACTGCAGTAAGACAATAAACAATGAATAATACAAATAAACCTCCCATGTTAGCTCATATATAATTTTTCCCTGATCAGATCTATTTTGTTGTCGCGGTAAAAAATATTCATGGTTTCGAAGGGTACCATTTTATATTTATCACTCACAATATGTACGCATGATTTTTTAACGGCGCGTACATCAAAATCCAGCGGATCCATAAAATTCATGATGATAATCCGAAATAAATTATCGTAACTTAAACTATCCGATTTTACCCTTGGCAGACAACACATCAATTCGCCAAAGGTATCTTCGGCACAATCTACTGAAACACCTGTACTAAAAAGATTGAGCATATGTTCTTTCAATTTTTCATCGTGTTCGAAAACGATGGTATTTTTTGAATTGTTGAGTAAATCTTCCGGATTGATCAGATGTGTCATCGGGATCACTTCATCGCCTATTTTTAATGCATAAGCCATACACAGGGCATCGGGATTACAGGGCACAGGGATTAAATCCTGAGGAGTAAAAATAGGATATTGCTCATAAATTTTTCTGCGCACCTCAGTTAGCGTTATTCTTCCCTGTTGATCATTATAATCATCATTTCTTCCGGCAACCTGAGTAGGCTGAAAAGTAACACCGCGAACACATTTCTGTTTAAGTGCGTAATCTAAAATATCCCCAATTTCGTGATCGTTAAGGCCATTTTGCAAAGTAACCACCAAAGTAGTAGATACATTAAACTGGTTGAGGTGATCGATGGCTTTTTTTCTTACTTCGGTAAGGTCTTCTCCCCTAAGCCTGGTCAATACTTCAGCACTAAAACTATCAAACTGCAGGTAGATTTCAAAATCGGGCATATAGCTTGCTAATTTTTCTACAAAGCCGATATCTTTTGCTATCCTGATCCCATTCGTATTTACCATTAAATGTTTAATGGGCTTTGTTTTGGCAAGGTCTAAAATCTTAAAAAAATCGGGATGTACGGTTGGTTCTCCACCCGAAAGTTGAACCACATCGGGCTCACCTTCGTTTGCCACAACAACATCCATCATGCGTTCTATCTCCGCCAAAGTTCTGTGCCTGCCATAACTTGGAGATGACATGGCATAACAGGTTGGACAGGCCAGGTTACAACGATCAGTAACCTCTATTACGGTTAAACACGAATGCTGTTCATGATCGGTACATAAGCCACAATCGTAAGGGCAACCGTAATGCACTTTGGTATTAAACTTAAGTGGCATTTCTGATTGTTTATTGTAATTGCGGATCTGTTTGTAATATTCTACATCATCGGCAATCATTACTTTGCTATCACCGTGCGTTCTGCAGTTTTTCAACATAAATACCTTAGCGTCCTGAAAAACAATTTTCGCATCGCAAAGCTGTAAACATTCAGGGCAAAGACTTTTGGTATAATCGTAATATATATAATCTCTGGTATTGGCCATAATGTTTACTGTTTATGTAAAATCTGTTTCGAAATTCTGATGATGAATCTATAATAATAAATAAAAATAAACAATGCAGACCAATGAATGCTACTTAAATTTAAAAATAACGAATGGTAAGGTTTTATAAATTCTACCCAAAAACGGAATAGGAAATACAATACCATAAACAATTTAAAGCGGTCTCCATTGATCAATGGCTTATTTTTCAAACCATTGAACAAAAAAATCAAAAGCATGAGGTAAAGCATTTCGTAGAGCATGATGGGATGCCGCAATATGCCATCACCCAAATCCATACCTGTAAAAAAATGGGTAGGGATGCCATAGGTTGGCTCGTCGATCCCCATGGAAAAACAACCGATACGGCCAATAATAAGGGCAATCAAAATCGGGATCACATAGATATCTCCGGAAGCGATATCCACACCTATTATCTTTTTTATTAATTCAACACCGAACAAACCGCCAAGCAAACCGCCAACAATGGTTTTACTCTGATAAAGAACTGAAAAACTAAGGTGGTGGAGTACTTCAGGCGTTTCGAGTACAGCAATTACACGCGAGCCAATTAATGCCCCAAGCATAGCGCCCAACATAATCCACAGCCTGTTTTCGTCAGATATCGGGTCTTTAATTCCTTTTTTATAGAAATAATACAACCTAACACCAATTATAAATGCCAGCGTTTCGAAAATATAGTGATAGTGGTATTGGTTACCAAAAAGTTCGAATTGAAAGGGAAACAGAGATTTTAACAGCATTTATTAAAACCAAAGTCTGCAAAAAACAGGTAAATGATCAGAATAGTACCTTTTATCCTGACTATCAGTTAATACGGCAAATTTCTGCACCTTAAATCCTTTGTTTACAAAAATGTAGTCGATCCTGTTTTTCAGGTCACTGTTAAAATCAAACCCATTAAAAGTGCCTGTCGGCCCATATGGAGGCTCTACAGAAACATCTTTTGCGTCGATAAGAAAAGATTTTATGGTAGCAATAGCTTCAGTTTCGGGTGTTACATTTAAATCGCCTGTAAAAACGACCGGTAAAGTAGGAGCTATCTGTTGTATTTTTTGTTTCAATAATTTAGCTGATTCAATTCTCGCTTTCACTCCAACGTGATCGTAATGTGTGTTAAAAACGATAAATTCTTTTTTATTCTGCTTATCGTATAATTTAACCCAACTGCATATCCGGTTAAGTGCAGCATCCCAACCTTTTGATGGAACATCTGGTGTTTCTGACAACCAAAAAGTTCCGCCATCCTTTTTAGTGAACCTCTTTTTATCAAAATAAACGGCAGAGAATTCGCCCTTTCTTTTACCATCCTCACGGCCAACACCTACTACATCGAAATTGGAATTCTCCAAAAGCGCATCAAACTGCTCAGGCAAGGCTTCCTGTACACAAAGAATATCAGCATCATGAAATTTCACCAGGGCCTTAACATTATCTTTCCGGTTAGGCCAGGCATTAACACCGTCAGATGCTACATTTAAACGGATATTGTAAGTAATAATATTAATTGGGACTGCCGTTTTTTGCGCAAATGCCATAACGGTTAACAGAAGAAAAACAGGGATGATTTTTAAAGTATTCATAAATATAATTATACAATTTAATTAATGCCGGCCAGCCAGCAACACCTAATTTTAAGCCACTATTATACTAATTTAACGTTAATTGTATTTTAACAACCTAATATCTTTTAAATTAAATCTTCATCCCGATAACTATAGTAACGGTTATTGGCAAAAATCAGGTGATCAACCACGTACAGGCTAAGCAAATTTCCTGAAGCAACCATATTCCTGGTCAATTTATCGTCGCTCTCACTAGGCTTTAAACTTCCTGAAGGATGGTTATGTGCCAATACAATATTTGCGGCATTGTTTTCTAAAGCTGTTTTAAAAATAATTTTCGGATCGGCTACTGTACCTGCCTGTCCGCCTTTACTGATCAGAAATTTACCTATCACCCGATTAGACCTGTTTAGGAGTAATATCCAAAACTCTTCATGATTGAGGTTAGCGAAAGTTTGATGTAAATATTTATAAACATCGTTAGAAGTAGTAACATGGGTAATGGCCTCTTCAGCAGTTTCCTTCCGCCGCAAACCAAGCTCTAAAGCGGCAATAATAGTTAACGCTTTGGCTTCCCCAATGCCTCTAAACCTGGAAAGCTCCAGAATAGAAGCTTTTCCCAGTTTTGTTAAATTGTTATCGTAAAACGACAAAATCCTTTTACTTAAATCCACAGCAGTTTCATTTTTACTTCCCGAGCCAATTAAAATAGCAATCAGTTCGGCATCTGTTAAATGTCTTCGGCCATGTAATAAAAGTTTTTCACGGGGGCGATCTTCTTCAGCCCATAACTTTATACCTAGTTTCTGTTCGTAATTTTCCATTTTTTTAGACAAAAAAAGGCATCCTAACTGTTGGTTAGGATGCCTTTACTAATATCGTAAAAAAATTGGCTTATTTTAAACCGTTAACGAATTTCGTTAATTTCGATTTGTTATTAGCCGCTTTGTTTTTGTGGATAATATTCTTTTTAGCTAAACGATCTAACATAGAGATTACTTTAGGCAATAAATCAGATGCAGATTTTTTATCTTCTGCAGCACGTAATCTTTTAATAAAGGTACGTGTAGTTTTTGCCTGATATCTGTTACGTAAACGTTTTGTTGCGTTTGCTCTAATTCTTTTTAATGAAGATTTATGATTTGCCATTTCTATTTAGCCTTTTATTTTTCTTATTCGTTTCCTATAATTCGGGTTGCAAATATAGGATTAATGTTTTTAAATTACAAAACACTTTCAACTTTTTTTTCATTAAAATTGAACCTCATTTCCGAACTGCAAAAATAGGTTAAAATTATTCATTATAAATACTTTAACTTAATTCAATAAAATTTCCTTTCGATTAAGAAAACAGGCTTAAAAATACTATTTTTGGGCAAAACGATTTTTGAGTGAAAAAACGAATAGCCATCTTTGCATCAGGTTCTGGCTCCAATGCCCAAAAACTGATGGAGCATTTTAAACGGAGTAATGAAATAGAAATATCTTTGGTATTAACCAACAATGCCGATGCCTATGTATTGCAGAGAGCTGATAATTTCGAAATCCCCACTCATATTTTCGACAAAAATGAATTCTATAAAACCGACGAAGTAATAGACCTTCTCAAAAATCTTGAAATCGATTTTATTGTTCTTGCAGGTTTTCTCTGGCTGATCCCTAAAAACCTGATCCATGCTTACCCTGGCAGAATTGTAAATATCCATCCGGCAATCCTTCCGAAATTTGGCGGTAAAGGCATGTATGGCGACCATGTACACCTCGCGGTGATGGCCGCCGGCGAAACCGAAGGCGGCATAACCATTCATTACGTTAATGAAAACTATGATGAAGGGGAATATATTTATCAGGCCAGGTACCGAATCGATAAAAATGACAACCTGGAAATGGTAAAGTTTAAAGGCCAG
Organism: Pedobacter sp. GW822-FHT03F06; assembly: GCF_058801365.1. NCBI lineage: Bacteria > Pseudomonadati > Bacteroidota > Sphingobacteriia > Sphingobacteriales > Sphingobacteriaceae > Pedobacter > Pedobacter sp. GW822-FHT03F06. Next base: position 290,471 of record NZ_JBXANE010000008.1, read on the forward strand.
CAGCTCGAACACCAGCATTACCCCCGTATTGTAGAAACCATAGTAAGAAAGATCAGCAAATAAATCACACCATAAAACGGGTTAATAAGGCTATTTAATTAGGCTTTAGAAGAGCTTATCTGGCAAATGAATATACCTTATTATATATAGTGGAATAAAATTTAATATTGATAGGTAAATCTCATTAAAAAACAATCCTGTTTTACTACCTTTGCGGCTCAAAATTTTCAGTAGAATGAGTCAATCCATTAAAATCAAAAACGCTTTAATCTCAGTATATTATAAAGATGGTTTGGAGCCATTGGTAAAATTGTTGGCCGCGCAAGGGGTACAGTTATTTTCTACCGGTGGAACAGAACAATTCATCAAAGATTTAAATCTTCCGGTTACGGCGGTTGAAGATTTAACAGGTTATCCGTCTATTTTAGGCGGACGTGTTAAAACTTTACACCCAAAAGTATTTGGTGGAATTTTAAACCGTAGAGCGTTAGCGGGAGATCAGGAGCAGATTGCTGAATATGAGATCCCCGAAATTGATTTGGTTATTGTTGACTTATATCCTTTTGAAGAAACTGTAAAAGCAGGCGGAACACCAGAAGAAATTATCGAAAAAATTGATATTGGTGGTATTTCCTTAATCCGTGCAGCTGCAAAAAACTTCAACGATGTGGTGATTATCGCATCGAAAAACGACTATCCTACCTTACAGGCCCAATTAGAAGCTCAAAATGGCGAAACTACTTTAGCACAGCGTAAATCGTTCGCTAAAACAGCTTTCCATACTTCTTCACATTACGATACTGCAATTTTTAATTATTTCAATACAGAAGAGCCGCTTGATGTTTTCAAACAAAGCGTAACAGAAGCTAAAACTTTGCGTTATGGCGAAAACCCTCATCAAGGCGGTGTATTCTATGGCGATCTAGATGCGATGTTTACCAAACTTAATGGTAAAGAGCTTTCTTACAACAATTTGGTTGATGTGGATGCAGCTGTTGCTTTGATCGACGAATTTGAAGATCCAACTTTTGCAATCTTAAAACACACAAATGCTTGCGGTATTGCTTCCCGCCCTACTGTTAAACAGGCCTGGCTTGATGCATTGGCCTGCGATCCGGTTTCTGCTTTTGGTGGCGTATTGATTACCAATGTTGCGGTAGATTTAGAAACGGCCCAAGAAATTAACAACCTGTTTTTCGAAGTATTAATTGCACCTTCTTACCAACCAGAAGCAATTGAGTTATTCAGCAAAAAGAAAAACCGCGTTATTTTACAACGTAATGAGGTTGAATTGAGCAAAAAACAATTTAAAACACTATTAAACGGTGTAATTGAGCAGGATAAAGATTTAATTATCGAAGGTCCTGAGCAAATGACAACCGTTACCGATAAAGCGCCAACTGCACAAGAGTTAAAAGATTTGTTCTTCGCTAACAAAATTGTAAAACATACTAAATCGAATACCATCGTTTTGGTAAAGGACGACGTTTTAATTGCCAGCGGTGTGGGTCAAACTTCGCGTGTTGATGCATTAAGACAAGCGATTGAAAAAGCGGCGGCTTTCGGATTCAGCGTTAAAGGTGCAGCAATGGCTTCTGATGCTTTCTTCCCTTTCCCTGATTGTGTTGAGATTGCTGCCGAAGCCGGAATTACAGCTGTACTGCAACCAGGCGGATCGATTAAAGATGCCGATTCTGTTGCAAAAGCAAACGAAAAAGGTATCGCAATGGTAACCACTGGGGTAAGACACTTTAAACACTAATCAAGCTTAAAGCCGAAAGACTAAAGCTTAAAGCGAAAATCCTTGTTAAAGCCTAATGGCTTAAAACTTTGGTCTTTCAGCTTTGGTCTTTTAACTTTTTTATTTTCTGAATATTTTAATTGCCTTAAAAACAATTTAATAACTGAAGAAAATAAAACTTAAAACAATAAAAAAGCTATTTTTACATTAGGAATAGTATAGATTTGATAAAATAAAGAAAACATACCTTATACATGGGATTATTTAACTGGTTTACGCAAGAAGTTGCCATCGATTTAGGCACTGCGAATACCCTGATTATACATAACGACAAAGTAGTTGTAGATGAGCCATCTATCGTTGCTTTCGATCGTACTACAAACAAAGTCATTGCTATAGGTCGTCAGGCAATGCAAATGGAGGGTAAAACCCACGATAACATTAAAACCGTTCGTCCATTAAAAGATGGTGTAATTGCCGATTTCAACGCTGCTGAAGCCATGATTAAAGGCATGATCCGTATGCTTAATGGCGGTAAAGGATGGATGTTCCCATCTTTACGTATGGTAATCTGTATTCCATCTGGTATTACTGAAGTAGAAAAACGTGCAGTACGCGATTCAGCTGAAATTGCCGGTGCAAAAGAGGTATACTTAATTCACGAACCAATGGCAGCAGCCGTAGGTATCGGGATTGATGTAGAAGAGCCAATGGGTAACATGATTATCGATATAGGTGGCGGTACCACAGAAATTGCGGTTATCGCTTTATCGGGTATTGTTTGCGATCAATCAATCCGCGTTGCGGGTGATAACTTCGACTCCGATATCGTAAACTACATCCGCCGTCAACACAACATTATGATCGGTGACCGTACTGCTGAAAAAATTAAAATTGAAGTTGGTGCAGCTTTACCTGAACTTCAGGATGCTCCTGCCGATTTCGCAGTTCAAGGCCGCGATTTAATGACCGGTGTACCTAAACAGATCACGGTTTCTTATACCGAAATTGCACATTGTTTAGATAAATCGATCTCTAAAATTGAAGAAGCAATTTTAAAAGCTTTAGAGATTACGCCTCCGGAGCTTTCGGCAGATATTTACCAAACTGGTATTTATTTAACTGGTGGTGGTGCATTGTTAAGAGGTTTAGATAAGCGTGTAGCGGCTAAAACCAAATTACCTGTTCACGTTGCAGAAGATCCGCTTCGTGCAGTAGTTCGTGGAACTGGCATCGCCCTTAAAAACATTGGCGGATATAAATTCTTAATGCAATAACCCAGATTTGGGATATGAGATGTGAGATTTGAGACTAACTATCCAAACTCGCATCTCATGTCTCACATCTCATACCTCATGAGCAATGCGTAACCTTTGGATTTTCATCAGCAGATACAACGCATTTTTCTTATTTATCATATTTTTTATCGTTGGGATCTACTTCACGGTGAAAAACAACTCCTATCAGCGTAGTGTAACCCTAAACTCAAGCAATGAGGTGGTTGGCACCGCATACGAAAGGTTAAATGTTTTTAAACGATATTTAAACCTGGGTATGGTTAACGATAGTCTTGCAGCCGAAAATGCTAAGCTTAAAAGCCAATTATTGGCATTAACTACGGTAGATACGGCCAAAGATGTTAAAGTTGTAGATACGGTTACTAATCAGCAATACACTTATTTAGCAGCCAAGGTGGTTAAAAACTCGATCACGCTGCGCAACAACGTAATGACCATTAATAAAGGTACTGTTGATGGCATTAAAAGCGGCATGGCCGTTATTGCACCTCAACGTGGGGTGGTTGGTTTTATCCGTGACGTTTCAGCACATCTAGCTACCATCCAGTCACTACTTCACAAAGACACTAAAATTAGTGTAACCCTGAAAAAGAACAATGCGCTCGGCTCATTAGTTTGGGGCGACGGAAATTTCGATATTAAAAAGGCCTTTGTTAAAGAGGTGCCCAACCATATTAAAATGTATGTTGGCGATAGTGTTATTACCTCTGGTTATGGTTCCTTTCCTGCCGGAATTTTGGTTGGAAAAATCATTAAGCCTAATGTTGCCACCAATGATAATTTCTTATCAGGAGAATTAAATTTATTTACAGATTTTAGCACATTGCAATATGTATATGTGGTTAAAGATAAAAGAGCTGACGAGCAAAAAGCTTTAGAAAGCATCGCTAAACCGAATGAATAGTAGAATCATTATTATAAATGTGATCAGGTGGTTTTTACTCCTTTTTGTGCAGATCTTCCTGCTCAAGAATATGGGCTTCTATGATCTTTCTACACCATTCATTTATGTCTTATTTTTGCTCCTGCTTCCCTTCGGCATACCCAACATTTTGTTATATTTACTGGCTTTCGGAACAGGCTTAACCCTCGATGCTTTTTACGATACCATGGGCGTACATGCTACAGCCTGTGTGGTTTTGGCTTTTGTAAGAATTTCGTTTATTTCAATTAGTTTAAACCGCGACGCAATTGACGACCCAGAACCATCGTTAAGTTATATGGGTTTCCAATGGTTTTCACTTTATGCTTTTCTTTGCGTTGTTGCACACCATTTGGTGCTGTTCTTTTTAGAAACATTTAGGCTAACCGAAGTTGGTTATACCTTAATGAGATGCGGCTTAAGTTGTATCTTTACACTGCTTATTATTTTATTGGTAGAGTTTATATTCTATAGAAGGACACCACGCTAATGGATCAATTATTTAACCGAAAATATATCGTTCAAGGATTATTTATTGCAATCGCCCTGATTTTATTGGGGAAGTTATTTTATATCCAGATTATTAGCGACAAGGCTTTCGTTTCTGCAGAAAGTAATGTTTTACGCAAAATTTATAAATATCCTGCCCGTGGTGCCATTCTAGACCGCAATATGAAGGTGATTGTGCAAAACGAACCTGTGTACGATTTAATGGTTACGCCAAACGAAGTAAAACCTTTCGATACCTTAGCACTTGCTCAGGCATTAGACATTACTTTTGAGGATGTTCGGAAAAACCTTAAAAAAGCAAGGGGAAAATCGAGTTACCAGGCTACCCCTTTTCTTAAACAGATTTCGGTTCAAAGTTATGCCCGTTTGCAGGAAACACTTTACCGTTTTCCAGGCTTTAGAACACAGGACAGAACCATCAGACATTACCCCGATAGTGTTGGTGGACAGTTATTTGGTTATGTAAAAGAAGTAAGCCCCACCGATATAGAAAAATCTGAAGGATTTTATAAACCTGGTGATTACAAAGGCAAAAGTGGTTTAGAGTTTTCTTATGAAGAAACTTTAAGAGGCGAAAAGGGTGTAATTAACACAGTATATGATGCGCACAATACCCCACAGGGAAGTTATGCCGATGGTAAATACGATGTAAACGCAGTTTCGGGAGAAAGATTGATCTCAGGAATCGATATGAGGATTCAGAAACTCGGTGAAGAATTGATGATGAATAAGGTTGGTGCAATTGTCGCTATAGAACCTGCTTCGGGAGAAATTCTTTCACTGGTAAGTAGTCCGGGATATGATCCAAATCTTCTGGTGGGCAGAAACCAGGGGAATAATTACATGGAATTTATTGTTGGTAATCCATATCGTCCATCTTTAGTAAGGCCCATCATGGGCTACTACCCTCCAGGATCGTCGTTTAAGCCAGTTGATGCCTTAATCGGATTACAAGAAGGCGTAATAGATCCCAATACCACATTCTTTTGTCCGCACTATTATCAGGCTGGAAACAGAAAAATTAAATGCGAACACTTTGATGGTTCAATTTCGCTGAGAAGAGGCATTGCCCGTTCCTGCAATACTTACTTTTGTTATGTTTTTCAGAAGCTGATTACCAAAAACGGCATGAAAAACCAACGACAAACTTATCAGGAATGGCGTGATAAAGTAGCCAAATTTGGTTTCGGATCAAAACTCGATATCGATATGCCCTATGAAAGAAAGGGCTATTTTTATACAGCAGATCATTACGATAAAGTTTATGGTAAAAGATGGGGTTATACCAACGTAATTTCGCAGGCGATTGGCCAGGGTGAGATTACCGCTACCCCATTACAGATGGCAAATGCCATGGCGATTATTGCTAATCGTGGTTATTACATTAAGCCGCACTTAATTAAAGGTATAGGCGATAAGAACCTGGTTAAAAAAGAATATGTGGTTAAAAATTATGTGGGTGTAGATGCCAGACATTTCGAACCGGTGATTGATGGCATGCAAGATGCCGTAAACACCAGTTGGGGAACGGCCATACTATCCCGGATTCCAGATGTGGTACTCTGCGGAAAAACAGGAACGGTACAAAACCCACATGGCAAAAACCACTCGGTATTTATAGGCTTTGCGCCACGCGATAATCCAAAAATTGCCATTGCGGTAATTGTAGAAAATGCAGGTTATGGCAGTACCTATGCAGCACCAATTGCCAGCTATATGATCGAAAAGTATCTGAAAGGGAGTGTTAGCGGTGGAAGAGCTGCCCAGGTAGAATGGATGAAGAATCAAAACCTGCTTCCGTTACTAATCGACAAAACAAAAAAGATCAAATTAACGAAGGCAGATAGTCTGTTGCTTAAAAAAGCAGATTCAACCAAAAGGATAAAAGATAGTTTGAGAATTAAATCGGCAACGATAAAACAAACGGTTACTACAAAACCTAAAGCATTAAAAACAACCTTAACCGATAAACCTGTAATCCAGAAATAAAATGCAGCAGCAACAGGGAAACCGTTTTTTCTTTAATGTAGATTGGATTACTGTTTTAATCTATATCGCCTTATGCGCGATTGGTTTCATCAATATTTATGCTTCCGTTCCACCAGAACAAACGGCTGTGTTTGGCTTTAGCACGCTTTACGGTAAACAGCTCATTTATATCATTACTGGTTTAATTTTAGGCTTATCGATTTTATTATTTGACGGGAGGCTTTTCAATGTCTTCTCACCCTTTATTTATGGCGGTACACTGCTGTTGTTAATGGCCGTACTGCTAATTGGCAACAAAGTGGCCGGAAACCAGGCATGGATTGCAATAGGCTCTTTTAAACTTCAGCCTGCCGAATTTGCCAAGTTTGGCACAGCATTGCTTTTAGCTAGATACGTTGGGGCATTTAACCCCAAATTCCGCGATGTTAAATCAATCATGATTGCTGGATTGATCGTGGCTGCACCCTTGTTACTGATTATGCTTCAGCCCGATACAGGTTCGGCATTGGTATTTCTTGCCTTTATGTTCCCCTTGTACCGCGAAGGTTTATCAGGTTACTTTCTATTGATATTTCTGGGAATGATTGTGCTCTTTATTGCCGATTTCTTAGTACCAACCTATATCTTAATCATCATCTTAACCACAATTGCTGGCCTCTTCATTTACAACAACAGAAGAAAGCAAAAAATTATCTTCTCAACGGTTTTGGTAACCGTTTTTGCAATTGGCTATCTGTTTCTGATAAAAATTGCGTACGAAAAAGTTTTAGCCCCCCACCAACGTAGCCGTATTGAATTAATGTTAGGTCTTAAAACCGATAATAAAGGTGCGGGTTATAATGTAATTCAATCGCAGATTGCCATAGGCTCAGGGCAGGCAACTGGCCGTGGTTTTTTACAGGGCACACAAACCAAATATGGCTACGTACCCGAACAGAGCACCGATTTCATCTTCTCTACCATTGGTGAGGAATGGGGATTTATGGGCTGTTCTGTAGTAATAGGTCTGTATATGTTTCTGCTACTCCGATTGGTTAATTTAGCAGAAAGGCAACGATCTACATTCTCCAGGGTGTATGGCTATAGCGTAGCCTGTATCCTCTTTTTTCACGTTTTTATTAATATCGGAATGACGATCGGAATTATCCCGGTAATTGGAATTCCCCTACCCTTAATTAGTTATGGTGGTTCGTCGTTATGGAGTTTTACAATTTTACTATTTATCTTTTTAAAGCTCGATTCTAACCGGATGGGATTTATTTAGGCTAAGTGGGGAGTCGGAAGTCGATATTTAGCCTAAAATGCCCTTTTTAAGCTACGTCATTTCGAGCGGATTGCAACGCAGTCGAGAAATCTATATTAACAGATTTCTCTCCCGAACATTCGGGACTACACTTCAGTCGAAATGACGACCCCACAATAAATACTGACCTGTAGCAAAGCGGAAAGCTACGCAGTAAAACAAGTTCAGTATGACAACAGCGCGGTGTAACGCCAAGCTCAAGTCACCTTACGCTTTCTGCTCTACTTACTAAACCTTCGGTTCAATAATTCGTAAAACTGATCAACCGTAGCCTGTTTATTGGCCCAGTTATTCTTTGCAGCATAATTATTCTGAAGGTAGCTATCTGCGGCTTCGAAACTGCTCATCTTATTGATAATGTCAATTACTTCCGAATAGGCCAGGTTATACCCATTAAAAAGATCTTTGATAAAAAGTAACTTTTCATTTAAACTGATCGCCTGTTTTAAATCTGTAATCGGTGCTTTAACAGGCTCATCACTTTTGCCATTTGTTTTGGCAAGCAGATCGTTTAAACTTGGTGCAGGTTTAGCGGCTTCGGGCTGTGGAGCTGGTTTTACCGGAACAGCTTCAGGTGTAAACAAAGGACGTTCCTGCTCAACCGGTGGCGAAATAATGGGATCATCCAGTTTCACATCCTTCAGTGCCTCAATAGGCTGAGTAACAGGTGCAGGTATAGGTTCATCCACTTTAACTGCTACAACAAGCGCTTCTTTCTCTATTATTTCTGGCTCTTCTTCATGGGGGATTAAAAAAGGTTCAGGACCAATTTCATCTTCTTCAGTTGGTAAAGCCTCTTCCTCAACAGCTAAAGCATCTTCCTTTTCGTGAATTATCTTTTTACGCGCTAAAATTTCAGCTTCTTCTTTGCTTAAAGGGCGATCGAAAATTTCTTCAACAGATTTTGCTTCATAATCGAACTGATCGTTTTCATCGTGTGTACCCAGCACAAATTCAAAAGTATGATCGTCCTGGTCGGGTTTAAAAAAATCTTTATTTAAAAGTGCTTCGGCTTTTTCTTCTTCAATACTTTCATCATCCAACACTTCCTGTTTGGGCTTTACATCCACTCGTTCTTCCTCTTCCTGAGCTGTAGCTACTTCTTCCAGTTCCTGTGGATCGAAACACTCATCGTCTTCTACATAACTTTTTTCAACTTCGGGCAGTATAATGGTATTTTGTTCAGCCAATAAAGCATGATTTCCAGGTTCAGCGGGTTTATCTTCTAATATGGTATTTAACTTTTTGACGATATTAACATGATCGGAAAGAAAATGGGCATTGGCCAGAAAAAGCTCCAGTTCCAAATCGTTTAATTGCTGAGGGTTTTGAGCTAAAAACTGATATTGCTCATTTAATTCTGTTAAAATGCTGCCGATCTTTCTGAAAATATCCTGTTGGTTCATCATAAAATTAAAACGAATTTTTAGTCGATTTATGTTGGTAACTATGTGTTCAAAAATAACACATAATTCTCATATTTGTTCGGTTTAAAAATTATAGAACGGACATAGGGGAATAAAAAAACAGGCATGTTATTTAGCGAACAAAATTTTAGAAGAAGGGGCGAATTTTCGGGAAGTATAGAAGTGGTATGTGGCTCTATGTTTTCTGGTAAAACGGAAGAATTGATCCGCAGGTTAAAAAGAGCTCAGATTGCTAAACTGAATGTCGAAATTTTCAAACCCCGTACTGATACCCGCTATCATGAAACTGCTGTGGTCTCGCACGATTTAAACTCCATAAACTCTACTCCTGTTGATAGCGCTTCAGCTATTTTACTCTTGGGCACCAATACACAGGTGGTTGGCATAGATGAAGCCCAGTTTTTTGATGATGAACTTCCTGATGTTTGCAATAAACTCGCCCTTAAAGGTATACGCGTTATTGTTGCCGGCCTGGATATGGATTTTACGGGCAAACCCTTTGGCCCGATGCCCGCTTTAATGGCCATTGCCGAACATGTTACCAAAGTAAATGCCGTTTGTGTTTGTTGTGGAAACCCAGCCCTGTACAGTTACCGTACAGTTGCTGATGAAGCTACCGTTTTATTGGGCGAAAAGGAAAGTTATGAGCCACGATGCAGGGCTTGCTATAATCTCGGCAAGGGATAACACCATTCTTAATTAATCTGTACCTTTAAGTTGCACTTAAATATTGATATGGATAAACAATTTAAAATCGACGCTTTTAGAACCGGCTTAGCAAAATTCGTAACTTTTGAAGAAAGCGAATGGGAAATCTTAACTCGGTACCTGAGTTTTTCTACCCTAAAGAAAAAGGAACATTTTGTAGCTGAAGGAAAAGTATGCGATTATATTGCCTTTATTATCCAGGGTGCTGTAAGGCATTATCATGTTAAAGACGGACAGGAAATTACAGGTTATTTTTGTTTTGAAAACGAGCTGGTAAGTGCCTACAAAAGCTTTGTAAAAAGAGTACCGAGTACAAACTTTATTCAGACCTTGGAGGAGACCCAACTTGTTCTTATTGCTTACGCCGATCTTCAAAAAATGTTAAACCACCCCGTGCTGGCGCTGAAAATGGAACGGTTTGGCCGTCTGGTTGCTGAATATTACATCTGCTGTTTTGAAGACCGTCTTAATGCTTTTGTTACGCAAAACCCCGAAGAACGTTATACTGCGCTTGAAAAAACTGCAAAAGATATTTTTCAGCGTGTTCCCCAACACTATATCGCCAATTTTTTAGGTATTACACCTGTTTCACTCTCGCGTATCCGTAAACGCACACTCATTTTAAAGGATTAAATTAATCCTTATCTTTTGTTAACGTTTTTATGGTTCAATGCCGCATAACTTTGAACTAATCAAAAACGAAGATATGCACACTATACTTGGCGCCGGCGGACCAACAGCAAACGCACTGACCAGAGAATTAACCAATACTAACCAAACCATTAGATTGGTTAGCCGAAAACCAATTTCTACAAGCAACCCGAATACAAGTTGGGTTAAGGCCGATTTATTAAATGAAGCTGAACTTTTCGCAGCAGCCGAAGGTTCGAAAGTAATATACCTGTGCGCCGGTTTGGTTTACGATGCCAAAGTATGGCAAGAACAATGGCCGATTATTATTCAGAATGTAATTAACTTAACTAAACGTACGGGCGCAAGGCTAATATTTTTTGATAATGTTTATATGTATGGCCTGGTAAACGGCCCAATGACAGAAGATACGCCTTACCATCCCTGTAGTTTAAAAGGAGAAGTAAGGGCAAAGGTAGCCCAACAATTAATGAACGAATCGAAAGCGAGTAAAATAAATGTAACCATTGCCCGTGCTGCAGATTTTTACGGAGCAGAATCGATGAACAGCTTTTTTGATATGATGGTACTCGATAAGTTTGCCAAGAAAAATAAAGCTCAGTGGATAGGAAACCCAAATACACTACACAGTTTTACTTACATTGAAGATGCGGGGAAAGCTTTATTTCTGTTAGGCCAAACACCCGGTTCCGGCAACCAGATATGGCACCTGCCAACCGCAGCTCCTTTAAAAGGGAAAGCTTTTATAGAAATGGCTGCAAAGATTTATGAAACCAAACCTCAATACTCGACCATTAATAAACTGATGTTACGCTTAGTGGGTTTATTTAAAAAGGTAGTTGCCGGTACTGTAGAAATGTACTACCAGTACGATCATGATTATCATTTCGATTCTAGCAAATTTGAAAAGGCGTTCAATTTCAAACCTACGCCTTATTATGATGGGATTTTAAAACTATCGGAAACCATGTATAAAAAGCAGAATTGACATCAATCAGGGTAAATTATAAAGCTAACTATTTATCTTTAGCGCCAATGATTCAAGATAATACAACGAATAGAAACAGTACTAAAACTATATCAATTTTAGGTTGCGGTTGGTTCGGGCTGGCTTTAGCCAAAAAACTGATCGGGTTAAATCACATTGTTAAGGGTTCTACCACAAGCCAGGAAAAATTAGCCATACTTAAGGCTGAAAATATACAGCCGTTTTTAGTCAATTTTACGACTGAAGCGGTTGTGGCCGATCCAGCTTTTTTTGAGGCCGATACCTTGTTTATCTGTATTCCACCAAAACGCAATTCGACTGAACTCCTTGATTATCCCCAAAAGATAAATTCAATTTTGGCTGCAGCGAAAGATAAATCGAAACATGTGGTATTGATCAGTTCGACGAGTGTTTATGCTGATGAAAATAAAACAGTAAATGAAAGCAGCCATACATATCCTGATACGGATTCAGGAAAGATCGTTTTAGCTGCAGAAATGCTATTTAAGAAACTATTTCCCGAAAACTGCACAGTAATCCGCTTTGCGGGCTTAATTGGCCCTGACCGTAACCCCGGGAGATTCTTTGCCGGAAAAAGTAATGTACCGAATGGTTTGGCTCCTGTAAACTTGATTCACCAAACAGATGCTGTAGGGATTGCAATTAAACTTTTAGAAAAACAGGCATTTGGTAGAACATATAATGCCTGCTCGCCAAACCATCCTGCAAAAATGGAATTTTATATCAACGCGGCTAAAAGTACGGGGCTTGCAGCACCTGATTTTATTGCAGAAAAGAAAGATTGGAAAATCGTAGAGAGTGTTAATGTACCTGAGTTTTTGGGTTATAAGTTTGAGGAGGGGATTTAGATATAAGTTCATACGTCATTTCGACTGAAGCTTGCCGATTTTTCATCGGCAGCGGAATGGAGAAATCTTTGAGAGTAAACAACCTAAAAGATTTCTCCACTACGGTCGAAATGACGATACTTCTAATTGACGAACTTACATTAACTCAACAAGCCCAATAACTCTTTCTTCGTTAAGTTCTTAAACAAACTTCCATCCGTCTGGATCAGATCCTTAACCAGATCTTTTTTTGTGACCTGAAGCTTCATAATTTTCTCCTCGATAGTATCGGGGCAGATTAAACGCACAGCCATTACATTTTTATGTTGACCAATCCGATATGCCCGATCTATGGCCTGGTTTTCTACCGCAGGATTCCACCATGGGTCGACTAAGTAAACGTAATCGGCTTCGGTAAGGTTCAATCCGGTACCGCCAGCCTTTAAACTGATCAGGAAGACCGGAATATCGGCATTTTGTTGAAAAGAGCTAACCACTTCGGCTCTTTTACGGGTTTGCCCCGTAAGGTATTCATATTTAATGCCACGGTTTTCCAATTGTTTTTTAATCAGATCGAGCATGGTTACAAACTGAGAAAAAACAAGGATTTTATGCTTTCCAGCCTTGCGCTCAATCTGCTCCATCAGCACATCAATTTTTGATGAAGCCTGTAAATACGATTTTCCATCAGCCAATAATGCGGCCGAATTGCATATCTGTCGTAAAGTGGTAATGCTTTTCAGTACGTGCATCGAACTTTTAGGCAATTCATCTTCCTGTTTACCCAAAATAAAATCCTGAATTTCTTTTTTGTTCGCTTCGTACACTTCGCGCTGCTCTGCTCCCATTTCGCAATACAGTACAATTTCCGTTTTATCGGGAAGTTCTTTGGCCACCTGTTCTTTTGTTCTGCGTAGAATAAACGGTCTTATTTTTTGCTGAAGTTCCTCTGCCCTTCTGCTATCCTTAAACTGATCGATGGGGGTTGAATATAAATCGGCAAACTGCTGTTTACTGCCAAACAAACCCGGACAAGCGAACGACAGCTGTCCATATAAATCAAAGGTATTGTTCTCTATCGGTGTTCCCGTCATGGTTACCTTATTCCTCGATTGCAGCATCCGAACCGCTTTATAACGTTGCGAATCAGGATTTTTTATCAACTGCGATTCATCTAAAAAGATATAGTTAAAGCGATAATCCTTTAAGAAACGGATATCAGAAAGCAGCGTTCCATAAGAGGTTAAAATGATTTCGTAATCGTCGAAAGTATCAGTCGTTTTGGTCCGTTCGCCAGCATAAATGGTTTTTACCTTTATAGAGGGTGCAAATTTCCCTACTTCGGCTTTCCAGTTAAATATTAACGAGGCCGGAACCACCACCAGATTTGTATTGTGTTTTACTTTTTCGCGCTGTGATAAAATGAAAGCCAAAACCTGAATGGTTTTACCCAATCCCATATCATCGGCCAAACAAGAACCAAAGTTAAAATCATCCAAAAAGTTAAGCCAGTTTAAACCGTCTTTCTGGTAATGGCGCAGCGTTGCTGTTAAACCTTTTGGCACTTCAACTTCCTGAATCGAATCAGTCCCTTCGAATTTCTGTTTATAAAGTTTCAATTCGTTCTTTACATCGCCATCTAACAAAGCATCTTCATAAAGCTCGTTTATAGAAGCAAACTTAATTTTTGGTGTAAGAATGGCATCTTCGGTTACTTCACCTGCACTAAAATAAGCAGCAAATTTTTCGATCCACTCATACGGTAGTATGCCCTGGGTTCCATCATCAAGGGTTACAAACTTACTTTTGTTCCTGATCGATTTATGCAGATGCTTCAGCGCAACCTGTTGTTTGCCAAACTTTACTTTTACTTTAGTTTCAAACCAATCTGTCCCACTTAAAACCTCGATATTAATTTTAGCCTGAAATTCGCTTAGTTTATTGTTCTTGAGTTGGTTGAAACCTAAAATATGAATGCCTTTGTTCCGCCATACCTCAAAAGCTTCGAGAAACCAGGCTTCTTCCAGGAACCGTTTGCGGTGCAGGTAAAAAGAATCGTTGGTTTCCTGATCGTAGAAATAAGGATGCTGTTTCAATACGTTTCCGATAAATTGCAGCTCGGTACTTTCGTCGCGGTGTAAAGTAAAAAGGTTACCCAGTTTATCCTGCGCCTGAATCTGCTTTTTAGACAGCACAGGTATTTCTAAATTCCCATAGCGCATTACCGGTGTAAGGAGAATATAATCTTCAGATTCAGAGAGATAAATCAGTTGCTCGTTTTCGAGATCGAAACCTTTTTCTTCGATCTGGCTTTTGGTGGCAGGTTTTAAATAAGAATAATCAACATGGATACTTCCTTCTAAAGGCACCAAAATAACTTTTTGAAACTCAGGATATTTAGTTTTATGCAGGATTAACCTGTTGCTCTGCTTTTTGAAAAACCCGATTACGCGTAAAAAATCCAACCTTCCAACTAAATAAAGTTGATTGTTAAGTTTAACAAAATACTGGTGTACCAATACTAGGTTATCCAACTCGTATGATTTGCCTTCGATGATCAGCCGGCCTGTAATTTCGTAATAATCATCGCGTTGATTTACAGAAAGACGTAGGTCTACTTCCAATAAATGTACATCAACCGCTGTAATGGTCGACGCTTGAATAGCGACAGACTGTTTACTATCCCGCAGGTAAAAAGGAATCTGTTTAGGATTTTTAACGATCGCTTTTAAGGCTTCAATCTCCGCCTCGCTTTGATCGCTATTGTAGTTCTGCTGAAAAGTGGTAATACCGCTATAAAACTTTACCTGGTCGTTGTCATCTGTTTTAAACAGTAAATCAGCTGGATTGATTCCTTTTATCGGATTTTTAACCTTGCCGCTTTTAGTGGTTTCAGCCTCGAATAATTCTACCGTTAAATTGTTGTAATAGCGGTGTTGCCCAAAAACCAGGATCATTTTACCCTGATCGTTTTTAGCTTGTACTTTTACTTTGGTTTTATTCGCCGGCAGTAAAAGTTCCTGTAAATTTTGCTGGGCTTCTTTATTGAATGGCTGGAGGGCATCCATTTTTGGGCGGATATCTACCTGGCCGTTTTCGTAGCGGAGATTAAACAGAAGATCGAGGTTTTCTTCTTTTTCTAAACCATAGTCAATTGCTATTTTTAAAAGTTTTTGCTTACGAAGGTTAGCATCGAAGAAAATAAGCAGATCCTGGCGCTGAAGAATATTGTACAAAACCCTTGCCTGATGCTCACATAACTTATGCTTCGGCGTGGTACAACGACAAGAAAGTTTTACGGAGTTTGAGTGCTGCTGCACCTGAACAATCGGGAAGGGCAATCCAGAGGCCTCATCGCTAAATGCTGCAAAATCGATTTCAATCTGCTCTGGAAAAAGTTGGTAAAAGCCCTTAACATCCGTATGGATCAATCCGCTTAAATGTTTGAGGATAATAATCTGGCTCAGATTTTTCAGGTTAAAGTCCTTTAAGATATAATCGTAAGGATTTTGTTCTGATACTGGATGCGCGGTTACCTGTTCACTCATTTAAACTAAAATAGCTAAGTGATAAAAGTAATCATTAATAAGTTTTAGCTAAAACTCCTTTTTCGATTTTTATGCACAATTAATCAAGAGAATCGTCATTTCGAGGAAAAATTTATTCCATAAAAAACAATATAAATGACAGTGGGATTTTTAGCGAATTAATTAGGCTGCGAGGAGTCGTCATTGCGAGAAGGCTTTTTCAGCCGACGAAGCAATCTTACAACGATCGCTACTAGCGTGCGCATTAAGATTGCTTCGTGCCTCGCAATGACGACCCTTTTTATTTAAATCTGTATATGTTAGCGAGGTTCAACGCAATCGAGAATCCGAATGCTCTGCACGGCAAAATCTGTCTAAACAGCTCCCTCCCGAAAGTAGGCTTCAGTCGAGATGACGAACTAACAGCGTACTACAGCGATTTACGCAGGTTCAAATAAAAAGGCACGGCTATCTTCTCAGTTTTTCCGTTGAGAATAAATTCAGCAGCCTGGGCGCCCAATTCGCTAAAATCAGTCGAGATGGTGGTAATCCCATCCAAAATAATTCTTTTTAAAGGCGTTTCGTTATAAGAAATTACACCAACATCTTTCCCGATTTTAAGCTTTTGGGCAATTAAACGTTCAATGAGTGTTACCAGGTCATCTTCCATGAGGTTAATGTACACCTCACCTGGATTAATTTCTTCGTCTTTGATGTTGTGGATTACTTTATGATCGAAAGCATACTGCTGGCAGAACCGGTAAAAGCCTGTTAGAATTTCGTGCGGGAAATAACTGTTTTTTGGGAAGATAATTTTTAAGGTTCGGTAATGAGAAAGCCGGTCTAAAGCCTGCTCTAAAGCTGCGTAGATATCCTGCGCAAAGTTTTCATAGGCCGCAGCATAATCGCCTGTTACGCCTGGCAATAATTTATCAAGGATAACCAATTTTTCTTTGGGTATGGTGTTGATAATTTCATGTGCATTTTCGCCCCCTTCTAAAAAATGCGGAATAATTACAAAATGTGAATAATCATCACGTTTGGTGACGATCATTTTTTTAAACAGCGCGAAATCGTTGTTATAGATATAAAAATCAATCGCAGCACGCTCACCCAAAGTTTTGGTAAACGAATCGTAAATGATTTTTTTATGTGTACTGAGTTTATTAAAAAGCAGACAAACCTTTAGTTTACGCGAGAAATCGGTATTGATAATGAAATAGCCCTTTCCTGGCACAGAATCTACCACACCAAGTTTCCGGAGGTTGCGATAGCCTTTTTCGGCGGTATCCCTCGACATTTCCAGACTGAAACTCAATTCATTAATAGACGGCAATAAACTATTTTTCAGAAGTTTACCACTTTCAATTGCGGCCAAAATTGCATTGGTTAACTGCTTGTATTTTGGTGTCGACGAATACTCATCTACGTTAATGTAGGGGATTAAATCTTCTGGTTTCAAAATGGTTATATTGATATAGGAAATTCTAATATAAGGAAATTCCTAAAAATCTAGTGTACGTTGTATAGCAGAATAGTATTTTAACTGAATCATATCCGTTGGTGCAGGGTTTTCGTTCCAGGCATCATTTATAGCTAACGCTGTACCGATTGCCGTAGCCTGCGAAACAGAAGAGGCATAAACCTCAATATCTGGAATAGAAGTAGCCAGCAGGTGCATGTAAATCGCATTTTTACCGAAACCACCATCTACAAAAATTCTTTTCACACCTGCATTTAAAATCAGTTTTAACGAGTAAATCTGCTGTTTGATCAGATCAAAAATCAATTGATGATAGGCTTCTTCTGCCGTTTGAAAGAGGTTCAGATCACGCTCCGGGAAAGCGGAACTTGCCGAAAAGCCCTGTTGTTCCTGTTGGTTTTCAGGGATTTTATTGGCCAGTTTCAAAATCATTGAAGGGTTAAACTTCAAATGTTTAAAAAGATAGGCCGCACGATCGAAATGTTCTGCTATCCGCTTAAGCTGTACCTCGTGCTCATAACCTGCAAAAATACGCGAAGCCTTTACCGCTTTCCCTTTAAAGTGCATGTAACACAGGCAATCCTGTTTAAGTTCCTCGGCAGTTAGCGGTTCCTGGTTAAAAGGGTTTAAACTGATACACCAGGTTCCTGTTGAAATGAGTACAAACGGTGTATTAAAATTGGCCAGATAGGGAATCAGCGCGGCAGAACTATCGTGCAAACCTACACCAACCTTTACGCTGCTCCCTTCGAAGTCAGTTTTCAGGCTGGAATCTGCCGGGGTAAATGCACCAAATTTCTCGTCGATTTTTTCAGTAGTAACCCAGTTATGGTATTCATTTTTATTGAAATCCCAAAGCTGGGTGTGGCAGCCTATACTGGTAATATCGGCCACGGCCTTACCCGTAATTAAATAACTTAAATATTGAGGCAGGTGTAAAGCCCACTTCACTTTTTTAAATATTTCGGGTTTTTCGTTTTTCAGGCGATACAATTGCATCCCTGAATTTAAGCTACCCAAAATCGGTGAGGCCGTTTCTAGCGAAATCTTCTCCTCACCTCCATATTTTGCATAAAAAGCTTTTTTAAGCTCCTCCGGGTATTCTTTTAAATAGTTATAAAGCGGTGTCAGGGGATCGCCGTTTTCATCGAGATAAACAAAACTGGCACCATAAGTAGAAAAGTTTATGGCCTTAACATCGAACTCTTTTAACTGCAAAACCTGATGCAGGGAATCGTAAACTGAGGAACGCAGGCTTTCGAGATTTTCGCATGGTTCGCCATCTTCATCAACTGTTTCCACAAAACGTGCAGACCGTTCGTAAACAATACTGTAGTTTTCGTCGATCAGAAACAGTTTTTTGTTCGTTTTTCCAACATCAAATATGGCAATAACAGGTTTAGGCATTTTCTATTTCTCTATTTACAAACCTGTGGCAACAGTATTTCCGCGGTGATTAACTAACTTATTTCTAACTTCTAAACCGCGGTATAAAGCGATTGGCGATAAGGCTGCCCCAGCTCTTAATCTGGCTTCGGCTACTAAAGCCCTTAAATCGCTACGGAAAGTATGCTGCAAAATTTCCTGTGCTTTTGCTACATCGTTGTTGTTCTGCGCTTCGTTCAATGCTTTTCTATCAACCAATAAGGCTTGTGCGTAGGCAATCATAATGGCTTCCACTGATTGCAATAAATCTTCAAGAGGATCTTTTACATTATGAGAAGCATCGATCATCCAGCCTAAATCTTTTGTATGGTTCATGCCCTTTGCATCCATACCTTCTACCAGTTCGTTAAAAATCAAGAACAATTGGTAAGGTTTAATACTTCCGGCAGTTAAATCATCATCTCCATATTTAGAATCGTTAAAGTGGAAACCACCCAATTTTCCTTCCATTAATAATAAAGCAACAATCTGCTCGATGTTTGCATTAGGCAAATGATGACCTAAATCGACCAAAGTATAGGCTTTTTTACCCAATTTGCTGGCATATAATAACGACTGTCCCCAGTCTCCAACCGTAGTTGAATAAAAGTTAGGTTCGAAGGCTTTGTACTCCACAAACATTTTCCAATCTTCTGGCAGTGCTGAATAGATCTCCTGAAGGCTTTCTAAAGTATTTTCAAAGGCTTTACGGAAATTAAGCTGCCCAGGGAAGCAAGAACCATCGGCAAGCCAAACGGTTAATGCATCAGATCCTAGCGCGATACCATGCTTAATTACTTCTATATTATGCTCAATCGCTTGTTTGCGGATGTCTTTATTTACATTCTGTAACGAACCAAATTTATAGCTATGTGCAGCACCTTTCTGATCTTGAAAGGTATTCGAGTTCATGGCATCGAATTTTAAACCATAGCCAGATGCCAAAGTTTTTAACGCTTCTGCATTTTGAGGGATATCCCAAGGGATGTGAAGCGAAATTGCTCCACTTGCACCGTTAAGGGCATGTAGCAGACCAACATCTTCAATTTTTTCTTCAATGGTACGTGGTTCACCACCAGTAATGGCAAAACGGCCAAAACGTGTTCCACCTGTACCTAAAGCCCAGCTTGGAATGGCAATCTGAAAATCAACAAGTTTCTGGATTACGCTTTCTACATCAACGTGCGCCCAGTCTTCTTTTAAAAAAGAAAGTTTGCGCTGATGCGAGGTTAAAAGGGAGTCGTTATGTTTTTCTATCTGGTTCTGCTCGATATTCATGAGAATATTTGGTTTTTGTTAGGTTAATCATTATGGCGATACAATCGCCATTCTTGCTCATCATCGTTAAAACGAAGATGATGATATTATTTACTAAATTTAAAAGTCATTTCGGTCTATGCCAGGCACAGACCGATTAAACAACTTACTAAAACTGAATTTAAAATCTATCGCAGTGGTCTGTGTACCCACAGACCACTGATCAAATTATTCGTTTCGTTCCGTGAAGACACAGGCCGAGGAATTATTGTTATTTCCCTTTGTATTACCTCACAAATGCCATAGCTACTCCACCGTCAACATTTAAAACATTTCCGGTTGATTTATGCAGCAAGCCACCCACAAAGGCAAAACAAGCATTGGCAATATCATCTGGTAATATAATCTGATTTAACAGCGTACGTTTTGCATAATAGGCCGGTAGCTCTGCAACGGTAATGCCGTAAGCTTTTGCACGGCCTTCGGCCCAACCGCCAGCCCAGATGTTGCTATCGCTGATTACAGCATCAGGGTTAACCACGTTTACACGGATATTATCGGCACCCAGTTCGGCAGCGTTTAACCTGCTCAAATGTAACTGGGCAGCTTTTGCACTGCCATAACCAGCATTATTTGGTCCGCTTACCAAGGCATTCTTACTTACAATATTAATGATATCGCCACCAATATTTTGCTTTTGCATCGTATTTGTTGCAGCCTGGGTGATAAAAAACTGACCTTTTACCAAAACATCATATAATAAGTCCCAATCCTTCTCGGTATGATCGGCAATGGTTTTAGAAATCGATAATCCTGCATTGTTTACAATAATATCTACTCCACCAAAAGCCAGAGCAGCCGAATCGAAAGCTTGTTTAATATCTGCTTCGCTGGTCACATCTAAAATTGCCGTACTGTAAGAATCTTTACCATACAGGCTCGCAAATTCTTTACCTGCTTCTTCCAAACGCTCGGCATTCATATCATTTAAAATCACCACACCACCTTCTGCAACAAACTTTTTAGCAATCGCTTTACCTATACCACCTGCACTACCGGTAATCAAAGCAATCTTGCCAGTTAAAGGTTTTGGCTTAGGCATACGCTGTAACTTCGCTTCTTCCAACAACCAATATTCGATATTAAAAGCTTCCTGGTGTGGCAATGAAGTATATTCTGAAACAGCCTCAGCGCCTTTCATTACGTTAATGGCATTAATATAGAATTCTGCAGCAACCCTTGCTGTTTGTTTATCTTTAGAGAAGGTAAACATTCCGATACCTGGATATAAAATAACAACCGGATTGGTATCGCGAATGGCAGGACTGTTTGGATGTTTACAGGCTTCGTAATAAGCCGTGTACATGGCCCTATATGCTTCGAAAGCAGGCTCCAATGTTTCCTTTAGCGCTTTAACATCCGACAAATCGGCATCGCTTGCTAAAGTTAAAACCAGCGGACTGATTTTGGTTCTTAAAAAGTGATCAGGACAGCTTGTACCCATTGGAGCAAGACGATCAAGATCGTTAGAATTGATGAATTCTAAAACGCGGCTATCATCGGTAAAATGACCGATCATGTGCTGTTTAGAAGAACACAAGCCGCGCAAAACAGGTGCTAAAGCAGCCGCTTGTTGTTTACGCATATCTGCTGCTGCACTTTCAATCTTTTGTCCTCCAAAAACAGGACCTTTTTTACCATAGTTCTGGTTGAGGTAATCAGAACAGATTTCGATAACTTCTAAGGTATTTAGGTAACTTTCGTAAGCCGTATTACCCCAGGTAAACAAACCATGTGAACCCAACATAATACCACGGATACCTGGGTTTTCATCTAAACATTGTTTTAACTGCAGGCCCAGTTCGAAACCAGGTTTTTTCCATTCTACCCAGCCTATCGTTCCGCCAAATAATTCTTCGGTAATTTTTTTACCGTCTTTGGCTGCTGCGATTGCAATGGCCGCATCGGGATGCAAGTGATCGATATGTGCAAACGGTAGAAAACCATGCAAAGGGGTATCGATTGATGGTGCTTTAGAGCTTAAATCGAAAATGCAGTGGTTAAACAGTTCAACCATTTCATCTTCGTGTTCTACACCACGGTAAATATTTTTCAAGCTACGTAAACGATCTACGTACAACGCAGCCAAACCGCTTTTCTTTAAAGTACCTAAATCGCCGCCCGATCCTTTTACCCACATTACCTCGGTTTCTAAACCGGTAAGCGGATCTTTTTCCAATACTTTACACGAGGTATTTCCACCTCCATAATTGGTTAAGCGTAAATCTGCACCCAATAAATTAGAGCGATAAATTAAAAGGGCAACTTCATCTCCAGCCAGTTTTGCGGCTTCCTCTTCATCCCACAGATAGCTTACGTGCTTATAACTTTTCGTATCGATTGACATTCTTATATTCTATTTAAATTTTTATTTATTAACCTTTAATTGAATTACCATAACCCACAATGAGTACCGAAATGATGATGGTTAAAATACCCGCCAAAACAGTAATCAAAGTTTTTCTCGACACACCTTTCCACTCTTTTAATACCAGCCCCCATACGTTGGCGATGAGAATGATAAAGGCCATGTGCAGAATCCACGAACTGGCACCGTTGCCCATTTTGCTTTCGCCCATACCGTAGAAAAAGAATTGCAAAAACCAGGTGGTACCTGCCAATGCCGAAAAAATATAGTTTCTTAATAGTGGCGTTTTTGCATTGGTATAATCGCCAAATGTTTTATTCCTTGCATTTAACACCATACACCAAATAAAATTGGTGGTTAAACCTCCCCAAAGTACAATTACATAAGTAACGTTATTCTGGAATAAGAAATTACCTGTTTCAGCAGGATTTGCTGCTTTCCAGATCGCATTGGCAGCATCGGCCATTGGTTTTCCGGCTTCGATACCAAAATTGAAACAGGCACTTAAAACCCCTGAAACAATCCCCACAAATAAGCCAAGACCGAATTTATATTCTGTTTTTACCTCCATGCCATGCGGATCAGTAATACCAGATTTCATTTCCTTTTCTTTCATCATACCTGCTTTACCGCAGATGATAATACCCACAACGCAGACTAAAAGCCCCAACAATACCATACGGCCCCAATCGGTATGTAGAAACAAGGTAAAAGTATCTTTACCCACCTGAGGAAAAAAATCGAAATAGATGGATGGCAGGATTGAACCCAAAACCATACAAAGTCCTAAAATGATACTACTCCCTAACGATACCCCCAGATAACGAACGCCTAAACCGTAAGTTAAGCCGCCTATGCCCCAGAGCACGCCAAAAAAATAGGTTAACCATAAAATACTACCGTTGGTACTGGTGATAATTGCCGTAAAATTCGGGATGGTTAAAAAAGCAGCGAGTGGCGGAACGATTAACCAGGAGAAGATTCCCCCAACAATCCAGTAACTTTCCCAGGCCCAGCCTTTAACTTTTTTGTACGGAATATAAAAACTTCCGGAGGCGAAACCACCGAAGAAATGAAAAATTACACCTAAAATTGCTTGCATGCGCTATTAATATATTTGGTTGCTCTAAAATAGAATATAAGGTAATTTTAACTGTTATGCACTGTTATGGATGTGAAATAAATTGGTGGATGGATTAGTCGGGAGACCGATAACGGAGGTCGGAAGTTATAGTCTGGAAAACAGATAGCAGCCCTTTCTAGTGGAGTCAAATGTTACCAGCGTTGTCAACTTTAATGGCAAATGAGCTAGAAAGTTAACAACGCTTTTGAAGGAGTTAATCTAGTAAAGCCACGGAGATGCGGATTAGCGCGAAAAAAGTCGTCATCTCGAGCGGAGAGCAACGTAGTCGAGAGATCTATCAAGACAGATCTCTCCATCTCACTGCCTTCCAGTCGAAATGACTATTTTATAAGGAAATTCTCTTCACAATATCTTCAATCACGTCAACCGATCTGAGGATTTTATAATGCCCCACACCTTCAAAAGATCTTGAACTGATTGCAGGATATTTATCCAGAAATTCTTTAAGGAATGGATATGGCGAAATATGATCGGCTGGGTCGAATGCCAGAAAATGATTTAAATCCGGACTTAGCTGATACAGTGCTGTCAGGTTAAAGTGACTTACAGGAACGGGGAATTCTTTGGCAAAGTTACTGAAGAAGGTATCCTGATCCTTTATGCCGATATTTACCGAATCGAGACTTTGTTCGAAGTTTTCTTTCAGTCTGATTAGTGGTGCGATGCTAATAAGCAGATTGGGAGTTAAACTGAGCTCCTGCAAAGCAATTACATTAGCCATGCCGCCAAGCGAATGCCCAATAAGGACATCAGGCTGCGCATAGTTTAGTGCAATAGATTTTACCGAACCGGCATATAACATCAGGTTGGAAAATTCAGAGATTGAGCTTCCGTTGCCAGGTGCATCAAAAGCAATAATTTCCAGATCATCTATTTTCTGGAGTTCAATAATCAGCTCATAAAAATCTAAAGCCTTCGAAGCCCAGCCATGCGTAAGCAACACTTTACGTTTCCCATTTCCCCAGCTAAAGCAGTTAATGGTTATCTCGGCATTGGTAAAATAGGCATCAAAAACCTCGAGGCTAAACTGTTTCGAGGTAGCAATAAGCTGTCCCTGATGCAGGCGCAAAGGCATTTTGGGTGAGTAGAAAATAAACTCACGCATTAAAGCTGCATCAGGTGCCGCCTGTGTTAATTTTAGCTCGTTTACGATTTGTTTTAGCCTTTTCAATTCGAGCTTATTTATGAGTTAAACCAAATGTGATTTTAAATCAGCTGGCGAATAGTTGATTGATTTTAAAGTCTTGTCGTCAGATTTCCTGAATACCAGAAACAGTCCGTCGATTTCTTTGTAATAAGATTCGGTCCGGTCTTTATCTAAGTAAAACTGAATGGTTTGTTCTGCTTCTTCTACGGTTTTGCAGGCTTTGCTCATATTAGAACGATGAACTTCATCAAATAAAGTCTTAAATTTTCCTCCTAAGCCGAACTCATGGATCGCACCGGCCAAAACATACTGCAGATCGCAAAGGGCATCAGCAACTTCTACCAGATCATCATTTTCTACTGCTTCCTGTAGTTCTTTCAACTCTTCGGCTAAAAGCGAAATACGCAAATTGGCTCTCTGTTTTGAAGGAATAACCGGACTTTCTAAAATTGGATGTTTAAAGGTAGTATGAAATTCTGCAACCTGGTTTAGCGAATTCGTTTCTTGCATGGTGATGTTTGATTTAAATCTTTATGCAACAAACTTAAAAAAAAGGCAAGAAATAATGGGGAAAATTTATGAACACTGTAAGGTTAATCGGTTAACTTTTTAAATTGGTTAATTGATTGTTGAATTGCTTTACTGCTAAATTGTTAAAAACTAATTAGTGGTTAATCGATCGATTTATCTAGCTAGTTTTTTACCACGGAAATACCGATTTGCACTGAATTTACTTCTTATCTTGAGTTTTAGTCTTTACTTTCTACCATAAAGACTAACAACATGAAGTTTGAATTTGCAGTATCATCCTTAATGGCCTTAATTTCTTAATGATCCCGAAAACCAAAGTATTAAAGAGTTTACCATTAAGAACATTAAGTTTTTTAAGTACAGGTCAAAAAAGATCCGTCATTCTGAAATTATTTCAGAATCTATCTGACTATTTTTTTTGCCACGGAAGCACAGATTTACACGGAATTCTTTTTGCTTTAAGCTTTTACCTTTCCACCACGAAAGGATTAAGCACATTAAGATAGAAGTTAACCGGAGATCAATCCCAACAAGTAAACATTCACCAATCAAACCTTCAACAATTAACCAAGTCTACGCAATTAACCACCTTTCTTCCCCTCCCTCACCACTTTAAAAAACTCCTCCTTATAGGTTTCGCCGATGGGAATAGCCTGATCGTTGATGTAAACGGTATTCCCGTCAATCATCTTTATTTTTTCGATAGAGATAATGTACGATTTATGGATGCGGTAAAAAGGCGGTTGGGGCAGTTCGGTTTCCAGCTCACGCAGTGCCTGGTAAGTCACAATCCTTTGGGTGGCGGTATAAACAGAAACATAGTTTTTCAACCCTTCTATGTAGAGAATATCTTCGTAATTAACCTTAATAAACTTGTTCTTGGTATCACCCTTGATGAAAATAAAATCGTTCCCCTGTACTACCTGCTGAATAACTACATCTTGTTGTATAGGTGCCACAGGCATTAAAATCTGTTGCGCTTTAGTAGCTGCTTTATAAAAACGCTCGTATGAGATCGGTTTAAGCAAATAATCTACCACATCAAGATCAAAGCCTTCTAAAGCATATTCTGGATAGGCTGTGGTTAGGATTACCTTACATTTGCCCCCGCAGATTTTCAAAAACTGGATCCCGGTTAGCTCCGGCATCTGTATATCTAAAAAAACAAGATCAACTTTACCTTCCTGAACCAGGTTAAGTGCTTCAAAAGCATTGGTAGTGGTTCCAGCCAATTCTAAAAATGGAGTTTTACTGATAAAAGCAGCAATAATATCTGAGGCGTAAGATTCATCATCAACAGCAAGGCAACGGATCATGATTGAGGTTTAGCGGTTAGGGGTTGGCGATTAGCGTGAATTAACATTAGAATAGTTTTCAATGATACAAATTATCCTTTACAGATTTAAGATCAAAGTACTTTTATACGTATTGCCATTATTCGAAATCAACAATTCATGTTTTTCTGGATAAATCAGATCCAACCTTCGGTGGATATTCACCATACCTACACCACTCGAATGATCTTTCTGTGAATGACTGATCTTATTGCTTACCTCGAAACTTAAACGTTTGTTCTGCACTTTAAGTTTAATGCGTACAGGCTGTGTTTCATCATTTACTACGCCATGTTTAAAAGCATTTTCAACAAAAGGGATCAGGATCAGCGAAGCTATTTTTTGATCGGTAATACCATCGGTTGTAAAGTCGACATAAAATTTGGGTTCAAAACGCATCTTAAATAGTGCTACATAACTTTCTAAATATTCTACCTCCTTATCTAAACTCACTTTTCCATCAGGACTATCGTTTAGGGTATAGCGCATTAAATCTGATAAACGCAAAACAGCATTGGCCAGTTGATCGGAAACGGGAATAGCCAGTGAGTAAACATAATTTAAAGTATTGTACAGAAAGTGTGGATTGATCTGCGATTTCAGAAATGAAAGCTCGGCCTTAACTACTTCTTCTTTAAGTTTTCTGTTGACCTGCTCTGACTTGAAACTCTGCTCGATACCATAAACAGCAGCTGGCAATACAATATAGGCAAGGCTCCAGTAAATATTATCAGAAATGTAATGCCATGCGGTTGTACCTTCTGCATAATTATGAAAACCAAACAATTTTAAATACAATACTTCTTCTATCAGATACCTTAGACCTATAAATATGGCAATAGTAAATATAATGCCAGTGATTAGCTGAAGCGTTTTATTCTTCTTTAAGAATTTCGGATAAACCCATAGGTAACAGATGTAGAACTCTATCAATTGGATAAAATTCATCGATATACTGAAAGCCGATTGCCTTAAAGTAACTCCTTCTATAATTGCCCCTCCATAAAAATAGCCTAATACGAGTACCCAGCAAAGAATATGGATAGAAACGATTTTTATTGTTTTCATGGCCTAAAACTATACAAAGCTTTTTTAACTGCCTATTTTCTTATTCCAAACCTTCAAAAAATTATCCCAACCTGTACATTTTAAGGATCAACACCTTTTATTGTCCGAACAAGCATTGGGATAATATTTCAAGGGGTTGGGATTATATAATTTTTAGGCTCATGCAACCTCTTCATCTTTGAATCGTCAATAATAACACAAACAAGATGATGAACCTCTTATTTAAATCTGCGCTTTTCGCTTTGCTAATTTTTAGCTTTAAATCTGCCTATACCCAAAACATTAGGGTATCGGGAACCATTACCGACAAAAGTAATAAAGCACTCGATTATGCTTCAGTAGCATTAATCCACTTACCCGATTCGGCTTCGGTTGCCTTACAGGTCACCAACCAACAGGGCTTATACGAATTCAGCAATGTTAAATCTGGCCGGTATTTTATTAAAGCCCTAATGATGGGTTACGGTAAAAACCAATCTGTACCATTTGAGGTAAAAGATATGGCTGTTAAAGTTCCATCAATTATACTGGCAGACCACGCTCAAAACCTGAAAGATGTAAACATCGTATCGAAAATGCCTGTAATTGATCAAAAAGCCGACCGGGTGATCGTAAACGTAGAACAGATGAATACCGCAGGTGATAATGCGCTGGAAGTGATCAGCCGGTCGCCAGGTGTAAAACTAGATAAAGACGATAACATCGTGCTGAAAGGAAAAAAAGGAATCAACGTGATGATTGATGGCAAAATGAGCTATATGTCGGGTGTGGAATTAACCACTTACCTCAAATCGCTGCCCGGATCTGTATTAAGCAAAATCGAACTGATTTCTACCCCCCCATCCTCTTTCGATGCTGCTGGCACAGCAGGGATCATCAATATTAAACTGAAAAGAAATAAAATGCAGGGCTTTAATGGGAACATGAATCTGGGTGGTGGTTATGGCCGTTATGAAAAAGTTTATGCTGGTACCAACCTGAATTACAATATCGGTAAGGTGAGCACCTATGTACGTTTAAACGCCGGACATTATAACTCATACAATAGGTTAACTTTAAACAGAACCATTGGCAACGAACAATATAACCAGCTTAATTTCTGGCACCCGGTAACCAACAGCCTAAATTACTCTACCGGTGCTGATTATTTTATTAATGAGAAACATACTTTAGGCTTAATGGTAAAAGGCTTTACTGCGCCTGAAGAAACCAAGGTGAACAGCAATTCGGTAAATTATAATGCAGCCGGCATAAAAATGGGTGGAACATCGATGTTTAATCCGCAAAGTAATACCGAAAAAAACCACGCGCTCAATTTAAACTACCGTTTCAAAACAGATACATTGGGTGGTGAACTGGGTTTTGATGCCGATTATGTTCAATACGACAACAGCAAGAACGAAACATTTACCAATAACTACCTCGATGCCAGTGATCAGCTGATCGGCAATCCAATCGATTTACGGAACAAAGGTATGGGCAGTGTTTCGATCTATTCCATCAAGGCCGATTATAGCTTAAATTTCTCTAAAACATTAAAAATGGAAACTGGCTGGAAAAGCAGCTGGGTAAAATCGCAGAGCGATGTACGTTTCGATTCGCTAAAAACCGCTGGCTGGATTAACGATCCGCGCCGGACCAATGCCTTTTTATACAATGAAAACATCAATGCAGGTTATCTTTCTTTAGATCAGAGCTTCAAAAACATACAAATCAAAGCGGGTTTACGTGCAGAGCAGACTTTGGGCAATGGCAGTTCATCGGGAACCAATACACTGATCGACAGGAAATACTGGAAACTTTTCCCAACAGTATTTATCTCCTTAAAACTGGATTCGAACAACCTCGTAACGGCCGCCTACCGAAAAAGCATCAACAGGCCATCATACAGCAGTTTAAATCCCTTTACCTTTTATACCGATCCCTATACTGCCATACAGGGAAACCCATTATTACAGCCGTCTTATGCCAATAGTTTTGAATTTAATTACTCGATTAAAAATTTCAGGGTACTAACATTGAGTTATTCGGTAAGTAACGGCGCGATGTGGGAAGTGATCTATCAGAACAATAATACAAAAGAAAGTATCTCCAGGCCAGAAAACCTGAACCGTACAACAAATTTTTATATGGCCACCGGAAGTCCTTTTGATGTAACCAAATGGTGGAACAACAGTACCGAAGTTTCTGTTGGTTATAACCGCACTACATCGGCAGTACAGGGAAACGGCTATAATGCCTTCTCGTGGAACTGGTCTGTTATGTCGGACAATACCATCACTTTACCCAAAAACTACAGCTTAACGATGTATGGCTATTACGATTCTCCTTCTATTTCGGGTTTATTCCGCAGTTTAGGGAATTATCAGCTCAATGTTGGCGCTAAAAAGTCATTCTGGAACAAAAATGCAACACTGGCCTTAAAAGTGAACGATATCTTTAATACCAGTAAATTCAGAGCCAATCTGGAGTACAATAACATTAAAACTTATTGGCAGAACGAATGGGAAAGCCGTAGGATAAACTTAAGTTTCACTTACAAATTTGGGAACATGAAAATCAAAACTGCCCGCAGCAGACAAACCGGAACAAGCGATGAGGAAAACAGAGTCGGCAAAAATTAAGGCTTGATCAAGATAAATTATTTAAATCGGTTAACTGGTTAATTGAGCTGTAATTTCTCAATTTCAACAGTTAACCGGTTAATCAGTTTCAACGATTAACCACCTACAATACCAGTAGCATCCAAACATTACAAGCAAAGTGGCCAGAATTACCCAATGGGGCAGCAAGTTTTTTAAAACCTGCCTTTTCGTACATTCCAATAGCAGTGGTAAGCGTAGGGAATGATTCTAAATAAACTTCATTATAACCAAAGTGCTGCGCCGATTCTATACTTTTCTCCATAAGCATTTTACCAACACCTTTTCCGCGAGAAGATGCCGAGGTGTACAGCTTAACGAGCTCAACACAACCTTCTGGCAAGCCTTCAGTTGGATAAATACCACAGCCACCAACAATAATCCCATCTTCTTCAGCTAACCAATATGCCGATTGCGGGTGTTCGAAAACTGTAGATAACTCATCAGTTGTAGGATCCGTATAAACAGTACCCGGCTTGTCTATTTTAAATTCCCTTAAAATAGTCCTGATCATTTCAGCTGTTGCAGTATTATCCTGTGCAGTTATCCTGCGGATGGTAATGGCCATGTCTTTTGTTTTTTGTAAAGTTAATGGTTTAGGTTAATTGTTTAAATTGACAGGTTATTAAATTGTTCTGATTTGACCTTTAGTTAACCGGTTTAAACGTATTAACCGATTAAGCAATTACCTATCTAAAATAGATTTATTATTTTGGCGTTATGTTTGCAGTACATAAATATCCAAATTTTTGGGTACTTATGCTATCACTTAACACACATAAAATGAAACAAAGATTATTAGTATGCCTTTTAACTGTTGGCCTTTTCGGTTGCGGAATAAACAGGCAGGCCCAGCAGATAAAAGCCCTGGAAGACTGCACCTATAAAATTACAGGTGTGCAACAGGTATCGATTGCAGGTACAGATGTTAAAAAGTTAATGGACCAGCAAAGCTTTAGCTTAACCAGCTTACCTGGGGTTGCATTGGGTTTATTGAGAAAAGACATCCCTTTAAAAGCCAATCTGAATTTAGAAATAACCAACCCATCGAGCAATTTAGCGGCCATTAACCAATTCGAATATAAAATATTGGTTAATAATACCGATCTGGCAGAAGGAATTGTTAATCAAAATGTAAGCATTGCACAAGGACAAACGGTTACTGTTCCGGTACAACTGATAAGCAACATTTACGGATTAGTATCTAATGGTAATGTTTTTAATGATATTATCAAAGCTGCTCAGAAAGGATCAGCATCAAAAGATGAAAAACTAGGTTTATTAACCATTAAAATAAAGCCAACCTTTATGCTGGGCAATACACCTGTTAAATATCCTGGTTACATTACCATCAATAAAGATATCAGCAGTAAAATATTGTTATAAATACCACCACAAATAAGAATGCCCGTTTAACCTATTTAGTTAAGCGGGCATTTTTGTTAAAAAGCTTTTATTAAAATCTCTTATCGGGCGTCATCACCATCCCCTTAAATCCTTTTGGGTCTAACTTTTCATCTAAAGCCCTCAATTCTGCTACTGATAGTTTTGATGGCATTACTGTTGTCGTTGTGCTTAAGCTAGCTGTTTTTCCAGCCGGAGTTACAAAATTCCCGTTCTTAGCATATAGTAATGCGTAGGCCAATAAAGTCTCTGTTTCATCGCCCCATGCCTTCGTTAAATCCTCAGATGATTCTTTGTCAACCGTTAGCCCAGAATAGTAACCACCAACGCCAACTTTATTTTTTGTTTCAAATTCTGGAATATACATATCCACCTTGTCTATTCTGATCGGGAAGAAACCAACAGGTTTACCATAAGTTGTTCTACCAATTAATTTTACATCCATTACCGGTTTTAAACTGTTAATGGTTAGCTCACTTGCTGAGGCTGTTGATCCAGTTACGATAAAATAAACTCTGTTTAAAGATAATGAGCCTGATTTTGCAAACTTCTCTATATTATCGGCTGCTGTAGGCGAATAATTTAAATCGGCATAAGTAGCATACTTTCCGTTTACACCCGTGGTAAAAGTTTGTAATTTACCATCATCGTCTAACAGCGGTTGGTGTGCCAAAACCGAGGCCTTGCGCTGTGCACTAGTGATCGACTGTAGGTAGTTATTGTAATACGAAGTAAACATCGTATTGCCATTTTCTCCTGCCGGTGCTGCTAAATTAATAATCTGGGTAGCTGTTGAAACATAACCACCGCCATTATAGCGTAAATCAATAATCAATTCACTTACCCCCTGGGTAGCAAAATTAGAAAAAACTGTATTTATGGCTGCAGAGGCATTATTGGTAAAACTATTGAATACAATGTAACCTACTTTCTTTGTACCAACTGTATACACATTGGTAAATAATATCGGATTAACCGTATATAGGCTGCTAGATACAACTGCTGTTTTTGGGTTGCCATTAATATCATTGAAGGCCAGAGTAACCGTTGCATTTGTACCGAAAATGGTACTGTTTAAAAAATTAACTGCATTTGGCCAACTAAGATCTGTTCGTCCATTTACGCTGGTTAACTTACAGCCACGTGTTAAGCCCTGCTGCGCTGCAGGTGAGTTTGGGTAAACATATTTTACCCTAAGGTCTGTGTCGTTGTTATACTGAACGGAAAACCCGTAATCATTGGCCGAGCCATTTACATCGGCCTTCAGCGCTCCTGTTTTACCAGTTGTAGCTGCTGTATAGTCGAAAAATGAATACTTCGGCTCCCCGGAAGTGCTTACATACTCATACGGTTTTCCTGTTGCCGGATCTAAAGAATACTGTGTCATGGCATATAGCTCAGCTTCATTCGAACTAAATCTACGCGGATTAAACACTTCATAAGTTGGTAGTGAAGTATTCCAATAATAAAGTTCTTTACCATATAAAAAGATAGAATCTTTAGTCAATTCATCCCGCGTTCCGGTAGGCGTAGTAACAACCGGTGGAGTTACGGGCTCAGGCTCAGGACTGCTCTTTTTGCAGCCGGTAATGGCCCCAAAGCTTAAAAAACCTAGTGCAAACAGGTAAAGGAATCTCATATTTATCATGGAAATTATTGTAACATTATCTTCTATATACGTACGGGGCAACGCTTAAGTTGTTCAAAAGAAACTTTATCTACCAACAAACTAAATTTAATTCAAAATATTGTGCTTCTGTGCATATGTATCAGTGAATTACGTAAATCTACCGATTATATTACTTTTTACTGAGATATTTAGTAAATTTTAACAAGATATAACAAACCGGTGCTGCACTGTTAGTCCTTATGCCCCCACAAATTGTCGCCTTTGCACCGCTTAAGTCAATCAAATTCGCTGCAAATTTGTTATACTAAATAAGTTGATTTAAAAACCAAGAACCATGGAAAAGATCGAATTTAAAACCACAATTAACGCAACAGCAGAAAAAGTTTGGGATGCGCTTTTTGGCGTAGAAACCTACCCCAAGTGGACAGCGGTGTTTGCAGAAGGATCGCGTGTAGAAACCGATTGGAAAAAGGGAAGCAAGGCCCTGTTTCTGGGTAATAACGGGGATGGGATGGTAGCTGTCATTCAGGATAATATCCCTAACCGGTACATGTCTATCAAACACCTCGGCGAAATAAAAGACGGCAAGGAAGATTTCAGCGGAGATTGGGGCGAGACACTCGAGAATTATACGCTCAATGAAAAAGATGGTAAGACAGAACTCCTCATCGATATGGATATTAACAATGAATGGAAAGATTATTTCGAAAAAACCTGGCCAAAAGCGCTTGATAAGGTCAAAGAACTAGCTGAAAAACGGAGTGAATATCATGTGGAGACCTAAATAAGCGTAATCAAAAGCCAAAAAAGCCTTACATTTCTGTAAGGCTTTTAGAAGTGGTGCCACCTGGATTCGAACCAGGGACACAAGGATTTTCAGTCCTTTGCTCTACCGACTGAGCTATGGCACCCCCTTTTGGGATTGCAAATGTAGCATTCTTTTTTTCAAATCCAAAAAAGGATTTTAGATTTTATTCAGTTTTTTTCTTCAAATGCAACCTTACTAAGGCCATCTTTTTGATAAGCAGGAAGATGGGCAGAAAAATATTTTTATTTCGGCTTAGGAATTCCTTTTTGAAATGGCATAAAACCAAAAAAGCCTCTCATTTCTGAAAGGCTTTTGGAAGTGGTGCCACCTGGATTCGAACCAGGGACACAAGGATTTTCAGTCCTTTGCTCTACCGACTGAGCTATGGCACCATCCGTTTGGGATTGCAAATGTAGCGTTCTTTTTTCAAAAGCAAAACTTTTTTTCAATTATTTCATTGTTGCACTGATTATCAATTAATTAATTTTTCACTTTTCTTAAAACATGTCTTAATACTTGCTTAGAATGAGTACAAACAAACAATTTTATTATTTTTTTTATGCATGCATAGTATTTTATTTAGATTAATATCCTAATTTAGCGTAACAATCTAATTTTGCATGGTAGCACAGATCATTTTTCTAGTACTTACACTTGCAGCAATTGCGCTGTTTACAGTTAACCTGCGTAAAATAATTCGCAATATCCGTTTAGGAAAACCGGCAGATCGAAAAGATCAGCCGCAAAAAAGACTAATGACCATGCTTCGCGTGGCTTTTGGTCAATCTAAAATGGTTGTACGCCCTATCCCCGCCTTTCTGCACTTTTTTGTTTACATCGGTTTCGTAATCATCAACATTGAAGTATTGGAGATTATCATCGATGGTTTATTCGGCACACACCGGATTTTTAATGGTTTGGGTGGTTTATATAACTTTCTGATCGGATCTTTCGAAATCCTGGCCTTTACCGTTTGGGTTTCATGTGCTATTTTTCTTATCCGCAGAAATATCCTAAAACTTAAACGCTTTAGCGGCGTAGAGATGAAAAGCTGGCCAAAATCTGATGCCAACTACATCCTTATTACAGAGATTTTGTTAATGAGCGCTTTCTTATTAATGAATGCAGCCGATGCAAAATTACAGCTTTTGGGCGCTAGCCATTATGTTAATGCCGGCGCATTTCCGGTAAGCCAATACTTGATCAATATCCTGCCTTCATCCGAAAGCGCCCTTGTTATTGTAGAGCGTAGCTGCTGGTGGTTCCACATTATTGGCATTCTGGCTTTCTTAAATTACCTGCCTTATTCGAAACATTTTCATATTCTTTTTGCCTTTCCAAACACCTACTTTTCTAATTTGGAACCTAAAGGCGAATTTACCAATATGGCCTCTGTTACCAATGAGGTGAGAGCCATGCTCGATCCTTCTTTTGTTCCGGCAGAAACCGAACCTGGTAAATTTGGCGCCAAAGATGTAACAGACTTAAGCTGGGTAAACCTCATGAATGCTTATACCTGTACCGAATGTGGAAGGTGTACTTCGGTATGCCCGGCAAATATTACCGGTAAACTTTTATCGCCGCGCAAAATTATGATGGATACTCGCGACCGCATTACCGAAGTTGGCCAAAATATAGATAAACATGGTGCAGAACACCAGGATGGAAAATCTTTATTGGATGACTACATCAGCAGAGAAGAAATTTGGGCTTGCACAAGTTGTAACGCCTGTGTAGAAGCCTGTCCGGTAAACATCGATCCATTACAGATTATTATGGAGCTTCGCCGTTTTGCCGTGATGGAAGAGTCGCAGGCACCCGGCAGCATTAACGCGATGCTGGGGAATATTGAGAATAACCAGGCACCATGGAAATACTCTCCGGCCGATCGTTTTAATTGGGCACAAGAAAGTTAGCAATTAACAATTTTCAGTTGGCATTAAATTAATATAATAATTACATCAGGTCTTGATACTTGATAATAGATACTAGACAAATGGAATTTAAAGTCCCTACAATGGCCGAGTTGATGGCCGCAGGTGAAGAACCGGAAATATTATTTTGGGTTGGCTGTGCCGGAAGTTACGATGAAAGAGCGCAGAAAATTACCCGCGACATTTGCAAAATCTTACAGCATGTAGGCATAAAATACGCCGTTTTAGGAACAGAAGAAAGCTGCACCGGAGATCCGGCTAAAAGAGCTGGTAACGAATTTCTTTTCCAGATGCAGGCCATGACCAATATTGAGGTATTAAATGCTTACAATATCAAAAAAATTGTAACAGGCTGTCCACATTGCTTCAATACCATTAAAAATGAATATCCGGGTTTAGGCGGCACTTATGAAGTGATCCACCACACACAATTGATACAGGATTTAATTAACGAAGGAAAACTAAAAGCTGAGGGTGGCGAAAGTTTCAAAGGCAAAAAAATCACTTATCACGACCCATGTTATCTGGGCCGGGGAAATGGAATTTACGAAGCCCCTAGAAAAGCCCTGGAAGTGCTTGATGCGCAGTTGGTAGAAATGAAACGCTGCAAAAGTAATGGCTTATGCTGTGGCGCCGGTGGCGCACAGATGTTTAAAGAACCAGAAAAGGGAAATAAAGATATCAATGTAGAACGCATTGATGAGGCTTTAGAAACCAATCCACAGGTTATTGCAGCAGGTTGCCCATTCTGTATGACCATGCTAAGCGACGGTATTAAACTAAAAGATAAAGAACAGGAAGTTAAGGTATTGGATATTGCCGAGATTACAGCAAGGGCAAACGGCCTGTAACGATCGTTTTTAGATTAACTTAATAAAATGCTGTATCATAAGCGTTAATTTCTATTCGATCTGTCACGTTGAGCCTGTCGAAACGCTAAATCTGTAATTAAACAGATCCTTCGACAAGCTATCAATGACAGATTTAAATAAAAAGGGTCGTCATTGCGAGGAGAAACGACGAAGCAATCTTAATACTGATGCTAGTAGCGATCGTTGTAAGATTGCTTCCCCGAAAGGTCGGGACAGGCTGTAGGCTGAAAAAGCCTTCTCGCAATGACGATATGATATAATTCTTTATACCGCATCAGATAAAGAGGTAAAAGTAAAATCCCTTATTCTTAATGGCGGCAACAGGTAGTTGGCTTCCGATTCAGCACTGACTGTTCTTTCGGCTATTCCGATTTCGTCCAGGTTGTTCAACATAATAATCGGACTTTCATTGAAACGGAAATTTTTAACCGGAAACTTGATCTCTCCATTTTCGATATAAAAAGTACCATCCCTGGTTAGCCCGGTTAGTAACAAGGTTTGTGGATCTACTGTGCGGATGTACCATAAGCGCGTAACCAATATTCCTTTTTCTGTTCCTTTAATCAGCTCTTCCAGGGTTTTCGTTCCACCCTTCATAATGGCGCCACCCGGGAAAGGGATCGCTTTAATTCCGGTTTTTTGCGCCCAGTACCTTGAGCTGTATAAATTTTTAACTACTCCTTTTTCTATCCAGTTTACTTTCTCCTGTGGCCGCCCATCCCCAGACCATGTTGCGGTTGGCAGTTCAGGATTCCATGGGTCTGAATAAATATTTACCCGTTCATCCACCAGCTGCTCTCCCAATTTTGTTTTTCCGCCGGTTTTACTCATAAAGCTCCGCCCTTCATCGGCCTGTCTGGCATCCATCGAGAAGAATAGGTTTTCCAGCATCACCGCTACCGCAGTAGGTTCTAAAATAACGGTATATTTTCCTGGTTCTATCGCTTTTGCCGTTACCGATGACATTGCTTTTTTGGCAGCTATGGCTGTGTCGGTCCTTGCATTGAGCTTGCTAAAATCATTGTATCCTCTTGTGGCATAACCAGAGCCTTTACCATCATCAGTTCTTACGGTAATATTAAAAGCTACATCGGTTGAGGTATTGTAGGCAAACAAACCTTTACTGTTCATCATTGCCGAACAGCCTATACTGTTGGATAAAAACCCTGCTGCATTCAGCTTGCTGTCTATAGCCTCTTTTAAACTGGCCTGTACTGCATCAGCTCTGTCTTTCGGGGTAACGGCTGCTGTAGCCGGAGAAAAGGTAGGCGAATCGGCACCATATTCCTGAGGACCGAGAAAAGGCATAAATTCGGGATTTTCGGGTGCCAGCTGAGCAAGTTCTTCTGCCCTGCGCACCACTTTTTCCAATGAGGCATCGTCAAATTCATTTATAGTGGCTGTACCCAGTTTTTTCCCGAAGGCAGAACTGACTACCAGGCTGTTAGCGCTTATACCCCCGCTGGTTGATACCGAATTTCGGGCGTACCTTATATTACCGCTATCTGAGCAATTTAGGTTTACTTCACATTGTTCTGCTTTAGAGTAAGAAAGTACTTTAGTTAAAAGTGCTTTTGCTTCTGCTTTTGTTAAGATTGGCATAATTTCTATCAGATTTTTCTAGCGGTGTTGATCACATTAACTTTATTGAAACGTGCAGTTGCTGATCCGTGTGAAACAGCACTTACCTGCCCGGGCTGGCCTTTACCATCAAAGAATGAGCCTCCTAAGCGGTAATCGCTCTGATCACAAATGGCCACGCACGAATTCCAGAATTCCTGGGTATTGGCCTGGTAGGCTACATCTTTAAGCATACCTGCGATTTTGCCATCTTTAATTTCATAATATAGCTGCCCGCCGAACTGGAAATTATAACGTTGCTGGTCGATAGAGAAAGAGCCATCGCCTACAATGTAAATTCCTTTTTCCACATTTTTGATCTGATCTGCTATGCTCAGCTTGGCTTTGCCCGGCTGCAGTGAAATGTTGGCCATACGCTGAAATTGCACACTGCTCCAGTTATCGGCATAACAACAACCCTGCGAAGCATTTAAACCCAATATATGCGCCTGATCCCTAATGGCCTGGTAATTTACCAATATACCGTCTTTAATCACATCCCATTTTCCGCATTTCACCCCTTCATCATCATAACCAACAGCTCCTAACGATCCGACTTCGGTTTTATCGGCAGTAATATTAACTTCCTTACTGCCATAATTAAATTTTTTGGATTCCCATTTGTCAAGTGTCAGGAAACTCGTTCCTGCATAATTGGCCTCATAGCCCAACACACGGTCAAGCTCAGTTGGGTGACCGCACGATTCGTGAATGGTTAACCATAAATGTGAAGGATCCAATACCAGATCATACTTACCTGGCTCTACTGATTTAGCCTTCATTTTTTCACCCAACTGCCTCGCTCCCTGTGTAGCATCTTCAAGCATATCGTACCTGCCTTTATAAAGGGTGCCCGAAGCGGTTTGTATTTTATCCTGTGGCCTTGCATCCAGGTATTCGTATCCCTTACCAGTAGGTGCACTCAGTGCATTTCTGGTTTCGAACTTACCGGTTGCCTTATCTATTTTGGTAATAAAAAAAGTAGGCCAGATACGGTGGATATCCTGATCAATATATGAACCATCAGTTGAAGCAAAATATTTTTGTTCATTTACTGCAAATAAGATGGAATTAATGTAATCTGCACCTCCTTTCATAGCCGCATCGTTCACCGCCAGCAATAAATCTACCTTTTCTTTTACGGGTACCTCAAAAGTATTTTTCTCAATCGGCGCTTTCCAGCTTACCTCACCATACCCTTTTTGTGGGGCCAGCTTTACAGGCTCTCTTAACAAACGGGCATTTTCTTTGGCAATAGTTACTGCCAGTTCGGCTGCTTTGGCAATGCTGTCTTTATCCATTTTGTCGGTTGCCGCAAATCCCCAACTGCCATTTGAAATTACCCTGATACCAATTCCATATGATTCGGTATTTACAATATTCTCTACTTTATCCTCGCGTGTAACAACGTATTGGTTAAGGTACCTGCCTATACGCACATCAGTATAAGTTGCGCCTTTTGATCGTGCCGCATTTAAGGCCACATCCGACATGATTTTTTTAGCTGCAGGGTCGATATATGTTAAAGCCTGCTCGGGGGAAATCTCCTTCCCAAAAACCGGAATGGCAGGAAGCATAGCTGCAGCTGCTCCTACACCAGTTAAATAAATAAAGTTTCTACGTTTCAAGATGAGATTGTTTTAAGTTGACTGAATATAAGTGTTTTAACTTATTTTCCGAAATTCACAAATCCACTATCTAACTATAGCAAATTGAAAATTTTATTAGAGAAATGGTTAAACCAGCAAAATCATCATAAAATAATAATTTCTATGGAGTGGAAACCGGCGCATTTATTTTATTCAAATTATCGCGGATCAGGTTTAAATCTTCAGCCTCCATATTTTTTAACGGAATAACCAGTTGCGTAGCCATCGAATCTACATCCCCTCCCTTGTCTTTATAGGTCTGCACAATTACGTCGTCACCTTTGGTATGGATATACAATTTGCCCGAAGTAGTTGTACCATAATAATCCATATCTTTAAATTTCGAAAGCTTAAATGCGAAATACTCTGTTTTACCGTTATTAAAATAACGCTTATAACGGCAAAAGCCATTGTTGGTAACATTTAGCTCATAACGTTTTACCTGGTCGCTTTCCTGACTGTTATCGTAATGATCAGTAAATGTTTTTTGAAGAAAACTGATCGATTGTGCTACAGTTTCGGGGTCGGAAAAAGCACATAAAAACATACAAAAAGCCGAAAGAAGGGATATTTTCAAGCAGAGTGTAAACTTTTTCATCAGGTTAGCGTTTTAAACACACCAATTTAATTAAAATCATAAATTTGTATATGAGTTTTTCTCCACAATCAAGAGTTTGGATATACCAAAGCGATCGCAAATTTACTTCTACTGAAGAAAGTGAGATCTTAAACAAATTAGCAGCTTTTACCAACCAGTGGAAAGCACATGGAAATGAATTGCTTGCAAAAGCGGAAATCCGCTACGGCTTTTTTATTATCCTAACGGTTGACGAAAGTCAGGCAGGCGTTACGGGTTGCTCTATTGATAGCTCTGTTCGCTTAATTAAAGAAATTGAACAGGAATATCATGTAGATCTTTTTAACCGTTTCAACATTGCCTATAAGGTAAATGAAGAAGTTGTGGTAAACAGCAAAGAAGATTTTGAAACTTTGGTCAATATCAAACAGGTAACGCCAGAAACGATTGTATTTAACAACATGGTTCAGAACCTGGCAGAACTAAATAGTAAATGGGAAGTACCTTTTCAAAATAGCTGGCACAGTACTGTTTTCGCCCATTTATTATAAAAAAGCATGTTTATTGTAGATCTTAAATATATTGTTCCGCTTGAAAAGCTGGATGAACATATGGAGGCGCACGTTCAATTTTTAAGAAAATATTACGATCAACATATCTTTGTAGCTTCGGGCCGAAAAGTACCCCGTACCGGTGGAATTATCTTAGCCCTGGCAAAGGATGAAGAGGCTTTAAAAAAAATCCTGATGGAAGATCCATTTTACATCAATAGATTGGCCGATTTCACCATTACCCAATTTTTAACTTCACAATTTCATCCAGATCTCGCATCACTTTTAGGAAAATAATTCTTAAAACCAGCAGTTGTACAGTGCATTATTTTAGCTATTGATCAAACAATTAGCTCACGAAAAACATTATATTGGTTAAATCAAATAATGTCTATGAAGCGCTGGCTCAAAATCTCTTTTAAAATTATATCGGTTATTGTTGTGCTGATTATCCTCACCTGGCTGGCAGGAGCATTTTACATCAGTAGAAATAAAAAAGAAGTACTGGCTTCTATCCTTTCACAGCTCAATAAAAATTTAAACGGAAAAATTACCGCTACCAGCATGGAGCCAACACTCCTGAAAAGTTTTCCAGGGGTTTCGGTATCCTTAAACGGCGTTTTACTGAGAGATAGTTTATGGAACCAACATAAACACGATCTTTTAAAAGCGCAGGATATAGATGTATCACTAAATGTACTTTCGCTTATTGTGGGTAACATTAACATTAAACAGATTGCCATTAACAATGCAGCAATTTATATCTACACCGATTCTACAGGTTATAGCAATACCAGTATTTTTAAAAGCAAGCCGAAAACCGAAAAAAAATCTTCACCAAAATCTTCTGCATTAGAAGTCAAAAAAATAGATTTTAATAAGGTTAGCCTAATATTAGATAACAAAAAGAGATTCAAACTATTCAATTTCGATATTGATCAGATCCAGGGCAGAATGCAATATCCTGATAGCGGCTGGACAGGTAAAATAAAGTTGATGACCAAGGTAAACAGTTTCGCCTTTAATACCCGCAAAGGAAGCTTTTTGAAAGACAAGACGCTTAACGGGACATTAAATGCACATTACAGCCGTGAATTGGATGCGGTAATACTAAGCCCC
This sequence comes from Pedobacter sp. GW822-FHT03F06, assembly GCF_058801365.1. NCBI lineage: Bacteria > Pseudomonadati > Bacteroidota > Sphingobacteriia > Sphingobacteriales > Sphingobacteriaceae > Pedobacter > Pedobacter sp. GW822-FHT03F06. The sequence continues at coordinate 333,006 of NZ_JBXANE010000008.1, forward strand.
GAAATACTGAACATTGGCGGGCATCCTTTTAAAATCGGCGCTAAAATAGACCTTGCCAAATCTGCTTTTGCCATTAGTATAGCTGTGGATGATATTTTATTTAGAGATGTTGCCTTACTTTTATCGCCTAATATCTCTTCCAAACTCTTAAAATTCGGCATAGAAAAACCAATCGATATCCGGGGAAATATTGTTGATGACGGATCAGGGAAGTACGGAGATCCCTTGATCAATGTTGGCATAACCGTTCGGGATAATGTGGTTTCTATTCCGGCAGGTAAATTAACCGCTTGTAATTTTGATGGCTCGTTTACCAACAGAGATACAATTGGCGGCATTATTGGCGATGAAAACTCATCTATCAAGTTCCACAGGCTAACGGCAAAATATTTTAATGCACCGCTGAAGATCGATACTTTTACGGTTAATAATTTATCGCGCCCGATTGCTACCGGATTGGTAACCTCGCAATTTCCCCTGTCCAATTTAAACAATTCATTAGGCACGAACGATTTCGAATTTAAAAACGGGACAGCCAACTTAAGGTTATACTGCAAAGCTGATATTGATAACTTTAGGTTTACCAAACCGGTTGTTTCAGGTAAAATACAGATTGCCGATGCCGATATTCTTTACATCCCACGGAGGCTTCATCTGGTAAAAAGTGCTTTAAACATCAACTTTAACCAGAATGATTTATCGATACAGAACGGGCACTTCCAATTGGGTAAAAGCGTGCTTAATGTAAGTTGCAGCATCGCCAATTTTGCTAACCTGTATTATACTGCTCCCGAAAAAATATTGGTGAACTTAAAAATGTCGAGCCCACAACTTTATCTAAAGGAGTTTTTACCCTTCTTAGGACCAAGAACGGCAAAGAAAAAGTCGAGCGGAAACAAACAAATGGTTTCCAAAGAACTGAGCAATGTGTTGGAGCTTTCGAAAATGAATATCCGTTTAACCGTTGATAAAGCCATTTATGATAATTTCCTGGCTAAAAACCTTGATGCCGACATTTCCTTGCGTGGCGGGGGTATATTCTTCAACAAAATAAGCGTGGCCCATGCAGGTGGTCAGTTATCGCTGAATGGGAGTATTATGCAGGAAGCTGCATCAAATAGCTTTAAAATTAATTCAAAGATCAGCCATGTAAGTGTTAAAGATTTCTTTTATTCATTTGATAACTTCGGACAGAACACCATTACCAACAAGAATTTAAAAGGTTATTTATCATCGCTGGTTAATATTTCCGGAAGGATATCGCACACCGGAAAAATTCTTCCCCGATCTATTAATGGTAAAGTGGTCTTCAACCTGAACAATGCCGCACTGGTTAATTTCGACCCAATGGTTAAGGTAGGAAAATTTGCTTTTGCCAACAGGAACCTATCAAACGTAGAAATCAAAAACCTTGACGGAACACTTACCGTGCGTGGCGATAAGGTAGAAATCAGTCCGATGCAGGTAAACTCCAGTGCGTTAAACTTTAATGTAAAAGGCACTTATGCTTTAGGAAATGGCACAAATGTAGAGATGGACATTCCGCTGAGAAATCCAAAAGGTGATGAAAACCTAACCAGATCAGAAAAAAGAGAAGCCCGTATGCGCGGCATCGTATTACATCTGAAAGCTGTTGATGATGAAAAAGGCGGAATAAAGATCAGGTGGAATAAGGATCATGATTAGTTTTAGTCCAAAGTCTGGAGTCCAAAGTCCTTAGTCGATAAATGGACTGAAGACATTGGACTGTCGACTAAAAATCCAGCGGCCCCAACCTGTTCATATTTCTTAAAATCAGATATTGACGGTGCCTGATGTACGGGGTTGCATTTTTGGGTGTCCACCTTCTGGGGTTTGGAAAACAGGAAGCAATTAAAGCAGCCTGTTTCCGGGTTAGTTTTGTACAGGATTTACCATAATACTCCTGGGCGGCGGCCTCGGCGCCATAAATCCCATCGCCCATTTCGATTACATTCAGGTAAACTTCCAGTATTCTTTCTTTGCTCCAGAACAGTTCGATGAGTAAAGTAAAATAAGCTTCAAAACCTTTTCTTATCCACGAGCGGCCAGGCCACAAGAAAACATTTTTAGCTGTTTGTTGCGAAATGGTACTCCCCCCCTTCACTTTTTTGCCTTTGGCGTTACTGGCAAAAGCTTTTTCAATGGCTTTCATATCAAAACCGATATGTTTTAAAAAGAGCTGATCTTCGGCAGATACCGCAGCCCTTTTCATATTATCAGACATATCCTCAAAATTAACCCACTTTTTCTCGGTTTTAAAAGATTTTCCATCGGCTTTTCGCTCAATGTTCCGCAGAACCATTAAAAGTGTAATAGGTGGGTTGATAAAACGCAGGGCGATTACCCAAAACACCGAAACCAGCAAAAAATATAAAAATACTTTTGTAGCAATATTAACAATCTTCTTTACAAGGGGATGTTTTGCTTTACTTTTAGTTCTGCTTTTCCGGGTTTTCGCCATGGCGCAAAGGTAATTAAAGGGAAGGAAGATGGGAAATGCTGGAGACTCGAACAATGCTAAAAAATACTTTTTTTTTGTGATCGAAAAACAAAGCCGAAATGCAAAATTCTCGTGGTAAAGCCTTAATGCACATTAAAATCACTTTGTTTATGTATTTTGTGATTCACATTTTTAAACAGGGTGCAAAACAAAATTAACCAAATGAAAAAACTAGGCTATCTCTTTCTTGCTGTTACACTATGGAGCTGCAGTACAACCAAAAACATCAATAACAGATCTGAAAAATGGATAACACTTTTTAACGGGAAAGACATTAAAGACTGGAATGTTAAAATCCACCACCACGATTACAATGTAAACTACGGAAATACCTTTAGGGTTGAAGATGGAACTATACAAGTTCGATATGACCAATACGGTGATTTCAATGATCAGTTTGGTCATCTTTATTATAAAACCCCATTTTCCTATTATCACCTAAAATTAAAATACCGTTTTGTTGGCGAACTGCAAAAAGGTGCGCCAAGTTATACTTTACGCAATAGTGGGGTAATGTTCCATTCCCAGGATCCGAAAACCATGCCTAAAGAACAGGATTGGCCAATTTCGATCGAGATGCAGTTTTTAGGTGGTTTAAGCGATGGCCGTCCCCGTCCTACCGGAAACATGTGTTCACCAGGCACGGAGATTTTTTACAATGGCAGTATGTTCCCAGGTCATTGTTTAGATTCGAAATCAAAAACATACGATGGCGACCAGTGGGTATCTGCCGAGCTTATTGTTATGGGCGATTCAATCGTTAAACATATTATTAATGGTGATACCGTATTGCAATACAGCAAACCACAAATTGGCGGAGGCGTAGCTAACCGTTTCGATCCGAAAATTAAAATTGATGGAAAAGCACTTACACAAGGTTTTATTGCCTTACAAAGTGAAGGACAGCCAGTGGATTTTAAAGATATCCAGATTATGGAGCTTCCGCACCATAACAACAAAAAATCTAATTAAACATTTTTCGATACTATACGTTACAAGAACATGAAAGTTGCATTAATTACAGGAGGAAGTAAAGGAATTGGTTTCGGTATTGCCGAAGCCCTTTTAAAAGAAGGTTATAAAGTAGCCATTACCAGCAGGACAATTGCCAGCGCAAACCAGGCCGCATCACATCTGGTGGCTCACGGTGATGTATTGGCCATTGAAGCAGATGTTGCAGATTTTAAATCTCAGCAAGGTGCGGTAAACCTGATACTCGAAAAATGGGGTCAATTGGATATACTCATTGCCAACGCTGGCATAGGGCATTTTGCACCTATTGACGAGCTGGATATAGATTTATGGAAAGAAACCATTGATACCAATTTAACAGGCGTTTTTTACAGCATTAAAGCCAGCGTTGAAGAAATCAAAAAGAACAAGGGACATATCTTTACCATATCAAGCTTAGCCGGCACAAACTTTTTTGCAGGTGGCTCAGCCTACAATGCCAGTAAATTTGGTTTAACAGGTTTTACGCAGTCGGTTATGCTCGATTTAAGAAAATATGGTGTAAAGGTGAGTACCATTATGCCAGGATCTGTAGCGAGCCATTTTAACGATCACCAGCCTAATGCTGAAGATGATGCCTGGAAAATCCAACCAGAGGATATGGGCAAACTAATTGTTGATTTATTGGCTATGCCAGCAAGGACTTTACCGAGTAAGGTAGAAATCAGACCGACTACCCCAAAAGGATAATACCTAATGGAATAGGGAAGATGGAAAATGAGATAGAGATCCCTATCACCCATTTTGCCTATTCCATTTTCCATAAAAAAAGGTCCCGATTTTCATCGCGACCTTTTTTAGATTCTTTAAAGAATGCTTATTCAGCAACTACTTCAAAAGGAACCTGAACTTTAACTTCTTTGTGTAAGTTTAAGTTAGCAACATATTCGCCAACAAATTTAGGTTCAGTTTCGAAAGTAATACGACGACGGTCTACATCAAAGCCTTGTGCTTTTAATGCTTCAGCAATCTGGATGGTGTTAACCGCTCCGAAGATTTTTCCGCTTTCGCCTGCTTTAGCACCGATTGAAAGTTTAACATCAGTTAAACGCTCAGCAACACCTTCAGCATCTTTCTTAATTTTATCTTGTTTAAAAGCAGCTTGCTTCAAGTTTTCAGCTAAAACTTTTTTAGCTGAAGAAGTAGCCAATGCTCCAAATCCTTGAGGGATTAAATAGTTACGGCCATAACCTGGCTTTACTGTAACTACATCATCTTTCTCACCAAGGCCTTTAATATCTTGTTTTAAAATAATTTCCATATCTCTAGCCTCCTATTTTAATTGATCAGCAACGAAAGGTAACAAACCGATGTGACGGGCACGTTTAACTGCCTGAGCCACTTTACGTTGGAATTTTAACGAAGTACCAGTTAAACGGCGTGGTAATAATTTACCTTGATCGTTAATAAATTTCAACAAGAAATTTGCATCCTTGTAATCGATGTATTTAATTCCGTTTTTCTTGAAACGGCAATATTTTTTACGGTTATCCTCTACTTTAGGGGCAGTTACGTATTGTATTTGTTCTCTTGCCATTACGCTGCAACCTCCTTAGTTTTTTTGTTAAAAGCACCACTACGCTTTTTCTCATTGTAAGCAACAGCGTGTTTGTCTAAACGGATGGTTAAGAAACGTAACACACGCTCATCGCGTTTTAATTCAAGCTCTAATTTTGCGATCAAATCACCTGAAGATTTGTATTCAGTTAAGTTGAAGAATCCGTTTGATTTTTTCTCAATTGGATACGCTAATTTTCTCAAACCCCAATTATCCTCTTGGACAATTTCGGCTCCGTTATCAACAAGAATTGCTTTATATTTGGCTAATGCCTCTTTAGCAACTTCTTCTGATAACAAAGGGGTTAGAACGATAACAGTTTCGTACTGATTCATTGTTATAAATTATGTTTTTAATTTTTAATCCCGAGGTATATTACGGGGATGCAAAAGTAACAATATATTTCTTAAAATCAAATGATTAATTAGAAAAAAGAAGAATCGCAAGCAATTAAGAAAGAAAAAGTTACGTAATAAAACGAAACACAAAAAATGACCGCGACAAGTTACCTCATCATGATCCTGGCCACATATCTCATGTCGCACACCTCACATCTAATCTCCCAAACAAAAAAGGGAGACTATCTATCCGACAATCTCCCCATATCAATTAGCTGTAATGTTTAATAAGTTTGTATCGTTTTAACAAAACTTTCTTCTTTATACTTCACCACAAAGGTTAATTCTTTAGAATCTGTTTTGCTGATATTGAATTTTTTTGTTAGCTGCGCTTTATCTTTAAATACTTCGTTGTAAACCTCGTCATTGTATTCGTTGTATACTTTAATTTCGATCGGATTTTTATCCAGGTTATCCAGATTAAGGGTAATTACCTGATCATTTTTAGTATAAACCGGTTTAAATATGTTAGATACTTTTGGCTCAGACACCAATGCCTCACCATCTTTGATGGTTACTGTATATTTAGCCAATTTTAATTCAGACTCTACTTTAAGTATATAGTTTCCATCAGGAAGTGCATTTAAATCATAAACCTTGCTTGAGAAAGCTGAAGCATGGATATTTTCTTCAAATAAAACTTCCTCATCTGCACCGATCAGTGACAGATTAACGTCTTCTGCCTTATCTACAGAAAAACGGATAAACTTTTCTTTTTCGCCTTTTACTTTTAATGTAAAATTATCATCGTTAGCGTGAACACCCGTAGCAGTAAAAAACAACGCTGCTATTAAACCGATTTTTAAGAACTTTTTCATAACCAATATTTTTAAAGAGTTAATAATTATATGACACCACTAAGATATGGAGGTAACTGAGATATAGACGATTGCATATTTTCCAATATCTATGCTATATTACCCCAATTACAGGGGTATTTTGTCATAAGTTATAATAAAGCATATTTTTTATGTATTTTAGTGCAATTAATTAGAAGATAATGAAGCCAAGTTTCGAGGTTGTTGAACCCTCTTTCGGGAGTTCATTCTATTATTCAAAATATGTAGAAAACGCCAATAACATGGCGCACCTCTGGCATTACCACCCCGAAGTTGAAATGGTATTTGTAAATGGCGGTGCCGGGAAAAGGCAGATTGGCAGCCACGTTTCTTATTATACCGATGGCGATCTGATCCTGATTGGCAGCAACCTCCCCCATTGCGGATTTACCGATACCAATACGGGAAACAAAAACGAAACAGTAATCCAGATGAAGCCCGATTTTTTGGGCGCCACTTTTTTAGGCCTGCAGGAGATAAAAGGAATCCATGAGCTTTTTGATAAAGCAAAGGCCGGAATTGCATTTGGCAGCGAAACCAAGAGTATGGTAGGCGACCGGATCGAAATGATGGACGATCAGCCTCCATTCGATAGGCTTTTAACCTTGCTGAGCGTTTTAAAAGAACTTGAACACGCCAAAGATTATAAAATTTTAAATGCCGACGGGTTTTCGATGGAAATGCAGGTGCAGGATAACGACCGCATCAATATGATCTTTAACTATGTAAAAGATCATTTTCAGGATCAGATCAGCTTGCAGCACATCGCAGAAATGTCGAGCATGACTGTTCCATCCTTTTGCCGATATTTTAAAAAGATCACCAAAAAAACCTTTACCCATTTTGTAAATGAATACAGGGTGGTACATGCTTCAAAGCTTCTGGCCGAAAAACCCATCAGTATCGCCAATATTTCTTATGAAAGCGGTTTTAACAACTTTAGCCATTTTAATAAATTGTTTAAGGAGTTTACGGGCAAAAGTGCTTCAGAATATAGGCACGAGCTTAAGTCGCTGATTAAATAAATGAGCATGAACAAATTCCTACTATTGATACTCTCAAACATCATCAGCCTATCTCTTTACGCGCAATATGTTGACATTAATTTAGTTAACTGCAAAATAAGCGAAACCGAGCAAAAGAAGATAGAGAAACTGATTGCTTACGAACGCATGTTCTGCAATGAAATTTTCGAAACAAGAGAGAACATTACTGCACCTGTTAAAATAAACCTATATGGAAAAAACAAAGATTACCGGTTAGTGCAAAAAACATATAGTGCACCAATAAATAGTGCCGGATTTTATATTGCCGCAATTAACGAAGCCTTTGTATATAAGAGCAGCGATTTCATTTCGGTAGCGCTCCATGAGGCCAGCCATAGTATTTTCCAGTTTAATTTTAAAAAATCGCCCAAATGGTTAAACGAAGGCCTTGCAGAGTTTTTCGAAACACTAGATTTTGACAGTGAAGGAAATTTATACTCCTATCCACAAAGTGGTAGAATTAAGAGCATAAAGGCAGGAATAGATTCGAAAGACAGCGAAAGGCTAAAAAATTTCTTTAAAATATACAGTGGTTCATTTTACGGGCATGATATAGACGACAATTACAACACAGCCTACAGTGTGATCTACTTTTTTATTAAATCCAAAAGAACAGACCTGTTAAAAAAAATAATTAAACTCAATACGCAGGGTTACGATACCGAAAAAGCGATTGACCTTACTTTTGGCAGTTTTAATACATTTGAAGCAAATTATAAACTGTTTTACAACCTGCATCATTAATATTATCAATATTGCTTAACTTTTATACGATAGTTACCTTTATAATATTCTTTCATTTTAATTACCTCTTTTGATTTCTCGGTTAGCCAGAAAATGGCATAACTGTCTTGGCTGTAATTAATTTTAAGCAGCCAGCAATTAGCTGTTATATCTGAATTCAATTTCAAATTATCTTTGCCAACCACTTCATAATGATGGTAGCTTGCTGATTTTTCATTGGGATCAAAAAATGAAATATCAAACTGCTGGCCAACCTTTTTAATTGGTAATAATGAATAAGTTTCTAAATCCTGCTCCCACGAAATGATCGGAATATCCAATTTAACCGGACCTTTTTTGATTGCATCATTATTTTTCACGGTATCCGATGGTTGCATCAGGCCATTTTTATAATCATAAGCAAAAACACCCCTACGTTTATAACTAGCATAATGATAAATTGGAGACATTGTTTTTCGATCGCAGATATTCGTTATTGTGGCAAAAAGGGAATCGTTGTGAAGCCATTTCCAATCAAATTCTACCACTTCATTTTTATCTCTTTTTTTAAAAGCAGTTGTTCTTTCCCATATATCTCCTACGGTCCGTTTCGTTTCAAGAGAATCAGTCATATAAACAAGATAACTTGTTTTTCCCTCTTTCAGATTGCTCATTACCAATTTATGGTTTTGTGCATTTATAGTATCAACCTGTGCCATTGAAACGCCCGCAACAGAAAACAATATCGCGTTAATAAAAATTAATATCCTCATTTATAAATCTTTACGATTAGATTAATTTTATCATTAAATGTTACTTAATCTTTTACAAATCATTTAGGTATTTCAACTTTTCCACATTCCAACTTTTCAATCTTACAACACCTAAATTTTTCCTATTTTCGTGCCGATGGAAAATTTTATTGTTTCTGCCCGTAAATACCGCCCAGCCACCTTCGAAACCGTTGTTGGCCAGCAGCATATTACCGGTACGTTAAAAAACGCCATCAAAAACAATCAGCTAGCACAGGCATTTCTATTTTGCGGGCCTCGCGGTGTGGGTAAAACAACCTGTGCACGTATCCTTGCAAAAACCATTAACTGTACCAACCCTACAGCAGAAATGGAAGCTTGTGGCCAATGCGATAATTGCCTTTCTTTCCAGAACGGGCATTCTTTTAATGTTCACGAATTAGATGCGGCTTCGAACAACTCTGTTGATGATATCCGTAGTTTAATTGAGCAGGTTCGTATACCACCACAAGCGGGAAAATATAAAATCTATATCATTGATGAGGTTCACATGTTATCGCAAAGTGCATTTAATGCCTTTTTGAAAACACTGGAAGAACCACCTTCTTATGCTATTTTTATCCTGGCCACTACCGAGAAACATAAAATCCTGCCAACCATTTTATCGCGTTGCCAGATTTTTGATTTCAACCGGATCCAGGTAGAAGATATTGCCAATCACCTATCAACTATTGCCCAACGCGAAAATATTGCTTTTGAAAGCGATGGTTTGCATATTATTGCCCAAAAGGCAGATGGTGGACTCCGTGATGCACTATCGATGTTCGATCAGATTGCAAGTTATGCAAACAAGAACATCACTTATAAAGCTGTAATCGATAACCTTAATATTTTAGATTACGATTATTTTTTCAAGCTTACCTCTTATTTAACCGCAGCAGAAGTTAGCCAAACCCTACTCCTGTTCGACGAAATTTTGAATAACGGTTTCGATGGCAATAACTTTATAAATGGCCTGGCTTCGCACTTCCGTAATTTATTAGTGGGTAAAGACGCATCGACCATTAAACTTTTAGAAGTTAGCGAAAACATCAAACAAAAATACCTCGATCAGTGCAGGCAAACAGAATTATCGTTTTTGCTAACAGCATTAAACCTGGCCAATACCTGCGATCTAAATTACAAGAATTCTAAAAACCAACGTTTACAGGTAGAGCTGGCACTGATTAAAATGTGCCATATCCGGTCGGTCGTCAATTTAGCACAACAGCCTTTAAGCCCCATTAACACAGCAACTGACGTAGATCAGGATAAAAAAAAAACTAATGTCGTAGCCGGACAGGCAGAAACACCAAAGCCGGAAACAGAAAGCGAAAATACGGCCCAGGCTGTAGCGCCTGTTTTTAAAAATGCGGTTTTACCTCAAATTCTTGCAGAAGAAAAGCCAAAGGAAACACCAAGGGTTGGTCCGCCACCATCTGCAACTTCCATCAGTATCAATATTCCTAAGTCCAATGCAATAAGCACACTTATTCCATCTTTAAACGATCTGAACCGTGTTGCACAGGAAGATGATGACAAGGGGCCAAAAAAAGTTACAGGCGAAGCCAGAGAACCTTTTAGTTACGACCGCTTATTGGAAGTGTGGAATGCCTTTACTCAAAAAATGAAGGCGGCCGATAAAATCAATCTTTTTACCATCTTAAATAATTTCGCGCCTACGCTTTTAAATCCCGAGCTGATCGAAATTTCGGTAGAAAGTAAAACACAGGAACACCTTGTACAACAAGAATCTGTTGAGCTGTTAAACTTTTTGAGAAATGAGCTTAGCAATTTTGGTGTAGAGGTTACGTACAAACTTGTTGAACGTAAAATAGAAAACAGGCTTTATGGCAACCGCGAAAAGTACGATTACCTGGTAAACAAAAATCCAAAGCTTGACGAATTGCGCAGGAGATTTAATTTAGATGTTAATCCGTAAATTCATATTGGATAACTAACAATACTTATTCGGTTAAAAATTACTAAACAAAAAGCAGGATTACGCATCATTGCAAATGTATAACCCTGCTTTTCCTATTATGATTGTTTCGTCAAATAACTATCCTCACGACAGTGCTCTATTGACTATTTTTGGGGCGTATCGTTAATCGGATAACCTTCTTCATCTAAATCATCGCGGTTATCTTCGGGTGTACGGGCAAGTATTTCATCTTCAGGGCTCAGCTTTACACTCTCCCCGTTATCTACGTGCATACCTAATTCCTCCAGGTTATCTTCGGCAATTTCTTCATTGCGGGCATATTCATCACCAATATAAGGGTTAGCTTCATCATAGGTCGAATCATCATCTTTGGCACCAGCAGCAACCGTTTCATATCCCATCGGGTGGTCGTAATCTTTATCTGTGCCTCTTACATCGAGCTCGTAACTCTGCTTATTTTCATCATAAGCAAGATTCTCTTTATTGATTTCGCCATTTTCTGTGGTACTGTGTATTTTATCCTGCGATCCTTTATTCTCGTTAATTGCCATGATATGGTCTCCTTTAATTTATAAGGTTATAACAATGTGGTATAGATAAGGTTTTTCTCTGACAAAATAATTTTATTATTTGGGCGTGCCCCAAGCTGCGCAAGGGTCGGGCTATACACTCCAAGTCCTCGCCCGATGAATCCCGATTTTATATCGGGAGGGCTGTGGGCTTTCCGCTGCTATCCCTCACGCATGCAAAGTGCCAACTAACATAAGCGCAATATCTCAATTGTATTTTACTTCACCCAACAAGAATACTGGGTTAGAAATAGATCCTACTGGAGCTGCGCTAATCATCCCTCTTTACTACGGAAAACCGTAAAGTATATCATCATCAACCGTGTAGTTTTGAATATAATCAACAAAAAAACAAACTATGGCATTTTTAGATCACAATGGGGAAAGTGAATTTCCAATGTCGAAAGACAAAGTTTTTGAAGCAATGTTACTTGCAATTCCAACAATTAAAGGATTACAGATCGAAAACGCAGATAAACTACAAGGTCGGTTTATGGTAAAAGCAGGAGTTAGCTTGTACAGTTGGGGCGAAAATATACCGATACAGTTGACGGAAATCGCAGAAAATAGAACCAAAGTCCAGATTACTTCCTCACCAAAAACAGGAATTATGTTTGGGGGAGCATTCGATATGGGGAAAAACAGGCAGAATATTGAAAATATTCTTTCAAGTACCTCCAGAATATTATCATCAGAAAATAAGCCGAAACTGCTTCAAACAGATATAGTACCCTTTCAAACCAATGATTTCCACACAAATCCAAACTTTATAATTCCCAATCATTCAAATCGCTGGTACGAAAAAACTTGGTTAACAATAATTTTATGTATAATCTTTTTTCCAGTTGGCCTTTATGCCCTTTGGAAAAATTCATCTATATCCAGAGGATGGAAAATTGGAATAACAGTAATAATATCCTTAATTGTATTATCAAATTTAAGTGATAAAAATAAACCGTTAACAGAAAATCAAAATACTGTTGAAAAGCAACAAGCTAATCCTTCTTCAGAAGTTGAAACAGTTAAAAGTACTCAAAATGATATAATTGATGCAGTAGAAGAAGAAATTACGCAAAAACTTAAAGCAAAAGCAAGAAAAGATTGGCCTGATGATTATAGCACACAGGAATTTTGGGTTAACGAGCAAATAGATGCATATAAATATATGCTAACTATTGAGAATAACTCAATAAAAGCGAAAGCACAGCAAGACTGGCCACTCGACTTTACCACTCAAAAATTTTGGTATAATGAACAAATTGAGGCTCAAGAGCGCCTGAGGTAATAGACTACTATCCAATAGATATGTCGCACAGACAGAAATAATATTAAAGAGTTGTCAACTTTCGTACTAGAAGCATATTAAAGTTGACAACTCATAAAAAAAGCGTCCCGATTTTTATATCAGGACGCCAAAGTATCTAAGAGTTGTCAACTTCCATACTAGAAGCATATTAAAGTTGACAACCCAAATTTAGCTTACAAAGAAGCCAAAGAAGTATTTAATGTTTCACTCGGACGCATTGCTTTGCTTGCCAGTTCGTCATTAGGGTTATAGTAACCGCCAATGTTTTGAGGTTTACCTTGCGAACCGATCAACTCTTCATTGATTTTGGCTTCATTTTCTAACAAAGTTTTAGCCAACGGCGCAAATCTAGCTTTCAGATCGGCATCCTTCGTTTGTGCAGCCAAAGCTTCCGCCCAATATAAAGCCAAATAGAAGTGAGAACCACGGTTATCGATAGTACCCAATTTTCTGCCAGGAGATTTATCCGTTGCCAAGAATTTAGCATTAGCCTCATCCAAAGCATCAGCCAATACCTGCGCTTTTGCGTTATTTTGCGTTTGAGATAGATGCTCTAAAGAGGCCTGAAGTGCTAAAAACTCACCTAATGAATCCCAACGTAAATAACCTTCTTCAATAAATTGCTCAATATGTTTTGGGGCAGAACCACCAGCACCGGTTTCGAACAAACCACCACCATTCATTAAAGGAACAATTGATAACATTTTGGCAGAGGTTCCTAGTTCTAAAATCGGGAATAAATCTGTTAAATAATCACGCAATACGTTACCGGTAACCGAAATGGTATCTAAACCTTTACGGATACGCTCCAAAGTAAATTTAGTAGCTTCAATTGGCGCAAGAATGCGGATATCTAAACCAGTAGTATCGTGATCTTTTAAATAGGTATTTACTTTAGCGATGATTTCTCTATCGTGTGCCCTGTTTTCATCTAACCAGAAAACGGCAGGAGTTTCTGATAAACGCGCCCTGTTAACCGCTAATTTTACCCAATCCTGAATCGGGGCATCTTTGGTTTGGCACATGCGGAAGATATCGCCTTTTTCTACTTTCTGATCGAAAAACACTTTACCATCAGCATCAGTTACGCGGATTGTTCCGTCAGCAGTAGCCTGGAAAGTCTTATCATGCGAACCATATTCTTCAGCTTTTTGAGCCATTAAACCCACATTTGGTACCGAACCGATAGTTGTCACATCAAAAGCACCGTTTGCTTTACAGTCATCAATAGTTGCGGTGTAAACACCGGCATAACAACGGTCTGGAATTAAAGCGATGGTATCCTGTGCTTTACCTTCTTTGTTCCACATCTGTCCAGAAGTACGGATCATGGCTGGCATCGAAGCATCAACAATCACATCCGATGGCACATGTAAGTTGGTAATTCCTTTATCAGAATTTACCATGGCCAGGGCCGGACCGTTTTCTATGGCCTGAGCCAAAGCAGCTTCAACTTCAGCTTGCTTTGCGTTGCCTGCAATTTTAGCGTAAACATCGCCTAAACCATTTCTGGTATCGATGTTCAGTTCTTTGAAAAGATCGGCATATTTAGTAAATACATCTGCAAAGTAAACTTCAACAATGGCACCGAAAATAATCGGATCTGAAACTTTCATCATCGTTGCTTTTAAGTGTGCAGATAATAAAACACCTGCTGCCTTAGCTTCAGCAATTTCTTTGGCCACAAAAGTTTTTAATGCCGATAAGCTCAATGCAGAACTATCGATCACCTCTCCTGCTTTTAATGGCGACAAAGCTTTTAATTCGGTTACTGCCCCATCTTCAGCAACAAATTCTATTTTAAACTGACCTGCTTCAGCAACAGTTGTAGATTTTTCTGAACCGTAAAAATCGCCTTCAGTCATACTGGCCACTTTGGTTTTCGAATCTGCCGACCATCTACCCATCGAGTGCGGGTTTTGTTTGGCGTAGTTTTTAACCGCTTTAGGTGCTCTACGATCAGAGTTACCTTCACGTAAAACCGGATTTACAGCCGAGCCTAAAACTTTTGCATATTTAGCTTTAATTGCTTTTTCTTCGTCACTCTGTGCATTATCAGGGTAATTTGGAATGGCAAAACCCTGCGCCTGTAGTTCAGTAATTGCACCTACCAATTGCGGGATAGAAGCAGAAATATTTGGTAATTTGATAATGTTAGCTTCAGGAGTGGTAGCCAAGGCACCAAGTTCTGCTAGAGCATCACCAATTTTTTGATCGTCTTTTAAATACTCAGGAAAGTTTGCCAAAATTCTTCCTGCTAAAGAAATATCTCTGGTTTCTACATCAATACCTGCTGATGCGGTAAAAGCTTGTACGATAGGTAAAAGTGAGTAGGTTGCCAACATAGGCGCCTCATCGGTTTTGGTGTAGATAATTTTTGATGTATTTGACATGTTTATATTGATTTTGCTTATTAAGGTTAACTATTCAATCGGTTTCCAGATTTGCAAACCGATCTTTTTAAAATCGCCTAAAGATAAAATAATCGAATGACTTAAGGAACATCGCAATGTTATTTATAGGGTGGTTCGTATCATTAATCGCAGATAGCAAGTAAAATGTTAATGACGGAATTTGTTTTGGAGCGCAGGGCCATTTGCTATTTTTAATTTAGCCCTGCTCATATCTTTATCTTTATAATAAAATAATCAAAAGAGGGAGATAAACTTGTAGTCCCGCAAGGCACGGAAATTAA
>NZ_JBXANE010000009.1:0-292200 GCF_058801365.1 Pedobacter sp. GW822-FHT03F06
AAACTCCAAAAAAAGAGTTTTTCTTAAAATAAATTTGCAATTGTGGTAAACCTAGAATACGACCGTAGCGGAGAGATGTTGTAAATTTGATTTCAATAACATGGTACAAAGATCTCTCCATTCCGTTGCACTCCAGTCGAGATGACGACCCTTTTATTAGAATCCTTTATCTCAACCGGTCGTCATCCGATAGCTGTCGGATCCCGCGCAGGCGGGAACCTTAAAACGCTTTTAATTTTAAAACTATGGGTGGGAACTCCCCTCCTTCAGGAGGGGTTGGGGGAGGTTTTGCCTTCTGCACTGTCTTGCCTCGGCTCACCGCCGCCGAGGGGCTCTTACTTTTGGCTTGGCCCAAAAGTAACAAAAGCCCAAGGCTTGCAGCCTTCCTTGTAAAAAGCGACGGAAATCTCAATTGCGGCAGCATCGAGGCTCTTACCTTGGTTTATCCCTGCGCTCCCGCTTTGATCCTGCCTTAGGCTGTGGGGTTATGAGGGGGACTGCAAAGATTTCCGTGCTTTTTCCTACGAAAATCTGCCAGGCCGGATAGCAGGGCGCAGAGAATCAATTACCATATCTCAATCGAGACCAATCCGTCATTTCGACTGGAGCGCAGCGCAATGGAGAAATCTAATTAGCAATGTTTTTTAACCACCAAGTCACATAGACACTAAGATTACCAGGTATTGCTTGGTGTTCCTGATGTCTTCGTGGTTGTAGACGGTATTGTCATCCTGAGCGCAGCGAAGGATCTCTGCACAATTAACCACTACCAATACTTTTACAGTAACATTAACACAATCGTCATTCCCGCGCAGGCGGGAATCTTAAAGCGTTGGCTATTCTTTGCCCGGGCTTGCCTCGGTTCGCCGTTTAACAATTCTTAAGCCATTCCATTGCTTCATCTGCCTGATGAAAAAACTGGATTTCAGCCGTTTTTTCATCATTATCCACACTTTTCTGGGCAGATAACTGGCTGAACACGCTCGCAGAGAAAATCCATGCAAAGTATCTTAATCCTGCAAGTTCCATTAAAGGCAGCCAAACTGCTGCGGCCCAGTCGGAAGCTTCAGACCAGGTACCTAAAACCAATCGGTTATCATTAAAAACTTTTGAACGCGGATTAGATTTCAGGTATTCAATCATCAATGCACCACCATGTTTAACCGATCGCATGTCCTGATGGCCTACCCATTCTACATACATAATGTCTTCATCTTCAGGGCAGAAAATACTGAGATATTGATCTTTATATCGATTTTTTATTTTTATTTCTGGCAGTATCGGTTGGCCCTGATCTAAAGGAAGTTTAAAAGAGAATACGGAGCCTTTCCCAAGTTCGCTTTCAATCCAAAAGCTTCCGCCATGGCGCTTTATAATTTCTGCAGAAATAAACAGTCCTAAGCCCAGGCCATCAAATCGTGCAGAAGAATTATCAGCGCGATAGTAACGTTCAAACAGTTTGCCTAAATGTGCTTTTTCAATACCGATACCGAAATCGGTTACCGAAACAATTACATTGCCATCCTTTAAGCTGGTGGAAACGAGTACACGATCGGCATTGGGTGAATATTTTACCGCGTTTGACAGGAAATTTTGTACCACTTGTTCGAGCCGGTAAAGATCGCCACTAAACTCAAGCTGCAGGTTGTCTTCTAAAATAATGGTATGATTTGGCGCCAGCTGCTGCATGGCTGTTATGGCTTCGCGAAGCATACGCGAGAAATCGAAACTTTCGATGTTGAGCAGCATCTTGCCGGCATTGATTTTACTAACGTCAAGCAAATCCCTGATTAATTTCTCGAGCCTGTTGAGCTGGCCTTCGCTCCGGAGCAGAAAATCGCGTACTGCACCCCCTTCTACCTTACGGAGCAGCATTTGGTTATAACCTTTGATAGAAGTTAGCGGCGTTTTTAACTCATGACTGGCAATGGAGATGAATTCATCCTTGCGCGATTCAATATCTTTATGATGTTGTATATTGGTATTGGTACCTACCCAAATGGAAGGTTTATTTACCTGTTTGATTAATACGGCCCTGGCCAGGTGCCAGTAATAAGCACCATCTGCAAAGCGTAAACGAAATTCTTGCGTATATTCTTTTTCAGTTCTTAACGATTCCTGCCAACGGTTTAAACTCTCAGAAAGATCATCAGCATGAACAAAGGTTTCCCAACCATTCTCAATAATTACCGACTGTGGATAACCAAAATCGCGACAAATGGTTTCATTTACATAATTGATGTAACCATCAATTCCTGCCGTCCAAACCTGTTGTGGCATGGCATTGAGGAGCGAAAGCGAACTCAGGTGATCATCTCCCGTTGAACCAGCAGAAATTTTAACTCCCTGACCTTTATCTCCCGCTTCATTGGTGTTTTCCATCTTCAAATCTACTAAAATGCTAAAAAAATAATGGCCTTTGTCTGTAAAATTAGTATTTAATCGAGTAGATTATTTACAGAAACTGAAATGGATAAAATAAGTTGCCATTTTTACCATTAAGTCATTTCTACCTCGATCAGTCCGTCATCCGATAGCTATCGGATCCCGAGCCGGCGGGAATCTTAAAGCGCGCGCTATTCTTTGCCTCCCGCTCGGTCTTGCCTCATTATTTTCTGTCATCCTGAGGTACGAAGGATCTTTTAATTGCCGTTATCGCGAACAATCCGTCATTTCGACCGTAGTGGAGAAATCTTTTAAGTTAGGTTAATAGTGTGCATTTTTTCCCTTCGCTCAGGCTTGCCTCGGCTCACCGCCGCCGAGGGGGCTCTTTCTTTTCTCTTGATAGAAAAGAAACAAACCTGAGCGCAGCGAAAGCATGCCTGCCATTGAAAACAACAAACACCAAGGCATAACTGAAAGGCTTGGATCTGATGTCGGATAAATTCGCCAAAGCTTTGAGGTCGTCAGCACAAGCCCCGATGAAAAATCGGGGAGGGCGTGCTGCCTCAGGGTAGTGGTAGGTTGAAAGGAGGTGCAAAAGCTTTAACGTCCTGAGCGTAGTCGAAGGATCTCCTTCCATCATATCCTATGCCGGATACCAGGGTGCAGAGACAGGCATCCGTAAATTTATTCTCTCTGAAACTATGAGGGGCACGCGGGGTCGTCATCTCGAACTTTCTAATACGGTCGTCATCCGATAGCTATCGGATCCCGCGCAGGCGGGAATCTTAAAGCGTTGGCTATCTGCTATGCCGGATAACAGGGAGAAGAGAAATCATTCGCGTTATTTAAAACTCGATGAATCCGTCATTGCGAGAAGGCTTTTTCAGCCGACGAAGCAATCTCATTAGTAGTGTTTTTATCATTAAGTCATTCTACCTCGATCAATTCGTCATCTCCTTAGAGGAGAGATCTTTGTCCATGGCTCAGGCTTGCCTCGGTTCGCCGCCACCGAGGGGGCTCTTTCTTTTCTCTTGATAGAAAAGAAACAAACCTGAGCGCAGCGAAAGCATGCCTGCCGTTAAAACAACAAACACAAAGGCATAACTGAAAGGCTTACATCCTTTCTTGAACTAAGCTATCGAAATTCTTATTGCGGCAATATGGAGGCCCCGATGAAGAATCGGGACTTTATATTGCCTTGGGCAGCGGTGTATTGTGGGGTTGT
The DNA here is from genome assembly GCF_058801365.1 of Pedobacter sp. GW822-FHT03F06. Taxonomy (NCBI): domain Bacteria; kingdom Pseudomonadati; phylum Bacteroidota; class Sphingobacteriia; order Sphingobacteriales; family Sphingobacteriaceae; genus Pedobacter; species Pedobacter sp. GW822-FHT03F06. The sequence continues at coordinate 3,611 of NZ_JBXANE010000009.1, forward strand.
GCAAGAATTTCAATGCTTATTTCTGCGAAAATCTGCCAGGCCGGATAGCAGGGCGCAGAGAATCAATTACCATATCTCCATCGAGACCAATCCGTCATTTCGACTGGAGCGCAGCGCAATGGAGAAATCTAATTAGCAATGTTTTTTAACCACCAAGTCACATAGACACTAAGATTACAGGTATTGCTTGGTGTTCCTGGTGTTTTCGTGGTTGTAGGCAGTGTTGTCATCCTGAGCGCAGCGAAAGCATTAAAAACAACCAAACACAAGGCACAGCTGAAGTGTTCGGCGAAGCTAATCTTAAAGCCGTAATTGGGTGTTTAGTGCCGCAGGTGGGCTGCTCCGACACTGCTATAGACCAAAATAACCCTAAGCCCGCTTTCTCTTTACCTTTTATTTAGCTATTGTTAACCTGGCAACCTAAAGCCAGGCAAATTTTAGAAATAGCAGACCTACAACGAAGCCTTAGTTTTACCAAAGCGGCTTCGAAGCAGTAGGCAAGTAAGTATACCGTAGGGTGCAGCCAAGCCTGGCAGGAAGGTGGCCTAAACGTGGGGTAAATGTGGCGTGAAGGTGGACTTTGGAATATTTTTTTTCGGATTTTTAGTCAGATTGACTACATTGGATGATCATCCCTTTTGTTTAACCTAATATACTAAAATTATGGCTATCCAGAATGGAATTATCAAAATTAACGGGCAACTCGGCGATCTTGTTTTTTACAAACGCGGAATTAAGGATGTGGTCAGGCAAAAAGCCGCCCACAAACAGCAGACCGAAGCGAGCAAAAAAAGCAGTCGCGATTTTGGCACGGCCAGCAGAAATGCCGCTTACATCAGAAAAGCGTTCGCACCGCTCGTCAAACTTTATGCCTATGGCGATCTCCTCAACCGCCTGAACAAGCGTTTTATCGAAATCTTTAAAACGATCCCAACCGAACATGCAGGTGATAAAAAGTTGATTGATGGTAACATTGCCCTGCTTAAAGGTTTCGAATTTAACAGCAGCAAGCCCCTGGAACAGTTATGGCTTCGCGAATCGGATTTGCGCATCGAACCCGATGGATTAGTAAAACTTATTCTGCCTAAGTGCGAAATAAAAGCCCTCCTGAAACCGCACCCCAAGGCTACAGAAGCCCGTTTGCAGGTGATGGGTTTTCATTTCGACCTGGACGGTACCGGCGGCTACGAAATTATGGAAGTGAACGACCTGGTGATCCCTTTAAACAACAGCCAATTTCCGAAAACAACCTTAACCTTAAGCCTGAACCACCAGGGCGATAAAGCCTTGGTTTTCGCCATGGGCATTTCATTTTTTTCGGGCACTGCCCGCTACGCCGACCGGCGTTATTATGCGGGTAAAATTATTCATGCGCTGCGTTTAAAGAATGGTGTAATCGTCGATTTTGTGGCGCAACCTCAAGTGGAAAGGGAGGTAATGGAGCAGGGGGAGAAGTTAAGCTGGGTGGTAGAGGAGGAGTGAGTTGCTGTTGTTTTAGTCTGATTTTTTGATAAGAATCTGAACCCGATTTATTATTTTTTTTGAGGTGTACGGGAAACCGTAAATAATAGCAGCTTCTATAAGTTACCTTGTTGCACTATTGGTGAATCTTAGGTGTAAATCCAGATTTACTTAGCGCATGTACAACTTATAAATCGTTATGAGCCTTAAAATCCAACTTTATATCGTTTCGCTTTGGTTACTCTTCTTTTTATTATTTATTAATAAAGTACAGATACCTTATTGTTTTGATAAGAATTGCCATTTTATTGGTCTTTCTAAACTGCTAATCGCTAATCTAGTTCCGTTAATATTTTTATCGCTGGCAATTTTTGGCTTTATCTTTTATGCAAATTTTAAATACGTTATCCGTAGAAATAGGTCTTTGCCTGATAAAGTAACCAGGATTGAAAACTTAAACTGGGAGCATTTAACTTTCCTGGTTACCTATGTAATCCCATTTTTAAGTTTCAATTTAAATGAAGATCGAAATGGTTTGGTCTTTTTTCTTGTGCTGATTATCATTGGTATTATTTATATAAAAACGAATATGTTCTACACCAATCCAACATTGGCACTTCTTGGATATCATATTTATAAATTATCTACCACCAATAAAGAGAACTTTATCATCATTAGTAAAGATGTAATTCAAGAAAATGATCGCATTCAATATCAACTATTGAGTGACAATATATACATGGCCAATAAATCAATAAACAATGGAAATACAAGAACTTAAAGAAAAACTAAATTTAGTTAACGATGTAATTAATCCGATAGCGATTAATATACATTTAGTGAAAAAAGAAGAGGATGGAACTGAATCTATTCTTGATGCCGATATCTCGAAGGAGCTTGCCGATGAATTAAAAGAAATATTTACGGTAGCTATAAATGAAAAGATACTTAGCAATGAAGAAATAGAATTAAAAGATATTTCAACTGCAAGTGAAACAATCAATTCCTTGTTTTTTTACGATTTGGAAGAATTCCCAGAGAAACTTGCAATCGCTAAGGAGTTTGATCCATTTATTGATTACCCCACATTTTCATTCTCAAATGATGATATGGAAACCATAAAAGCGATTATTGTAACTATTGGGAATGCCGATAATTATTTTTCAATTTACAAACACGTATACCCGGTTACAATTGTAAGACAAGATAAAATGTTAGGGCTTATTCCTATTGGTAACAGATTTGAAAAGCTTAACAGTAATATTTTACAGATTAATAGTTCTATTGATTTCTTATTCACAGATGATTCTCTTGTGATTAACAATCTAAAAACTTTGGCTTCTGCCTACGGTTATAATGAAATTGTTAAAAACCAAGCCAGACAAAATATCGAACTTATTTCAGAACTTGATTTAATTGATAATTTAGATGAGTTAACCTCGATTGTAGATAATGTTAAATATGCTAAGCGTGTATTAAGGATAAAACCAGATTCGCCCGTGCTGCAACTTGCCAAAACAAGAATCATCGCTTTTATCACTTCACACCCTAAACTTTCGGGCAAAATAAGATTAAATGCAGCTGGAGATAAAATTTTGTTGGATACCGATGTTTCTAAAGTGATTACTATTGGGATTTTAAATGATGATTATTTAAAATCAAATTTGACCGAACTGGATTATGAAAGCGAAAGTAAATTAACTATAGCTGATGAAGTATAGCTGACGAAAATTAAATGTTACAAGCGTGATCATTTAAAATAAAGTGTTGAAACTTTAATTGCCTAAATATGAACCACCCCAAAATAAGGTTACGATATTTCGGCTTCTTTTGATAATTTAGCTAAATATTCTATCCGCTAGTTTTAATTTAAGCAATTATTGCTAAATTATGTCGAGCCTAAATTACTCAAAAAAGATAAATGACTTTGATCGTTAACGAACCTCAAGTTGAGTACGGATTTATTGGAAAACTAACCGATTTGAAATATACTTATCGGGCAGATATACGCGATCGTAATTCTTTGGAATTAAACTTTCGCCGGAAATTTGATGCATTGAATCGGGTAAACTTATCAGATGCTGAATTTGCACGGTTGAGAGATGAAATCGTTACGCCAGATGTTTTTGCGGCTTCAAAGACTTTGCGTCAAAAGAATACTTTTACCCGTGAAGATGGTACGCCACTGCAATACACTTTGGTTGATATTAAAGATTGGTGTAAAAATGAGTATGAGGTAATCAATCAGTTTCGCATGAATACAAAAGATACCAATCATCGTTATGATGTTATCTTGTTGATTAATGGGATACCTGTAGTACAGATTGAATTGAAGACACTGCAGATTAGCCCCAGGAGGGCTATGCAGCAAATCGTTGATTATAAAAATGACCCAGGCAATGGTTATAACAATTCGCTGCTGTGCTTTATGCAGTTGTTCATTGTGAGCAACCGTTCTGATACTTACTACTTTTCAAATAACAAAAATCAACATTTTGCTTTTAATGCCGATGAGCAATTTCTACCTGTTTACAAATGGGCAAGAGAAGATAATTCAAAAGTTGACAATTTATACGAGTTCACCGAGATATTTTTAGCGAAGTGTACTTTGGGCGAAATGATTAGTCGCTATATGGTGTTGGTAGAAAGTGAGCAGAAGTTAATGGTAATGCGACCTTACCAGATTTATGCAGTTAAAGCCATTGTGAATTGTATTCAGCAAAATCGGGGTAATGGTTATATCTGGCATACTACTGGAAGCGGCAAAACGCTTACATCGTTTAAAGCATCTACACTATTAAAAGATAATCCCGATGTAGAGAAATGCTTGTTTGTAGTAGATCGTAAAGATTTGGACAGGCAAACACGGGAAGAATTTAACAAGTTTCAGGAAGGTAGCGTTGAGGAAAATACCAATACAGATACATTGGTTAGGCGTATGCTTTCTGAAAGCTACGCCGATAAAGTAATTGTAACCACTATACAAAAGTTAGGCCTGGCATTAGACCCTAGTCACCGTAAAAACTACAAGGAGCAACTTAAACCCTTAGCGGGTAAAAGAATGGTATTTATCTTTGATGAATGCCACCGTTCGCAGTTTGGCGACAACCATAAAGCCATTAAAGAATTTTTCCCAAATGCCCAATTATTTGGTTTTACGGGTACACCTATTTTTGAGGATAATGCCACTTACAAAAAAATAGATGGGCAGCACGCTTCATACTTAACTACAGAAGAAGTTTTTCAAAAGCGGTTGCATGCTTATACCATCACACACGCTATTGAGGATGAAAATGTTTTGCGTTTCCATATTGATTATTTTAAAAGTCAGGGAGAATACGAACAGAGGTTGGATAAAACCTATACTAAACAAGCTATTGTAGAAGCCATATCTGATAAACATAATGCAGCAACACATTCACGTAAGTTTAATGCGGTGTTTGCAACGGCATCTATTAATGATGCTATTGCCTATTATAACCTATTCAAAGATGCGCAATTAAAGAAATCAGCCTTGTATGACGATTTTTATCCATTAAATATTGCTTGCGTTTTCTCCCCGCCTGCAGAAGGTAATCAGGATGTAAAACAATTACAAGATGATTTGCTACAGGAGAAAGCAGATAATGAGGTAGCACCGGAAGAGAAGAAACTGGCACTTAAAACCATTATTATCGATTATAACAAACAATATGGTACCAATCATACCATTACAGAGTTTGATCAATATTATCAGGACGTGCAACAGCGCATTAAGGATCATAAATATACCAATGCAGATTACCCACATGCCAAAAAAATAGATGTTCTAATTGTGGTAGATATGTTGCTAACTGGTTTTGATTCTAAATATTTAAATACATTATATGTAGATAAGAACCTGAAATACCATGGTTTGATACAAGCATTCTCGAGAACCAATCGGATTTTAAATGCCAGTAAACCTTATGGACATATTTTAGATTTTCGTAATCAGCAAGATGCTGTTGATGATGCCATTGCTTTATTCTCTGGAGAAAATACCAGCAAGGCAAAAGAAATTTGGCTGGTTGATGCTGCGCCTGTGGTAATTGGTAAATACGAAGAGGCTGTTAGCAAACTTAATCAATTCATGCAATCGCGTGGTTTAGCAACCAAACCTGACGAGGTGAACAACTTGAAAGGCGATATGGCCCGTGCCGAATTTATTACATATTTTAAAGAGATACAACGTTACAAAACACAGCTAGATCAATATACCGATTTAAAAGAGGCTGAGCAGGAAAAAATAGAAAGTTTATTGCCAAATGAAGATTTACGTTCTTTTAAGGGCGCTTATTTAGAAACGGCTAAACGCCTGAAAGAGAAACAAGATAAGGGTGACGAAGACACCGATGCGGATATACAGGAATTGGATTTTGAATTTGTACTGTTTGCTTCTGCTGTGGTTGATTACGATTATATTATGGGCTTGATAGCCAAATATACCAATGCCAAACCATCTAAGCAGAAAATGACGCAAGAGCAGCTTATTGATTTGTTGAGTTCGAGTGCCAACCTGATGGATGCCCGTGATGATATTGCAGCATATATTAAAAGTCTAGAAGTTGGTAAAAGCTTATCTGAAACTGAAATACGTGAAGGATTTGAGAAATTTATAGAAGAAAAATCTGCTCAGGAGCTTACAATTATTGCCCATAAATACGGTTTAGCAGTTAAGCCATTAAAAACTTTTGTAGAAAGCACAGTAGAGCGTATGATATTTGATGCGGAACAATTAAGTGATTTGTTGGCACCACTAGAGCTGGGTTGGAAAGATAGAGCCAAAAAGGAATCAGCCATCATGGACGATTTAATGCCCCAATTGAAAAAATTAGCCAAGGGAGGCGAAATAGCAGGGTTATCAGCTTATGAGTAGGTAATTGAAAATTCAAAACATGAAATGACTAACAAATCTCAATTAAACATAAACGATTCGGATTATAGCGAGATTTTACATCAGGCTATAAGCCAGATCAGGATTGTGCAGACTTTAATTGCAAAACAAGTAAACAGTGCTGCAAACTCTATTTATTGGAATTTGGGAAAATTACTCTTTGAAAAACAACTGGAAAGCTATGGCAGTGGCGTGGTGAAACAATTAACTATCGATCTTAAAAACGAATTCCCTGATATGGGATTATCACCTCGTAACCTGTGTGATATGAAGCGGTTTTATGAGCGGTATCATTTGGCAAACCAAAAACTGCGACTGGCTGTCGCAGTTTTGCCTTGGGGCATAACCTGCTTTTACTTGATATAATCTAGGATAAATTGCAAACCTTAGTATTAAACGAATTAAACGCATCAGAAGAAGAAATGAACAAGGAGAATAAATTGGTGCCGAAGTTGAGGTTTCCTCAATTTGAAAAGGACAATTCATGGGCTGATCTTCCTTTAAGGAATTATATAGAAGAGTTCCAAGAAAGATCATCATCGAATAATATCTATGAAGTATTGACTTCTTCTCGTTTTGGTTTGATTAGACAGAAAGATTATTATGATAACAGTCGGATTACAGGACGCGAAAATGCTGGTTTCAATATCATTCCTCAAAATTATATTACTTATAGAAGTAGGAGTGATAATCGTCGTTTTTATTTTAATGAAAATAATCTGGGTATAATAGGCTTAATTAGCAGCTATTATCCAGTTTTTCGCATAGTTGGAGGAAGTAATAAGTTTTTTGTCGAATTACTTTCTAATTATGTAGATCACGTAGGCAAACACAGTGTAGGGACATCACAAACAGTATTATCAATCAATGAACTAAAACGAATTAAACTACCGGTGCCTCTAAGTGAGGATGAACAACAAAAAATAGCTGACTGCCTTTCCTCCTTGGATGAATTGGTAACTGCGGAAACTGAAAAGTTAGGTTTTTTAAAAGAATATAAAAGGGGATTAATACAAGAACTGTTTCCTATTGAGGGTAATAAAATTCCTAAATTGCGTTTTCCTGAATTTAAGCATAGTGAAGAGTGGGAAACGGATAAGTTATCTGGAGATGATGTTGCTTATCTAGTTAATAAAAAAATAAGTTTTGAAAAATTAGACTTGGCTACATATGTTAGTACGGAGAACTTACTTACGAATTATTCAGGAGTTGTGATCGCATCCAGATTGCCATCATCTGGAGCTTTCACTGAATATCAAAAAGGTGATATTCTTTTATCAAATATTAGACCTTACTTAAAAAAAATTTGGCTTTCTGATAGAGCAGGAGCAACATCAAATGATGTGATTGTTATCCGAGCTAAAACAAAATTGAATGCTTCATTTTTAGGTTGTTTACTCATAAATGATGATTTCATTAATTATATAATGAAAGGTGCTGAGGGTGTCAAAATGCCGAGGGGAGATAAGGATTCGATAAAACAATATCAGATTGTTTTTCCAAATAAGCATGAACAACAAAAAATAGTGAATTGTCTTTCTTCTTTGGATGAGCATATAGCTTCACAAGCAAAAAAAGTTGAAAATTTAAAATTGCATAAAAAAGGCTTACTGCAACAGTTGTTTCCAACCATTAATTAATTTACGATGGCTAAAAAGATTTACAATTATAAAAATCTTAAAGAACTTGTGATAAGGCTCAGAGATGACCTGAAAACCTGTGATTTCATTTTACTTTATGCCCACAATGGAACAGGTAAAACCAGGGTATCTATGGAATTTAAAGAGCAGGGCAAAAAAAACAAGCAGAAGCAGGCTGATACTCTTTATTTTAATGCCTTTACAGAAGATTTATTTAGCTGGGATAATGATATCGTTAATGATAAGGAAAGAGTTCTAAAAATCAATTCTTCATCCAAATTTTTTAGCGGCTTTCAGGAGTTGGAATTGGAGAACAGAATTCGACCTTTTTTAAACCGCTATGCCGATTTCGATTTTTCTATTGATTATGACAGCTGGGAAATTAGCTTTAGCCGGCAAGTTCGTGTAAAAACGAATGTAAAAGGCGAGGTTCAGGAAAAAACAGAAATAGTTAACAGTATTAAGGTATCACGCGGTGAAGAAAATATGTTTATCTGGTGTGTATTTTTAGCTATTTGTCAGTTGGCTATAGATGGGGCAGAGGCTTACAATTGGGTTAAATACTTTTATATAGATGATCCTATTTCTTCCTTAGATGATAATAATGCCATTGCGGTAGCCAGTGATTTATCGCAATTATTGCTGCAAGCGGAGGGTAAAATTAAAGTAGTCGTATCATCACACCATATTCTTTTCTTTAATGTAGTTTGCAATGAACTTAAGAGGAAACCACACGAAAAATATTTTTTATATAAAAAAGCTGATCAATCTTACAGCTTAAGAAAAACTACTGATACACCTTATTTTCATCATGTCGCCTTGTTGGGTGAACTTAAGGAAGCAACGGTGTCGGGAAATATTAAAACCTATCATTTTAATATACTCAGAAGTATATTGGAAAAGACCTCATCATTTTTTGGTTTCAATGATTTTGGAAAGTGTATTTATAATGTAGAAGATGAGGTTCTTTTTGAAAGGGCGCTAAATCTACTCAGTCATGGTAAACATTCAATTTATGAACCAGTTGATATGAATGACGATAATAAAGAATTATTTAAAAGGATATTGGACGCCTTTTTGGATAAGCATCAATTTGAATTACCAGAGTTATTAAAAGATAGTACAGCACAAAAAGTATAATATGACCGCATTAGAACAACAACAATTAGGGAAAACGCTTTGGGCAATAGCAGATGATTTACGTGGTTCGATGAACGCAGATGATTTTCGCGATTATATGCTCTCATTTCTTTTCTTACGTTACTTATCCGATAATTACGAGCAAGCAGCCAAGAAAGAGTTAGGAGGGGACTATCCTGTATTAGATATAACAGACAAACGCACGCCATTGGCTGTTTGGTACGAAGCGAATGCTGCAGATGTTTTGGAATTTGAAAAACAAATGCGCCGTAAAGTGCACTATGTGGTAGAACCACAACATTTATGGACGAGCATTTCTGAACTGGCTCGTAAACAAGACGGAGAATTACTTACTGTTTTACAGCAAGGTTTTAAATATATTGAGAATGAATCTTTTGAAAGTACCTTTCAAGGCTTATTCTCCGAAATCAATCTCGACTCTGAAAAACTAGGTAAAAACTATACTGAACGTAATAAACGGCTTTGCACTATTATTCAGAAAATTGCAGAAGGTATTGCTAAATTTTCTACCAATACCGACGTTTTAGGCGATGCCTACGAATATTTAATTGGGCAGTTTGCTGCAGGTTCGGGTAAGAAAGCTGGCGAGTTTTATACACCACAACAGCTGTCAACTATATTATCTGAAATTGTCACCTTAGATAGCCAAGATCCTTCATTAGGTAAAAAGAAAAAGGTAGATAAAGTACTTGATTTTGCATGTGGTTCTGGTTCGTTGCTTTTAAACGTTCGCAGGCAGCTCGGAGCATTTGGTATCGGTAAAATTTACGGTCAGGAGTATAATATTACAACCTATAACCTAGCGCGGATGAATATGTTATTGCACGGTGTTAAAGATACCGAGTTTGCGATTCATCACGGTGATTCCTTAGCCAATGATTGGGATATTTTAAACGAAATGAACCCTGCAAAGAAGATGGAGTTTGATGCTATTGTGGCTAATCCACCTTTTAGTTATCGTTGGGAACCAAACGAAGTAATGGGCGAAGATTTTCGTTTCAAGAGCTATGGATTGGCACCAAAATCGGCTGCAGATTTTGCTTTTTTGCTTCATGGTTTTCACTTCTTAAGTAATAGCGGCACCATGGCGATTATTTTACCACATGGTGTACTGTTCCGTGGGGGTGCAGAAGAACGTATTCGAACCAAGTTGTTAAAAGATAATCATATTGATACTGTAATCGGATTACCACCAAACCTGTTCTTCTCTACAGGAATACCGGTTTGTATCTTGGTACTTAAAAAATGCAAGAAATTTGATGATGTATTGTTTATCAATGCCAGCGATCATTTTGAAAAAGGAAAAAGGCAAAATAGACTAAGAGATGGTGATGAGAAGGAAGGCGAGCCAAATGATATTCATAAAATAGTAGAAACTTATAAAAACCGTTTAGAAGAAACCCGCTATTCTCGTCGTGTGTTGATGGATGAGATTGAGCAAAACGGTTATAACTTAAACATATCCCGTTATGTAAGTACCTCGGTTGATGAAGAAATTATAGATTTAGCAGAGGTGAACAAGCAACTGGTTGATATTGATAAGAAAATTGCAGATGCGAGGAATAGGCATAATGCGTTTTTGAAGGAATTAGGGTTGCCATCTATTTAAATTTTATTAAAATAATGATTTCAAATTATCGCTCTCTACTTCTTCAGGTCAATGCTCTCCAAGATAAATACCGAACTATTTCTGAAATTACTGGAGAAGATTTTAATGTTTTTAAGATTCTTAAATTGCAAGCTTCAGAAACTCGACTTCATTCTGCATTTTTGGCCGAGTTATTAAGTCCTTTAGGCTCTCATATCCAGAAGAGCAGATTTTTAGAATTATTTGTATCAAAGGTTATTGCCGAAGAATTCGATTTTGATGTAACTACCGCTAAAGTTCGCATAGAACAACACATTGGCTTCATAAATGAGGAAAAAACTAAAGGCGGAAGATTGGATATTGCAATTAAAGACGCCAGAGGTAATGAAATATTAATCGAAAATAAGATTTATGCTGGCGATCAAGAAAATCAGCTATTAAGATATCATCATTATAATCCTAAAGCAAAGTTATTATATCTGTGCTTGGACACAAGAAGAGTATCTGAATTTAGTTGTGGACACCTAAAAGAATTTGAACATTTTCAGGTCATCACCTATAAAGATGATATTTCAAGTTGGTTGGAGCTATGCAGAAAGGAAGCGGCATCTTTCCCGATTTTACGAGAAAGTATAACTCAATATATTAATCTCATAAAACTGTTAACCGGACAAAACACAAATAGTAAGATGAATAGCGAACTTGCAACACTACTTAGTAAGGATAAAGAAAATTTGGAATCATCATGGGCAATAGCCAGTGCATTGGATGCTGCTTGCGATTTGTTATTGGGGAAATTTAAACTACAATGTGAAAAGATAGGTACTGAATTAGGTTTAGAGTTCGAATTTGGTATCAATTGGAGTAAAAGATATTCAGGTTTTTTTTTCTGGGATAAAGATTGGAATGATAAGTGTATTGGCTTCGAATTTCAAGGAATGGCTAACGGTCTAATTTTTGGTGTATGTTGGCAATCTGATGAGTATAAAGATAAGGAGAAAGCAAGCGAATACTTTGATAAACTTAATGTAAACAATATTGGCCATAAGACGGACTATTGGCCTTATTATGAAAATATAGAATCTCCATTGGATAATTGGGACAATAAGGAACCGTGGTTAGGAATTATTGATGGTACTCTGAAAGAATATATTTTTGAAAAAATAAAGGGAATTAAAACGATTTTAAGCGATTAAATTAATAAATAAAATTAAATTCTATCTATAGAAATGCTAACCGAAAATCACATAACAAAATTGTTTGTAAACTATTTGGACAAAAATAACTTTACAGAAATCACATCAGTAACCACTAAGCAAAAAGGTTTTGACATAACTGCTTTAACACCACAAGGCAAAAGGTTTTATGTAGAAGTTAAAGGCGAAACAAGCGCCAATGAAAATTCCAAACGTTATGGGCAATATTTTACTGGTAAACAAATATGGTCACACGGTGCGGTTGCATTATTTACTACGCTACGATCAATGGATAAACCGGAGCATCAAGATGCTCAATTTGCAATGGCGTTCCCAATGAATCATGAGCCGATGATGTTATACATTAAGAAATCTATGGATAAACTCGGCATACAAGTATATTTTGTATCGGAAAATGAAGTGAAAATGCTTTAGCTTCATTTTTATTTTCTATTTATTCTTCAATATCTCGACTTTCTTCCTCTTACTAACAAATAATCTTTCAAAAGTTTAACAACTTTGTCTAAAGATCGTTCATTGCGAGTGAATTTAAGATTTCTTCACCGATTTCAAAAACACAAAACCCACCACACCCGATAAATCCAAGTGGTTAATACGCAAACCTCATCACATGGTAATCAATACAGCTTACCATTACAACGAATCTAAAAAATCTAAATACAAAGGAACGCTTTCTTCTACCCATTTTTTCGACGTGTTATACTCCATTCCATAATAAGCAAATGGGGGTTGGTAATCGGCTTTTACATATTCAAAAGAAAGTTCGAACGGACGGGTTAATTCTGCTAATGTATATTTATACTTTTCTGACGGACGCAGTTCGTGTTCTTCAACGCCCAATGAAATGGCCAGGGCGATTTTCTTGCCAGACAATTTATAACCACTTTTGCTGCCATAGGCCCATCCATGAGTGAGTACTTCATCCATCCATTTTTTTAAAAGCGGGGGACAATTGAACCAATAATAGGGAAATTGGAATACAATTTTATCATGTAGTTCAACGAGCTTTTGTTCTGCCAATACATCAATCTTTTCATTAGGATAGGCCTCATACAGTTGATGCACTACATATTTATCAGGGTATTTGTTTAATTCTTCAATCCACCGCTTGTTGATTAGGGAGCTTTTAATATCGGGATGGGTTACTACGATCAATGTTTTCATTTTTACAGATTTTGATGATTATAAAGCGCAAAAATAAATGCATAACAGCTTATTTTGTACATTAGCGACCAATTGTAAGGTACTATAAAAAATGTAAGTATGTCTAAAATCAAGGAAACCTCAACCAACTATGCTAACAAACAAGCTTTAGCTGATGAGTGTTTAGAAGTTTATTCTGCAAACATTATCGGCGGGCAATGGGCTTTAGTGATCTGTTCGTGGTTAATGAACGGTAAACTCAGATTTGGAGAGTTAAAACAACGTTTGCCAAATATTACCGAGCGAATGTTAACCTTACAGTTACGCAAATTAGAAGCGGATAAAATTGTTAAGCGAACCATCTACGCCGAAGTTCCGCCACGGGTGGAGTACGAACTAACCGAAATTGGCCTGGAATTGAGACCGATTATTAATGAACTCGAAAGGTGGGGCGTAAAACATAAAAATCTGTTAGGGGAGTAGTTTACCTGGTAGATTTAGGCGCTCGCTATAGTACGGTCGTCATCCGATAGCTATCGGATCTCGCGCAGGCGGGAAGCGGTATTGTTGTCTTTGAGGACTTTGTATCGTTGGGGTTTAAAGCTATGGGTGGGAACTCCCCTCCTTCAGGAGGGGTTGGGGGAGGTTTTGCCCTAGACTCAGTCTTGCCTCGGTTAGCCGCCGCCGAGGGGCTCTTTCTTTTCTCTTGATAGAAAAGTAACAAACCTGAGCGCAGCGAAAGCATGCCTGCCGTTAAAAACAACAAAGACCAAGGCATAACTGAAAGGCTTGGAACTGATGTCGGATAAGCTAGTCGAAACTTTATTTGCAACAGCGGCTAGGAACGAAGAAAAATCGTTCTTGCCTCTGTTTTGGTTCTTTGGGTTAGGGAAAGATTGTGCACAAGTTTCAACTGCTTCTCCTTCCATCAGTTCCGAGGCCGGATAGCAGGATGCAAAATAGCATGGAGCATATTGCAGGGCACAGAAATTTGTCTTTTAGCCCTTTCCCTTTCAGGGGAAAGGTGCCGATAGGCGGATAGGGGTTTAAGGCGCTCGCTATAGTACGGTCGTCATTCTCGCGCATGCGGGAACCATGAAGTGCTCAGCGAAGCTAATCATAATGCGCCCGCTATTTTCTTGCCCTTTGCTCGGTCTTGCCCCAGCTCGCCGCCGCTGGAGGGCTCTTTCTTTATCCTTGATGATAAAGAAACAAACAATCAAGGTTTGCATCCTTCCTTGTAAAAACCTACGGAAATCTTAATTGCGGCAGCATCGAGGCTCTTAGCCCTTGCTTTATTCCGCCGCTCTCGCTTTGATCCTGCCTTGGGTTGTGGGGTTATGAGGGGGACTGCACAGATTTCCGTGCTTTTTCCTGCGAAAATCTGCCAGGCCGGATAGCAGGATGCAAATAGCATGGAGCATCTTGCAGGGTGCGATACTTTGTTTTTTAGCCCTTTCCCTTTCAGGGAAAGGTGCCGATAGGCAGATGGGGGTTTAAGGCGCTAAAAAGTAACGCTTGTTCTTCGTGTTCTTTGCGGTTCCCCCTCTGCGCCCTTTGCGGTTAAATGTACGCCTAAACTTTCTTCATCGATTTCAAAAACACAAAACCCACCACACCCGATAAAACCGATGCGGTTAAAATCGCAAACTTCGCTTCCGAAACATGCAGCACCTCGCTAAAGGAAAGCAGCGCAATAAAGATCGACATCGTAAAACCGATTCCGGCGAGCATACCCAAACCTAAGATGTGTTTCCAGCCTGCTCCGGTGGGTAAATCGGCCCATTTCAGTTTCACGGCTAACCAGCTGAAAAAGGTTACGCCAATGGTTTTACCCACAAATAAACCTACAATAATGCCGATGCCGAGGGGTGAAACCAGTCCAGCGAGCATTTCTTTCTGGAAAGTGATATTGGTATTCGCCAATGCGAAAATGGGCATAATGATATAGTTGACTGGGGTGGTTAAAAAATGTTCCAGTTTTTCTAGTGGCGATTCTTCATCCGTTTCGTTAGTAGGGATGGTAAAAGCCAGCAGTACCCCTGCAATGGTGGCATGGATGCCGGAGTGGTGGATGAAATACCACAGGAATAACCCCGGGATGAGGTAAAATACCAGTTTCTTTACGCCGAAATAATTCATCAGTCCTAAAAGAACAAGGATGCCCCCAGCCATGGCCAGATATTCTAAATGGATCTGGTGGGTATAAAAAATCGCGATCACGAGAATGGCGCCGAGATCATCTACTATGGCTAAAGCAGCCAGGAATATTTTTAAACTGGTAGGTACGCTTTTACCGAGCATGGCAATAATGGCGAGGGCAAAGGCAATGTCGGTTGCCATGGGGATGCCCCAACCAGATGCAGAGGTTTCGCCTTTATTAAACAGGGCATAAATCAAAGCAGGAACCAGCATGCCGCCCAAAGCTGCAATTACGGGTAGGGCTGCACTTTTAAGCGAGGAGAGTTCGCCTTCTACGAGTTCGCGTTTGATTTCGAGTCCGACGAGGAGGAAGAAGATGGCCATTAAGGCATCGTTTATCCAGGCTAGGATGCTATAGTTCACTTCACCAAAGCCTAATTTGATTGCTAAAAAGGTTTCGAAACTTTCTTTTGAAGCGGTATTGGCGATGAGTAAGGAGATTGCCACGCAGATCAGCAATAAAAAACCGCCTACTTGTCCGGAGCGGAAGAAACGCTGAAATACTTCTAGGTTGATGAGTTTGGCCATAAGGGTAAAAGTAGTGAAATGAAGGGGGAAAGGGGAAGTTTTTGTGAGGAAATCTAAATAGATGATTTTTTAAAACTAAGGGTGGGAGCTCCCACCCTTAGTTTCAAGGAGGGGCTGGGGGTGGTTATAAGTTATAGTACGATCGTCATTCCCGCGCAGGCGGGAACCTTAAAGCGATCGCTATTCTTGCCCTTCACGCAGTCTTGCCTCGGTTAGCCGCCGAAGGGCTCTTACCTTTTTCTTGATAAAAAGGTAACCAAACCTGAGCGTAGCGAAAGCATGACTACCTTTAAAAACAACAAACACCAAGGCATAAATCAAGGCTTGGAACTGATGTCGGATAAATTCGTCAAAGCTTTTTGGTCGTCAGCACAAGCCCCGATGAAGGATCGGGGCTTGTGCTGCCTCGGGGGTAGTGGTAGGTTGAAAGGAAGTGCTAAAGCTTTAACGTCCTGAGCGTAGTCGAAGGATCTCCTTCCATCATTTCCTAGGCCGATAGCAGGGTGCAGATCGCATGGAGCGTATTGCAGGGTGCGGTACTTTGTTTTTTAGTCCTTTCCCTTTCAGGGGAAAGGTGCCGATAGGCGGATAGGGGTTTAAGGCGCTCGCTATAATACGGTCGTCATTCCCGCGTAGGCGGGAATCTTAAAGCGGTCGCTACTCTTTGCCCTAGACACAGTCTTGCCTCGGCTCGCCGCCGCCGAGGGGCTCTTACTTTTGGCTTGGCCCAAAAGTAACAAACCTGAGCGTAGCGAAAGCATGACTACCTTTAAAAACAACAAACACCAAGGCATAAATCAAGGCTTGCACCTTTTCTTGAACTAAGCTATCGAAATTCTTATTGCGGCAATATGGAGGCCCCGATGAAAAACCGGGACTGTATATTGCCTTGGGCTGTGAGGTGCTGTGGGGTTAGTGCAATAATTTCAATGCTTATTTCGACGAAAATCTGCCAGGCCGATAGCATGGTGCAAATAGCATGGCGCGTATTGCAGGGTGCGGTACTTTGTTTTTTAGCCCTTTCCCTTTCAGGGGAAAGGTGCCGATAGGCGGATAGGGGTTTAAGGCACTCGCTATACGGTCGTCATCCGATAGCTATTGGATCCCGCGCAGGCGGGAACCGGTATTGTTGTCTTTGAGGACTTTGCATCGCTGGGTTTTAAAGCTATGGGTGGGAACTCCCCTCCTTAAGGAAGGGTTGGGAGAGGTTTTGCCCCAGGCTCAGGCTTGCCTCGGCTCGCCGCCGCCGAGGGGGCTCTTACTTTTGGCTTGGCCCAAAAGTAACAAAAACCCAAGGCTCGGATCTGATGTCGGATAAATTCGTCAAAGCTTTTTTGGTCGCCAGCACAAGCCCCCGATGAAAAATCGGGGAGGGCGTGCTGCCTCGGGGCAGTGGTAGGTTGAAAGGAGGTGCAAAAGCTTTAACGTTTTCTCCTTCCATCATTTCCTAGGCCGAATAGCATGGCGCATATTGCAGGACGCAGTACTTTGTTTTTTAGCCTTTCCCTTTCAGGGGAAAGGTGCCGATAGGCGGATAGGGGTTAGGGGTTTAGCGGATCGGTGGGAACGCGATCAATAAAAAAAGCCGCAGATCTTTTAAATCTGCGGCTTTATGATGTGGCTCCCGGATGAACCAGGGAGGCTGATGTTTATTAGCATTAAGATCCCCGCATGCGCGAGGATGACGACAGTCGTTTAAATTAAGGCTTCTTGCCAATATTCACCCTGATATTTACTTCAAAATCGCCATCGGTGTAACCACTGATTGCGGAAGTTGCCGTGTTGTAATAAGCCATAAAATACAAGGTCGATTTGTAGTTCATGCCGAAACCAAATGTAGCGTTCTGGGTATTGTGGTACATGGCCATTACGTACAGTTTATCATTGGCAAAATTTGCATTTAAACCGGCATCCCATAGGTTATCGTAATTTTTAATGCCTCTAAAAACACCTTTGGGCTCGAGACTGATTCCGTTAATGCCCGATCCCAGCATAAATTTATAACTCACCGCCGAATAAAACGTGGGTTTGTCGGCAAAGTTTAAATCATCTTTTCTAAAAACGGAACGCATGTTCGGTACGGCACCCTCAACCGTTAATCCTTTCGAGGTATAAGAGATCCCGAAATCGCCATCTACATAATAACCCCTGTCGTTAAAACGGGCGATGGATGGGTCGTTAATGTCGCTGTTCCTTACACTGCTTAAATCCAGTTTATCCTGACTTGCGCCAAAAGAGATCCCAAAGTTTAATTTCTGATCGTCGCTGTTTAGCGGAAGGTGGTAAGCAAAGGTTCCAACGGCTTTGGTGCGTTGGATACCGCCCGATTTCTCGTTGTACACATTCACACCCCAGCCTACTTTGTTCACCTGCTGATCTAAGGTTACACTTTGTGTAATGGGGGCACCCGGAATGTTAGACCATTGTTTGCGGAAACTTCCGTTGATGTTAAAACCTTCGTTTATACCGGCCATTGAGGGGTTAACCAGGTAGCGGTTCTGGAAATATTGTGCATTTAACGGAAGGATCTGTGCTTTAACCGAACCTAAAAATAATGTGCCTGCAGCAAATAGAAACGTTACGCGACGCATTTGCTTTATGTTTTTTGTAATTGCTCTCATGTCTGTAATTAGTCTCTAATGATGTTGATAAAACCTTTGAATGTACCGATGCCACTACCCAAATCGATGATGTAATAATAGGTTCCTTCATTCAGCGGACTACCGTTTATGGTTCCGTCCCAATCGTTGGCATAGGTATGTTTGGTGTATAAAATCCGCCCGGCCTTATCGAATATCTTCAAGGTATTGTTTGGATAATAATCGATGTTTTTCACGATAAATTTATCGTTATAACCATCACCATTAGGCGTAACTACAGTACTGGCTTCGAGTTTATAATCGTCTATTACGGTAATGGCAATGCTTTGATCGCTCACACAACCACTTGCATTGCTTACAGTAACACGGTAAGTACCGCTCTGTTTCGGTCGGATGGTTAAGGCAGCAGTACTTTGTCCGCTAACGATATCCGAGCCTGTCCAGCTGTATTGTGTACCGCCGGTAGCCGTTAAAATGATGGCATCGCCTTTGGAAATCGATAAACCTTTGTTGCTGCTGATGGAAACCACTGGCAGGGCGTTTACCGTTACCGTAGCTGTTCCGCTTTGTGTTTGGGTCGCATAAGCATCGGTCACGCTTACTAAATTGTAGGTAAATGTACCTGTTAAATTGGTTGGTACACTAACCGTTGCAGTAGTTGAGCTTGTGCTTACCGTGCGGTTACTACCTCCATTAATGCTGTAAGTAAAGGTATAAGGTGCTGTACCAACCGAGCCTGTGAAAGTAATGTTTGGTGATGAACCGAAGTTACATACGGATGTATTACCTGCAATGGTGGCTACCGGTAAAGGACGAACCGTTACCGTGGTTGAAACATTTTGTGCTTGTGCACTAAAAGCATCGGCAATGTTGGTGATGGTGTAAACGAATGTGCCCACCACATTGGTTGGTGCCGTTACTGTTGCGGTATTGCCTGTTGCCTTTAACGTTTGGCTGCTGCCTCCATTGATGTTATAAGTAAATGTAAACGGTGCTGTACCTGCAGTAGCCCTAAAGGTAATTACCGGAGCAGTGGCGTTTTGTGGAACAGCAACACTGGCACTTAGTGCGGCAACCGGTTTGGGATTAATATGAAGATTGGCAGAATTGTAGTTGATGCTGTAATTGCTACTTAAAGCCAGCGTTCCCTGCTGAATGGCATAATCGCCTGCAGTTTCGCCCGCCACACGGCTTAATGCGCCTGTAAAAGCATCGGTACCAATTAATGCAGGACTGGAAACGTAGGTAAATGCAGGATCAGCTGTTCCTTCTAGCTTGGTTTTGGCATCTGCGGTTACCGTAATGGCTTTAGGTGCAATGGTTAATACCTGTTGTTTGGCAATTGCCGGGTTAAAGAAAGTATCGCCCGGTTGATTGGCCGTAATGGTTACGGTTCCTGCTTTTACAATGTGGATATCATTATTGCTAATGGTGGCAATATTGGTATCGCTACTGGTATAAGTAATGTTGATGGCGGTATTATCGCTGGTGGCTCCTGCAACTAAATCAGGATCGCCGTAAGTAGCAGTTCTTGTAGGCGCAAAGGTAATATTCTGGTCTTTTTTAACGGTAGCATCATCCCTGGTGTACCAGATGGGCGAGGTGATGATCCGGCTTCCGTCTGCTTCTACAATATCAGCATAATAATAGCCTGTGGCCAGGTTGGCCAGTGCATTATCGGTATAGGTTAAACTTGCGGTTGGACTGGTGGTTAATTCTACCGGGTTGGTACCGCTTCCAGGTGTTCCGTATAAAATTTTAATGCTGGTTACCGGACTTGTGGTAATCGAACTCACCGAGATCTGTGGCGCACCGGCTGTTTTAAATACACTGCCTACCGGTTGTTTGTTGATGGTGAAAACCACTTTGGCTGCCGAATCTTGTGATGCATAAAAACGCATCTTTTTAATGGCATCCAATAAATCGTTCTCGGTAAGGGCGGGAGCCAATACCACTAACCTGGCACGGGTGTGCTTACCAAAGGTTAAATTGTGGTTATCATGATCGATACTTGCACCAAGGTGATAACCCTTAGCCAGCATGCGGTTATAATAGCTTAAATAACTCATTGAGCTGGCGGGATCGGAATAGGTAACATTGGTTGAAAACGCAGGACCACTTTCTAGTGCCGCACCTACAATGGCGCTATCGGCGCTTAAATCATAAGTAGCCGAGATGTTGTTAAAATCGGTAGTATTAGGGTGAGCCAAAGTAGCTACGGCATTTAAACCATGGCGGTTAATGATCCTGAATAAACCCGCTGGCCCGGTATAAGTACTTTTAGGTACATAAATCTGGTTTTCGCCGGGCTCCCAGCCGATCAGTGAATCGATACCATACACAATTACGTGTCCGCCGCCACTGATTACACCCCATTCCATACCGTGCAAAGCAACGAAAGTTGAAGTGGTTGCATTTTTGGCAGCAATGATACCCGGTTGCCAGTTGGCCAATGACATGCCGGCCTGTGTATGGTTATGCTCTGATATTCCAAGGAAATCGAGGTTCATCGCCGTTTTGGCAAAAGCATAATCATCTTCTGGTTTTTTGGTTAAATCGTCTTTATTTCCATCAGAATAACTGCTGTGACTGTGTAAGTTACCATAATAGAAGTTGAGTTTGTTTACATCGAGGATACCGGTTTTAAAGTTTCCTAAAAGGGGCTGTGCGGTTAAATATAAAGGGCCACCGCTGCAGGCACTATTTACCGCATAAGTGAAAAAGTAATAATTGGTGTTCTGGGTTAAACCATTTCTGATAAATGAAGTGCCCGTTCCTCTTTTCACTACAATACCACCACCTAAAGCATCGCCTACATTATAAACCGTTTGGTTTACCGGTGCTGCGGTTAAGGTGCTGCTGGTACTCATCACCACCAGGTATTCATCAGCTGCGCTGGCGGCTGTAAAAGAAGCCTGGATAAAGTTATAGTTTGCAGAAGTAATGGTAAAACCTGTAGGCTGTGCCGTTGGGGTGGCACAGGGCAATAAGGTTTTAGTGCTTTGTGCTGCGGTTAAAATATTGGTGGTTAAATATTTCGGTCCGCCGGTACAAGAAAGGTTGTTTAACGGAACAATAAAATAGTTGTAAGTAGTAGAACTGTTTAGATTGTTATCGGTAAAGGTATTGTTTACAATTTTGTTAATTACCGTACCCCCACCAAAAGCAGAACCAATGGCATAAGCAGTACCATCAACCGGAAGCGCACTCAAAGTGGCATTTAAACTTCTGATGATCAGGTATTCGTTGGCATCGGCCGATTTAGTGAAAGCAGCGGTGATACTGCCTGTAGTTACGGCACTGAAGGTTAATGCTGTTGCCGGACTGGTTGGCGCGGCGCAGGCAGGTAAGTTAGGTGGGAAATGTACACCCAATCTATTGGCATCGTCGTCATCAATGGCATTTTGAACGGTAGCCAGTGGTGTTCTGGTCCAATCGTCGTCTACGTAAGTAGGACTAGGTGCGGTTACATTCAAACTTCTTACATAAGAAACATCTTTGGCGTTAACTCCCTGACCGAAAGCATCTATAATGTTGTTATTGGCATCTAAAAGTGCCACACCATCGTTACCGTTAAAGTTGATTACGGTATTGCTGTTTAATATGGCACTGGAAGTACTTAGGTAGGGTACTTCGGTATTGCTGTTGCCCGTATTGCCCAAAAGTACGGAGCCATGAGCCGGAATGGTAAAGTTTAAATTTACCGTTTGCGAAGGTGTGCCAGTGATGTTGATGTTACCTGCATCGCCCGAAATATTGTATAAAGCCAATTTTAACTGTGGTGATGCAGTATTGATCGGAGCGTTGCTCAGGTTGGTTAGTTCGATCCATTTGTTTACAGAAGTGCCTTCGTAATATTGACTGATGATTACGGGTGCGCTTACCAGAGGAGGATTAGCAGTGGTGGCATCTACCGCGGCAACTGTAGTTTGTAAATTGCCAGCGGCATCTTGTGCCACTACATATAAGGTATAACCAGTACCGATTGTTAAACCTGTAATGGATGCACTGGCATCGGTGTTAGCCGTGTTGGCAAATGATCCCGATTTTAAAGCTGCAGATCCGGTTCCATCCTGAGCAGCTTTCACCTGTGCAGGTGTTGGCGAAGTACCTCCCGAAAGGGCCAAAACATAATAAGTGGTACCGGCTTCGTTAATGTTGTTTATAAAATCGACTGAGGTAGTGGTAACCGTTGTGGTTTTGGGGAAAGTGGCTGCCGTTACCGGTGGGGTAACATCTGCCAAACCCAGTGTTGTTACATTTAGGAGTGTAACTGAAGTTTGTAAATTAGGCGTGCTGGCACCATCTTCTGCCACCACGTACACAGCATAATTTGTAGTTGCAGTTAATCCGGTAATGGATGTACTAACATCTGTATTAGCTGCATTGGTCAAAGCGCCAGATTTAATTGCTGCGGTACCACTTCCGTTTAATCCAGCTTTTACCTGTGCCGGTGTTGGTGTTGGGCTGCCTGATGCGGTAACAACGTAATAAGTTTTACCCGGCTCATCGATATTATGGGTAAGGCTAAAAGAGGTTGAGGTAATATTTGATGTTTTTGGGTATGAGGCTGTATTTACAGGAGGGGTATTGTCGGTACCAGAAACTGCAGATCCGGAAATAACGACATCATCTATACTAAACGTACCTCCGGCAGCTTCGGCATTGTAACCATAAAAACGGAAAGTAGTTGCTGTAGAAATGCTGGTAAAGCCTGTTAAGGTAATGGTACTGCCAACCTCGGCAGTTGTTGCCGCATCCAGGACCTGAAATATGTTTCCTGATACAACCTGAAGATCTGTATTGGCGGGCGATACAGTGGCTTGTAAGTTAGCCGCATAGCTGTCTTTACTCGATCGTACACTGTATTGCCTGATTCCTGTTCCTGAACGTTGCAGGGTGAATTTAATCCCCGTAATGTTTAAGGTGTAACCTGCAACAGGTGTAATGGTTACTTCGTAATACTTGGTTAAATCTATTGTGCCGGTAAAAACATCACTGGCATTGGTTGCCCCTGTAGGCTGACTGGTGAAAGAAAACCTTCCTCCTGCGTTAGGGTTTGCAGAAACAGCCCCGTTAGCCGTAAAAGAACCAAAAGTAACTCCGGTTGCAGTTGGAACCGGGGTAGGGTCCGTTTTACCGGTAGTGGTAGAAACGCTACCGAAATTGTAGGTTCCGTTAAAACTTTGGGCAAACAACGAAGTTGCCAAAAGCATTGTAGAACATAGTAGTAAAAGTTTTTTCATATAAGTTTTTTAGGGATATGAAATGATGAATTAATCTTTTTGAATAAGTTAGCGGAGCGGATTAAGCATAATTGCTTTATTTTTCGGGAACGGTCCCGCGAAGATTGGAATGATTAGGAGTAGCGTTTTGCCATACAGAATAATAAGGATTGTAATTAGAAGATTTTTGATCATTCAGCGCAAACCATCATTACTAAAGGGAAATGCCTATAGCAATTGTGCGAAAATCATTTGCTGACAACGATTTTTTTAGCAAGAAAGCTTTATTGGAGTAATTGTAGCGCCATATAGAATGATTAGGTTACGAAAATAAGCGTAGAATATTAATTCAGTATTAGAATGAGGTTAATTTTAGTTGTTTGTTTTGTTAAAAGCTTGTGGAGTACGGCATTAAAATATAAATTTATATATTTCTTTGGTATTTAGGTTGGATGTTGATAAATTTTAGGCGAGGAGGAGAGCTGGGGCGTCATCTTGACCGTAGTTTAGAGATCTTTGTGCTTTCCATAAACACATTTCGTCATTCCCGCACAGGCGGGAACCTTAAAGCGGTCGCTATTCTTTGTCTTAGGCTCGGGCTTGCCTCGGCTCACCGCTATAATACGGTCGTCATTCCCGCGCAGACGGGAACCTTAAAGCGGTCGCTATTCTTTGCCTTAGGCTCGGGCTTGCCTTAGGCTCGGGCTTGCCTCGGCTCGCCGCCGCCGAAGGGGCTCTTTCTTTTGGCTTGGCCCAAAAGAAACAAACCTGAGCGCAGCGAAAGCATGCCTGCCTTAAAAAAACAACAACAAACAAGGCATAACTGAAAGGCTTGGAACTGATGTCGGATAAATTCGTTAAAGCTTTTTTAGTTGCCAGCACAAGCCCCCGATGAAAAATCGGGGAGGGCGTGCTGCCTCTGGATAGTGGTAGGTTGAAAGGAGGTGCAAAAGCTTTAACGTCCTGAGCGTAGTCGAAGGATCTCCCTCCATCATTTCCTAGGCCGGATAGCAGTGAGCAGATCGCATGGAGCGTATTGCAGGGTGCAGTAATTTGTTTTTTAGTCCTTTCCCTTTCAGGGGAAAGGTGCCGATAGGCGTATAGGGGTTTAAGGCGCTGGCTATAATACGGTGATCATTCTACTACAACAATAAATCCGTCATTGCGATGAGGCTTTTGCAGCCGAGGAAGCAATCTTCCTACTATGGGTTATCTGCGATTGATACGGCGGTTACTCCATCGTTTTTGCTTCTAATAATTTTCTGTCATCCTGAGGCACGAAGGATCTTTTGCCGACAGATTCTTCACTGCGTTCAGAATGACAATTGTAGGTCTTGCCCCAGGCTTATGCTTGCCTCGGTTAGCCACCGAAGGGCTTTTACTTTTTCCTTGATGAAAAAGTAACAAAAAATCAAGGCTCGCATCCGTTTTTTATGTGATTATATTGTTTTTATAGGTATAAAAGATTGCTGCGCAATTCTTGTAAAAACCTACGGAAATCTTAATTGCGGCAGTATCGAGGCTCTTGCCTTGGCTTACTCCATCGCACCCGCTTGATCCTGCCTTGGGCTGTGGGGAACGGAGGGAAGAGCACAGATTTCCGTGCTTTTTCCTGCGAAAATCTGCCAGGCCGGATAGCATGGTACAGATCGCATGGAGCGTATTGCAGGGTGCAGTAATTTGTTTTTTAGCCCTTTCCCTTTCAGGGGAAAGGTGCCGATAGGCGGATAGGGGTTTATGGGGCATGTTCTAGGTATCCCTAGATTGATCCTTTTGAAACTGTGAGGGGAACTCCCCTCCTTCAGGAGGGGTTGGGGGAGGTTTTGACCGGTCGCTACAAATACTCCTCAATATTTCCTTTACCCTCACGGATCACTTCGAACTCGCCTGTTGTACAATCGATTACGGTAGAGGCTTCATTGTCGCCAAAGCCGCCATCAATGACCAGATCAACCAGGTCTTCATATTTTTCGTGGATCAATTCCGGGTCGGTAGAATATTCGATTACATCATCGTCATCCTTTATCGAAGTAGACAGGATAGGATTACCCAGTTCTTTTACAATACAACGGGCAATGTTGTTATCGGGCACACGGATACCCACCGTTTTTTTATTGGAACTTAGTAATTTAGGTACATTGTTATTGGCATTAAAAATAAAGGTAAAAGGACCCGGTAGTGCTTTTTTTAACACCCTGAACGTGGTATTGTCAATCGGTTTAATGTAATCGGAAATATGCTTTAAATCGTGACAGATGAAAGAGAAATTGGCCTTTTCGGGTTTGATGCCGCGTATTCTGCAAATTTTTTCGATGGCTTTCGGATTGGTAATGTCGCAGCCCAAACCATAAATGGTATCGGTTGGATAGATAATTAAACCACCTTTCTTCAACACTTCAACAACTTGTTCAATGGCTCTTTCGTTTGGGTTTTCTGGATAGATCTTAATAAGCATAGCGTAAAAATAACAAATTAATACGTTTGTTGTTTAAATAACATTAATCATAAACATTCTAAATATGTACAAATAATTGTACAGTTTTTTTATTATCTTTAATTTTGAAGATTATTAACAGTAACATGGAAATCACAAATTATACCTCATTCAGGCAAAGTTTAAAGTCTTATTTAGATAAGGTTTTTACGAACCATACCCCCTTATTTGTTACCCGGGCAAAAGGAGAAGATGTTGTTGTGCTATCTAAAGCAGATTATGACAGTATGCAGGAAACTTTTTATTTGTTAAAAAGCCCAAAAAATGCAATCAGACTTGAGCAGGGACTAAAAGATTATGAGAATGGTTTGGCCAAGGAGCAAGACTTAATCGATAATGATTAAATTGTTTCTCGGTGGTGCATGGGAGGATTATCTCTATTGGCAATCGGTTGATAAATCGGTTCTGAAGAAAATAAATGCTTTGATAAAAGAAATCGAACGCACACCTTTTGAAGGTACCGGAAAACCTGAACCACTAAAACATCAATATTCTGGATGGTGGTCGAGGAGGATTAATTTAGAACATAGACTTGTTTACAAAGTAGAAGATAACAAAATTATCCTCCTACAGTGCAGGTATCATACTTAACAATAACAACATGAGAAAAGCTTTTGTCGCAATTGCAGCATTTTTAATTGCCTTAACCATTATGCTGGGCCTTTACCATCCTTTTTTATGGTGGACATTCATCTTCACCGGTCCTTTTGTAATCCTTGGTATTTACGATTTATATCAGCCCAAGCATAGTATTGTAAGGAACTACCCGGTTTTTGGCCGTTTAAGGTATTTTATGGAAGAACTGAGGCCGAAAGTTTACCAGTATTTTGTAGAGAGCGATACAAACGGTACACCTTATAGCAGGCTAAACCGCTCATTAATCTATCAACGCGCTAAAAAAGATAACGATACCATTCCATTCGGAACGCAGTTAAATGTTTACGATAACGGTTACGAATGGTTAAGCCATAGTATTGCAGCCATTTCTCACCACGAATTAAATTTAGATCCGCGTGTTATGGTTGGTGGCCCGGATTGCAAGAAACCTTACTCTGCGAGTATTTATAATATATCGGCCATGAGTTTTGGCTCCTTAAGTCAGAATGCCATTCTGGCTTTAAACGGTGGCGCTAAAATGGGCAATTTTGCACACAATACCGGCGAAGGTGGAATCAGCGATTATCACCGTCAGCCAGGTGGCGATTTAATCTGGCAGATTGGTACCGGTTATTTCGGTTGCCGCAATGCCGACGGTACCTTTAATTACGATGCTTACGCCGAAAGGGCAAAAACAGACCAGGTAAAAATGATCGAGATTAAACTTTCTCAGGGCGCTAAACCTGGTCACGGTGGCATGTTGCCCGCCAAAAAGGTAACGCCAGAGGTAGCCAGGATCCGTTTAGTGCCCGAAGGTAAAGATGTATTGTCGCCACCTGCACACTCGGCATTTAATACGCCGATCGGTTTATTGGAATTTGTGAAGAAACTTCGCGATTTATCGGAAGGTAAACCCGTAGGATTTAAACTTTGTATCGGTCGTAAAAGCGAATTTTACGCCATTTGTAAAGCCATGGTAGAAACCGGTATTTATCCTGATTTTATTACCGTTGATGGTGGCGAAGGCGGAACAGGTGCTGCCCCACAGGAATTTTCGAATTCGGTAGGTATGCCTTTGCGCGAAGGTGTAGCTTTTGTATACGATGTTTTGAATGGTTTTGATCTGAAAAAACACATTAAAATTATCGCCTCGGGTAAAGTGGCAACAGGTTTCGATCTGGTTAAAAATATTGCCCTTGGTGCCGATATGTGTAATGCTGCCCGCGGAATGATGTTCGCTTTGGGCTGTATTCAGGCTTTAGAATGTAACAGCAATACCTGTCCAACAGGTGTTGCTACACAAGATCAGAGTTTAATGAAAGGCCTTGTGGTAGAAGATAAAACCGTTCGTGTTAAAAACTTCCATAACTTAACTGTGGCTAGTGCGGTAGAGTTATTGGGGGCTGCGGGTTTAAGAGAAACGCATCAGTTAAGCAGGGCATATATCAATAGGCGGGTGAGTCCGAGTGTAATGCAGAGTTATTTAGAGAGTTTTCCGTATATCCCTGCAGGCAGTTTGTTAAAAACACCTTACCCAACACGTTACGAGCTGGGTATGGCGCTGAGCACTTCGGCCAGTTTTGCCCCAACCGATTATAAGGTTTCGGCGGTAGATTATGCACATGCCAATCCGTATGGAGATAGTATGCATGATGATGGACGATAAATTTGCGGATGACTTCCGAAGTTTAAAAAGGGACCGAGCGTAGGCAGAACTTCATAAGTCTAGCATATGGCAAAACTCATTAGTTTTTTTGGAAAGCATGGGCAGTGGTGTTTAGGTTTGTTCAGTCCTGCTTTTTGCTTCTGCCGATGAAAAATCGGCATCCGCGTCAATCAGGTTTAGGTGGCCAGAAATAGGGAGATTATGAATGTGCAATATAGCATGATAGATACTGAAACAAGTTCAGTATGACGGACCCGCTCTCTCGATCGTCACCCTGAGTTTAGCTCAGGGTCTTAATAACGAAAATAGCGGGATAGATACTGAAACAAGTTCAGTATGACGAAATGCCCTGAAACAAGTTCAGTATGACGGACCCGCTCTCTCGATCGTCACCCTGAGTTTAGCTCAGGGTCTTAATAACAAAAATAGCGGGATAGATACTGAAACAAGTTCAGTATGACGAAATGCCCTGAAACAAGTTCAGTATGATGGACCTGTTCCCTCGCATTGCAAATCGAAATAATTTTATAGATAAAAAAAGGAGTCAAGTTTTAAAACCTGACTCCTTTGATAATGGGTTATTTGTTTTCCCTAAACCCTAAACCCTAAACCCTAAACCCTAAACCCTAAATCCTGTTAAAATTCTGCGTTTTTCGGGAACCTTGGGAAAGCAATTACATCGCGGATGTTGGTCATTCCGGTTACGAACAATACTAAACGTTCGAAACCTAAACCAAAACCCGAGTGCGGAGCTGATCCAAAGCGGCGGGTATCTAAATACCACCAAAGTTCTTCCTGTGGAATGTTTAAATCTTCCATGCGTTTAGTTAAACGGTCTAAACGTTCCTCACGCTGCGATCCGCCAATCATTTCGCCAATGCCCGGGAATAAAATGTCCATCGCTGCAACAGTTTGTCTGCCTTCGGCATCTGGCTCATTCTGGCGCATGTAGAACGATTTAATATCGGCAGGGTAATCTGTTAAGATTACCGGTTTTTTAAAGTGTTTTTCTACCAGGTAACGTTCGTGCTCACTTTGTAAATCGGCACCCCATTCATCAATCAGGTATTTAAATTGTTTCTTCTGGTTTGGTTTAGAAGATTTTAAAATCCTGATCGCCTCCGTATAAGTTAAACGTTCAAACTCGTTGGCTAAACAGAAATCGAGTTTTTCTAACAAGCTAAATTCGCTGCGCTCGTTCTGTGGTTTTTGTTTATCCTCTTCGGCCAAACGGGTGTTTAAGAATTCTAATTCATCTTTGCAGTTGTCTAAAGCATATTTAATCACATACTTCATCATATCTTCTGCAAGCTGCATGTTATCTTCTAAATCGGCAAAGGCAACTTCTGGCTCAATCATCCAAAACTCTGCCAGGTGGCGTGTGGTATTCGAGTTTTCTGCCCTAAACGTAGGTCCGAAAGTATAAATCTGTCCGAAAGCCATTGCCGCTAACTCACCTTCCAACTGACCAGATACGGTTAAGTTGGTTGCTCGGGCAAAGAAATCCTGCGAGAAATCTACCTTGCCATCATCTGTACGTGGTGTATTGTCGAAATCTAAAGTGGTTACCTTAAACATTTCGCCGGCACCTTCTGCATCACTTGCGGTAATTACAGGTGTGTGCATGTACACAAAACCACGTTCGTTGTAGAATTGGTGAATGGCAAAGGCCAAAGCATGACGTACTTTAAAAACGGCATTAAAAGTATTGGTACGGAAACGCAGGTGTGCAATTTCGCGCAAAAACTCTAAACTGTGTTTTTTTGGTTGCAATGGGAATTTTTCAGGATCGCTATCACCCAAAATTTCTACAGTTGTTGCCTTAATCTCAACAGTTTGACCTTTACCTAAAGATTCGATCAGCTTACCTGTTGCAGAAATGGCCGCACCGGTAGTGATTCTTTTTAACAGCTCATCAGGTAAATTATTAAAATCGATCACCACCTGGATATTGCTCATGCAAGACCCGTCATTTAATGCAATAAACTGATTATTACGGAAAGTTCTAACCCATCCCATAACCGTTACCTCTGTGTCAAATGCTGTCGACTTTAATAAATCTTTAATTTGCTGTCTCTTAATCATATTGTTATTTGTAAAAGGCGCAAATTTAGAAAAAAAAACGTATCAGTTGGCAGTTTTCGGTATACAGTTTTTAGTTTTTTAGCATGAGGCAATTGAACCGTTAACTGCAAACTGAAAACTGCCTACTGTTGTTGCTGCTGCATCGCTTCCATATATTGCTGATAGCTGTTTTGTGTTCTTGCGGTGGTTATTGTTCCGGATGGTTTAGTGTAATTCACTTCTTTTGGCTGAAAATAAGTTTCGTGATCATTAAAGTCTTCATCATTATAACCTACTGATACGTTAACTTCCATAATATGTTCGAAACCACCTTTGTAAACCCCTTTTACTGGTGAGCAATCGGCAAAATTTCGGCCTACTGCCAGGCGCACATGGTTTTCATTAGCAATGCAGTTATTGGTGGGGTCTAAACCCAGCCAGCCATATTCTGGTAAATAGGCCTCGGCCCAGGCGTGCGTGGCGCCTTCACCCCGCATACCATCTCTATTTGGGCAGATATAACCGCTCACATATCTGGCAGGAATCCCGGTTAAACGCAACATGGCCGTTAATACATGGGCAAAATCCTGACAAACACCTGCCCTAAGTTTTAAAATTTCATCTATGGTGGTGTCAACTGCTGTTACCCCTTTAATGTATTCGAAATTATTGAAAACATCGGCACAGTATTTTATCGCGGTTTGATAGGGTGTATCTTCAGTATCTTTAATCTTCAGTGCTGTTTCTTTCAGTTGGCTAATGCCCTCGAAACTTTCTTGTCGTAAGTAATCGATATATGGCACTTCGAATTTTAGTGCGCTCAAACTGTTCCATTGCTCGCTGCTAAACATATCGTCTTGCGGCAATGGCTTCGGGAAGGTTTCTACACTCACTTTAGAAAAAATTTTCAGCTGGGTATGTGGCTCATTTTGAGTAAATGTGCCTACTTCATTGCCATAATAATCGATAAAGATTTCAATTTCCGGGCTTCCGGAGATATTCAGGTCGTGTTTAACCACCTTTTGAAAATCATCCTTGATCGGAAATAATATAATCTGATTTGCACTGTCCCGAACAGGCAATTCGTATTTGTAATTGGTGATATGTTTGATTTTGAAAATTGGCATATTGGTTTTTATTATTATAGGTTACCACAGATAAAAAAAGATAAACACAGATCATAAATCAATAAAAGAATAGTATCTGTGGTTAAAAAACTATTTATGAATTTGCGAAATAATATTCATTCAGCAGGTTTCCGATGCCGAAAAGTTCAGCTCTGATCTCTGTAAGGTAATGATGCAGCTGCTCTTCGTTCATGGTATTTACCGAGCTATAGGTGATCATGCTTTTTAAACGCCCTATTTTAAAAGATAAGTTGTTATAATGTTCGATATTGCTTTCGCTCTTTAACCGGTTAAAATACCTTTCGATATTATGCATCGCATACAGTGCCGACCTTGGAAAATCATTGTTGAGCATCACTAATTCGATGATGTTTTTTGCGTCGAAACCTTGCCTGTAAGTTTTTAGGTATAGCTCATAACCACCTAATGATAGCAATAAATGTTTCCAGTAGGATATATCCGTAAGCAGATCCGGATTGCTGCTTATCGAGCTGAATTTAATATCGAGAATATCGACTGACTGTATGCTTCTCTCCAGGTGTTTGCCAATATTCATAAAACTTCTGCTTTCGCCACGCTCCATCACACTGTCGGCAGTTCCGTTATATAACATTACCTGTTTAATCAAAACATCCAGGGCGGTAACAGGATCATCCTTCTGTACGTACCACAATAATTTCTCGTCTTTTACCGCATGGTAATATTCGTTTAAACACTGCCATAAATCTTTAGGGATATGTTCCTGAACGCTCCGTGCATTTTCCCGGGCCAGGGTAACGATGTTTAAAATAGAATTTTGATTCTCTCGGTTTAACAAGAGGTATTCTATCACCGCCCGGCTATCGTGCTGGATATTCAATAATTCATTTTCGTCATCTGACGAAAAAATCCTTATGACGGGCTTCCAGGTAAATTCCTGTATGGTATCTTGTGAGGAAGCATAATTTGTTTTTAACATGCGCAGCATACCATCGCTGCGCTCAACATATCTGCTTAGCCAATATAAGCTTGATGCAACTCTACTTAACATATTCTGTATTCTAAGAAGTTAAAACCCATGTATCTTTACTGCCGCCGCCCTGCGAACTGTTTACGACCAGCGAACCTTCTTTTAAGGCTACCCTGGTTAAGCCGCCCGGCACAATTGAAATGCCATCCGGTCCGTTTAAGGCGAAAGGGCGAAGATCGATTCTGCGTGGCGCCAGTTTTCCGTTGATAAAACACGGGGCTGAAGACAGGCTTATGGTAGGTTGGGCAATAAAATTGCGGGGATCTTTCAGTACTTCGATTTTGTATTCGTTAGTTTCCTGCTCGCTGGCAGCATGCCCCATTAACATGCCATATCCACCACTTCCATTGGTTTTTTTTATGACCATGGTATTGATGTTTGCAAAAACATAATCGAGCTCGTCTTTATTACTGAGTTGGTAGGTGGGTACATTCTTGAGTATGGGTTCTTCGTTCAGGTAGTACCTGATCATGTCTGGTACATAAGTATAAACGGCTTTGTCGTCGGCTACGCCATTGCCTATTGCGTTAATAATGGCTACATTGCCTTTGCGATAGGCGCCCATTAGGCCTGCAACGCCCAGTACGCTGTTCGGATTAAAAACCAGCGGATCAAGATAGTCGTCATCTACACGGCGATAAATCACATCAACCTGTTGTAGGCCAGTGGTGGTTTTCATAAATACCTTTTGGTTTTTAACCACCAGATCACGCCCTTCTACCAGTTCTACCCCCATTAAGCGGGCCAGGGTAGTGTGTTCGTAATAGGCAGAATTATACATACCCGGGCTTAACAGTACAATTGTTGGGTTCGAAACAGCTCTGGGAGAGAGGCTCATTAAATTTTTATACAATATGGCAGGGTATTCGGTTACACTTCTTACGCCGCATTGCGGAATAAGGTCGGGGAATAATCTTTTGGTGATTTCCCTGTTCTCGAGCATATAGCTTACGCCCGAAGGTGTGCGCAGGTTGTCTTCAAGTACATAAAATGTTCCGTCATGATCTCTTATTAAGTCTATTCCGGCAATATGGATATAAATATCGTGTAATACGTTTACATTGTGCATCTCTCTTAAAAAATGCGGACAAGAATAAATTACGTTTATCGGTACAATCTGGTCTTTTAAGATAAATTGATTGCTATAAATGTCATTTAAGAAAAGATTCAGCGCTTTTAAGCGTTGTTTTATTCCTTTTTCTATAAAACTCCACTCTGTTGAGGTAATAATTCTTGGAATAATATCAAAAGGAAAGATTTTTTCGATGCCTTCGCCACTATCATATACCGTAAAGGTAATGCCCTGGCTCATGAACAGCTTTTTAGCCAGTTCTTCTTTTTTGTTCAGGTTCTCGAGCGATTCTTTAGAGAAATTATTGATGAAGTTCGAATAATGATCTCGGTAATGATCGCCATTTAGGAACATTTCATCATATGTTTTGGGATGATTTAAGTAATTTTTTATAAAATCTTCTATCATTTTGCTTAAATATTTCCTTAAATTATGATTTTGAAAGGAAAAAACTAGTTTTTTTGTGTTAAAAATTAATTTTTATATGATTTATATCTATTTAGTTTATTTTTTATGTCTGTATTTTAGTGTTTTATGTATTTTTTTATTAAAATATTTAAAATTTTTAATAAAAATACTTGCTAATATGAATAAAGTTTGTACTTTTGTAATGCTCGTTAATTATTATTATATATTTGGTTTAAAAAAAGCGCTGGTAACGGCGCTTTTTTTACAAAAGCATCAAGACTTATTCATAATCAACATAAACCAAACATCCTAAACCAAAAAAAGCTCCGGTAAACGGGGCTTTTCTTTTTTGATGTCATTACAGTTCAGTAACCATAGGATAAAGTATGTCGGAAAGGAGCGTTCTCAAAGAAAAGTCGTCATTGCGAGGAGGCCTTTTCAGCCGACGAAGCAATCTTACGACTATGGATTGTAGCGATCGTTGTAAGATTGCTTCGTCGTTCCTCCTCTCAATGACGACCCCTCATAGGAATTCTAAGTGCATAAAAAAAGCTACCCTTTTTAGGATAGCTTTCAATATATGTTTTGTTATTGTTATTCTTCTGAATAGGTGATTT
Source organism: Pedobacter sp. GW822-FHT03F06 (assembly GCF_058801365.1). Classification (NCBI taxonomy): domain Bacteria; kingdom Pseudomonadati; phylum Bacteroidota; class Sphingobacteriia; order Sphingobacteriales; family Sphingobacteriaceae; genus Pedobacter; species Pedobacter sp. GW822-FHT03F06. Next base: position 38,345 of record NZ_JBXANE010000009.1, read on the forward strand.
TGTTCACGTGTTTATCAATTTCCCATCTTCCTGTACCTTCTTCGCCAATCACTTCGAACAATTCTAATGCCCTGCGTGCTTTGTATTCTTCTTCGCGTTGCTCTTTCAGGAACCAGTTTAAGAATTCCATGGTTACAAAATCCTGCTCTTTGTGGCATTTAGCCGCCAGGTTTTTAAAACTTTGGGTAATGGCAATCTCTGCTTCTAAAGCATCTTCGAAAACTTCCCTAAATCCGGCAAATTCGGTTTTAATACCAGAAACTTCCGGAGATATTGCGTTTCCGCCCATATCTAAAACATATTTGAACAATTTAAGCTGGTGTACTCTTTCTTCTTCAGATTGCTTTAAGAAATAATCTGCTGAAAAGTCGAATCCATTTTGGTCGCACCAAGATGACATTGATAAATATAGTGATGAAGAGTGAGCTTCTTTTTTGATCTGCTGATTTAATAATGTTTCGATATCCTGTGATATTAAACATTTAATGCGCATTAAGTCTTTCATAATTTTCTTTGCTTAACTAATGATACAAAGGTAACATCAAATTAAGTATATTGTGTGATTTATTTGCTATATGAAATTAGTCTAAATTGCTGATAATTAGTTATTTGTAATCAGTTTAAATAAGGGGCGGGGATGGGAATGGATAGCAGAATAACGCGAAACGGATAGTGCTTGAGGATCAGAAGGATAAAGGGAGGTTCATTGCCAATAATTAATAACTAATGAAACAATGACCAATAGCGAAATAGAAAAATTGCAAATGAGCGATATTGGATAACTAATGTATCAATAGCGATAGGAGTTGACAGTTTTCAGCTATCAGTGAATTTCAAGGAAATAAATCTCCTCAGATTATCGTCATTGCGAGAAGGCTTTTTTGCCGACGAAGCAATCTTTGTAACAGGATCACCGGCATGAAAGATTGCTTCGTCGTTCCTCCTCGCAATGACGATTCTTCTATAAGAATCTGTCAATGGTAGTTTATCTCAGGATTTTTCCGATATAATAGATACTGAAGTAACCCGATAGCTATTGGGTTCAGTATGACGCACCGAATGGATTGAACGAAAAATGGATGTAGTTAAACGATACAGTTTTCAGTTGGCAGTTTTCAGTTGATAGTTTGATATAAGTGAATAAGCAGTTTAAGCAATTGCTACAATTAACCAATTATGCTTACCATTAAGAAGTTAAGAAAATTAAGGTTTAAGTGAGGTTTGTGTGCAATATGGCTATGAGCCATCGAATCACTATCTGTTAAGCGGTTTAAGCAATTAACCACCCTGAACTACCAATAAACTAATTACTAATGAGCCACTGAACTAACGACTAATAAACCAGTCTGTAAAGGCAGTCGCTGATAAGGTGATTTAGTTTGAACATGGTAAAAGTACCCTGCAACAAATCTTTTAAAGCGATAATTTCTAAAGCACTTAATAAATAGATGTGTTCGCAGCCATTAAAGGTAACCAGTTCGAAATCGGCTTTGTTGGTATTTAAAAGGAGTGCTTCAATATCAATATCTTCTACAACCTTTTTTAATTTTTGAAGCGACAGGCAATTAAAGCGTGCAAATTTGCCACCAAAATCTACATAAAAGCAGTTTAATTTATCTGATTGATAAATAGAACCATGGGTATTTGAGAATACGTTAACCAGTTCATTAATATCGATACACGCTTTTTCCATCGGTTACAAAAATTGGCATTATTTAGATTAAATACAAATAAAAACGAAAATAAATTTGAAGCGTGCTGGGCGTGGAGCATTTAGCGGCTCAAAAGCTATATGGGGAGGGGATTATTTGAACTTAAAGACCATATGATGGTAGAGTCCGCCTATAAACTGTTTTTCATTTTGAATAACAAAGCCCATGTTTTGGTAAAGTTTTAACGCACGATCATTGTTTTGTTCTACCAACAAACCTACAGTATGGTGGCCAAGTTGTTTGGCCCAATCTATACCTGCTTTAATGAGCTGTTTTCCTATTCCCTTTCCCTGGGCATTCGGATTAACACTAATGGTATCGAGGTAGAATTCACCGCTTTGAGTCTCGGTGCCCTGACCGGTATTATTGGCCTGGTGATGCTCAGCCAGGTATGCTAAAAATGGCAGGCGAAGCTTTAGGAGTTCTCCGCCATCATAAGCATTTAAAGATCCCAGGATTTTGCCTTCATCTTCAAAAACCAGGGTATTTTCGTAACTGTATTGGTTGTTCTTTTGTTGGAAAAAATGTTTAAAGATCCGGTTAATTATTTCATCGTCTTCTAAATTGGTTAATTTCTTGGCCAGCTTGCCCATCGCCTGAATAATCAGTGGTACAACTTCTTCTGTATCTGAGGGCATAGCTGGTCTGATCATCTAAATATCACTTAGGTTAAAAGTTTCGGACACACGGATTCCTTTTTCTGTTCGCTGTAAGGTGCAACATTCGTTAACGGGATCGTGCTCCAGGTATAATATATAGTTGTTATTAACAGCTTCTTCTAAAAAAGCCTGTTTCTCGGTCAAGGTTTTTAAAGGAAACATATCATAAGCCATTACATAGGGCAGGGGAAGGTGACCCACCGAAGGTAAGAGGTCGGCCATATATACAATGGTTCTGCTTTTGTAACTGATTTTTGGCAGCATCATGGCATCGGTGTGGCCATAGGCGAAACTGATGCTGATATTTTTCTGCCATTCGATATTTTCTTTTTCGGCTACAAATTTAAGCTGTCCGCTTTCCTGGATCGGCAGAATGTTTTCTTTTAAGAAAGAAGCTTTTTCCCTCGCATTTGGCGCTACTGCCCACTGCCAATGTTTTTCATTACTCCAATAATGTGCATTTTTAAAGGCTGGTATCAGTTTCTCATTTTCTCTTACTATTGCCCCGCCAACATGATCAAAATGAAGGTGTGTGAGGAAAACATCCGTAACATCAGCTGTGCTAAAACCCAACTGCGCTAACGATTTTTCCATCGAGTCATCCCCATGCAGGTAATAATGACTGAAAAACTTTTCGTCCTGTTTGTTCCCAATTCCGGTATCCACTAAAATCAATTGATTACCTTCTTCAATTAACAGGCAGCGCATGGCCCAGGTACAAAGGTTATTCGCATCAGCAGGGTTTGTTTTTTGCCAGATGGCCTTGGGTACAACGCCGAACATAGCGCCACCATCTAATTTAAATAAGCCTGTGTTTATGGTGTGGAGTTTCATTTTTGTAGTATCAAGTAATTAGTATCAAGTATCAAGTAGTTAGTATCTAGTATCAAGACCGGAATTGGTTAAAAATACAAAAACCCTTCAGCTTTAACTAAAGGGTTTTTGTAAATGATATTGGTTTTACTTATCGATGTGGCACCTTAGGCCTTCCACCTTTAAACCTTCTACCTTATAAGTGTATCACTTCTCCGTATGCATCAGCAGCAGCTTCCATAATGGCTTCGCTCATGGTAGGGTGAGGGTGAACAGATTTAATCATTTCGTGACCAGTAGTTTCTAATTTACGGGCAACTACGATTTCGGCGATCATTTCGGTAACGTTGGCACCGATCATGTGTGCGCCTAATAATTCTCCGTATTTAGCATCGAAAATTAATTTTACGAAACCATCTTTAGCACCGGCAGCACTTGCTTTACCTGATGCAGAGAATGGAAATTTACCAATCTTTAACTCGTAACCAGCTGCTTTAGCTGCTTTTTCGGTATAACCTACTGAAGCAATTTCAGGGGTGCAATACGTACATCCCGGGATGTTGTTGTAATCTAATGGCTCGGCATGCTGACCAGCAATTTTTTCTACACAGATAATACCTTCTGCAGAAGCCACATGGGCAAGTGCCTGACCGCCTACTACATCGCCAATTGCATAATAACCTTTAACTGAAGTATTGTAGAATTCGTCGGTAACAATTTTGCCTTTCTCCGTTTTGATACCGGTTTCTTCTAAGCCGATGTTTTCGATGTTGGCTACAATGCCAGCAGCTGAAAGCACGATGTCGGCCTCGATAGTTTGCATACCCGAAGCTGTTTTAACCGAAACTTTACAGCCCGCACCGCTGGTATCTACAGATTCAACACTTGCTGATGTCATGACATCGATACCTACTTTTTTCAGGCTGCGTAACAATTGTTTAGAAACGTCTTCATCTTCAACCGGAACAACATTATCCATAAATTCTACGATGGTTACTTTTGTGCCCATAGTAGCATAGAAATAAGCAAACTCTACACCAATAGCACCAGAACCTACTACTACCATACTTTTTGGTAATTCAGGAAGTACCATGGCCTGGCGGTAGCCGATAATTTTTTTACCGTCTTGTTTCAGGTTAGGCAATTCTCTTGAACGGGCACCTGTAGCAATGATGATATTTTTAGCACTTAGCTCTTGTTGAGAGCCATCTGCACCTTTAACTTCTAATTTGTTTCCTGGTTTTACTTTACCAGTACCCATGATGACGTCAATTTTATTTTTTTTCATTAAAAATTGAACGCCTTTACTCATGCCATCGGCTACACCGCGGCTGCGTTTTACCACAGCAGCAAAATCTGCGGTTGCACCAGCAGTAGTAATTCCGTAATCAGCAGCATGATTAATATATTCGAAAACCTGAGCACTTTTTAAAAGTGCTTTAGTAGGGATACAGCCCCAGTTTAAACAAATACCACCTAATGATTCACGCTCAACAATTGCAACTTTTAGTCCCAACTGAGAAGCTCTGATTGCAGCTACGTAACCACCTGGGCCGCTGCCTAAAACAATAACGTCGTAATTCATCTGTTTTTTAATCTATTTTAAAGAGATTTGTTTTAATTGTTTTGTATTATCTGTAATCGTCTGGTTTCATTCCTTAATCAGGGCTGCCCCACATCCGGATTACAAAATTTAAAAGATCTTCATCCAGCAACAATCGCTCAAAACTAAAAAAAAAATGTCAATTGCTTAGCTCAATATTGAGATAACAGTGAAAATTTACAATGATTGAATATTGTTTTAAGCATGCTGTTTAAAAATGACAACTACAATCAGGTGGATTTGCAGAATAATATATTGATAAGCTGGTAAAAAGTTAAATAACCGCGATGTTTAGGGTTTAAAAAATGTTGTTAACATGTATTATTTGAAAAATACCAATGTTAGCATAGGTTTTCTGCTTAAATTATAATCAACTGTTGATTTTATTATTAAAAATTTAGTTTTATAAACAATGTATTGATAAACTGAAAGTTATAATCACTGCAATATGTGTTAAATGTTGAAAAGTTTTGCCTGACTTAATAATTATTTAACATTAGATGTTAAAATGTGTTAAATTTTATTGGGTACATTTGCGGCATAATATAATATCCCTATTAGATTTATTATTCAACAACAAAAAACATTTAAAAAACAAAGTATGAAGAAATCTTTACTTTTAAGATTAGTACTGGTTATTGTTGCATTTGTAGGTATTGCCATTGGTGCCAATGCACAGGTAACTACATCATCAATGACAGGAACAATTAAGGATGCCAAAGGCGCCTTACCTGGTGCGAGTGTGAAAGCAACACATACACCAACTGGGACTGTTTATTCGGTATCTACAAACAACGATGGCCGTTTTACCATCGGTGGTATGCGGGTTGGCGGTCCTTATACCATTGAAGTTAGTTTTGTTGGTTACAGACCGGAGAAACAAACTGAAGTTTATTTGAAGTTAGGAGAACCTTACTTATTAAATCTAGTTTTAACTGATAATAGCTCTACGTTGGCTGAAGTTAAAGTTATTGGTCAAAGCACCAATTCTATAATGAATTCAAGTAGGAATGGAACTTCTACTGTTATTAGCAAACAACAGATCCAAAATCAACCAACTATTAGCAGAAGTGTTAACGATTTAACCCGTTTAACGCCACAGGCAAACGGAACTTCAATTGGTGGTGGTAACTATCGTTCGAACAATTTTACCGTAGATGGTGCTAACTTCAATAACCAATTTGGTATTGGTCAGAACATCCCTGCTGGTGGTTCTCCAATTTCAATTGATGCCTTGGAGCAAATCTCAATCAATGTAACACCATTTGATGTTCGTCAAACTGGTTTTACTGGAGGTTCGGTAACTGCGGTTACCCGGTCTGGTACAAACACTTTTACCGGAAATGCATTTTACACGATGCGTGGTGAAGAACAACAAGGAAAAAGAATTGGTGAAACATTTAGATTAGGTACGCTTCAAAAGCTTGATGAGAAAAATTATGGCTTTAGTTTTGGTGGCCCAATTGTTAAGGACAAATTGTTCTTCTTTGTGAATTATGAGAAGAAACACACTATTCAGCCAGGAACAAACAAAATTGCTTCAACTCCACAACTTGCTTTTGGCGGAGTAGGAACACCATCTTATGTTGCAAAACCTACTGAAACTTTCTTAAATACAGTTTCATCTTATTTGCAATCTAAATATGGTTACGAGACAGGTCCTTATCAAGGATACTCGAATATCAGTGATAACGAGAAAATGTTTGCACGTTTAGATTGGAATATCTCAAAATCTCAACGTTTCAGTGTACGTTATAATCAAGTAGAGAGTCAATCGCCTTCGCCTTTAAGTAACTCTACAACCGGATCTGGAGCAACTTTCTCTACAGCAAATAACAGAACTGCAAACACCGCATTATCTTTTGCAAGTTCAAACTACTACCAAGCTGCAAACTTATATTCTGCTGTAGCTGAATTAACCTCATCTTTCGGAAGTAAAGTAACAAATGTTGCTAGGGCAACTTATTCTCATCAAAATGACCCAAGAAAATCAGATAGCAGCCCATTTCCTTTAGTGGATATACTTGATGGTCCTGCAGTTGCAACTTCTTTCGGCTACGAGCCATTTACTTATGGTAACTTGCGGGATGTTAAGGGATACACTTATTCTGATGATTTAAGTATTGCTTTAGGAAAACATAACTTAAGTTTAGGATTACAAGCAGAATTTAGTACCACTAAAAATGGTTTTCAACGTTTCGGAACAGGTTATTATATCTTTAATTCTTGGGCTGATTTTGTAAATAATGCCAAGCCTTCGAACTATGCTGTTACTTATCCTTTAACAGCTGATGGTTCTCAAGCTTATCCTAGCTTTGAGTTTAACCAGTATTCAGCATACTTACAAGATGAATTTACGGTATCTGACCGTTTAAAATTAACTGCCGGTTTACGTGTTGAACAAGCTACTTATCCTGATGTATCGGAAGTAAGAACGCATCCATTGGTTGCTGGTCTTTCTTTCGCAGGTCAAAAAGTTGATACCGGTTTATTACCTGAAAATAGAATTTCTTATTCGCCTCGTTTTGGTTTTAACTGGAATGTTTTCGGAGACCGTTCGTTCCAGGTACGTGGTGGTACAGGTATCTTTACCGGTCGTATTCCATTTGTATGGATTGTTTCTCAATCGGGTGACGCTGGATTATTACAATATACCCAAACTTATTCAGGTCAAGCAAATACTCCATTTTTTAATCCAAGCATAGCCCCAAATTTATTGAGTGCTGCTCCTGCAGCAGGTTCTTCAATTCCAAGTAGCATTAGCGTAATGTCTCCTAACTTGAAACTTCCACAGACCTGGAAATCAAGCTTAGCATTTGATATTAAATTGCCTTGGGGTATTGTTGGAACCTTGGAAGGTATTTATGGAAGAGATTTAAATGTAGCGGTTGCTCAGAATATAAACTTAGTTAATCCAACAGCGTTAAATATTAGCGGTTACGGAGACACCAGATTAATGTTCCCTTCTGGTGGTCAGTTGCCAACAACATCAACAGGTGCATTTGCTAGGCAAAACGTTTCTTTAACAAGTGCCGGTGCAGTTACAACTTCTGCTGCTACGACCAGTTCTTCTGGTTTTAACGTTATTCAAATGACTAATGCTAAAGGTGGATATAACTGGCAGGCTACTGCACAATTAACAAAACAATTTCAAGGTGGTTTAGCTGCAATGATCGCTTATACCCGATCTGATCAACGCAATTATGGCGATGGTGGTGGTGATCAGTTATTAAATTTATGGTCAATTCCTGCCACTGCTGGTAATCCAAATAACCCAACCTTAAGCTATTCTCAGAATTTAAATCCTGATCGTATTATTGCAAATATTTCATATAGAAAAGAATATTTTGGAAATTTAGCGACTTCGTTCTCATTGTTCTATGAAGGAACTCAACAAGGTAGATTCTCATATACTTACAGCACCGATTTTAATCGTGATGGTCAATCAGGAAATGATTTAATTTATATACCTAAAGCTGGAGAAATGACGGCTTCATCTTTTGTCGCTATTCCAGCTGGAACAACTAACTATAAAGTTGCCTACAGTGCTCAAGAACAAGCCGATATATTCGAAGCTTATATTCAACAAGATGCTTATTTGAGCAAACATAGAGGTGAATTCGCCCAACGCAATGCTGGTACTTCACCTTGGAGAAATCAGTTCGATTTTAGGTTAACGCAAGAAGTTTTCAAAAACTTTGGAAAAACTAAAAATTCATTCCAGTTTACAGTTGATATTTTCAATGTTGGTAATTTGCTTAACCGTAAATGGGGTAATGTTAATTTTGTTAATAGTTCTGCTATTTTGGTTCCTCAAAATGTTGGTTCTATCAGCAATACAACTAAACCTACTTTCAGACTTAACAATAGTCAAGGTGATATTACGAGAGAAACATTTGGTACTTCTCAAACCATTTCTTCAACTTATTATATGCAGTTTGGTGTTCGTTATAACTTTAACTAATACATAACAAATTATATAATATTAAAGCGCCGATCGTCTCTGATCGGCGCTTTTTTTGTTACAAAGAATGGGAATACGATTTATGATTTCGAACTATTCAGATACTATCCTACCTCTTTTTTAACCTTTGCAGGTACACCCGCAACCATCACATGCGGTGGAACATCTTTTGTCACGCAAGCTCCTGCCGCAATATAGGCTCCCTTTCCAATCGTTATACCAGGGATTATTGTTGCCCCAGCCCCGATAAACACACCTTCATTAACATGCACATTTCCGGCAATGGTTACACCGGGAGAAATGGTCACGTAGTTCTCTAGTATGCAATCGTGACTGATGTTGCAGTTTGAATTCACAATGCAGTGGTTACCGATATGCACATTTGCATTGATTACACAGCCTGGCGCAATACAGTTGCCGTAACCGATTTTAATTGAAGGGCTGATGTAGTTGTGTTGATGGATGATATTGATGAATTGATAGCCCTTGTTTTCTAATAGCTCAATGATAGATTTTCTTTCATAAGTGCCTATTGCACCAATTAATGCAATATTTAAAGCAACAGTATGTTTTTCTAAAAAGGATGGTAAAGAAATAACAGGCTTGGCTATATTTGGATGATTAATTGCATTTTCTAAGTTTATTACATACCCTGCTAACTGATAGTCGTTATTGCCGTTTAAATATTCGCTAAGCTCTGTAGCATGTTTGCCTGCACCCAGAAGATATACATTGATCATAACGTTATTCCTATTTGGAGTAGTTTATTTAAATCCAATATACATTTATATCAGCAAAATTAAATGATGTATCGATAAAACTTAATAATACGTCAACAAGGATATAATGGTAGCCAACTGTAGTATAGATTAATGACTGTCTTTGCGATGTTTTTTATTATAACTAAAACCATTTTAACCAAAAAATGATTTTAATATTAGTCTATTTATTTAAAACTAATATTAAAAACAATGAGCACTTCAAAACAGACCCACGATCATGCTAAAATAAAAGCCTGGGCAGCGCAACACAATGGCGTACCGGCGATGGTTGCTGATACAGCAAAAACCAGCGGAGGTGGTATTTTAAGGATACATTTTCCAAAGCATAGCGATAGTTCATCAGATTTAAAGGAGATAGATTGGGATACCTTTTTTAAAACCTTTGATGAAAACAAACTCGATTTTTTGTATCAGGATAAAAAAGCAGATGGAGAGGAGAGTACCTTCCATAAATTTGTAGAACGCGGGTAATAAATAAAAGGCTGCTGAAATTTAATTTTCAGCAGCCTTTTTAAATTGTATCTTAATGCTTAATTATAAACGAAAGTTCCTTTTTCGCTTTCGATGGTCACCTGTTTCTGCTCGCCTTTTTCTACGCGACCGATAATCTGCGCATCGATATTAAAGCTTGTTGCTATTTCGATAATGCTTTCGGCAATCTCCTGAGGAACATATAATTCCATCCTGTGGCCCATGTTAAATACTTTATACATTTCTTTCCAATCGGTACCCGATTGTTCCTGGATCAATTTAAATAGGGTAGGGATAGGAAATAAGTTATTCTTGATGACGTGGATATCATCATTGATGAAATGTAATACTTTGGTTTGCGCACCACCGCTGCAGTGTACAATTCCATTGATCTGGCTACGATGGCTTTCTAAAATCTTTTTGATTACAGGTGCATAAGTACGCGTAGGGGATAATACCAATTTACCCACAGTAGTTTTGCCGAATCCTTCAATATCTATTTCTTCTGTTAATTGTTTCTTTCCAGAGAAAACCAGATCGAATGGAACAGCCGGATCGAAACTTTCAGGGTAATTATGAGCTACTGTTTTATCGAAAACATCGTGACGGGCAGAGGTTAATCCGTTCGATCCCATACCACCGTTGTATTCGGTTTCGTAAGTGGCTTGTCCGGATGACGCCAGTGCCACAATTACGTCGCCAGGTTGAATGTTATCGTTGCTGATGATATCTTCGCGCTTTAAGCGGCAGGTTACGGTAGAATCGACGATAATGGTCCTCACTAAATCGCCAACATCGGCAGTTTCGCCGCCGGTAGAATAAATCGAGATGCCTTGTTCGCGCAGATCGGCCAAAATTTCTTCTGTACCGTTAATTACAGCAGCAATCACTTCTCCCGGGATCAGGTTTTTATTCCTTCCAATGGTTGAGGATAATAAAATGTTATCGGTAGCACCAACACAGATTAAATCGTCGATATTCATGATGATGGCATCTTGCGCAATACCTTTCCAAACGGAGATATCTCCGGTTTCTTTCCAGTATACGTAAGCTAAAGAAGATTTGGTGCCTGCACCGTCTGCATGCATGATATTGCAATATTCCTCATCACCACCTAAAATATCGGGGATGATTTTGCAGAATGCTTTAGGGAAAATTCCTTTATCGATGTTTTTGATGGCATTGTGCACATCTTCTTTTGAGGCAGAAACGCCACGTTGATTGTACCTGTTATCACTCATGTTGGCGCAAAGATAAGGTTTTAAGGGGAAAGACTAAAGCTAAATACTTAAGGTTTTTTGTGGCTAAATGGCAAGGCTTTTTTACCTGGTAGGGCACCTAAATTTGTTTATCACGAAGGCACAAAGCGCACAAAGGTTTAAGGTTGTAAAAGGTAGCGTTTTGTTTTTTGAAAGTGAAGGTTGGTTTTTCATGGCGGCTTGCAGCCCCGCTTTTCCTCTCCCGACTTTATTTCCTGCCCTGTGGACGCAGATATTTAATTATTTTTTTGCTGTTATGCCGCAGGGCATCAAACTTTTGAGGCATCAAAAGTATGAAAAAATGCTTTGTCAATCCAGCAATGGGCCTTTTACACAATCCTGCACACATCAAAAAAACAGCGGCACTTCGTTTTATGTTCAATTCATGAAAAAACTTTGAATTATGTCTATAAACACAAAACCACTGCGTTTAAGGCTTGGTAATGCCATTTATACTATTTTGCACCTGTTTTTTTGATTTCTCTGGCCCTTAGGATTGACGGCGTCCTTCGGTAAAGCTTGTGGATTTTCAAAGCCAGTTAGCATGATGCCCAAAACTATTCCTAAAAAAGAGGTGTACACATAGTAGGACTTTATTTCAGGACCATAGAATTGGGCTTAGGAAGGTTCTTTGTAGTTTTTTTTCTTTACACAGGCCTATCAGAAATAAACCTGATTGCATGGATGCTGTAAACGAGGGATTAAAATTTGAAGAAAATTTTACAGCAGGAAGGAAAGCAGGACCGGATTAACCGGCAGGCACTGGTATTGCTTTCCAAAAAAAAATGTCTTTGTCAACGTAATCCACTTTTCGATTAGATCCTGAACCAAGTTCAGGAAGACGTTGCGGTGAGGATAACAGCAACCAATTTTGATAATTAATCGATTAACCAGTTTTCATTGACAGTTTACTTTTAAAGGAAAGCAATGACTAATGAACCAATGACTAATGGCCAATGAACCAACAAAAAAGGGCGTAAAGTTAAACCTTACGCCCTACACTTTAAACCTTACGGCTTAAAATCTATTTCATGAATAATAATTCTCTGAATTTTGGTAAAGGCCAAACGCTATCGTCAACAATCTGCTCTAATTTATCGGCATGGTAACGGATAATATCGAAGTAAGATTTAACTTTCTCATCGTAAGCAATCGCTTTTTCGCGGGTATCTTCGATTTTGTTGGTTAATTTACGTTCTTCTAACATCGCATCGATATTGGTTTTAACAATTTCTAAATGCTCTGATAATTTTTTAACGATATCGATAGAAACTTTGCTGTCTACACCAATTGCTTTTAATCCTTGTACGTTTTCGATTAAAGCGTTTTGGTAAGCAATTGCAGCTGGGATAATGGCCGTGTTAGCCACTTCGCCCATTACACGTGCCTCGATCTGCAGTTTTTTATAGAAGTTTTCTAACATGATTTCATGACGGGCATGGATCTCACGTGTGCTATAAATACCTGTTGTTGCAAATAACTCAGCAGATTTTTCAGTTAAATAAGCATCTAAAGCTTTTGGTGTAGTTTTGATGTTAGATAAACCGCGTGCTGCAGCTTCATCTTCCCACTCCTGGCTATAACCATTGCCTTCGAAACGGATGTTTTTAGATTCTTTGATGTATTTTTTGATCACGGTTAATAAAGCGATGTCTTTTTTATCACCTTTTTTGATCAATTTATCAACTTCAACTTTAAATTTAACCAATTGCTCAGCCATAATCGCGTTTAAGATCGTCATTGGTGCAGAAGAGTTTGCTGAAGATCCAACAGCTCTAAGCTCAAATTTGTTACCTGTAAATGCGAAAGGAGAAGTACGGTTACGGTCGGTATTATCTAATAAAATCTGAGGGATTTTAGGGATACCTAACCAAAGTGCATTGTCTTCTTTGATTTTTTTGCTGATACGTGAGTGCTCAATCTCATCTAATACATCGTTCAACTGAGAACCTAAGAAGATAGAGATAATTGCAGGTGGCGCTTCGTTAGCACCTAAACGGTGATCGTTGCTTACTGATGCAATACTTGCACGTAATAAATCGGCATGCTCGCTAACGGCTTTAATTGTGTTTACAAAGAAAGCAAGGAACATTAAGTTGTTTTTAGGTGTTTTACCTGGTGCCAATAAGTTTTTACCGGTATCAGTAATTAACGACCAGTTGTTGTGTTTACCTGATCCGTTGATACCGGCGTATGGTTTTTCGTGTAATAATACACGGAAATGGTGACGACGGGCAACTTTTTCCATCAAATCCATCAATAATTGATTGTGATCGATAGCCAGGTTGATTTCTTCATAAATCGGTGCGCACTCAAACTGAGATGGTGCAACCTCATTGTGACGGGTTTTTAAAGGAATACCTAATTTTAAGGCCTCATTTTCGAAATCTACCATGTAGCTGAATACACGCTCAGGGATAGAACCGAAATAATGATCTTCTAATTGCTGGCCTTTAGCAGACATGTGCCCGAATAAAGCACGGCCTGTTAATAATAAATCGGGACGAGCATTGAACAATGACTCATCAACCAGGAAATATTCTTGTTCGATACCTAAAGAAGCATTTACTTTAGTAATGCTTTTATCGAAATATTGGCAAACATCAACAGCAGCTTTATCAAGCGCAGCTAATGCTTTTAATAAAGGTGCTTTATAATCCAAGGCTTCACCGGTATATGATACGAATACTGTAGGGATACATAGTGTTTTACCTGCTTTGCTTTCCATGATGAAAGCTGGAGAAGAAGGATCCCAAGCAGTATAACCACGAGCTTCGAAAGTATTACGGATACCACCGTTAGGGAAACTAGAAGCATCTGGCTCTTGTTGAACTAAAGCACTACCTGCAAATTTCTCGATAGCACCATCGCCACTTGGCTCAAAAAATGAATCATGTTTTTCGGCAGTTGTACCAGTTAATGGCTGGAACCAGTGCGTGTAGTGCGTTGCGCCAGCGCTCATTGCCCAAGCTTTCATAGCTGTAGCAATTTGGTTAGCATCGTCAGAATTGATCAATTCACCTTGGTTGATAGATGAAATTAATTTTTCATACACGTCCTTAGATAAGAAATCTCTCATTTTTTTCTTATCAAATACATTCGAGCCGTAAAAATCAGAAATTTTCGCCGCAGGAGATTTAACTTCTGGTGAAATTCTGTTTTGAGCCTCTTTTAATGCGATGGTTCTTAAGCTTTTCATTAATTTGTTATGTTTTTTGTCAAAAATAGTATATTTTATTAATTTTCGTAAAAGAATCGTATTATTTATATCAATTTTATTGAAAATGAAATAAAAAAATGTTTTTCAGATGAAAAATTTCATTTTTTGTAAAGAAAATAGATTTTTCGAATGTTTTATGGAATTGAAGATTTTGCTGCATCATGCTATAAAAATAAAAGCTATGCTCAACTCTTCAATTAACGTATACAAAACCGAGTGGCTCGATCTTGTATTTGCAAACCGCAACAAAAACTATGGTGCTTATGAATTAAGGTCTAAATCTTCATCGATTATGACAAGAGCACTTTTCGTATCCGGAAGCCTTTTTGTACTCTTGTGTTTCTCTCCCTTAATTTATTCAAAGCTATTCCCGAAAGAAATTGTTGTAGAAACACCACCAACGGAAGTAAAATTGGACAAAATTATCCACCAGATGAAGCCAAAGACTCCTGAACCAGAGAAAAAGGTTGAGCCTGCAAAAGCTGATCCGATAAAGGTTAAAACGGTTGCTTTGTCTAATAATATTGTAGTGGTTAATAAGGTAGATATTGTTGATCCGCCAACGATTAAAGAAATACAGAATGCAGTGATCAGTGATAAGACACAGGATGGAGTTGAAGCCCCTAATTTGGTAATCCCAGATAATAAAGGCAATGGTAATGGCACAGGTATCGCTAAAGATGGCGCAGAAAACGGTGATCCGAATGCTGTTTTAACTATTGGTGGAGTAGATGAATACCCTGAATTTACCGGAGGTGCCAAAGCCTGGTCTAAATATATGGAACGTAACTTAAGGTATCCATCAAGAGCACAGGAGGAAGGTGCCGGAGGAAAAGTATTTGTAAGCTTTGTAGTAGAGAAAGATGGTTCGATTACCGATGTAACTGTAGTTAAAGGGATTGGTTTTGGATGTGATGAAGAAGCCATTAAAGTAATTAAAAAATCGCCGTTATGGAAACCGGGAAAAAATAAAGGGGTTCCGGTTCGTGTAAGGTATAATATGGCGATTAATTTTCAGATGATGTAAAACTGATAATGGGGGATGCTTTCTAAGCTGCATGATAGATGCTGAAACAAGTTCAGCATCACGACAACGCTCAGGATGACACCTCGGTGAAAATGCCTGAATAATTTTTCTATTAATGCTCTTATAGAAAAATGTGAGGTTGGGTAAATTGAAACGGTTTGGGTGAAAGCTCAGGCCGTTTTTTTGTGTTAGTGGACTGTTAGCCTGTCCCAGTTTTTAATAGCGGAGCGGAAATATGTCCATAAAACCGCTTCTACGGGTAATATTTATTGTTGACTTTTTGGAAAGCAAGAACAGCACCTTTTTGTCATTACAGTCCCGCCCTTTGTTTCAAATCCTCGCCCTCGTACCTCAGACTGCGGGTTTTTCACTTCGGTCGGGTTTTGGTGGGCAAGGCTGGTGGTGCTATTAAAGGTTTAGCCTGGGACAGAAACAAGTCTTATGCTGAAGGGCAGGCTTTTGTTCAATAAACCCGACAGAGCGGTTAGCCCACAGTGAAGCGCAGCGGAACGAGGACTATAAGCGATGGCGGGTGTACAGCAGCTATGAAAGGCGGAACGCTCGTTTCATGATAAAATAAATCATCTAGAATAATACAAAAAAAAACCGTCATTTCGACTGAAGCTTGCCGGTTTAAGCATCTGTTATTATTTATCATGGTATGCTTGCTTGTTTCACAGGTTTCATCAGTAGCGAAATGGAGAAATCTATCTCCACAGATCTCTCGACTGCGTTGCACCCGATAGCTATCGGGGCCGCTCGAAATGACGAATGCTTGTAAATAAAAAATGGATGACGGTTTTAATTCCATCATCCATTTTACATCTTGTACTAGTTTCTTATCCTTTATTTTCAATCCACTTGCGTGCATTTACGAAGGCTTCCATCCAAGGCGAAACCTCGTCTTTACGGCCTTGCGGATAATTTGCCCAGTGCCATTGGAACAATGAACGCTCAATGTGCGGCATCATAACCAGGTGACGGCCAGTTTCATCACATAACATTGCGGTGTTGTAATCTGATCCATTCGGGCTCGCCGGATAGGTTTCGTAAGCATATTTGGCTACGATTTTATATTGATCTTCTGCGTATGGCAATGAGAATCTTCCTTCGCCATGCGATACCCAAACGCCTAAAGTGCTTCCGGCCAGCGTAGATAACATGACCGAATTGTTTTCTTGTAAGGTTAACGAAGTGAAAATACTTTCGTGCTTGCCACTTTTGTTGTGGAGCATTTTAGGCTTTTCTTCATGGTCTTTGTTAATTAAGCCCAGCTCTACAAATAACTGACAACCATTACAAACCCCAACAGATAAAGTATCAGGACGGGCAAAGAATTTTTCTAATGCTACCCTTGCCTTTTCGTTGTATAAAAATGCACCAGCCCAACCTTTAGCCGATCCTAAAACATCAGAGTTAGAGAAACCACCAACTGCACCGATAAACTGGATGTCTTCTAAAGTTTCTCTTCCGGTAATTAAATCGGTCATGTGTACATCTTTTACATCAAAACCTGCCAAATACATGGCATTGGCCAGTTCGCGCTCAGAGTTACTGCCTTTTTCGCGGATAATGGCTGCTTTTGGTCGTGGTTTAGTTGGATCGATTACAGGTTTCTTTCCGTCAAATTGTAATGGGAAAGTGTAATTTAATACATGGTTTTTATAATTGTCGTAACGTTCTTTTGCCAATCCGTTTCCGGTTTGTTTACTATCTAATAAGTATGAGGTTTTAAACCAAACATCACGTAAATGGTCGATATCAAAGCTGAAGCGATCAGCAGCATTTTTAACTTCCAATTTAGCCGATTGGGTAACCTCACCAATTTTGTGGAAAGCAACGCCAGCTTTTGCAAAGATATCTTCAACAGCAGCATCAGCCTGGAATACGATACCAATGTTTTCTGCAAATAATACTTTAATGCTATCCGCTTCTGCTAGTGAAGACAAATCGATCGAAGCACCTAAATTGCGGTCGGCAAAGCACATTTCCAATAGGGTTGTGATTAAACCACCACTACCGATATCGTGACCTGCCTGGATTTGGTCAGCTTTGATTAATTGTTGTAATGTGTTGAAAGCCGTTTTAAATTGATCAGCACCTTTAACATCAGGTGTTTCAGTACCGATTTTGTTTAAAATCTGTGCAAAAGACGAACCGCCTAATTTATAGGTATCGTTAGAAAGGTTGATGTAATAAATTGATCCGCCGTTTTTTTGAAGTACCGGCTCAACCACTTTAGTAATATCGTCGCAATTTGCCCCGGCAGAAATAATTACCGTACCCGGTGCAATTACATCACCATCTTTGTATTTCTGTTTCATCGATAGCGAATCTTTTCCGGTTGGGATATTGATTCCTAAATCGATGGCAAAATCAGAACAAGCTTTTACTGCTGCATATAAACGGGCATCTTCTCCCTCGTTTTTACAGGCCCACATCCAGTTGGCAGAAAGTGAAACACTTTTTAAGCCATCTTTTAGCGGTGCCCAAACAATATTCGAAAGTGATTCTGCAATGGCATTGCGGCTACCTGCTGCAGGATCGATCAAGGCTGAAAGTGGTGCATGGCCAACTGAAGTGGCAATACCTTCTTTACCCTGAAAATCTAAAGCCATTACACCACAGTTATTTAATGGCAATTGTAACGGACCTGCGCATTGCTGTTTGGCTACGCGGCCACCCACGCAACGGTCTACTTTATTGGTTAACCAATCTTTAGATGCAACTGCTTCTAATTGAAGCACCTGTTCTAAATAGGTGTTTAATTCGTTGTTGTTATAGGTTACAGCTTCGTATTTACGATCGATGGTTTGATCGTCCATTACGATTTTTGGTGAACTGCCAAACATGGCGGCCAATTCAAAATCCATCGGTTTTAAACCTGTTGTTGCAGATTTAAAGGTAAAACGGTGATCGCCTGTTACTTTACCTACGGTATACATAGGTGAGCGTTCGCGGTCGGCTATTTTTTGTAAGGTTTCGATATGCTCGTTGCCGATTACCAAACCCATTCTTTCCTGCGATTCGTTACCGATAATTTCTTTGGCTGAAAGGGTAGGGTCGCCCACTGGCAATTTATCGAGGTCTATTAAACCACCTGTTTCTTCAACCAGTTCTGATAAACAGTTTAAGTGACCACCTGCACCGTGATCATGGATAGAGATAATCGAATTGTGATCGCTTTCTACCATGCCACGCACCGCATTTGCAGCACGTTTTTGCATTTCGGGATTTGACCGCTGGATGGCGTTTAATTCAATTCCGCTTCCGTGCTGACCGGTATCTGCAGATGAAACGGCTGCACCGCCCATTCCGATCCTATAATTTTCTCCACCCAGAATAACGATGTTATCGCCCTCCTGTGGTTTAAGTTTTTGCGCCTGGCTGGCTTTACCGTAACCGATACCGCCCGCAAGCATAATTACTTTATCGAAACCTAATTTTCTGGGTGTCACACTGAGCTTGTCGAAGTGTTCGTCGTGTTCGAAAGTTAAAACCGAACCCGTAATAAGCGGTTGACCGAATTTATTTCCAAAATCTGTAGCACCATTTGATGCTTTGATCAGGATATCCATCGGGGTTTGGTATAACCATGCTCTTTCTTCAACACCTTTTTCCCATGGACGGTTATCTTCTAAACGCGAAAGCGCGGTCATGTAAACGGCAGTTCCTGCTAAAGGCAATGAACCTTGTCCGCCTGCTAAACGGTCTCTGATTTCGCCTCCCGAACCTGTTGCTGCGCCATTAAAAGGCTCAACAGTAGTAGGGAAATTATGGGTTTCAGCTTTTAATGAGATTACCGATTCGAAATCGCTTGTGGTATAATAATCAGGCTCATCGGCACGTTTAGGTGCAAATTGCTGCACTTTCGGGCCTTTAATAAAAGCTACGTTATCTTTATAGGCCGAAACAATATCATTAGGATTTTCTTCTGATGTTTTGCGGATCAATTTAAACAAAGAAGTAGGTTGTTCTACGCCATCGATTACAAATTTGCCATTGAAAATTTTATGGCGGCAGTGTTCCGAATTCACCTGAGAGAAACCAAAAACTTCAGAATCGGTTAACGGTCTTTCTAATTTTTGCGCTAAAGTATTTAAATACTCAACTTCTTCATCACTTAATGAAAGTCCTTCTTGTTTGTTGTAAGCAGCAATATCGGTGATTTCTAAAATCGGCTCAGGTTTAATGTTGATGGTATATACCTCCTGATCGAGCTTGTCGTATTTTTGAGAAAGCATTGGGTCGTAATCAGCAAAATTTTCATCAACCTGCTTAAATTCTTCAATCCTGATGATTCCCTGCATGTCCATGTTCTGGGTAATCTCTACTGCATTGGTACTCCATGGAGTAATCATTGCTGCTCTTGGTCCAACGAAAAAGCCTGTTAAAGCTGTTTCTTGCGAGATTTTGGCACCGCCAAATAACCATTCGAGTTTAGTAATATCAGTGGTAGAAAGCGCTTTGTCTGTTTGTAAAACAAAAATCGCCTGCGATTGACTAAGGAAGAAATGAATCATGCTTTTTTTTTGAAGTTGCAAAAATAGCGTTAAAATTTTAAAAAGCTCATTGTAGCGTACAATATAATTGCGCTTTTATTACTTTTGACGTTAATGTAGCGCGAGTTGCCATCATTATGCGTTTTAATTAACTGTATAAGTTAATATGTAGTTGATCCTTTTTGCCCAACGCTTATACCTGCCTCGGCTCGCCGCCGCCGATGGGCTCTTTCTTTTTGGTGTCAAAAAGAAACAAAAAACACCGGCTGAAAATTTTTCTTTCAAAGTCGGTGGGTTGGCTAGGGCAATGGAATCCGAAAAATTTGTTAGGCCGGATTTACCCGGAACGAAGATACAGTGGAGTGGCCTAGTTGGGCGGAAATACTTGCGAAAATAAAGTGCTTACTGATCGGTGATTTACAAACGGCATTAATTGTAGCGAAATGCAAAGCAAAAACTTTAAAAATTCAAATTTATGTTCAATAAAATACACCACATTGCCATTATCTGTTCAGATTACGAAAAATCGAAAGATTTTTATGTAGATAAATTAGGTTTTACCGTTTTGGCAGAGGTTTACCGGGCGGAAAGAAAATCGTATAAATTGGATCTTGCAGTAAATGGTATATATCAGATCGAGTTGTTTTCTTTCGAGAACCCTCCTGCAAGACCATCGCGACCAGAAGCGCAGGGCTTGCGCCACCTGGCTTTTGAAGTTGATGACATTGAAAAAGAGATTTCGCGTTTAAATGACCATGGTATTATTACCGAGCCTATCCGTATTGATGAGTTTACCGATAAGCGCTTTACTTTTTTTGCCGATCCCGATGGTTTGCCTTTAGAGTTGTACGAAATTTAGGATGAGCATTTTCAAGTTTAAACAGTTTGAAGTCGACCAGACAGGTTGCGCCATGAGGATTAACACCGATGGCGTATTGCTTGGTGCAACAGTTAAGCATCCTTCGCCTACAGCTATATTGGATATCGGGACAGGAACCGGTGTAATTGCATTGATGTTAGCGCAGCGATTTCCTGAAGCGACCATACATGCTGTAGAAATCGACCAGCAAGCTGCTGAAACCGCTGAGAAAAATTTTCAATTTTCAGTTTTCAGTGAGCGGTTAACCATCAGCCACACATCAATTGAACAATATGAGTATGCTCGGCAATTCGATCTGATTGTTTCTAATCCGCCCTTTTTTGTAAATGATTTAAAAAGTGAAGAATTTAGGAAAGGAATAGCCCGGCATGCAGATGAAGACTTTTTTAACATGCTCATTAAAAAATCGAGTGGGTTATTGGCAGAAGAAGGTTTGATTTGGTTAATCCTTCCGGTAAAACAAGCCGATGAAGTTATTGGTATTGCTGCATATTATAATTTATCTCTTGCAGAGCGGATCCATATTCATTCTGATGAAAGCAAACCAACCTTTAGGCAGATGATCTGTTTGAAAAAGGGTGAAACAGTTTTAAGAGAAAGAGACTTTAATATTTATGAATCTTTTAAACAGCATACAGCAGCTTATAAGGAATTGCTGAAGGATTTTTTCCTGGCATTCTAGCTTAGGGTTTTAGGATGGACGGAGGGATAGGTGCAATGGTAACATTGTATAATCATTATGGTGCTTTTTTATCATATTTAACCACCATTTTTTAAAGATTTGTCAATCTTTTGAGGATTTGTTTTAGCAAAAAATGGTTGAAAGATTTTGCTAATCCTGTAAATTAGGAGGCGCAATTAAGTTTACATAATGAAAAAAATAGGATTAATTTCTGATACCCATGGTTTTTTAGATGATGCGGTTTTTAAACACTTCGATGGAGTGGATGAGATTTGGCATGCCGGCGATTTTGGGCCTAATGTTGCCGAACCTCTGGCAGCTTTTAAACCTTTGCGCGGGGTGTTCGGAAATATAGACGATAGTGCGATTAGAGCAGAGTTTCCGGAGCAAAATCGATTTAGCTGCGAAAGAGTTGATGTTTGGATGACGCATATAGGTGGGTATCCAGGGAGATACTCATCTTATGTTAAGCCTGAAATATACACTAAGCCTCCGAAATTATTTATTACAGGGCACTCGCATATTTTAAAAGTAATGTTCGATGAAAAAATAAAATGTTTGCATATAAACCCAGGTGCGGCGGGAAAACACGGTTGGCACAAAGTGAGAACCCTCATCCGTTTTTGCATAACTGATGAAAATATTCATACCTTAGAGGTTATAGAGTTATCGGGTAGATAATGTAAAATATACACTAAGTATGGTTTGTGGCGTTAAAACACTAGGACAATTTATTATAGAAAAACAAGCAGATTTTCCATATGCTAAAGGCGAACTTTCGAGGTTATTGAGGGATATTGGTATAGCTGCAAAAATTGTAAACCGCGAAATTAACAAAGCTGGTTTGGTTGATATTTTGGGCGATATGGGAACCACCAATATTCAGGGTGAGGAACAAAAAAAGCTAGATGTTTATGCTGATGAGCAGTTTATTGCAGCGCTAACCAGTGGTGGCGAATGTTGTATTGTAGCTACCGAGGAAGAAGATGAAATTATCCATATCGAATCGCCTGTTTCTCAAAACGCCAAATATATTGTTTGTATCGATCCTTTAGATGGTTCATCCAATACGGATGTAAATGTTGCTGTCGGGACAATTTTTTCTATTTATCGCAGAAAGTCGGTTGATGGCAGAGCGAGTATAACGGATGTATTGCAAAAAGGTACAGAACAGGTAGCTGCCGGTTACATTATTTATGGTTCATCGACCATGTTGGTTTACACCACAGGGAAGGGCGTTAATGGTTTTACATTAGACCCATCAATTGGTGAATTCTGTCTTTCACACCCTCAGATGAAAATACCCGAAACAGGTTATCTGTATTCGGTAAACGAAGGTAATTATGTTCACTTTCCTGATGGTGTTAAGAAATATATCAAATACTGCCAGGTAGAGGATGAGGCGACCAAACGTCCATACACTTCGCGTTATATTGGTTCGATGGTTGGCGACATCCACCGGAATTTAATTAAAGGTGGGATTTACATTTACCCAACCACTTCGCGCTCACCTAATGGGAAATTAAGATTATTGTACGAATGTAACCCGATGTCTTTTATTATTGAGCAGGCTGGGGGCAAAGCCAGTACAGGTTTTGAACGTATACTCGAAATTGAACCTACAGAATTACATCAAAGAGTTCCGATTTTTATCGGATCAAAACATATGGTAGAAAAGGCTGAAGAAATGATGTTGTTGTATACCGCAAAATCAATCTCGATTGATGCCAATGTAGAAACGAAACTAGAAAATTTAAATGTAATCGGCGGAATTGATTAAGATTGGCTAAATCTTACTTCGCTCTGCTTCAAAAAAAGTATCTATGGCGAGGTTTTGCTTGTCTTGCGAGGCAAAAACAGCTAAACGGTCGCAACGTTCATTCTCCGGATGATCGTTGTGGCCTTTAATCCAAATAAATTTCACTTTGTGAAGTTTATATAGTTCCAAGAACCTCAACCACAGGTCTTTGTTTTTCTTATCCTTGAAATTTTTGGTTACCCAGCCGAAAACCCATTTCTTCTCTACTGCATCTACCACATATTTCGAATCAGAATAAACCGTTACCTGTTGATTTAGGCTTTTTAACGCTTCTAGTCCTTTTATTACAGCCAATAGTTCCATGCGGTTATTCGTGGTCATTCTAAAGCCGCCACTTAATTCTTTATAGTGTTGTCCTGCCCTTAAAATTGTTCCCCAACCACCTGGCCCTGGGTTTCCGCTAGCTGCTCCGTCTGTATAAATTTCGATCATAAACGCCGTAAAGTTATGTTTTTAGGTTCAAAATAGCTTGTTTTATCTGCTTTTGAATTTTTTTTTCAATTTCAAATAATTGAATGTTAAGGAATTAAAAATTAGTTGTAAAAACTTTGAAAAAAATATTTGCACGGAATATTAAAAGTCGTACTTTTGTGACATCAAAAAATACGGTGGCTGTAGCTCAGTTGGTTAGAGTATTGGTTTGTGGTGCCGAGGGTCGTGGGTTCGAGCCCCATCAGCCACCCGTAAAGGGACAAAATCTTTTAACAAGATTTTTGTCCCTTTTTTTTGCTCTTAATTCTTTGTTTTTCAGATAGATATGGTCGGCGATTTCGTTGGCTAAATTGTTCGATATCAGTCTCCATCGTATACCCTTATCGGACATTAATGAAATCAAATAATACTTCTTGATCTTTTTGAGAAAAATGACCTTAAATATTACAACTGAAATACATAATTAACCACAAAAATTTTTGGTCTATGTGATGGATAGTGATGAAAAAAGAATGGGGATGGGGACACAAACTATCCTATTTTGTGGTAAAGGTTTTTTAAATGTGCTTTAGGTGGTATAATGATCAGCATTTCATTATTTGCCGCTTCTTTCTTTAGTTACTTATGATCTTCAGATTTGCCACTTAAACATAACAGCTTATGTTATTCCAGCCCAGCGCTAAAGTCGATTCCGAAATTAAAATCCAGAAGTTCTGTTGGATGGATTTTTAAACCTATTGCCAATCTCAATAATGTAATAAAACTTGGACTGGTTTCTCCATTTTCATATTTAATAATATCTCCGGTATTAACCCCGCTTCTTTTGTAAAATTCGCGATAAGAAAGTTCCTGTTTCTCTTTTAAAGATTTTAAATGCTGACCGAATCTTTTCAGAATTATTTTTTCTTTCTCACTAATCATTTTATTGCTAATAAAAATATAATTGGCAATGTCTTTTATATTTTATTTAAAATCGTCATGCAATTACTTGACATTAAGCTTTTTTTTATTTACATTTACTTAATAAAAAAATAAAACCAGTAAGGTAAAATTAAGAGTCTTGCAACCTCAAATCTCACGCCGTTGGAGCAGGACAGCAGATTTTATCCCATTTCTTATAGTGGAATTGCTATCTTTAGCTTTCCAAAATAAGAGTGGGCTTCTGCTGTAATTCCATTTCAACGTAAGGCGTGAGAAACATTATGAGGTTATGGTTTGGGAAGCCCACTTTTTCCTCTCTCCGCCAAGACTCATAACATACGATTATGAGCAGACAAAAAATAAGTTGGATTAAATGGGTGGTACTTACTGAGGTGAGTATGTTCCAATATGTTATTTTAATTGTTCGTCATTTTCAAGTATTTTTATACCAGTCTCTATTAACTTGTCCGTTTGATCGGCTTTATGCCTTGAAGCCAAAGAATCCTGAGTAGTTTTTTTTGGATGAGGCAGGTTGGCCTTTATGGTCGAAAATAAAATAGGTTCTTAATAATGATGGCCTGCCTCATTTTTCGTTTGCTTGGAGCTTGGGCCCTGGTTTGTTGGGGCGTTTTTTGCCCATCCTTCCTCGATTTTTTTTGTGTTTGAAAAAATAAATGGTTTTACCGTAATGGGATTTGTATGTCTGGATTTTTAGGCCAGGGAGGGAGTTTTTCTGCCATTTAGGCTCTTCCACAATTAGGTACTTTGGGCGACTGCCTTTGATCAATTTTTAGTTTAGAATTTTTAACCCTGCATATGAAGAACAATAATATTTATCTGCCGCTTTTTTTTCTTTGTTGGGCTTTTTTGTATTGTCAATTCGAGGTATGGAACATTTGGTCTGCGGGTGTTGGCCGGCAGGAGCTTGCTATTGAAAAGATGGCTATGGCCGGGCAGGTGTCGCGGAATTCAATCGTGGATAGGTCGGGACCGCATGATTTTACCTGTTTCTGTTATATTGATGGCAATGTGATCTTGGTTATAAATTCTGACATTGATTTTATTTCCCCTTCGCTCCAAAATCCAATCAAAAATATTATTAAAGGTCCAGAATAGGTAGGTTGGCAGGCTTGGTTTTTCAATCATTGCTGAAATCCGGTTGCCAAATGTTACTGTAAAGTAGTCAAACTTTGCTCTTGCTTTTAATCAATTAACAATTTCTCTAGCCATCAATTCATGACCTTGTCTGATTATAATTCTAGAAATCTTTCTTTGAAAACAGCTCAACAGGTGCTGGAATCATTTTATGAACACTATAATGTCGATAAAATAAAGCTGACGTTGTTGGAGTCGTTCCAGGGTTATGCCTTGAATGAGAAGAAGGGTTTTCTGGAGCTTAACATCAGTGAGCAGGAAGTCAGTGATGTTTTCGATGGCCTGATCAATTTGGTCACGGCGGTGCGAACGCTGATGGAGCAGGGGAAGATTGAAGGAGTAAGGGCCTAGGAGCTACTTTGCAGTTCAATTTCTAATTTTTTTACGTTTTAAATCAATCAAAATGAAGCTTAAATTATGCTTCCTGCTACTGCTATGCCCATTTTTTTGGGTGCATGCCCAGGATAAAAACTTATCAGTTACCTCGGAGTCTGCAAACAATCAGGGGATTTCCATCGGGCAGCAGGTGCCGGATGTACTTGTACAGAATATTTCAGGCCTCAATGGGGCAGATAAAACGCCGATAGCCCTGCCGCTTTCAGCCTTTAAGGGCAAACTGCTCATCTTGGATTTCTGGGCGACATGGTGCTCGCCTTGTATCGCGATGATCCCTAAAATGGAGGCTTTGCAGCATTCGTTTGAAGGGCGTGTGCAGTTCCTCCCGGTAGCTTATCAGTCCTTTAAAGAGGTAGATGCCTTTTATAAAAAGCTGCAGCAGCAAACCAGTAAATCCGTGTCGCTACCTATGGTCACAGCGGATACGACACTGGTCCGGCTTTTTCCTCATCAGACGCTCCCACATTATGTATGGATAGGCGGTGATGGTGTTGTAAAGGCGATTACCGATCGTGAGGCTGTGTCTGCTGAAAACATCAATTCCTTATTAGCGGCAGGATCACTGGAGCTGAAGGTGAAAACAGATGAAAAGATGCGGTATGATGCCAGTAAGCCTTTGTTTTTTGCAGGATCGGATTTTAATGATGGTATTTTTCAATCGAAGCTTTCGGGCTATGTGGTCAATATCGGGCGGGGGATTTATAAAGATGTAGAAGTGCAGTCGGGTGCTAAGGTGAGGCGTATTACAGGGCGTAACCTCACCATGCCCGAACTGTTTCGCATCGCTTATAAAAAGGAAAAAAAAGAAACGGTGCTGGAAGATGGGCTGGAAGGTGAACTTGAGCCTCATGTAGCGAGTGCAGATTTTCTGGATTGGCTGAAGCAGGGCAGGGCTTATTGTTATGAGCTGATGATCAGTCAGCAGTCCAGCGGACGGGCCTATGCCTTGATGCAGAATCAGTTGCAGGGCTTTTTCTCAGGTTATCAGGTGGGGCTGGAAAAAAGAAAAGTGAAGGCGCTTGCGCTGATGCGTACCTCTTCAACGGACAAGATCCGAACCTTGGGCGGAGTGCCTTCGGTTGTGATGGATGGCTTTGGCTGCAAACTGACCAGTTGTTATCTCTCTGTTTTCATTGATCGGTTGCAGGTTCCTTTTCAGGCAAGCCCGCTT
This sequence comes from Pedobacter sp. GW822-FHT03F06, assembly GCF_058801365.1. Lineage (NCBI taxonomy): Bacteria > Pseudomonadati > Bacteroidota > Sphingobacteriia > Sphingobacteriales > Sphingobacteriaceae > Pedobacter > Pedobacter sp. GW822-FHT03F06. The sequence continues at coordinate 65,813 of NZ_JBXANE010000009.1, forward strand.
CCGGTAATTGACCAGACCGGATATACGGGAATGGTCGACATGGAGCTGACGGCCAATATGACCAGTGTCGGAGAGGTGAACAAAGTGCTGGCCCGTTATGACCTGCGTTTTATTGAAAAACCTGTGTCAATCGAAATGCTCGTTATCCGTAAACGCTAATTCTCAAATTTTAGTTATGAAGAAAATTTTATCACTATACCTAACCGCGCTATTTGTGCTTTACAGTTTAGCAGGGAAAGCGCAGCAGCCCGTTAAAGAAATCAAGGGCAGGGTTCTGGCGGCCGATGGACGCATTCCCCTGCATGGAGCAACCGTTAAAATGGAAGAATCCGGTGTCGCGGTGCTGACTGACCAAATGGGAAGTTTCGCGTTAAAAACCACACTGGGCAGGGTTACCCTGCGGGTATCTTACCTGGGTTATGAGCGGGTGAGCCTCAAGGTTTCCGCTAGCGATAAGCCGTTGGAAATTATACTCTCTGCTGCGGCAGCGCAGTTGAACGAGGTTGTCGTTTCCACGGGTTACCAGACCCTTCCGGCAGAAAGGGCTACGGGCTCTTTTGTTCAGGTGGACAATAAACTGCTCAACCGGAGGGTGAGTACAGGTGTGCTGGAACGGCTGGAAGATGTTACTCCGGGATTGCTTTTTAATAAAGGCAGGTCGGCTGGGGCAGGCCTGATCAGTGTGCGGGGTCAGAATACCATATATGGAAATTCCAGTCCTTTGATTGTGCTGGATAATTTTCCATATGACGGGGATATCAATAATATCAATCCCAATGATGTAGAGAGTATCTCGGTACTGAAGGATGCTGCTGCAGCTTCCATCTGGGGTTCCCGTGCCGGTAATGGAGTGATTGTAATCACAACCAAAAAAGGACGTTATAACCAATCCGTAAAAATAGGCTTTAATGCCAACGCGACAATTGGTGATAAACCCGATATTTTTTATCAGCTCAGGATGTCTGCTGCAGATTTTATTGGCATTGAAAAATTGCTTTTTGACAAGGGATTTTATCTGAATGCCGAAACGGGGTTCAATAATCCGGCGATTACGCCTGTGGTGGAATTGCTGATTGCCCGAAGGGATGGAAAAATAACTACTGCCCAGGCGGATGCGCAGATCAATGATTTGGCCGGATATGATGTGCGCAATGATTTTGACCGCTACTTTTACCGTAAAAGTATCAACCGACAGTATGCGCTGAACTTTAGCGGTGGGAGCGAAATCCAGCGTTTTAATCTTTCAGGAGGGTATGATCGCAACCTGGACAACCTGGTAGGAAACGGGTTTAACCGATATACCTTTAACGGCGGACAGTCGCTGAATTTACTGAATAAAAAACTGGAGATTACGACCGGGTTTTATTATACCCAGAGCAATACTACGACCAACAATCCCGGTACAAACCTGATCGGGCTAAAAACGGGTAACGGTTCTTCGCTTTACCCTTATGCCAGGCTCGCTGACGATGCTGGGAATCCGCTTTCGATGATCCATGACTACCGGCAGGGGTTTATTCAGTCTGCGCAGCAGCGGGGACTGCTCGACTGGAGCTATAAACCTCTGGAAGAAATCTATCTGGCGGATAAAACCCGTAAACTGATCGATTACCGGCTGAATTTTAACGCCAGCTATAAAATCAAGCCTTATCTTTCTTTCTTCCTGCTTTATCAGTATGGCCAGACCATCACTGGCGGGCGGAACCTTCGGAGCGAAAAAACTTATTTTACCAGGAACCTGATCAACAGCTATTCATCGCTTGATGCTAACGGGAAATTGTCTTACCCTATTCCCCGCGGCGCGATTTTGGATCTGGATCAGCTTACGGCTACCAGTCAAAGCCTGCGGGGGCAACTTAATTTTAACCGTCAATGGAATGATAAACATAGCCTGACGGCAATTGCCGGGTATGAAATCCGTGATTTTCACACTGTAGGAAATAGCAACCGCTCTTATGGTTATGATGACAGCCACGCAACCACTTTAGGGGTAGATTACCTAACCCAGTTTCCCCAGTATGCAATCCCAGGTTCTTTGAGCGCAATCCCGTTTTACAACAGTATGACGGATCTGAACGACCGGAATATTTCTTATTATTCGAACGCGGCGTACACCTACCTTGAACGGTATACCTTTTCTGCCAGTGCCAGGCTCGACCGGAGTAATCTCTTCGGGGTAAAAACCAATCAACAGGGGGTGCCCCTTTATTCGGCAGGACTCGCCTGGAATATCAATAAGGAGAATTTTTATAACCTTGGATGGCTTCCCTATTTAAAAATGAGGCTGACCTACGGCTATAATGGCAATGTGAATAAAAGCCTCTCTGCCTTCACAACGGCACTATACATCACAGGCAATGCCATCAATACCGTATATGCGCAGGTCATCAATCCACCAAACCCTGAGCTGAGGTGGGAGCGTGTAAGAATTATCAATTTTGGGATCGATTTTGCCACTAAGGACAACCGGGTCAGCGGCACCATAGAGCCTTACCTGAAACGGGGTATCGATCTCATCGGGGATATTGCCTTTGCGCCCTCATCGGGCATAACCACTTTCCGGGGCAATACGGCAAATACCCGTGGAGCGGGCATTGACCTTAGCTTAAACAGCCAGAATCTGGTCGGTGAATTCGGTTGGCAGACCAGTTTCTTTTTTAGCCATGTGAAGGATAAAGTTGTGAATTACGCCCTGCAGCAACCCGCAGGTCGATACGCACAATTGTCCGAAAACGAAGTGTATCCTTTGGAGGGGAAACCATTTTACGCGGTATACAGTTATGCTTTTGCAGGCCTTGATCCGCAGAGCGGTGACCCTCAGGGTTACCTAGGCGGAAAAATAAGCAAAGATTATAACCAGCTATTAACTTTGTCTACCACAGATAATCTGGTCTATGCTGGCCCGGCCCGGCCGGTCAGTTATGGGGCCCTGCGCAATACGCTCACCTACGGGCAGTTTTCGCTTTCTGCCAACATCAGTTATCGGTTGGGTTACTATTTCAGGCAGCCCGGAATCTATTATACCGGCATACTTTCCGGACAGGGGTATTATCAGGGGAGGTATAGCGAGCGCTGGCAAAAGCCCGGGGATGAACTGATCACCACCATCCCTTCGATGCCTGCGGGCATCAATACGGCAAGGGATGATTTCTATAATTTTTCAACGGCCACTGTAGAAAAGGCTGATAACATCCGCCTGCAGGACATTAGTCTGTCTTATGATTTTGGTAAAAACCTATTGCAGCGGCTATCGCTCAGTAAACTGCAGGTCTACTTGTATGCGAATAACATAGGGATCATCTGGAAGTCAACCAAAACCCGTTTTGACCCGGACTATCCCGTTGCCGACTACCTACCGACCCGATCGGTCGCGATAGGTGTAAAAGCTGATTTTTAAAATGATAATAATTAAACTGAATATTATGAAACCGTTATTTATGCTGATGTGCCTTTTGCTGTCCGTCCTGCTTTTTAGTTCCTGCCAGAAGGAATTTCTGGACAAAAAACCTGATAAGGCGCTGCTCATTCCAACAACCCTTGAAGATTTTAATGCCTTGATGGATAACCTGGCTATATTTAATATCAGCCCAGCCCTGCAGGAAATTTCAGCTGATGACTTCTACGCCACAGATGCCGCAGTGGCTGGATTTACAACCGTGGTCCAGAAAAACAGCTACTTGTGGGCTGCAGACCTCTATCAAAATGAATCCTGTATAGACTGGAACCTTCCTTATCAACAGATCTTTTATGCTAATATCATATTGGATGGCCTACAGGACCTTGAAGGGGCTGTGGGAGCGGACACCGAGTGGAACAGCACAAAAGGAAGCGCCCTTTTTCACCGGGCCTTTGCTTTTTATAATTTGGTGCAGTTGTTTTCCAAAACATATGACAAGAACACGTCAGCGGTGGATATGGGGATAGCCCTGCGCCTCACTGCAGATGTGAATGCGAAGATGGGACGGGCTTCCGTGCAGCAGGTATATGACCAAATTACAGGTGACCTGCTCGAGGCAGAAAAGTTATTGCCACAAACGACCCAGTTCAAAAGCCGTCCATCAAAGGCTGCAGCAGATGCACTATTGGCCAGGGTGTACCTGAACATGGAAAATTATGAACTGGCGGATAAATACGCGGCAGCCGCGCTCGCGCTCAACCATTACCTGCTGGATTACAATACCATCAGCCCGACCGTGACCAATCCATTTCCGTCTTCTCCTGCAGCCGACAATCCTGAGGTAATATTCTATGATAAGCTCATTCCATACGGATTTACCTCCTCGACCAGAGCAACGGTTGCTGATGAATTATACCAACTTTATGTTGATAAGGACCTGCGAAAAAGCATATTCTTCGCGGGCAGCGCGCCTTTCTATTTCAAAGGGCGTTATGGGAGCTCCCGCCTGCAGCTGTTTGGTGGCCTGGCTGTGGATGAATTGTATCTGATCCGCGCAGAATCACTGGCCAGGAAGGGCAGTTTTGCCGAGGCCATGAAAGAATTGAATACCCTGCTGGTCACGCGATGGGCCAAGGGAACTTACCAGCCCTTTACTGCCGCCGATGCAGAGGGCGCCCTAAAAATTATTCTTTTGGAAAGACGTAAGGAACTTACTTTCCGGGGACTTCGTTGGGGAGACCTCAAACGGCTCAATAAAGACCCGCGCTTTGCAAAACCTATAGTCCGGACGGTTTCAGGTCAGGTATATACGTTAAACCCGGGAGATAAACGTTATGTGCTCCCAATTCCGGCTGAAGAGATCGTTGCTACCGGGATTGCGCAGAATGAGCGGTAAATAAAAAAGCAACCGGCGCGATGCCGGTTGCTGGTTCAAAAGGTTAATCAAATGCTACTGTGCAAAATTGCCAAGTTCTTGGGAAAGATATCCGTCTGGATTGAGATTGGGATTTTGGCCTTCTGGATAGGTGCGGGTACAGATCTTATCAGAGGGTTCGCAGCCATAATCTTCGCCTGCCAACTCATAGGAGGTACCATTGAAACCCCATTTAACATTGGCTTTTTGGGCAGTAGATGCTACTGCTACGCCTGTTCCAAGTAGGAATGCGATAGCAGCAAAGTTTAATTTGATCCTTTTCATAGGAAACGAATGCTTTATTACATCAAAAAACATTCAGAAAAACTTTAGTGAATAAATGATGCTTACTCTGTTCGCAGGTTTTCAGCTTGCCCTGTTTGGCTTTTGGTCACGGTGTTGACCGTATTTAACTCCTTCGGTTCGAAAGTATAGATGTACAAAGCGAGAAGGTTTAGTATCAGAAAGAAACTATTGAATATTAGATGTGCAGCCCAGCCCATTTGGTTTAGAATGCCCCCACATGAACAGGGAACCCTGTCCCAGAAATGGAGCATGACCATGGCAATATAGCCTGTGAAGGCCAGCAGCAGTACAGATGAAAATAGCAGACCGGATATAATGGTTCGCTTGAAACATAGCAGCAGCGCAGTGATAATTTCTGCAGGGATCAAAAAATACAATAGGAAATCAGCAAGCCAACTGGGAAAAGATTGGTTGTGAAGCTGCTGGTCAAAATCTGAAAAAGTAAAGAGCTTACTGAATGCAGCATATACAAATAGCAGTACGAGCAATGACGGAATGGATGATTTAAAAATTGCCTTCATGGTAAAAGAATTATAAAAACAAATTAAGGGCGAATAGAAAAGCCAAAACAGTATGAGATGGGTATTATACCCTTTAAAGCGATGAAGAGATGAAAGAAAGTAAGTCAATGATGTACCGGTTTTTACCGCAGGTGTTTTTAAGGGCACCGTACTATAGCTTTACCGGCTATGATCTCTCGCGGTTGCCGGAAGTGTTGCAGGAACAGGCTTTTCGCAATGCCGTTTTTTTGGCGAGCGCAGCGTTTTTTGCTTTACTTGAAAAAAAGGAATTTGATTTCGATAAACTATCGGATAAGGAAAAACATAGCCTTTATAAGTATTATAACCGGATGTGCTTCCGACCAACTCCATTTGGGAGTTTTTCCTCCTTCACCTTACTCCAATGGGGAAGCGGCGGCCAGGTTAGGCTTGCCGGAAGTGATGAGTCGATCCTTCATTTATTGCCCGACCAGGAATTTTTAAGGAAACTGAAGAACAGGGCGGAGGCTGATCTGTCAGAAGGATTAATAGTCAACCCTGCGCTGTACCGGTTTAATGATGTTTTCCGCTACACCAAATCATCGTTAGATGATAAGGGGCGGTTTGGCTTTTCCCTGGAAGGGATTGCAGCCGTAAAATTTAATATACAGCTGTTTTCATTTTTATCGTCAAAAAAGGTTTCAAAAAATATTCTCTTGAGGTGGATTATGGAGTGCGGTGAGTGCTCAGATGTGGAAGCGGAAGAATATATCCAGTTTCTGTTTGACGCCGGAGCGGTTTTCAATGATAGACAGGGCAAAGTGATCAGTAATGAGGTTATGGAGAGCTTCCTTAGCTTACCTGGCTGGAACGGCTTTTGGAAAAATTACGCAATGATACCTTTATCGGGTGAAGCATCCCTGTCCGCTTTGGCCAGGGAAATCGGGAAAATTGCACAGGAAACAAAGCCTGTTGGCCAGCCATTTTATGCAGCGCTGGAAAGGCCGAACAAAAGCGAGGGACCAGATAGCGCTGAACAGGAAGAGCTGTCAAAAGCGGTCCATCTTCTGCAATTATTGGCAAATGCTGAGCAGCCTGCTGATCTGTCGCGTTTTATCCGTGATTTCCGTGCCCGCTTTGATCAGGAAAGGGTGCCTTTACTGCTGGCATTAGATCCCGATGGAGGACTGCATTATGGCGAGATGGAGCCATCTATGCCTGACCACGATATCCTGGAAAACATTCCTTTCCCTGAGCCGGAAGATGAAAACAGGACCCTTGGATGGCATGCCTCCCAGCAGTTTATCTTCAAACTTTGGATAGGGGACACCCTTCGCGATCCATGGTCGCCCCTTCAGATCAGCGAAGATGATTTGATTAAACTGGAAAATTATAAAAAGGCAATATTGCCTTTGCCACAGACGCAGGCGCTCATGTACCGCTCGACCGGTGAGCACCTGATCATCGAAAGTTCGGGCGGTGTAACTGCCGCTTCGCTGATTGGAAGGTTTTCATGCTTTAGCGATCCGGTTTACCAGTTATGCTGCGAGCTTGCTCTAAAGGAAACTACCGCAAACCCGGAACTTGTTTTTGCAGACATTGCCCAGCAATCTGATAGCCATGTTGACAATATCAACCGTCGCAAACCCATTTATTCACACGAGATACCGCTGAACGTATTTCCTTCGCAGCCGCCTGAAAACCTGGTACTGCCAGGCGAACTCATGCTTTCCCTTAAAGGTGGTGAATTGATATTAGAATCTTCCAAGCTAAACAAAAGAGTAATTCCCCGTCTGGCGACCGCCTATAACTTTCGAAATAACCATTCGCCGGTATTCCGGCTGTTGTGTGACCTGCAGTTCCAGGGTGTACAGGCAGGACTTTCATTTAGTTTGGAAAATTTTTTTCCGGGCCTTACTTTTTATCCACGGGTCTGCTACGGAAGGGTGATCCTCTGTCTGGCGAAATGGAATTTTAAGGAATCGGACATAGCGCTTTTAACGGTTGGGGACAATGCTAATCCTAATAAGACCCTGGATGGTTTTCGCAGAAAGCACCATCTGCCCCGGCACATCACCATAGGGGCAACAGACCAGCAATTGGTTTTTGATCTGGCCAATTCCACCGAGGCAAGTTTTTTTCTGCAGTGCATTGCCGGTTTAAAGCGGATAACCATTCAGGAATATTTATTGCCAGACCGTTCCATCCTGTCCGGTAAAAAGCCACTTGCGGGGCAAATGATTGCTTTTCTTGCCCACGAGAATAATATTTATAAACCTTCAAAAAAGGAAAGTGCCACTGTTAACGGCGAAAAACAACGCGACTTTTTAATGGGGAGTAACTGGCTTTACCTTAAAATTTTTTGCATTCCGCGCGCCTCGGACGAGATCCTTGCCAAAGTGATTTTCCCGTTCATTAGAGGGCAGAAAAAGCGGATAAAAAAGTGGTTTTTCATCCGCTACAGCGATAAAGGCTATCACCTGCGTCTGCGTATACAGGCGGAGGAAAATGATCTTGGCGAGATACTCGTGGCCTTGCGTAAAAAAATTGAATCATCCGGACATGATAAACTCATCAGGGATTTTCAGGGAGATACCTACCGGAGGGAAATCGAACGTTATGGGGCCGATCTCATCTCACCTATTGAGGAACTTTTTTGCGCGGGAAGCCGTCTTACTGTCCTTGCGCTAACTTTAAAGGGGAACAATTCCTTCCAACTTAGTGAGTTTGAACTGGCCTTGCTGACTGCCTGTCGCATGATCAGCTGCTTTTTTAATTCTCCGGTTGATTCCCTGGATTACCTTCGTAAGGTCACGGATCAGTTTATGGCAGAGTTCAGGGCAGATAAACCGCTGAAGGTCGCAATGGATGAAAAGTACCGCGAGAAGAAATTAATGATAGCGGACTTGTTGGAAGGTAAAGCATTATCGAAGCATCTTTTACCGCTATTAAAGCAGATGTCTGTTTTAGACGGGCTTACAAGCAGCTATTCAAATGATAAAAGAATGGAGCTTTTGGCAGACCTGGTGCATATGCAACTGAACCGGACTTTTTCCGTTAGACAAAGGCAACAAGAGTTGCTCGTTTACTATTGCCTGCAAAAGTATGTCGGCTCACGTTTGGCCCGCGAAAGGACTTCAGTCTAACGATCACTTTTGTCCCTTTTACTGATAAGTAAAGCAGGCTGGATTTTTTCCCGGAAGGCGGTGCGGAAAGTCGCTCCAATCGGAATACTCAGTTCACCGCTCAGTCTTACCTGGGCGTATTCCAACGAATGAATAGCTGCATGGTTGACGATATAAGACTGATGGATCCTGGAAAAACCTTCAAGAGGCAGCTTGGAAAGGACTTCCGCTAAAGTCAGGTAGGTGGTAACTTTTTCGTCATTCATATGGATGATGATGTAGTTGCCTATGTTTTCAATATAAAGGATTTCCGCGATGGTGATCCGGTTAAATTTTCCTTTAATGTTGCTTTTGACGAAAAAGAAGGGGGCAGCAGCGGTTTGATTTGCCTGACTGGTGAGGTTTGAGCGTACTCTGGTAACTGCCTTTAAAAACCTGGCGTAATTGATGGGCTTTAGCAGGTAATCTACTGCATCTTTTTCAAATGCTTCTGGTGCATACTCGCGGTAGGAGGTTGTGAAAATAATGTTACTCGCTGAACCTATAAGGTCTGCCACATCAAGGCCGTTAAGTTGCGGCATATCTACATCTAACAGAACAATATCGGGTGTCAGGATATTGCATAATTCTTCCAGCGCTAAAAGCGGGTTGGTGGAGCTGCCAACCAGTTCGAGGCCTGGGGTTTGATTGATGTACTTATCCAGTACTTCAATTGAATGATATTCATCATCAATGATATAGCAGTTTAAGCTCATAATTTAAGGGTTAAAGTGAGTTCGTAAAATTCGCCAGATTCTTTGATTTCCAGTTTATAGTTGTCTTTATAAAATGAATCCATGCGGAGCCGGATGTTTTGTAGCCCCAGTGCCTTTCGCTGACGGGGATGTCCGTTCTTTGATTTTTTTAGGTTCCTGCTATAAAAAGTTAATTGTCCGGTCTCGTTTGTTGTTAACTTCAGTACAGCCGGCGAGGTAATTTCGGTCAAATTTCCATGCTTAAACAGGTTTTCTGTCAGCGTAAGCAAAATAAGCGGAATTATTTTGTAGCGACCGAAATCACCGTGCATTTCCAGCTTAAGGTATAGCGGTTCTTTAAACCGGTAGCGGTTGATCTCGATGAGGTTTTCAATCTGCTCAACTTCTCTATCCAGTTTGATTTTTCCATCTGGACCTGCTTCTTCGAGGCTGAACCGCATAATCTCCGACAACAACCAGATACACTGAGCGGCATCATCGGAATACTTTTGTGTGCTGTTGTAAACAAAATTAAGTGCATTGAAAAGCATGTGCGGGTTGATTTGTTGTTGCAGATAAGCATTACGCGATTTGGTAAGTTGGGTTTCCAGCTCTGCTTTTTCTTTTTCAATAATTAATTGCCGCTTTTCCGCCTCTAGCGTCTGTCTTTTAAGAAAAGCAATGCGACCAGCCGACCAATAAAACATTGCCAAAATTGAGAAGTATAATGCTCTCATGATATTTCGCTGCAGGAAACCTTCTACATAAATGATGGAATTGGACTGATTAGCAGGCGAACTATTGACCAAATAATCAGCAACCGATTTAGTTATCATGTATAGGCTGAGCAATACGAGGCAACCTGCAATACCTTTGAAATATTTAGGTTTCCTCTCTTGGAAAACATAACTCAATAGTGCAGCAAAGAGATAAAAAAATGAAATGTTAATAGGGTAAAAGAATAAATAAACATAGGGTTTTTCTAAAGTTCCTAAGGCAATATGGACCATTGTCAGTTCATAGGTGATGAACAGTGCCCAGCAGATAACGTGTATTAGAAAAGATTTTTTTGAAAATTTTGTTACTGCTAATTTTAACATATTCTGTGCTATGAACGCTTTTTTTACTCCAAAACTGTATGAATCTGTAATAAAGATCTTTGCAACTTCACAATGTCTTAATTTAATATAAAAAATAGAAAATCATGAAAAATTCAATTAAACTTCCAGAGAAAAAAATTCTCACAGTAAACAATTTTAATCCAATTCCCGGTAAGTTCAAAAATCCTGATACTGATACGACTAGTATTACCACTAGCATAACCAGTACCCATTTGTTGAAAAATTAGTTACAAAGGTATTGGATTGATTACACCTGATGCTTAGAAATGAACTACATGATATCGAGGAACTGCTGTCTGCCTGGGGAAATTCAGGTAACGATATTGCAGTAGAATCGACTTTCCAATCAAAATCTCAACAACTTTTTGAAGCATGGAAAATGACTGCTTTCTCGCAGATTTCTGATAAAAGCTTAAGGCGTTATTTTTATTATCAGCTTGAGGGTATCCTGAAAATTTCGGATACCCTTTGTAAAATGCCAGATATTGAAATTTCAAACAAACTACAAGACCATCTTATATTACTGCTTGACGATTTAAAGCAATATTTTTCGAATTATTTTAATCGAGATGCTATGGCGCCTGTAGCTTATCATCAACGCTTAGTTAAACAATCAGGCGCAGATATTCAAGTGGTGATCACAAACCTCAAAAACGCTAAAATAGACCCGGGATTTAAAACTTTAATCTTAAATTGGGTAGATGAGATGTCAAGACACAGTAACGCAAGGCAGTATTCTTTTCGTACAATAGGCTATTTTAATTATGTCATCGAGCAAATGGCTTTGATTGATATACTTTCGGGAGAAGCAGAAAACCATCTCCATTTTTTTCTTTACAGTGTGAATTTTAATCATCTTTCTTTTTTTGTTTACCGACAAGGGAAAATCTGTGAAAAGTTGGATGCTTTTATTTGTTTAGGCGACAAAATAAATTATCTATATCATCAAAAGGCTATGGTGACATCTGTTCCTGAAGTGAAAAACATAACATATGATCCCTCATGGCCTTCAATAAAAACCATGCTTGGAGACTGGCTTCAGGAAGAAATTTGGTTGGCAGAGAAATCTTTGAGTAAGGTGAGCGAAGTCACAGTCTCAAAAATACCATTGGAAATGTCAGTTGCGCACCTGTCCTGCCTGATCCGATTACTTTATGAAGAGAGTGTTTTTGCCACTCAGAACCTTCAGTCCATTTTTAAATGTTTTGCTGGTTATTTTCAAAGCAAAAGACAGGTCGTTATTTCCCCAGGAAGCCTGAGCAAAGAATTTTATAGTATTGACCAGCATACCGCTGCACGCGTGCGGGATCTGTTACAGCGTATGGTACTGCGGATCAACCGTAATTTTTTTCCTATGGCCGTTGCAATAAATGCAACAGTCCTCTCTTATCTAAGTATGCGCTGAGTTCACCCAGCCAGTTATAGCTAAACCCTTTTTTATTGATCAGTCGTTCAGGCAAAAGAGATGTGATGTCGTTCAATGTACTGAAATGCATTGAAGTACAAGCTTTACAGAATTCAGTACTAAAACCAAGTCTGTTAATAGGGGTCTGTAATAATTCCTCAATTTCCATATTTTAGTTACATGACGTATTATAAAGATACATTTTTTGTTTCTAATAAGATGTATCTATTGTGCTGTTTCTTTTTAAGAGTACCTCTCGCGCATCATTTTGGTTTACTTTACGTTATGAGTAGAGCCAAAAACGAAGAGGAGAGCGAGCATATAAAGGAAGTTTTGAAATTGCTTGGTGCACGGATTCGTTCCCTCAGGGAAGCGAAAGGGGAAAGGAACTATGAAAAATTTGCCTTTAAACATGACCTTAACCGTACGCAGCTCTGGCGCTATGAAAATGGGGAAGATTTGTATTTTTCATCTTTGTTGAAAGTGCTTTCAGCATTGGATATTACCCTTGCTGAGTTCTTTAGTGATGGGTTTGATGAATCCGCTAAGTGAAAACATTTAGTAAAAATGAGCAGACAGCAATAAAAAAACTCAGGGCATTTGTCTTGCTGATCCTATTCGTTTAGATTTCACTTATTTAATAAGCATATTCATTGGAAGAAAACCTTATTCAAATGGATTCTAATTAGCCTCAAGAGAACTAATATGTTGATCCTGACGTAACGGATAGATAATTATAAATTATCTCCCGGGACTTATCTGTTGGTCGGACAGTATAAATAATATCGAACGCTGATCGGTTACCCTTCGAAATTTCGTAGAGCAAGTACTTGTCATTTGCGTTACTTGAAGTTTTCATGTTTTAGTTCGGTAGGATTTGGCAAATGTAAAAACATTTAATCAGGTAACTTCATAGGATTTTATCATTTGATTAATCGCAGGATCGTTTTTTGAGGAATAAAAAGTTAAGAAAGTAAAACAGTTGACGGATGAATTATTGTTTAGCAAAACATTAATGCCTTTCACATGGACGAGTACATCAATCTCGGCGAAAATGCGCCCCAACGTTTCGGGAACTTCTTAAAAGAAAGGATCTTTGATAAATTTAACTTTAAATCCGTTCATTACCTTAATGGAAATGTTGCCAATATTGAAGAAGAATGCCATCGCTACTCACAGCTTTTGGTAGACTATCCGATTGATATCGTTTGCATGGGAATAGGAGAGAATGGACACCTGGCCTTTAACGATCCGCCTGTGGCTGATTTTAACGATAGCAAAAAAGTTAAGGTTGTTGAACTGGATCTCGCCTGTAGACAACAACAGGTAAATGATAGATGTTTTGCAACATTGGGCGAGGTACCCCTAAGGGCCCTTACGCTAACAATTCCCGTCCTGATGGGCGCCGAAGTGATTAATTGTGTAGTTCCCGGAGAGACAAAAGCGCAGGCCGTACTCAATACACTTACTCGGCCAATCGATACCGCGTTCCCATCAACTGTGTTGAGAACACACCGCGGAACAGTTGTCTTTCTGGACACAAATAGTGCGAAACATATTCTTTAAATACACAGGCTTTTTAAAATGGCTGGACTAAACCTAATAGAGGAGTCATGTTGAAAACGCTCCGTCAACGTGGTCGAAAATCGGGAAAAACTTATCTGTTACAGTTTGGTATCATTAAATCTCAGCTTTAAGGCTGGATATCTCGTTCTCCCAATAGGTAATTCTATCCCATTAGTTAACTCAGCAGCAACACTTCCACCTTCTTTGTAAATGATTCCTTTTATGAATCCAGTATCCACCAGATACGATTTATGGATACGCTCAAAAGAAGAGGAAAGTAGTTGGTTGAGTTTTTCAAGTGATTTGTCATGAAGAAATATATCGCCGTTTATCGTATGGATTTCTGAATAGATGCCAGAGCCCTTGAAGTAAATCACATCGCTAACCCTAATCATCAGCACCTTTCCTTTTTGTTTGACCTGCAGATATTTCGGGGAATGTGCAGTTGCTGATTCTCCCAGTGACCTTGACAATGCCAGTGCCAGCCTGTTCTGTTCAAAGGATTTAGGTATAAAGTCAAGTACACCGAATTCAAAAGCCTCTATTGCACGGTCTTTGTAGGCTGAGATGATAATTGTGTGAAAAGCCCCGGAGGTGATTTCCGCTAGGATATCGAAGCCGTTTTCTCCATTTAGGTTAAGGTCTAGAAGCAATAGATCAATAGGGTTCGACGCAAGAAAAACCTTTGCTTCGTTCAGCTCTTCAATTTTTATATAAGAGGTCAGTTTTTTTCCAAGGATTTCTCTTACCATGCGTTCGATCCGCGTGGCTATTATTGCCTCATCTTCTATTGCCAATATTCTCATTTATGTAACTTGATTGTTGTAGTCCAGCCGTTTTCCCCGGGGCCATAATTTAACTCCCATTTTTCAGCATAAGCCTCACGTAACCTCGCTTCGATATAGTAAAACCCCATGCCGTTATAGCTTAGTTTTCTTTTTGCCCGATTGACGGCCTGAGTTTGGAAACGATAGATTTTTTCTTTCGGTGTCTGTTCATATTCCAGGCGAAATCTCACTGTTCCATCCTCTAAAGGCTTACTGTGGGTAATGCCATTCTCCAGTAGTGTATGGATAATAGCAGGCGGAAGATATTCACCATTATCTATTCCGATGCTTTCCCATCGGTAGTCGATTCCTTTTCTCATCTGCATAATTTCCATATGGTGCTTGCACAGGGAGATTTCGGTTGCCAATGGTATTAAAGATTTTTCGGCTATTGAGCATAGAATTTCGAATTCGGAGGAAAGGTCCAATATCATTTTTTTTCCCAGATCAGGAGAACTTTCAATAAGTTCGAGAAGAGCTGTTAAGGTATTCATGATAAAATGAGGCTGTATGCTTTTTTTTAGAAGGTCGGTTTTTAAACGTTCGGAAACTACCAGGCTTCTGCGGTAAGCTGTTTCCATAGCCTTCGAGCGTTCGCTCAATAGGTAAAGCATTGCCAATAACAACAGCCCGAAGGCTATATAAAGACTGTAGTCATAATAAAGAAACCACGAAACTGCCAACCCCAAAATAATTGCAATCAATATCAGCCAGGCTCCTTTTTTCTTTTTTTTGATTGCAAATGATGATACAGCTAAACTGCCCGTGGCCATAACCAATCCCATTAACTGCGCACTTAGGTCATAATGTCCGTGATTGAAGATGAAAACACTGATAAGTGTTATGGACAAAACAAGGTCGAATGGCCAGTTACTAAAGGTCGCAAACATCCTATTGAGAAAAGAGGGGATCAGAAAGGCAATAACTGTTGCCAGCATACCGATAATTTCTAATCTTGTCAGCTGGAAAGTATAAGGGTAAGCCCATAAAATAGGCAAGTATTCACATACTAATAAGGAAAGGAAAAGTAGGCAGATAAACGCAAGAAATAGGTAGGGTTTTTCGTTTTTGTGCTGCACAAAGAGGAACAAATAATATATCGATCCTGTAAGGAAACAACCTGCGAGGACAGCCATTAAAAGGGCCATTAACATTGGGAACCTCATGAGCTGGCGGTAACTTTCAATTCTGGCATTGAAGAAGGAATACTTCCGCTGATAATGAAAATTGGATATCCGCAGGGCTAGCACATGCTTTCCAGCTTTGGCTAGCGAGTCAGGGATAGGAAGGACCATACTATGGTAGCCTGGGATTTCTTCTTTAATATTATTTCCGATCTTTCCACTGCTGCCGATTTTATTATTGTCCCAAAAGGCATCATATGATCCTAATGCCACAATGTTCACCGCAAGCGGGAATGATTTCCGAAGGTCATTTGACAGTTTAAAATGGAAACGTACTATAAAGTTTCCCTTCGCATCTGTACCGTTTGCCATTTCCCAGGCACTGTCATCGGTTTTCGGTCCCAACCATTCACTTTTATTTCCGGTTTTCAGTCTGATCTTTTTAGGGCGGATGGAATCCTGCCTACAGGCTGGTGTTAGCAGGATGACAAAAATAGAAATGATACCAATGAGATATTTAAACGGATGCATATCCAAAGATAATTCTTTGTCCTGTTTTTTTTCTGTCGTTCGAATGGCGGAAATGACGTTCACAAGTTATCTGTTGACCGCCGGCAGAAGGACAGGTATAATTGTCTAAAAAATAATCCCATGAACAAAGCTATAACCTTGGCAGCTATCGGCTTGCTGATACTAGTCACCTTTAATAATGTCCTGGCCCAGGAAAATATAACTAAACGTATAGATTCTGTAATGAACCTCGCAGCCAATAGGGGGGTATTCAACGGAAACATTATCGTAACTAAAAACGGTAAGACCATCTATTCTTCTAGTATTGGATATGCGGATCCCTTATTGAAGACTAAGCTCAATGCGGCGATGTTATTTGATATCGGTTCGGTAAGCAAAGAATTTAATGGTGTTGCTATCATGATATGCAAGGAGCATAACCAGCTTGACTTGGATGATCCGCTGTCTAAATTTATCGATAGCCTTCCAGATTGGTCAAAAAAAGTGAAGGTCAGAAATCTAATCAATTATACTTCAGGTATCCCGCTTTTCGATCCTTTGGCCTTGGAAACCGAGCAGGCTATATGGAAAAACCTGAAAGGACTTCAACATTTGAGTTTTGAACCGGGGACAGGTTATATCTATAACCACTATAATGTTTTTCTTCAGATGAGGGTTATTGAAAAGGCCAGTGGAATGCGGTATGCAGATTTTATACATAAATATATTTTCAGACCGCTCGGAATGAATAGTGCGATAGTGGACTATCCATCCAATGGCAAAAAAATGGCTAAGGCTTTTGATGTTATGGGACATCCTACACCTTATCTGCAGGGAATGACCGGGTGGGTGCGTCTTACTACAGCTGATCTTTGTAAATGGGTAGCAGCTGTGGATGGATTTAAACTGATTAATGAAGAATCATACCGTTCCCTTGCCATAAATTTCCCAGGAGGAGAAAGCAGTTTGGGCGCTGTAGGGTTTGAGGGCAATAAACTTTCCTGGCACCAGCATCAGGGATCAAATAGTAATTTCGAAGCACTGATATACCATTCGCTCAAAGACGAGCTAATTATTGTAATGATGACCAATCAACAGCAAATGAAGGTGCATGGTTTGAAATCCGCAATTATTTCATCATTTGATCACTGGCCCGTAGTTGTTCCAAAACGGTCTGTTTATCTGGCCGTGAGGGAGAAGGTACTGTCGGATTTCGGTTTAGGAATGAGCTATTACGAAAAACTTAAAACAGAACAGCAGGAAAACTTTGATTTTTCATTTGAAACTGGGGACTTGATCAGCTTAGGTAAGTACCTCCAGCGCCGTGGACGCCATAAGGATGCGGTGAGCATTTTTGAAATGGCTGTTTTAGTACCTGCTCCTGCAAAAGATCTTTCATATGGGTATGAGCTTATGGCTGGGGCTCTGGTGAAACTGGGGGAACGATCGAAAGCGATAGAATTTTTTCAAAAGGCTGTGGCACTGGATAACGGAAATAAAAATGCTGCAAACGAATTGGCTTCGCTTCAAAAAATGGAATAAAAAATGGCCTTCCTTCACTGTCTTAATAACTTATGGAAATAAATCTTTTATTTAGGTTAATCCCCTTATTGAGGCATCGAAAATTCAGAAAAAGGTTTTGACTAACAGAATTAATTTTGTGGCAGGAATATATGAGAGACTGCAGCCTCTATGTCGTGTTGAATGATTTGTACGGTGTTGACTTTAATTGTTTGGCATAAATATATGGGGTAGAACATTCCTCATTTCAAATTCCTGCCGCCATGAAAAGCTCCACCAGCTTCCTTATTAGATTCTTCCCGAACCTGCGAGCGTAAACATAGCCATTATTATCTATGGCAGTCTTTCTAATTAAAAAAGTGCTGGTAATCAAAAAAATTGAGCGTTTACTTAAATAAATTATTTAATTATTTATAAATGATCTTAGCTTTTGCAGCAAATGCGTCTCGATTAAATGATTATGATTTTTTGTCCAATCCACCAATCTAAGATGCTTCAATTCATTATTTTTGGGAATGAGTACTTCTAAATTAGCTTATTACAGGCGTAAGGGCGGCCTTAGTCAGGAACAGCTCTCATCAGTTTCAGGGGTAAGCACCAGGACTATCCAGCGTATCGAAAGTGGTAAGGTTGAAGCGCATCTGGCTACAATAAAAATGCTCGCTGATGCGCTAGGTATCGAAGCGCAGCACTTGGTTGAAGATCAAGCGCTGTTACCCATTCAGCAGAAAGTTAGAGGAGATAAAATGATTGTATTATTTCACCTTTTGGCGCTGTTAGGACTTTGCTTTCCTATTCTTAATATCATTCTCCCTGGTCTTTTTTGGTTTTTTAAAAAAGATGGGCAGTTAATTTATGACATTGAAGGAAGGTTGGTTGTAAACTTTCAGCTTACCATGTCGATTGCTTTTGTTCCAGCGATTTTCTTAATAATCTTTTTGTTTCCTGTCGGTTTCCCCCTGGTATTATTAATCTATTTTTATACGCTAGTGATGAGCCTTATTAATATTTTCAGGACAATTAACAAGCAAAAGGCGCTCTATCCTTTAACCTTTAAATTTCTGAGGTGAGGCATCAAAATATGCCTTCCAGATCAAAATGACGTGAACCTGTCGTGAAAGTGTCTTAGGTAATCATCGCTATTTACGGTTAAATTTGCATTGCTTAAATACTTTCAAGATGAAAAAACTATTAACGCTGGCATGCTGGATTTACATGCTACCACTATTTGCACAAAACAATATTCAGGTTAAACAACTGAACGGAAAAAAGATAACAGCCCAAGTTTTAGAAGAGCAGTTATCACGTCTGGTTGACAGTGTTAAGATTGCGGGGCTTCAGGTAGCGATCGTTAACGATAACAATATCGTCTATTCTTCCAGTTTTGGTTTTAAGGATCTTGAAAATAAAAGGAAGCTGGATGACAGTACCGTCATGTACGCCGCTTCACTAACTAAACCGGTAAGTGCATATATTTTTATGCGTTTGGTGGAAAAGGGAATATTCAGTCTTGACAGGCCAGTCCACCTGTATCTTAAAAAACCGATAGCTGAGTATCCAAAATGGAAAGATCTTGGAGATGACACCGCATCATTTAATCTGATCACGCCCAGGATGCTGTTAAGTCATAGTTCTGGTTTGCCCGTTTTACGCCAGCTGTATGGCAACAAAGTTAATCTTATTGCCAAACCTGGTGAAAAGTTCTATTATTCCAATGAGGGCATTAATCTATTGGGATTTATGATTGAAGAGTTAACGGGAAAGAAACTCGAAATTATCGCACGTGAAGAAGTTTTTATTCCACTAAGGATGGAATACACCAGTATGATCTGGGAAAAATCCTTTGAAAACAATTTTTCTTATGCTTACTTCAAAGACGGAAAGAAATATGGCTCTGAAAGACGGGAGAGTAGCCGTGCTGCAGGTTCGATGTCAACAACAGCCGAAGATTATGCTCGGTTTATGATCAACCTAATGAAAGAAAACGGTTTATCCAGATCAGGTTATCATGAGATGCTTCGTGCACAGGTCCCGGTGAAAAGTAAACGGGGGTTTGGTCCTTTGAAAGACAGCATTACAAATGAAAATAATGCTATCGGGTTATCATGGGGGCTGGGCATTGGTACATTCAAGTCGGCTTTTGGACGGGCCTTTTTCCATACCGGGCATGGTGATGCTAACCAGAATTATGCTGTAGCTTTTCCTAAAGCTGGAATCGCTGTAATTTTACTGAGCAACAGTGAAAATTTTGAAAAAGCCAACGCCCAAATTTTAAAAATTTGCATCGGTGATACCTATTCGCCGCTGAGATGGCTTGGTCATTTGGGCGAGCCGGCCAAGGAGGAAGTTGTGAAATAACCTGATAATTAAAAAGAAGAGTTGCAATCCTTACAATGAAACTGTTAAAATTATCCTATCTAAAACATCCGTTTTTTCAATTTAGATTCAGCGACATTTTGAAATGGAAATTTAATATATCTACGAATCCCTATGATAGGGGACACTTTTTATTTAAACTAGCCTACTCAGGATTGAATGGCTTTTTTTATTTTTTAGCCAACAATACATTTAATTATTTTTAAGGTATATCTCCTTTGCAAATTTGAACCCCGCCTGACTAAGTCTTTTACAGCGGATATTTGCATGATTTTGCTGGTGTGTACGTCCTTTCTGCATTTAAACTGTCGCGCCATTTCGCTTTAAAGTGACCACCTGTTCAGAGGGAAAGGAACTTAGATGTGCATGGTCCGGTAATCAAATTGGTGGCCAGTTTGGCCCGAAACAGAGGAGTCAACTTTCACCGAAATACACACGTTGGCCAAAAAACCTGCTAAAATGCCCTGGTATATTTTTTTTCACAAACATGCCATCGAAATAAATAATACAAATCCTATAGGAATACTAGATTATTATTTCTAGTTTTGCATCATTATATAATACTTATCCAGAAAGACTGAGGGAAGGGCCCTAAGACGTCTGAGGAACCTATACACTTGTAAAAGGTGCTAATTCCTTTCTGCCCAAGGGTGGAGAAGATAAGTTGGTTATGCATCCGCATGCTAATTATTTTGAGGTCGCTCAAAGTTTTTCTGGTAAAGAACTCCTAAAAAATCAGAAAATGAAGAAAACTTTTACCTTTTTCACGGCTATTCAATTGCTCTGGCTTCCTTTATTGGCGCAGGAAAAACTGAGTGGATTTAAAATTCAAAACATTCCGCTACAGCGAGATATTGAGCAGAAATTTGATGCTGGGCTTAATAAAGAAAATATAGGGGCGACCATAAAAGAGCTTTCTGCCAACCCCCATCACTTGGGCGCTAAGGGCAGTAAAACGGTAGCAGAATCTGTACTGAAAAAGTTTAAAAGCTATGGCTGGGATGCAAAAATAGAGACTTATTATGTTTTATTTCCAACACCTAAAACCCGATCGGTAGAATTTTTAGGAAGCAACAAATACAGCGCCTCGCTTGAAGAAAAGGCTGTTAAGGAAGATTTAGCAACCGCACAGCAAGGGCAGTTGCCTCCTTACAATGCCTGGAGTGCCGATGGCGATGTAAGTGCAGGCCTTGTTTTTGTAAATTATGGTCTGCCAGCTGATTATGAAAAGTTGGAGCGTTTAGGCATCAGCGTAAAAGGCAAGATTGTTATTGCAAAATATGGCAGGTCGTGGCGGGGCACTAAACCTAAAATAGCTTACGAACATGGTGCGGTGGGCTGTATCATTTATTCGGATCCAAAAGATGATGGCTTTGTGAAAGGCGATGTATATCCACAGGGTGCTTACAAGCCAGAATTTGCTGTTCAACGGGGATCGGTAATGGATATGGTAATTTATCCCGGTGATCCATTGACCCCTGGAATCGGTTCTACAAAGGATGCCAAAAGGTTGGAGCGGGGCGATGCCAAAACGATTCTTAAAATTCCGGTTCAGCCTATCAGTTATCATGATGCTTTGCCATTGCTTGCTGCACTTAAAGGTCAGGTAGTACCTACCGATTGGAGCGGCGGCTTGCCCGTTACCTACCACATTGGCGATGGAAGTACCGTGGTTCGTTTAAACCTGGCTTTTAACTGGGATATTGTGCCAGCATACAATGTTGTAGCAAAACTTGAGGGAAGTAAATTTAAAAATCAGTGGATCATCCGCGGTAATCACCACGATGCCTGGGTAAATGGCGCTGCAGATCCGGTAAGTGGATTAGCCTCTTTATTAGAAGAAGCAAAATCTATCGGAAAATTGGCAAAGGCAGGTATAAAACCTAAACGAACACTTGTTTATATTGCCTGGGATGGAGAAGAACAATCGCTTTTAGGTTCTACAGAATGGGTAGAAGACCATGCAGACGAGTTAAACAGTAAAGCGGTTGCCTACATCAATTCGGATGGCAATGGCCGTGGCTTTTTAGAAGCAGGCGGCTCGCATGCTTTAGAAAATTTTGTTTCTGAAATTTCAAAAGATGTAAAAGACCCTCAGGTGGGTTCTAATATTTTTGAACGCTGGAAAGCCAATAAAGCCATTTCTACAGCCTCGCTTACCGAACGTAAGAAAATACAGGACAGCCAAACGCTTGATCTGGGTGCGCTAGGTACAGGATCTGATTATTCTGCATTTTTACAGCACCTTGGTATCCCTACTTTAAGCCTTGGCTTCGGTGGTGAGGATGAAGGAGGGGAGTACCATACCAATTTCGATACTTACGACAACTTTGTGAAGTTTAAAGATCCGGGTTTTGAATACGGATTGGCCCTATCGCAAACAGCTGGCAGGGCGGTATTGCGTTTGGCCAATGCAGATGTACTTCCGTTCAACTTTTCTAATCTTCAGGCTAAAATAGCGACTTACGTTACTGAAGTAAGTACATTGGCAAAGCAGCTCCGGGAAGGTGCGCAAAGCCAGAATAAGCTCATTTCAAACGGTGCTTATCAGCTTGCCAACGATCCTAAAGAAAACTTGAAAAATCCTCCTGTACAGGTCGAATTATCTGAATTTGATTTTAAAGCACTGAACTTAGCAGTAGATAGTTTAAAAGCAGTCTCATCAAAACTTAGTCAGACCGTAACCGCTGCACTTGCTTCGGATACTAAAACTGACCAACTGAATACCTTACTTTTTCAGGCTGAAAAACAATTGCTTCTACAAGCAGGTTTACCAGGGCGACCGTGGTATAGACATAGCATTTATGCCCCTGGTTTATATACCGGTTATGGCGTTAAAACCCTCCCAGGTGTGAGAGAAGCCATTGAGCAGTATCATGCAAAAGAAGTACAGGAACAAATTCTCGTGTTAACAGCCTCCATCTTAAAACTCACTCAATTTCTCAACCAAACCAATCATCCTTAATTATAATCCCTAAACATGAAACTATTTTTTACCCAGTTGATAGTCTGCTTTGTTTTGCTTAGCAGTATGCAGGCTTTTGCTCAAAATACCATTCGCGGTAAGATTACCGACAGTAAAGATAAGCAGCCGCTTATTGGTGCCACCATAAAGTTAAAAGGCACGAAAATCGGCACCAGTACCAATGGTAAAGGAGAATTTAATTTAAACATATCTCAAAAAGCTGATAGTATCATTATTCATTTTCAGGGCTATCTAGAGCAGGTTGTAGCCATCAATAACCGATCGGAAATTAATGTGGAATTGAAAGAAGATGTCCATCTTTTATCTGATGTGGTGGTTACTGGCGTTGCCGAAGGTACCAGTCGTAAAAAGCTGACCTTTGCGCTAACAAAAGTGAATAACGATCAGATTAATACCGTTCCGGCAACAGATGCCTCTCAAACTTTAAGAGGAAAAGTTGCAGGGATCCAGATCAGCCAATCTTCTGGTAATTCGGGGGCAACAGTTTATCTGCGTGGCGCTAAATCGGTATCGGGCAATATTGCGCCGCTTTTGGTGGTGGATGGCTTTGTAACAGCATTAAACCTGTCTGACTTAAATCCACAGGATATAGAGTCGATTGAAGTGGTTAAAGGTGCAGCGGCTTCGGCCCTTTATGGTACCAGGGGTGAAGGTGGAATTATCCAGGTGCTCACCAAAAAAGGAAAAGGTACTGGAAAGGTAAATATTATTGTCGACAATGAATTTGGCTTAAGCAATGTGCAAAATACGCCGCCAACCGCTCAGTTCCACCATTTTAAGGTTAATGCCGATGGCTCGTTTGTGCTTAATGGCAACGCCAGGACAATCGATGTACAAGCTAACGGTTATTCCCTTAACCTTCACCCATATCCAAATGTATACGATAATGTGGCGAATATGTTAAACAACAATCCGTATTTTACAAATTTTGTTTCTGCATCAACTGCAGGCGATAAATATACGTTGTATGCCTCTTTTCAAAACCAATATAAAGGTGGGGTTGCAGAACCTGTAGGAGCCGATAAAAGACAGACTGCCTTATTTAATTTTGGCTATAAACCGGATAAAAACTTAGAAATTAACCTAAGCCTGCAATACTTTAACAACAAAACGCCTTCTTCATCTATCTCATCAAGTGGTAGCGGTTCATTGTTGTATGCTACTTCACTTTACGAACCTTTCATCAATCTGCAGGAGCGCGATGCTTCCGGGAAATATGCTTTTAAACCCTATGGTTTTGATATCCAGAACTTCAATGTGAACAACCCTTTTTACCAACTGAGTTACCGTGAATATGAAAACAACAGTGATAATTTGCTTGCCGGAATAAAAGTGAAATACCAGTTTACCGATAAGTTGAATGCGGAGGTATACACTTCTATACAGAATGAAAACTACAATGAAACAGATTATTATCCGATTGGCTTTCAGACAATCTCTGCCGACATTACCCGCAACAATGGTTATTATGGCGAACAGACATCAAAAACCACTTCCAAAAATGGTCAGGCCCAGCTAAACTATAACAATAAATTCAACGATTTCGATTTCGGAGCAACGCTAAAGGCGGTATACGAAGAAAACAGGTTTACTTCATTATCTGGCTCTGGCTATAATCTAAGCGCACCGGTTAAAAGTTTAGGAGCTGCATCTGCCGATAGTAGAAGCATTGGCTCTACCTGGGAACAAACAGTTAACTACGGTTACTTTTTAAACTTAAAAGCCGCTTGGAAAGAAAAGATTTTTGTCGATGTACTAGGCCGCTTGGATAACAGTTCCAGGTTTGGTGCTGACGTTGGAACAGCGTTTTTTCCAAGGGTATCTACCGCATACCGTTTAACAGAAGATGTGAAATTGGGTATCATTAACGAATTAAAACTGAGGGTAGCCTATGGTAAGGCCGGAAGTTTGCCTCCCTTTGGTGCTAAGGATAGTCAGGTTTCCTTATCCAGTTCTGGCGGCGTAAGCTATAATCAACGTGAAAATACAGATCTTAAAAGGGCCATCACCTCTGAGCTTGAGTTTGGTATTGATGCCCAGTTGTTTAAACGGATTAATGTTCAGGCCAATTATGCTTTTTCGAAAAGTATAAACGATTTTATCCTCGTTCCGGCTTTTCCACCAACTACAGGCTCGGCAAGAATTTACGGGAATTTGGGCGCTGTAAAATCGAACTCGCTCGAACTCGAAATCAATGGCAATGTGATCACCAAAAATGCCTTTACCTGGAATACCGGAATTACCTTTAGCAGGATTAGAAGTAAGATTACCTCTTTGGGCGACGTGCCTGAGTTTACAGATGGCGATTTTAGAAAAGCACCTGGGGTTAGTCCTTTTGCCTTTTATGGTTACAGTGTGCTAACAGGTCTCGATCAATTGGAAACCAATGCACAGGGGCTGGTTACCAATGCAGCAGGTGGAATTTACAAGCTGAGCGATTTTGCTGTTAACCAATTGGGGTTTGTGGTTTTGAAAAGCCAGCAAGGTACTGCAGCCGAAACGCCTTTGTTATACCAAAATGCAGCTACTGGTAATTCGAAGATTATCGGAGATGCACAGCCCGATTTTATTGTCGGTTTTTCAAATACTTTCAATATCGGTCCATTGTCTCTTTATGCTGTTTTGGATTGGAAACAAGGTGGACAGAAATATAATGAAACGCAGCAATACCTTACCTATCAATACCGTTCTCCATTTTCTGATCAGGCTGCACAGGCTGGTTTGCCGCTTGCTTTTACTACAGCAGTTTTTAATGCCCAGCAAACCACCGACTACTGGTTGCAGAACAGCAGTTATGTTTCGTTAAGAGAACTTTCGTTAAGCTATAAGTTGCCGCTAAAAGCCATAGGAATAAACCGTGTTTTAAGTAATGCCCGCTTAGCGCTTGTTGGCCGTAACCTATACACCTGGACATCCTTTACCGGAGTAACGCCAGAGGGCAATCAGGATTTTTACGATTATCCAAACTACCGCATTTACAGCGCAAAACTTACGCTAAACTTTTAACGAACAGAAAATGAAAAATATATTCTACATATCTCTTATTGCCTTAAGCCTTAGCGGCTGCAAAAAAACCGATTTTGATAACCCAACAACGCTTACTAATCAGGAAGCTATCGAACAGATCAAAGATTTGGGGCTAAAATTAACCACAAGTAGTGTACAAACTGTTTTTAGCACTTCAACAAGTGCATCGGGTACGCATTTTAGTCTTTTGGCCGATCAGACCACCAATACCAATGGGAACTCTTCCTGGTGGGATTTTGCGAATGAACCACGCTTAAGGCTCAACAACAACACTTCTTACCGTGGCGCAGTTACCTGGAATACTTTTTACAATAACTTTTATCAGGCCAATTTAGATGCTACCCTGGCGTTGGATATTATTGAAAAGCAGGGTAAAAAGATTTACGATACACAGGGGGCAGATAGAACGCAGGATTGCCTTATAGCCGCCTATTATGCCAAAGGCATAGCCCAAGGCTATCTTGGTGTTATTTTCGACCGTGGCATTATTGTGGATGACGTGAACTTGAGCACGAAAGATTTCCCGGATTCGTACAAGGCCTTAATTGCGAACGGAATCAAGCTGATTGACAAATCTATAGCGCTGGCTGAAGCAAATGCGCAGTTTAAATTTGATTTCCTCAGTGGAAAAACATTCAGTAAAGCAGATTTTATTAAACTGGCCAATTCGATGGCTGCAAGGATTTTATCTTCTGAGGCACGTGATAAAACCGAAGCTGAAAAAATTGGCGATGTACAATGGAGCAAAGTTTTGGCTTATGCCGAAAAAGGATTTACCACCGATTTTGTAATCACTACGGTAACAGGGGGGTATTATAATCAGTTATTGACCAATTTATTGCAGCGTAACTCAGATGGTTCTGGTTGGTTGCCACCAGATCTTAAAATCGCCTATTTGGCCGATAAAACCGGAAATACCCCTAAGTT
The DNA here is from genome assembly GCF_058801365.1 of Pedobacter sp. GW822-FHT03F06. Classification (NCBI taxonomy): domain Bacteria; kingdom Pseudomonadati; phylum Bacteroidota; class Sphingobacteriia; order Sphingobacteriales; family Sphingobacteriaceae; genus Pedobacter; species Pedobacter sp. GW822-FHT03F06. Next base: position 92,658 of record NZ_JBXANE010000009.1, read on the forward strand.
TTACCCTTTAACCGGAATATTACCCAACATTAGCAGCAACGATAAACGTTTCGATGGTTATTTTGGATACACGACAAGTTTTGGAATATTTATCGAATCGCGTGGACGTGGACTTTTTACCAATTGGTACCGAAAAAGATGGTATAATACAGCCAACACGCTAAACTCACCAGGTGCTGTTAATCCTTATTTCCTGGCCGAGGAGATCAGGCTACTAAAGGCTGAATCCAAATTTTGGCTGAAGGATTACGCTGGCGCAGCTGCCATACTAAATGATCCGGCAGCTGCAAGAAAAGCCGTAGGAACGCTTCCTGATGTTGCCGCCAACCAAGCTGATTTGAGAAAGCAATTGCATTATGAATATGCCATTGAAATAGATGGCGCTGGTGGTGCATTTCTGCCGTTTACGTTTATGCGCAGGAACAATTTGCTCGTAGGCGGTACGCCGACAGAATATCCTTTGCCGCAACTTCAGCTCGATCTGGTAAAACAGCCCGTTTATACTTTTGGTGGCAACGCCTACTTCGGAGAAAAAGGAAAATATGGCGAAGTCGCCACCGCGCCTGATGAAGGCTGGAAAGCTGCTGAAAAATAACGAAACAATATTATCACCCTTTAGAAACTAAATATTATGAAAATTAAACTATTAACCTTAGCCGCAGTTTTGCTTACACTAAGTGGATTTGCGCAACAACCAAAATTCGAAAACCCAAATGCCGATAGCAGAGGTTATCTGGTAAAAGTAGGGGATAAGGCTCCTGATGATTTTGAACTTGTTCTCCATGACGGAAAGAAAACCACGTTAAAAGAATTGAAAGGAAAAATCGTCATCCTACAGTTCACCGCTGCGTGGTGTAAAGTGTGCCGTGAAGAAATGCCCTATTTAGAAAAGGATATCTGGCAGGCCTATAAAGATAAAGATGTGATATTGATCGGTGTTGACCGGGATGAACCCTTAGATGTGGTACAGAAATTTCACAAAGATATGAATATCACCTATCCATTGGCCTTAGATCCTGGGGCTAAAATCTTCCAGAAATTTGCCGATAAAAAAGCGGGCGTAACACGTAATGTAGTAATCGACAGGGATGGTTATATCAGGTTTTTGACCAGATTGTATGATAAGGAAGAATTTAGTCTTCTGGTTAAAAACATTAAAGAATTAACTGAAAAGACAAGTAAGTAAGAATTTTGTTTAATTTGGAGAGGCTGTTTCTTCAAAAGAAAACAGCCTCTTCTCTTTCTATCCCCAGATTTAAGTGAAGCGGAAGCTTTATGGCTTGCAGAAAAATGTAAAGCCATATAAAGTGGGTGTTTGCAGTATAAAATAAAAAGCAGGGAATGAAAAATCCCTGCTTAATTAACTAAATCAATTAATAATTATTTTGCAACAGTAGTATAAGATAGTTTAATTTTATAGGGCCATTGTTCATCGTTCTCATCTTTTCCATCTGTAATATGTTCCCAATGTGTTGTTGGCGCACCACTTACAATAAGCCATAAATATTCGGTTTCTTTAGGTACAATGAATTTCGCAAATCCTTTCGGATTAGATTCTATTTTTCCATAAACTCGTTCTCCGCCTTTTTTAACTGCAAGAAAACTATACCTCCAGCCTGCATACTGAAGATTTATTTTTCTGAAACCATCGGCGCCAGCTAGACCATTAAAAGCAAGTGTAATTACCGTTCCGGCTTTAGGTGTAATTAATTTAATGCCGTTATAACCATAATTTTGTGGGCAATTAATTGGCGATACCCGAAGCCATCCATCCGCCAGCGAATCCAAAACGGTTACATGCTGGTTTGAATAAGATTTGGATGCTTTTTTAGCCTGATCTAAATCCCAGGTAATGAATTTAGTTGCTGCCTGATGCATTTCATCGTTAAATTTTTGCTGGCTCGTACCCGTAATCCTTTTATAAGTCATAACCGGATCATCGCCCTTTAAAGCTTGTTGCCACAATTTTCCTATAAATTTAATGCCGTGTTTATTTGCCCAATACTCAAGCACATACGGCGAGTGATATTGATTTGTTTCATGCAAAAAAGCATAATGTGTTTTTTTGTAATAGGCCTGTAGATGGTAGTTTTCAAAAGTCATCCATTCGGGATATACATGCCAGAGCATAAATTGCGAAGTCATTTCGAAAATGGCCTGACCATGGCTACCTTCTGCAGCATCAGTAAATGCCCATGCGCCATCTGCATGAACCAGATACTGAAAGGAATGACCGATTTCGTGCGCCAATGCGCCAAATGGAGTTTTGCTAATGCGGGACAGAGGAGTCCATGCGATGCCAATCTTGTTTTCTTCACCACCTCCAAAAGCAGTTCCTTCTTTACCTTTGAATATAAAAATTAGAAGTTTGTATTTGTCGGTTACTGATTGTCCTTTATTTACAAAACCTAAACTGTCTACATAAAAGTTGTAAAAGCGATCACACTCTGTGATAACCTGTTTCATATTTAAACGCAATGCCGGATCAGCATTTTTAGAAAGATCATTGCCAAATTCCTTCGACCAAAAAATGGCGATATTGTTTGATTCAATCATTCTTTTATTACTAAACTCACTGTCATCTAGATTAAAATCATTCCCTTTTGGAACCATATATACTTCTCCAGGAATGTAGCGTTTCTTTTTAGGTACCGTACTTGTGTTTTCAACAGTTTGACAGCTGGCTACATTTGGGTAAATACACATCATTATAGCCGTTAATAATCCAAGGTTACACAAAGGTTTCGTGGTATTGGTAGCGTGTTTTTTATGTCCGAACATTTATATGGTTTATGTGAGTAAAAGTTTAACTGCCTGGATTTTATGGTTTTAGTAATTTGATTTTATTTCACTGCCCATTCGTGCACACCCGTAGCATGTTCTGCAGGAAGTTGAATCAACATTTTTAACGCAGTAGTATTTACGGGTTTAAATTTGAGAACATTAAATCTGTCTTTACTGATTTCGTATGCTGTGGTTGTTTCTACCGGAAGCCACTGTTCGCCTTTTTTGTACAATAATTTATAAGAGACAGGTATACGGCAACCACCCCAGGGGCCATCATCATACCAGTAAACTTTCGATTCGCTTACCGTCTGTTCTGATGCAAAATCGTACTGAATATATTCAGTGGTATTCTTAGCTGGCCACCAGTGTAAGTATGGGAAATTGGTGTCTTTAGAATCTGCAGGTTCGTATTGATCTTTTATTGCAGAAAACATTCTTTTGTTTTTTAGAGATGCGGATACTGTGCTTCTACTGGCAATTGTCGCTGCTGGTTTTGGTCTTGCTGCTGATTTTTCGTAAGGTATCCAAACGGTCATTTCACTAGGCCCCCTGTTTGCCCACGCATAGTAGGGAATGGCTTTCACATCTTGATCAACAGTTAAAAGACTATCGCTATTTAACTGTCTCTTTGTGCTTCGCCCGGGAATATTAATGACATCGACACCATTTAAAAGATTAGCATTGTATTGTGTGCTGGCAATGGCATTTTTGTCAATCATGATGTTCTGTACCAAACTATCTTTATTGTCTGGTCCTTCTAGGCAGTATACTATTGGGCCACGTTCGAGTACAAAACGGGAAACATCATCTTTTACGCTGCTATTGGCAATTACCTTATCGGTTTCCATTGGAAGAACAATTGAAATGCGATCGCCCTTTTTCCATTTTCTGGCTAACACGGCATATCCTTTTTCGCTGGTATAATCGGCCCGTTTTCCATTAACTGAAATGGTAACAGGTGTGGCTTTTTTATCTAGAAATGAATATAGATTCCCTGGAGAAGCTTCTTCTTTTGCCCATCCGGGTATCCTTAACCTCATAGTAAATTCTGCTGTTTTCTCCGGATTGATGGAAATGTCAACATTTCCTTTCCACGGGTAATCAGTAGCCTGAACCACTTCGACATTTGTAACGGCTAGTGCAACTTTACTGGTACTCCCCATATAAAGGTTTACATATAAATCATTTTGGTTTTGTGCATAAACATAACCTGGTAATGATGGTAAAAATCTGGCCATATTACTGATGCAACAGGCACAGCTTATCCAGGCGCTACGTTGATGCTGGAACATTGATGCCAGTGGATTTGGATAGAAAAATCGATCTCCGCTCAATGAAACGCCAGATAATAATCCATTGTATAATGTTCTTTCCAAAATATCAATGTATTTAGAATCTCCATGTAAAAGAAACATTCTTTCGTTCCAATAAACGTTGCCAATAGCTGCACAGGTTTCGGCATAGGCAGACATGTTTGGAAGTTGGTAGGCCTCACCAAAAGCTTCACCAGCACCGGTAGCACCAATGCCACCAGTGATATATAGTTTTTTATTTACTACATCTTCCCAGATATCATCTATTGCCGATAGATATTTGGTATCTCCGGTTAATGCAGCAATATCGGCCATTCCGGTATACATATATGCTGCACGGACTGCATGTCCAACGGCTTCATGCTGATCAACAACATGTTTGTGTGCTTGATTGTAAGAATCTCCGTTTGGCCCTCTAACATCTAAAAAGAACTTAGCCAGATCTAAGTATTTCTTATTGGAGATAACCCGGTACATTTTTGATAACCCAATTTCAACAATCTGATGGCCGGGGTAAGCCTCAATCTTGCCCGGACCAAAAGTTTTTACCAGAAGATCAGCATTTTTAATCGCAATATTTAACAAAGATCTTTTGCCGGTTGCTTGATAATGTGCTACAGCTGCTTCGTAAAGATGGCCTGCATTATAAAGCTCGTGGCTCAGTATTTCTTCTTTCTCCCAGCGGTTTGCACCAATCCATTCATGAGGTTTTTTTGCATTAACAGTTCTAAAAGTAAAGAGGTAGCCATCTGGTTCCTGTGCCCCACCAATAATTGTAATTAAGGTATCTATATATGCGGCGAGTTTCGGGTTGGCTTTATTTTGTATGGAATAAGAAGCGCCCTCTATTGCTTTATAAACATCGGTATCATCAAAAGGAAATTCACTCATCTTATCGCCGGCAATTTTTTTTCCTGCGCGAAGGAAGTTATCCATTCTTCCATTGGCTTTACATTGTGCAATTACATATGGAATGGTAACACTGGCATTAACTTCCATTTTTGGCTGCCAAAAATTATCCTGGACATGAACCTTTGTAAATGCCACTGGCTGAATGGGGTAGTCTTTTGTCTGTGCGGAAACGCAAACAGAAGTAGCCGCAAGGAAAAGGCTGACCACTACAATTTTATTGTTTTTTAATCTCATGTTTTTATGGTTATTACTTATTTTAATTGAGATGTAAAGCGCTCAATGTCTTAATGGATAAGTTCGATCTATTAAGGCTATACTATACTTAAAGAGGATAATGGCTGAAATGATTTCTTGTTCAACTTTGTTTTTTTATTAGGTCAAAAAAGCGGCTTTCTTTTTTGAATCAGCTGTTTTAACGCTAAAATCGTTATCCTTAAAAAAGAGGGCCCAGATGGTTTTATTTCCAACCTGGGCCTCATCATCAACGACCTAATTAGGGTTTTTTTGTAATAGTGGGTATTTTTATAGTTACAGTATAGCTGCCTGCAGATAATGCCTTAAAACCAAAAAATACCGGATTTGCATTCCTGTTTTCTACCGTAAACCTTGCGGGGATGCGGTAATAATTTCCCGTTCCGTTATTACCATCCTTAATCGGGAAACCGTTTGGCAGATCTATAAACTCCCATTCGAGTGCAGTTGTTGTTCTTACCACAGGAAAATATGGGTTCATTTGCGAAAAATTACCTCTATCTCCCCTGGTGATTACCTGTCCGGCGGAAGGATCAAAGGCAGCGCCATTTTTGTCTAAAAACACAAACCTGATCTTGTTAGGTCCCTTGTTGTCGTAAGTAACGGTTACGGGCAGATTTACCCTATCGCTGAAACCTGTTTCTGCATCAGGATCAGATGTGGTAACAAACGGCCCGTCATCAAGGGCAAAATATGCCTTGGGTAATAGCTGTATCCTGCATGCATTTAAAATCTGGCGGGTACCTTTGATGTTGCTTACCTCAACATCGATTACATAATTTCCAGTGGAAACAAATGCTGTTGCCTGGGAGAGGGATATTCTTCCCCCAATCTCGCTGATCTCTAACGGTAAAGCAGGTTTGAGCACGATTTTTTTGTTTACCAATGCAACGGTTGAATCTGCACTGGTAATCTGACCGAGAAACTGTTTAATGGTAAACTCTTTTGTCATTTCTGGTGCTGGCTGCCCGGTGTCTGCGTTTCTGATAGCAAGAAGTTTAACCTTCACCGGCCCCGTGGTTCCGTCTAATTCAAGCGCGTTGGAATTTGTTACATTTCCCTGGGTAGCAATTAAAGGGTTCGGACTGTAATACATATAGTCGCTGATGAAACCCTTTTCCACCTTTTTACAGCCAAATAAAATGCCGGTCAAAGCTAGAACAGATATGGATGAAATTAATAATATTTTCTTCATGGTTGTACCTATTGTGATTCCCCGTTAGAATCTGATGAATGTATGGTTATTGCTTAGCACATGGAGCATGCCGCCCGATGATGGTTCGATATCAGTTGTCTGGCACTGTGCTTTAAGATCTACGTTTGGATCATTGGGCTGGGCAACAACATTTGGCGGATCCAGGGTACCCCTGACCTTTATATAATAGAGATAATATATTGGTGCAGATGACCAGGATTCGGCTGGCTTTGGCTGCAAAATCCTTTGGATTGCTGTTTGCGTATTTGCTGCATTATTCACAATGGTTGCCTGCAGCGGTGCTGTCATTAATGTTATCCTTGACTTTGAAATGTAAATCCTAAGCGAATCAGCGTTAATATCCTTATACATATCGGTTAGATTATAGTTATTGTTTTCATCAATACGTCTGACAGAATCTCTTTTTATTTTCAGATAACTGTTGATGGAATAGTTGGTCGGGGCAAAAAAAGTTGCAGCACCATTTACTTCCTCTTTCATATTATAGTGATCAATCACCATAACCAGCGTGTCAAACAAGTGGTATTTGTGCTGTTTGAGATAATCATATGTTGTTAGTGAGGTTTTGCCAACACTTAATCCGCCGTCTGTCAGGTATTCACTCTTCTTACAGCCTGTAAAATATGCAAGCCCTAGGCTGCATATTATAAAATACAACATTTTATTTTTCATTATTTTACATCTTTGAGCTCCAGAAAGGAGTTTGTGTTAACTTTTTGTTTATAACCATTAACGCAGGGTCTATCGGCCAATAATATTTACCGGCATCAAAATCACTTTTGCTCATTTTATCATCACCGAATTTAATAATACCGGTTTTTCTCCCAAGTCTGACCAGGTCATAAAAACGGTGCCCCTCCAAGAAAAGTTCTCTTCCCCGCTCGTCTATAATAGCTTCAAATAAGTTCGCATTTGTCCCATTCCAAGCGCCTACACCAGCTATCTCTCTAACTTCATTTAGTACGGTTCTGGATTGATCAAACTGGTTTAACGCCGCAAGTGCCTCTGCTTTTAACAGCTTTATGTCTGCAAGCCTAAAAATGATGATGTTATTGTGAGCAACCGGGGTAATTACGTTTTGGCCGTTAACGTAGGTAATATTAGCATACTTGATACAGATCGGATCTGTTGAATTTGTCAGTGCGAAAGCATTGGAATACCGCTCATCGTCCGGGTCATCGAAAAGGTTCTTTAACGTAATCGTATTAAGCGGAAAAATTGCATTTCCGGTATTTGTGGTCAAATATGGACTTTTCAAAGTATAATTTGCAATATTGAAGACATTTCCTTCGTTCTCTCCGCTCTGAGCAATCTCAAAAATGCCCTCAGTAGACTTACCTTTGTATATGTTTAGATAACTATCCCTGCTTACATATTGATAAAAATTTTGGGCGATAATCTTGTCTGCGGTTAAATTACAGTTCTGGTAATCGCCCTGCCACGCATAAATATGTGCCAGAAGGGCATAAGCTGAACCTTTGTTGGCCCTAACGGCCCTATTTGTTGCGTTCGCATAATCCCAGCTCAACAGACTTATAGCCATGTTAACATCACTTAAACACTGCGCTAAAACTTCAGATGCTTTGTTGCGTGGAATATCAACGGCATCTGCAATCGCCCCGGTCTGCGTTACCAGGGGAACATCTCCCCAGATTCTGGTCATATAGAAATAATTGAATGCCCTTAAAAAATAGGCTTCACCCAATAGGTTGTTCTTTGATGTAGAAGAAGAAAATTTATCGTCTGGTATGGTTGGGATAAACTTGATACAGCGGTTGATCTGATCTATAGCACTATAAAAGCTATCATACCTTCTCATCTGCATCATTGGATCTCCTGTTTCTGCAGCTGCAACAGCTATCGACCACCTTATTGTGGAAATGTTGTCGAAACGATAAGAAGTCACTGAAGTGAATTCATCGGTTGGCAGATCGCCATAGGCATAAAAAGCAAGTCCATTTGCCTTATTCAAGGTTTTTCTCAATAGTGCATAACCTCCTGCTATACCCTTGTCCGCATCGTTCTCATTTTTCCAAAAGGTAATATCGGTAGATGTGCTGATGGGTTTTTCATCAAGAAACTTCTTGCATGAAGTTGCTATGCTCAATCCGATTGCACAGCATATATATATTGTTAGTCTTTTCATTGTAGTAATGTTTAAAATGTTAAATCAATGCCGAATGTGTACTTCTTAGGAATGGGATAGTCGTTTCCTCCGGAATAGCCATCCACTCCCACAGCTTCCGGATCAGGCACAGTAGATTTAGACCATACTTTTACATTGTCCATCACACCGTAGAACCTGATCATGTTCATGCCTATTTTTTTTGTGAATTTTTGAGGCAAAGCGTAACCCAGCCTGATGTTTTTGATACGTAAGAAGCTTGCATTTTCGACGTACATGCTCTGGCCAATGTGCCATTTATCTACAGTATTGGTTATGAGTCCGGGATATTTGGCAATATCTCCTGGTTTAGACCAGAAATCCGAAACATTAAAGTTTGATGCCGGTCCAGATCGGGGGCCCCAATAGAAGTATGGATCCGATGTTCCGGCATCCTGAAATTTGTCTGAAAGATAACCATTGCGTAGGCTGCGACCTGAAATGAAAGTGACCAGAACATCAAGAGAAAAGCCTTTATAAGAAAATGAATTGTTCATACCACCTGTAATATCCGGATTTGGGTTTCCATATGATACATAGTCATTATAATCGATGTTGTAATCTCCATTCTGATCTGCCCTTGCCGGATCACCTGCACTATATTGTGCCCCGCCGAAGTGGGTAATCCGCTTGCCTGTCTTCGGGTCTACAGGAACATCGGCGTCTGTTGAATAGATACTTTTAACGTCCCAGACCTTATAGGTGAACAGAGGTTCGCCAACGCTCAATGTCTGTTGTAGCCAGGGTGGCCCGAAAGTGAAATCTCTTCCCCCGTTTGGCAGTTTGGTAATATAATTATCGTTGTAGGCTATATTGAAGTTGGTTGTCCATTGAAATTTTGAAGCCGGACCGAAATTTCTCGTAGTTAAAGTTAACTCAACACCCGAATTGCGCAGATCAACATAGTTGTTTGAGATTTGGGAATATCCGCTGGTAAGCGGTACGGCCACCTGGAATACCTTGCTTTTAGAGTCCCGGATATAATAATCGGCTGTTAAGGTTATCCGGTCCTTAAACAATCCCAAATCGATTCCCGCATTAAACTGTGGACTTCTTTCCCAGCTAATCGAACTGGCCGAAGCTGCCCCGTAATAATCTGGGTATAATACCTGTGTGCCATTATAGGTATTCTGGAAGCCACCTACACCATTTGCCAGTACTGATGTTGGATAACTTGCATCACCTATTAACGATTGGTATTGGGCATAATAGGCGCCGGGATCATTGCCGGTTACTCCATAACTGGCCCTAAGCTTTAAATAGGAGAGAATATTCTTTACCGGGGAGAAGAAACTTTCCTCAGATGCATTCCACCCTGCCGATACCGATGGAAACGAGCCCCAGCGGCTATCAGCACTGTATCTTGAAGATGCATCGGCACGGTAAACAGCCTGTAACAGGTATTTTCCCTTGTAATCATAGACAAAACTTCCCATCCATGATAAACGGGAGCGTTGCTGGATATCATTGCTTACAAACAAATTTGGGCCGGCGGCTATGCCTGTAACCGTTTTTACTGCATCCGAATTTCCTATGCTGGAGCTGTAGGTGTTATTGAGTATGTTTTTTTCCATTCCCTGTAGCAGGACAATGTTAAAGTTATGCCCGCTCTTCAGTGACTTGTAGTAGTTCAATGTGTTTTCCAATTCCCATCGGTTAGTCTGATAGATATATCCATAAGCTTCATTCTGGCCGCTGGAACTTAAAAGATTTGGTTTAAAATAGCTTCTTGTATTATTGTTTACATTGTACGATATCGTGCTTTTTAAGTTTAAGCCAGGTATAATGGTGTATTGAGCCATTGTATTACCGTTCAGACTAGTGGTTTTATCATCGTCCCTGAGTTCATCATATCTGCCGGTATATAATGCCTGTTCTGTAGGACCGATACTCCAAAAGGATGAGGGAAAGCCCCAGGTAGTGAATGGGTATTTGTTTTGGTCACCTTGACCATGCTTGGCCTTGGTTAGGCCGACAAAAAGATTTGTCTGGATCAACAGTTTTTGGGTAGGTGATACCTGAAAGAACAGGCTGGGCGTAACCCTGTTGATATCATAACCTTTCATTACCCCTTCCTCAAAATAACGGTTGAAAGAGAATCTGTATGAATATTTATCCGTTGCCGCTGCTATGCTTGCATCAATATTGCTGATGTTTCCCGTTTGAAGAAATAATCCCTGCCAGTCTGTATTGTTGTTGAAGGCAGTATTTAAACTGTCTGTCAACATCATATTCAGGTTTTTGAGCCGGTCATACGATGCGTTACCTCCATACAGTAAGTCCATTTTCAATCTTCTCTCTGCAGTACCTGTCTGGATAGGCTTCAATGCCGGTTTATTGGCAATTCCAAAATAGCTTGAAATTCTAATCTGAGGTGGCGCGCCGGCTATAGCCCGTTTGGTCTTAACAATAATAACGCCGTTGGCAGCCCTGGCACCATAAACGGCTGAAGCAGATGCATCCTTTAATACGTCAACAGATTCGATGTCGTTGGGGTTGATCGCCTGCAAGGGACTGCTCCCATAGGCTGACCCAATGTCATTTACATCATAGATCACGCCATCAATAACGTATAACGGTGAGCTGCTTTGACCTAAGTTTACGTTGCTTGCACCACGGATGTTAACAATGTTGTTTCCTCCAGGTTCGCCTGAGGTACTTAAAACGGTTAATCCCGCAACCCTTCCCTGTAGCATTGCATCAAAAGTAGAATAAGGCGTGTTTTCAAAATCTTTTCCCTTTACAGACGAGATTGCTCCAGCGGTCTTTCTTCTCTGGATGTTCTGATACCCTATGGCAACCACCTCATTCAGGGAATTGTTATCTTCCGCAAGCTCAATATTTATGGCTGTCTTGCCTGCAACAGATATTTCTTTTGTCTTATAGCCAACAATGCTGACCGTCAAGATCGAAGATCCTTCCTTTAAGGTTAACGAGAAGTTTCCCTTAATATCAGAAGAGGTCCCATTAGTTGTACCCTTTTGTTTAATAGATGCCCCGGGTATGGGCCCGTTTTTCCCATCAGTTACCGTACCGGTAATTTTGGTCTGTGCAAAGGTAAGAAAAGGCATAATCAGAAATATAAGGATGCCTAATAACTTACCCCACCTCAAAGTAAAGTTTAATTTCATTAGCTTAATTGATTAGTTTATTAGTTTATTAGTTTTTTTGGTTAGTTTAAGCGTCGTTATAACGTTTATAAATTTAGCCATTAAAAGTGTTCAGTCGTAATGATTATTTTACCTGATTTAGATCACTTTTTAACCGAAATGTAGAATAATGCCCTTTGCAAAAGGTATAGTTATTACTAAGTTAGATTTCGTTCTAGATTTATTGATGAGGAATGGACATCGGGAAATGTTAAAAAAAATCCCATTTTATGAATGTTCTGATTGTTAACCTCTTGAGATTATTCAAATGTACACTGGTCTACAACTTTTGCATATACTAGGGCTAGTTTTGCCGTCATTTTAAAGGCATTAGTATTTATAGCGCAAATTATATAAAGCCCCGATCAAAATTTTATATTGATAAAGGTTACAGGATTTTCTGTTGATGGGCGACGGTAATAAGCTCAGCAACATTTTTAACCTCGAACTTTTGGATCAGGTTCCGCCGGTGGGTATCAACGGTCAAGGGGCTGAGAAAGAGTTCATTTGCGATAACCTGGCTTGTTTTTCCCTGTGCGAGGAGGCTCAGGATCTGTTTTTCTCTCCTGGTGAGCTGTGGCGCACTCCGCAATTCATTTTTGGTTGGGCGGCTGATGATCTCCATGACTTCACGGCTATAGCAGATATTTCCCTGTACCGATTCGGAAATACATTTCCGGAGTTCATCCAGTGAGCTGTTTTTTAACAGGTATCCGCTTGCTCCGTTCTGGATGGTCTGCATAATGATGCTCCTTTCTGTGTGGTTGCTGAGGATGAGTATGATGGTATTCAGGGATACTTTCTTAATCATATGGCAGAGTTCCATACCATTGATATCAGGCAGGGTCACATCCAGCAGCACCAAGTCGACCCGGTTGGTCTGGATATAGTGGAGCAGGTTTGTTCCGTTATGGAAGCTACCTACGATTTTTAGGTTGTGCTCATTTTTCAGCAGGGTCCTGAGCCCTTCAACAACGATCGGGTGATCGTCGACTATTACAGTAAGCAATTTATCCATCGGCTCTGGTTTTTAGTTCTATATCGATTTCTGTTCCTTCGCCTAAGGCGGAGTGGAGCTCAAATTTCCCCTGCAGAAATGCTACGCGGTTTTTCAGGTTGTCAAGGCCCATCCCTTTTTTGCCTTTCAGGGATGCTGTATCGAAACCTACTCCGTTGTCTTCAAAGGTAATAAAAACGGTGTCTTCATTTTGACTGCACTGCAATAGGATGTTGCTTGCCCCGGAATGCTTGAGGGCATTTGAGAGGAGTTCCTGCAGTATGCGGTAGATATTCAGCTGTACGTTCATTGCAATATCCCCGCGGAAGCCAAAGGTTTCAGCGGTGATCTTCAGGCCGTCGCGCATGTAGAATTCGCACAGGTCCTTGATGGCCACCTCCAGTCCGAACTTAAGCAGCGTATCAGGAACCATATTACGGGCAATGCGGCGCAGTTCGCTCACTGAACTGTCCAGCTGCCCAATAATCCGGTTCAGGTCGCGGTCTTCCGAGAGCCCGGCCCTGGTATCGCTCCAGCCGGAGAGTCCTATTTTTACCCCTGCGAGCATGCCACCAAGGCCATCATGAAGATCTCTTGCCACCCGCTCACGCTCGAGCTCTTCGCCGTCCAACATCGCCTTTGTCACCTTTAGCTGCTGCTTTTGTTCCAGCTCGCTCATCTGACGGCGGTAATTGATTTCGCGCTCGGTGGCGAGCTTGCGCCTGGTTCGGGAGCTAAACAAAACTCCAATCAGGAGCATCAAAAGAAAAAAGCACCCGGTTCCAAGTAATAGTTTGTACAGCCTGTCATTGCGAGAGGCGAGCAGTGCCGCTTTATTCTGCGCCTGAAGGGCTGTGATTTTCTGCAGGTTTTCCGCGCTGCGGTATTTGGTTTCGAGCTCATTGATCTTAACTTTGGTCTGATTGGCATTGATGCTGTCATTCACATCCCGTGACCTGTCCATCCACTGCAAGGCTCCTTTGTAATCCCCTAGCTTTTCGCTTACTTTGGCCAGTTCTGAATAAATTTCTGCCCTATCATTGATCTTGGCCGTCAAAGTTCCTTCCCTTACAATATCCAAGAGGACCCGCCGGGCCTGGTCATATTTTTTCTGCTGGCTGTAGATATTATATCTGAGGAAAAACAACTGGCTATAAAGTTGTTTCTGATTAAATTTTTTAGCTAACAATGTCCCCTCATCCACACTTTTCAGCGCTTTACCGTAAGCCTCGGTGGTTGTATAATAAAGCGCCTCATTATAGTAATAAAGTGTATAGTTGAGTGATTCCGGGTGCGGTTTTAAAAGTTTTTGAGCCTGTTGGAGCAGTTTCCATGCCCTTAATGGCTGCTTGTCGTAGCAATGGATGCTTACTCCAGAAAGATAGGCGAAGAGCAGATCGGTTAGTTGCTGCCGTTCGCTTTCCAGGATCCCGATTGCCTTTTGGTTGTAGTCGGCAGCTTTTGAAAACTGATAGTTGTTCATCAAAATGGTGGATAGCTGGTTATAAAAATAGGCAAGTAAGGCTGGCTTTCCAGCTTTCTCTGCATTAGGAATAGCCTTTTCGAGGGTTATCGCCGTTAAAAAATCATATCCCTGCTTATCCACATTCATCAGGCCATAATTATACCAGGCAGCGGCAAGTTTGGCATAGGCTTTTTTTGTTTTGAAGGCTGAAAGCGTCTGGGTTGCTTTTTTAAAGGCCACTGATGCTTTTTCTTTATTCCATGCAAAATAGTACTGGCCCTGATAGAAACTTGAAAGTGCATTCAGATAAGGATCTTTGCCCGCGACCTTTCTGGCTGCCTGCAGATAAGATTTGCTCTTAATGGTATCCTTGAATTTCCAGTATTCCACCAGTTCGTAATTGGCAATGGCCTTGGCGCTGTCGGGGCTTTTTTGCGTTAATACCTGTTGCAGGCTATCCAGATGATGCTTTTCGTCCAATGGTACCTGCTGCTGGCTGAATCCATTGTATCTGAAAGCCTGGGATATCAGTAGTAGAAGAATTATTTTTTTCATGCTTTATCCATCGCTGCCCGGTCGGCTGTACGATCTTAAACAGCCTTCCAAGTTGTCTGTAAATATCAAAATTTAATCTGCAACCCATCTGTATTTTTCTTTCAACAATAGAAAATACCTAAAAACCAGTAGAAAAAAAACGGCAAAAGGTGGTATTCCTTTTGGCCCATACTTATAATAGCTTTGCCCACATACCTTGAAACATATATACCATGAAAAAACTAAGTTTTAAAGATGTGCTCCGATCCATCGCATTCCCCCGGGATCACCTGTCTTTTTTCAGTAAGCTGCTCTATCTGGTCATTATTGCCTTAAGTTTATCTGCCTGTAAGAAGGATGGGGGAGGCGGTGAGCTAACCGGAGATTATTATTTCAACGCCAGACTGGATGGGCGCAAGATCGATTTCCATACCGTGAATTTTCAGGGAAGCGGTGCCGACGGCCGCTTTGAGCATATCGTTGTCGGCGGTTATGAAACATCTTATCCAACTTCAGGTGGACCGGTACCTCCATCGCTGGACTTTGAAATCTGGAAACTTGGCGGCAATATCACACCAGGCAGCTATGCTACACCTGCCGAGCAGAAAATGATTGCACGTTATGCTGTGCAGAAGTCGGATGGAACGCTGTTGTACAATACTTCCTTTGCGAACGACATTTTCACGCTGAAAATAGAATCCATTAGTAAAACAGGAATTAAAGGCACTTTTTCTGGTACGCTGAGAAATATGGCAGGCCAGTCGATCAGCGTGAGCGAGGGGTCGTTTAACCTCCCTTATAAAACAATTGTCAACCCTTAAACATGATAAGATGAAAACTACAAAATATTTTATTGCATTCGTTTTTACCATCTCCGCTGGGCTTCATGCTGCAGCGCAATATAAAGAGCCTGAGAAAAAAGATAAAATTGAAGCCATTTATCCGGAAGTCGTTTTTGATTCGCTACAGGCAAAAAAAATGCTCTCAAAAGGCACCGCCGTCATCAAAGGCGTAGCATTTACCAGGCAGAAACACCCGCTCGGATATAGCGTTCCGCTTTCGCCCAGAATACTCGCTAACAACATGACAGTAGTACTTTTGCCGGTAACGCCTTATTTTGAAGACTGGTATAAGCTTCGTAAAGAAAAGGAGAATACCAGAAAACGACGCTTTGTGTATCTCTCCAAAGATGCATACCGCTACAGGCTCGAAGCGGTCACCAATAGCGACGGGGAGTTCACCTTTCCCGACATGAAGCCTGGAAGGTACTTTCTGCAGGGAATGCTGGATTATACCCTTAGGGGCTCATATAATGCCTATACAGGTACCGGTTACAATAATTATGGCGGGCAGACCGATTATTATCAGAAAAAAGAGTATTCCAAAAATATCCAGGACCGGATCGAGGAGTTTGTGGAGATAAAGGAGAACGGGGAAATACTGAAGGTAAAGTTGCATTAAAATAGCTGCCGCGGTAAGTAACGTTAGGATTTCAGCGCTGAAAAAATAAACTATTGGTTTTTTTCGCTATGAAGCTTGAGATAAGTTCAATTGTAGTGTTCCGGAAAAACATTTTAGCTGTAACCACTTTTATTTCCAGTGCGTCTAAGAGTTGAATATAAAATCATATGACAGTGTTTAAATACCACCCAAGCCTGCTATGCGGGTTGTTCTTTATTCTTGGATCCTTTGGGATACTCAAGGCCCAAAACCTCCAGCAAGGCATTGACAGCCTCATCTTAAAAGAATTCTCTGACCCAAATGGTCCGGGTGCAGTTTTTATGGTCGCCCATGGCGGGAAACCAGTCTACGAGAAAACTTTTGGCAAAGCAAATCTGGAAGTTGGCAATGATCTCAAGGCTGAAAATGTCTTCGAGCTGGGCTCGATGACCAAGCAGTTTACTGCGGTGGCGATTCTCATGCTAGAACAGCAGGGGAAATTACAGGTCACCGATCCGCTTTCCAAATATATTGCAGATTATCCCGGAGGTAAGGCTATCACCATACATCACCTGCTTACCCATACCTCGGGAATAAAGGATTTCACCAAAATGAAAACACTATCAGAGATTGCCCAGAAGGAAATGACACCTAAAATGATGGTGGATTTTTTCAAAAACGAGCCGGTGGATTTTGCGCCAGGGGAAAAGTTTGAGTATAACAATTCTGGTTATGTGCTTTTAGGCTACCTCATAGAACTTATTTCGGGGGAAAGTTATGAGGATTTTATCCAAAAGCATATCTTCGAAAAGTTGCATATGGATAACTCCCGATATGCCAGTGACCGGCTTGTCATTGTTAACAGGGCCTATGGCTATCATAAGAAAACATCGGGCTATGTAAACAGGACAGCTATCAGCTTCAGTGTTCCTTTTGCTTCAGGGTCTTTGATGTCAACAACAGGCGATATGCTTAAATGGCAAAATGCACTGAACCAAAACCTGTTGCTAAATGTACAGGAAACAAAAAAAGCATTCAGCACTTATAAGCTTAACAATGGCGAAACCTTTGGCTATGGCTACGGATGGCACATCAGGAACATCAGCAAAGTACCCACGCGGGAACACGGCGGAAGCATCTTTGGCTTTAAAACCATGGCGGTATACATTCCCTCTGAAGACATTTACGTTGTTGCGATGAGCAACTGCGACTGTAATTCGCCAACCAAGGTTACTGGAGAGATTGCAGCACTGGCCCTCAAACAATTCGGGAAGAAAAGTCCCGGCACTCAGTAGCTGGACCAACTTGATTAACTGGTTGAATTTAATATCATGACAATACAATCAGGCACTCAGATTAAAACTTAAACCTTTGATATGAAAAGAACATTTTCAATTTACCTGTTTTTTTGATGGTAGGACTACATTCCATCTATGCACAGGAGATACCGTTTGCAGACAGCGAGCTTTAAAATCCAAATTAAAGAATATCATGGATAGCGTAGTAAACCTAAACTCCCTTCAGATGAAATCAAAACCGGATAGCTCCGACTGATAAAAGAAAAACCCAGTGGGGATATAGATAAAATGTGCAAATATAAATCAAGGTATTAAAAACACTTTTAGATATTTTAGAGAAGTTTAAACATGATGAAAAAAATCTTGCTTTTATTATTTCTTTTCGCCGGTAATGCCGATATCCATGCACAGCGGGTACTCGAGCCTGACACTAAATCACACCCGGAATGGTCTAAGCCTATTGCTCCTTTTAAAGTTGCAGGCAACCTCTATTATGTAGGTACTGCAGATCTGGCTTGTTATCTTATCGTTACCACTGAAGGAAATATCCTCATCAATACAGGTCTTGCCGCCTCAGCTGCACTCATCAAATCAAACATCCAGGCACTGGGATTTAGTTTGGCGGATACAAAAATCCTGTTGACCACGCAAGCGTACTATGACCATGTGGGTGCCATGGCCGAAATAAAAAAGATAACAGGAGCCAAAATGATGGTGGACTATGCCGATGCCCAGGTAATAGCTGACGGGGGAATTTCCGACTATGATCTAAAAGGCGATGTTTGCGTATTTGAACCGATAAAAGTAGACAGGGTTCTTCGCGGAGGGGATAGCATTAACCTGGGTAATACGAGTCTGGTTATGCTTCATCATCCCGGCCATACCAAGGGCTCCTGCAGTTACATTTTTAATCTCTGGGAGAATGGCAGAAAATACAGGGTGCTAATTGCCAATCTGCCAACTATTCCGACAGATA
Organism: Pedobacter sp. GW822-FHT03F06; assembly: GCF_058801365.1. Lineage (NCBI taxonomy): Bacteria > Pseudomonadati > Bacteroidota > Sphingobacteriia > Sphingobacteriales > Sphingobacteriaceae > Pedobacter > Pedobacter sp. GW822-FHT03F06. The sequence goes on from NZ_JBXANE010000009.1 coordinate 111,161, forward strand.
AAAAGTTTTCCCAGTTAAGTGCCTACCCCAATATAGCCAGAGATTATGCCTGCACACTGAAGGCTATGAGAAAAATCAAATTCGATATTTGGGTAGCATCACATGGCGTTCAGTTCAGTCTTCTCGAAAAGGTCCGGTCAGGTACTTCTTCTCCGAAGGCATTCATTGATAAAAAAAACTATTATCGCTCAATAAAGGAACTACAAAAGGATTACAAACAAAAGCTTAACGAAAATTGACTTGTATCCTGCAGGCACTCAACCCGGCTAGCGCTCTGGGGGCGCATAAAATCAATCCACACCTAAAAGAACGAACAATGAATAAGACCTTTTTTGCTGTTTTATTTCTCTTTATGGCATTCTTGCCATATGCCTACGCCCAGCAAGCTAAGATACCGAAAGATGCTAAATCGGAAGGTAAGACAAAATCCATTGCGCTGACAAAGGAAAAATGGCATTGGGGAACTGCAAACAAACAAAATGAATCTGCAGGTTATGCCCAGGTGATCAAGTGCGGCAACACGGTTTATATTTCCGGGATACCGACAAGCGATCTCAGCGCAATGGGCGTCCGCGAGCTCTATAAATCCCTTGCCCAATGTCTTGCCGCTTTTGGTGCAACACCTGGAGATGTAGTTAAAGAAACCCTTTACACAACAGATATAGAGGAAATGAAAAAATATAACCAGGAACGGAAAAACTTTTACAAAGGAGATTTTCCGGCAGCAAGCTGGGTGCAGGTAAGCAGGCTTTACGAAAGAGGGGCCAAGCTGGAGGTTGAGCTGATCGCTGTGCTTGGAAATGCTCAGTAATGGTGCTGATTTCCATTATAGCCATTGTTAAAGATTGGTTAGAATAGAGATATCTCGCTTCCAATATCACTGGTAAATTAACTCGAGGGATCTGCAGCTCAGGTCTCAAAGTTATCCAGTTGCACAATATGGCTCTTAATAAGCTGTACGGCCAGTGGTTCATCATCGGCCAAAAGACACTTTATTTTCATCAGTTAATTTATTTTTATCTTATTACCAAGCTCAATTGTAAATAAAGCTACAAAGATATTGTTATGGGCAGAAACGATTAATTTATGTCTTTCTCCTCCCGTCCGTCGATGGATAGGCGGATTTTTCAGGTGTTTGCATGTTTTTTAGCCATAAACAGTTATATCCTTTAAACTACACTCTCTGTCTTCAAAACAAGCCTATTCATCGCCATTTTAAGTTATGAAAACATCATTCGCTACTTTTGACCCATTGAAAGGCTGGTAACCGAACGGTTCTGGACTTTTAAAGAAAAAAACAGAAATATGAAAATAGTCTTTGAACTAAAAATACTTGCATTACTATTCTGCAGCTTAATAACTTCTGGTCTGCTTGCTCAGGAAAAGCCTGAACTTCAGAACCTGAGTGCAAAGAAACTTGATGCTATTATTCAAAAAAGCATTGATGAATCGGGAATGGTAGGGCTCAGTGCCGCCATTATCGTAAAAGGAAAGATTGTCTGGATGAAAGGTTATGGCTATGCCGATAAGGAACTCAAAAAACCTTTTACCCCAAACACCATCATTAATATTGCATCAATTACCAAGACTATTACCGGTGTATGCGTTTTGAAGGCGGTTGAAGAGGGTAAGTTATCCCTTGATGCTGACATCAATACTTACCTGCCCTTTAAGGTTATCAATCCTTATTTTCCGGATGAAAAGATAACCCTTCGAAACCTGGGTACGCATACTTCCGGTATAACAGATAGAAGCCCTGTCTATGAAAATTCCTATTTTTACGGCGGGGATTCCCCGGTCTCTCTGGAAGCTTTTTTAAGAAGCTATTTCGATGTTCATGGTCAGCTTTATTCAAAAGATAATTTTTTAAACCACAGACCGGGCACGTTTTGGGAGTATTCCAATATCGCGACTGGCCTGGCCGGTTATGTAGTAGAAAGGGTAACAGGACAGGCATTGAATGAATATAGCAGGAAGAATATTTTTAAACCGCTCGGTATGAAAAATACCGGATGGTTCAGTACCGAGATAAATATGGCTGCTCATTCCAAAGGTTACGATAAACAGGGTGACACCTTAAAACTAATTCCATATTATGGGCTGCCCACCTATCCGGACGGAGGCGTGCGCACATCGGTAAGTGAACTCTCTAAATATTTTATCGCCCTGCTCGCGGATGGTCAATATCAGGGTAAGCGCATATTAAAGAAATCTTCTGTTGATTCCATGCAGCGCTTTCAGTTCTCTCCGTACCACAAGCCCGAAAATATAAACCTGTCAAATAAAAATGCAGGTATATTCTGGGCCACCAAGGATGGAGGTACAAAAATCGGTTATGGCGGAACCGATCCGGGGGTAAAAACAGAGATGCTGGCAGACCTTGATAAAAAGGTTGCTGTTGTACTCTTTTCCAATACCACCTTAAACAGTAGGGATTTTATGAAATACTATGTGGGTGTCTTTAATGAGCTGTTCAGGTACGGGAGAGCATTGAATGCTGATGCTAATAAAAAGCAGCGGTAGTAAATGAATGTAGATATGGTTAATGATAATGATACCTGCTACATTTTGAAACCATTTTCTTTTGGATTATTTCTATAAAAAAAATAAATGAAAAAATTCGGGTTAGCTTTCTTCTTATTTATTGCCGGTTTTTCAGCACAGGCGCAGACCTATAAACCCGTTACCAGCAAAAACAAAACATATCTTGCGAGCGTGAAAGGACTGTCTTATTCCTATAAAAATGGAACAATAACACTGAAAAATAACGGCAGTTACGATCTTGGTACAGTAAGTGTAATTGCCTCATCCACGGCAGATACCACCTTGTTTGGAATTGTCCTGTTTGAAGATGGGCTCGGCAAAGGCCAGACCGAGAGAGCCAAAGTTTATTTTACTACAGGTCAGGGAAAAGGTACCTATGAAATTCCGCTATCTGAGATAGATCAAAAACATCTTGTTTTCTCTTTCGACAAAGCGGTTAGGGCCAAGCCATAGTTGTTTGTCTGAGGCTGGTCTTATCAAAAAATAGCCAGGATCAAACTTTAAATTACCCGGACTTCTTATCTAAACAGCAAGCAATCCAATTGCAGGCAGAGTTCAATCTGCAAATAAGTTCCACCTTACAAAGTGGGGCGGTTTAAATGCCGATAAAGCTCACTTTTGTGCATCATGTTGGTTCCGGTCTATATTTTATGGATTGCCCAACTGGCTTAAAACTGATTAATAAAAATGAAAAAAAAGATCTTTTGGGTGCTGTTTGCTGTGTTGTCTATCCTTATTGGATTATATCCGCTCAAATATCTCCTGATCCACGGGAGGGTTGGCATTTTGAATGGTAAACCGGAATGGCTTTTAAATAGTGGAATCTGGAATGCCGCCTTTTATACGCATATTATTCTGGGTGGAGTGGCTTTGCTGATCGGATGGATCCAGTTTAGTGAAAAAATCAGATTCGATAAACCCCGTATCCACAAATCCACTGGTAAAATCTATGTAGTCTGCGTTCTGCTGAGTTCCTTTTCGGGCTTCTATATCGCGCTGTTTGCTGACCAGGGACCATGGTCTTCCCTGGGCTTTGCCTGTCTGGCTGTAATCTGGTTTTATACAACATTGATGGCTTATCTGACAGTTAAAAATAAGCAGTTTTTAAAGCATCAGAATATGATGATCTACAGCTATGCAGCCTGTTTCGCTGCTGTAACGCTGAGGATATGGCTGCCTGTCTTAGTGATCATTACCGGTAATTATGGCACTTCCTATATTATTGTGGCCTGGTTATCATGGATACCCAATTTGTTTGTAGCTTATCTGAAAGTAAAAAGATTAGCATTGAAAAGTATAATAATTGACAAGTCCTGAATTGTTATAAATTTTATCTCATATATAAATCATCGCGGCTGGAAAAATATGAGCTGACTTCCAGCAATTCATCACTCTATCCGTAGCGGGGTATTACCGGATGATCCATATTAACTTGTTTAAAACGCGGGTTAGTCTTTTAACTTTATTAATTCCACTCTCCGGTTTTTTGCTTTATTTTCTTCTGTTGTGTTGCTTACCAGTGGCTTTTTGGAGCCGAAGCCGTTTGATATGAGTCGGTCCTCAGCAATACCTTTTTTAATTAACGCAGAACGGACTGCAGCAGCTCGCTCTATTGAAAGGATCAGATTCCTTTCTTCATTTCCTTTATTATCGGTATGACCATTAACAGCAATTTTCAAGCTCATATCGGCATTGAGTACTTTGTAGATTTCTTCCACTGCGGTTTGTCCTTCAGGCTTTAAAGATGATTTGTCGGTGTCAAAGTTGATATATAGGACGGCTTTTCCGTCGTGATCTAATTGTTGTTTAATTTCGTCCGCTTTAATCAGTGAGATCGTCTGATGAAAACTTCCTTTCTCTGCAATTTGTATTGCGCCACTTGTACCGGTGGTTTGTAGCTGTATATAAATTATATCGCTATCTGAACGTTTGATCACATAGGTTTTAATAGGGATATTGTTCCAATAATCAAAAGACCCTTCATCACCACTTTTCAGTTTATCTTTTCCTACACGGTCAACTTCCTCTTTAGCTACTACTCCTTCAGCTATTTTTACTCCTCCTAAACCTATAATCATATCTTCATAGCTTTTATCTACATAGAATTGTTGCCACTCTTCGCCATCAGCAGTTTGTATGTATGCGCTAAAAGATGGCCCCTCAACAGGAGTCAATATCCCATTGATTGGGACATATGTTTGATCAAAGTCTTTTTTCTTCCCGCCTCCGTTAATGTAAATAGTTTTTTTAGGGGCTGAAAAATAGGGAAATACACCAAGATCGTTTTTACTTACTGGAATGTTGCGAATATCAAACCCTTGCTTTTCGATAGGTTGTGCTTTGCTCGAATCTGCGACTGGGTTTTGAACAGTATCAGCAGATTTACTTTGTTTGTTGCCTGGACTTGAACAGGAAACAACCAGTAATGTGAATAACAGGAAATAAACTATTTTTTTCATAAGGATGTATTGTAATTTCAACGTATTAACTGTTAAAGAGGATGCCCATCAATTGACCGGCGATGTGTATTGCATCTTTCGAATATTTATAGATGGGTGAGGATTGCTGAATTTTCATTTCTTCAGGACTTGTTTTTACGGCTTCTACTTTTTTAAAGCGGTACACAATGGCCATATGCTCATCCGTCGTATAGAAAATTTTCAGTTTCATTATCCCGTCTTTTTCATTGATATATAAGGGGTTTAAAAAGTTGACTGATGAGGTCATCTGGTCTGAAGACCAAACCTCTATCTTCGCCACTGTAAGAGAATGGGATACTTGCTGGTGATTGACTGTGGTATTTGCATTCTTTAAGGTATAAATGCTTTTTTTGCAGATGAAGCCAGCGATGTTCTCCCTAATAGGCGTTTTTTGTATTGCATAGTCTTCACTCCTTATCGTAGATTGAATACCTGCTTTACCGAGCTCATTTTTTTGATAGGTGAAGGTGATTTTTTGGTTTTTCTTATCCTGTGTACTGATAAAAAAGGTGCCGCGCCCTGACTTATCATCTACTGAATTTTCGCCATGATAAGTTAAAGCATCAAACTTCGCAGTTGCCGTACCAGGCTTTAGGAAAATGAATGATTTCCATGGTAATAACATGAGGTTGAGAAGCATCATGGGATTTTTATTTTTGATGGCTTCAAATTCTAACTTTGTTTTGGAGCTGGATAGTTTGATAGCATTTTCAAGCTGTTTACGGACATTTCCCTGTTTAGGTTCTATACTTCGGAAAATTTCCCCCAGTGATGTTCCCGTTATGTTAATTTCGATTTCTATTTTACCTTCGGTAAACTTTTGAGAATTATCAAGAGCAGCACTTTGGTCTTTTCTCTCCGATACTGGCTTTTTACTAGCATTAGGAGTGGTGCAGGAACTGATGGTCAACAAGTAAAATATAAATACAGGTAGTTTTTTCATAACTGTTGGTTCATGTCTAACGGTGAATTATCGCGATATTCAAAAGATGTTCTATATAATTTAAACTGTATTCTGATCCTAACTGTCATTTTAGTAGGATTTGCACAAAATTATTTCGGTAGCACGTGCCATACAATACCTGTTTGCGTGGGATTATTCCTACTGGTTTTTAGGTATTTTGTGCCTGTGGAATGATTTTAAGCCACATTAATTGCTATAATTGTGGTTTAGTCTTGTTAAAGTTTAAAATTTATAATTGTGGCAATATTTGCAGCAGATTTATTTACATAACCTGATATAAATGCCAAAAAAATATACGCTCCTTCTTTTAATATGATGGTGTAGGCTTTGATATTGGAAGCCTGAAAGGAAAAGAAGGAATGGGGATAAGTAACACCAAAACGAGGGTAGCATATTTAGGCGGTAAATTAGAATTTGTTTCGAGTGACAATGGACAAGGAACCAATATTAATATAGAATTAAAAGTTACCGTTTAAGTTGACACAGTCTATAAGACATGCTTAGGTGCGGAAACAATTTTTATACTTTCTGCCAATTGGCAATTGTTTTTCGTCAGCTAAGAACACAAATTGTGAATTATGCGATTTTACCCTTTTCTCGTGAACAATATACGATTTGTGGATTCTTACAAAGCCTAATCTTTCATTTTTCTCCATAAAATCAGACAGTCGCTGTAAAACCATATATTGTTTAAAGCGTGTGATGATTTTTAGGTATTCTCCAAAACCTTCAATCCATAAGATATCTTTTGTTGGAAGTTTGTTTACCATATAATCCGATTTAAAAACCAGAAAATCGCTCTCCTGATCAAGCCCGGTAAATTTTAAATAATCGGTTGCTTTTTGAATGGCTTTCAAAAAACGTTCAGGAAATACTGGCTTAACCAAATAATCAATTACATCCATGTCATAAGCTTTTGCCGCGTGGATCGGATCAGCAGTGATGAAAATGCATAGCTTGCCCTTCGGCACCAGTCCAACCATTTCTGTACCAGAAATTCCGGGCATTTCGATATCAAGAATAAGCAGATCCACTTCATCCATTCGCTCGTAAATAACCGCCTCTGTTGGATCTAGAAAACAGGCCAGCAGCTCAATTTCGTCAATCGACGCACAATACTTGCTGATCAGATCTAGCGCCGGAGCTTCATCGTCAACATAAATTGCTTTTATGGGTTTCATATGCTGATGATCAGTTTAGTGAAATAAGTAGTTTCGTTTTGTTCAGTTTTCATCTCGTATTTTTCTCCATATTCCTGATGCAGAATCATGGTTAAAACTTTAAGTCCCGCTCCACGGTAGTTGATGGCATCATCCTCGATCTTCTTTTCGGATATGGAATTTAAAATATTAAACTCTACTTCCGATGGCCTGAACAATAGCGTAGCCGCAATTTGTGCATGTTCATCTCTGCCAATAGCCGAATACTTTACGGCATTTTCAAAAAGTGTAAGGTAAATCGTAGGTGGAATTTCAACAACACTGGTAAGCTCACTTGAATCAAAATTCATGACCAGATTTAGTGCGCTGTTACTTTTCAATTGATAAAGTTTACCAAGCGCAGCAATCATCTGGAGTTCGCGCTCAACAGGGATCTTTTTTTTTTCAATTTCATAGGTGGTATATTGCATCAGGAGGCTCAACTGCTTAATTAAATCAGCAGAACTTCCATCTGTAGCATAGCTATGGGAGTAAATGTTATTGAGCGTGTTGAACAGGAAGTGTGGATTTATTTTAGATTTTAGAAGTTCCATATCTGCCTCTTTTTTTCTGATGCTAAGCGCCGATAACTCGCGCTCGGCAATGAGCTTGTATTTCGAAATGCTTTGCATAGAAGGCACGAGGATAATTATGGCCTGCATAAAATAGACCATTAAAAGGTATTTTCCATCTCCAGATCTAAAAGCGCTAAAAAGTTCTGGTTCAACCAATATTCTGATCAGGCTTGAAATTACAAATAGCGATGCGGTATAACGCACATATTCGCCATATCTGGCCTGCTGATAAAATTCCGGAACAAGTTTCTTAAAGCAGAGCAGGTAAACCGGAATATTGATTGATAGCATAAAGAGCATCGCCAGGGCAGCCTCCCCAATACTAAAGAAACTAAAATAGATGTAGCTGCTAACACCTGAAAAAGCAATCCAGAATAATATATGTTGCATGGTGATTACGCCTGGCCACCTTCCGTTCAATAGAAAATCCATCACCTTTTTTTCAAAAGAAATCCGGAGAATCAGGATAAGGAAGACTAAATTGATTAAAAGAATCATTGCAACTGTCTGGTTTCTGTAGTTCGCTTATAATTTCTGTCGTTTATTGATATAAATGTTTTCCAGCATCACTTATGTTCATCTTTAATATTCAGTTACATCTGTTTTTGTATCTGAATTAACCAAATATAAACATAGGATTCACTATTTCAATAAATAGGCAACAATCAACCATGGCGAACAAACCTGTTTTTTATAAAAAGAAAGGCGCTCCAAATCTTATGGTTCGGTTTTACCTCATCTCGGTAATCTGCAGCTTTTTTTTTAATTACGCATCCGCTCAGGAAAAAAAGCAGAACAAACCACTCGTTGCCTACCTCAATGAAGATAAGTCGCATTTTATAAAATTTTCGGGCTACGGACAATTTTGGGCCAGGTATACACAGTTAAACCCAGGGAGCAAGGTGAATGAAAGCCTAACCAAAAGTACTGCAGATCTTTCGCTACGAAGGTTAAGGATGAAAATGATCATTTATCCTATTGATAACCTCAGCTTGGTTTTTCAGGGCGGTACAACCAACTTAACCTATTTAAATGACAATGAAAGTGCCTTTGATCTGCTTGATGCGTTTGGGGAATATAAATTTAGCGGGAAGTTAAGTTTGGGTGCCGGCCGTTCCAATTGGAAGGGGCTTACACGGTTTGCCTCCGGACCTACGGCTACCTTACTGTATGATGTCCCTTTTTTGGATTTAGGAAATGTAAACCGCACTGATTTGACGCTACGCAACCTGAATATATTTGCAAAAGGCCAGTTCGGCAGGCTGGATTATCGTGTTATTCTGGCGAAACCTTATGTGCCATTAACCGCTAAGCCGGTTCAGAACGTTTCGGGCTTCAATAACCTTTCGGTGAAACCAAATCTATCTGCATACTTAAAATGGCAGTTTTTTGAGCAGGAAAGCAATGCGGGACCCACTTCTGCAGGGAGTTATCTCGGCAAGAAAAAAGTACTTGCCATTGGCATCGGGGCCGAATTACAAAAAGACTTGTTATGGCACCTGGCTGGTACCGATACTGTGCTGAATGATATGAAACTCTATAGTGCAGATGCATTTTTCGATACACCAATAAACCTTCAAAAAGGAACTTCGTTTAATGTTTATGCAGCGGTTTTTCACCATGATTATGGGCCTGGTTATATCCGGAACCTCGGAATTAACAACATTTCAAACGGCCTGGATGCCGCAACTGCCTCGTTTAACGGTGCCGGCAATAGTTATCCTGTGGTAGGGACCGGAAACAGTTTGATTTTTCAGACGGGTTTTACACTTCCTTATTTCAATCAGCAGAAAAAGAAAGCCAGGTTAATGCCTGCCATCGCGATTCAGTATTCTAAGTTCGAACGCTTGTCTGACCCTATGTTTACCTACGATTTTGGCCTTAGCCTATTGCTGAGAGACCATGCTTCCAAATTTGTTTTCAATGCCCAGAGCAGACCCATTTACACGCTTCAGGGAACTGAGCTCAAAGTTTCTGAAAGGAAAATGATGTTTGTTCTCATGTACCATATCAATATAGATTAATAAAAACAGCGCAACATGTTAATTAAAAAAAATCTTCAACCAGCAGATCAGCAAATCAAAGGCTCCAGGAGCATTTGGGTGCGAATTTTATCTAACCTTACCTTTTGGGTACTGGTGGCCATCATTGCCGGTATAGTACTGGGCAGTTATGCACCGGCAACGGCCGTTAAAATGGAAATTATCGGTAAAACTTTTATCGATATCATTAAGCTCTTTATCGCCCCGATCATCTTCCTAACGATTGTTCTGGGCATCAGCGGCATGGGCGATTTAAAAAAGGTGGGCCGAATCGGGCTTAAATCGCTGATTTATTTCGAAGTAGTATCTACCGTTTCTTTGGCTATCGGTATTCTGATGGCGGTTTTAATTAAACCGGGCAATATTGATAAATCTGGCTTACAGATTCAGAATGCTTCAAAATACACATCTGCACCCGCTAAAAGTTTCGATTGGGTAAGTTTCTTTATGAGCAACCTCACCATTCAGGTATTACTGGTGGCCATCGTTTGTGGCATTATTTTAAATTATTCAAGGCATCGTGAAAAAGCGGTGAGTGGTTTGAGTTATGCATCCAAAATTGTTTTTCAAGGATTAAAATATGTGATGTATCTCGCTCCCTTAGGTGCTTTTGGCGGCATGGCGTACACCATCGGTAAGTTTGGCCTGCACACGCTGGTTCCTTTAGCCAAATTGATGGGAACAGTGTATTTAACCATGGGCCTGTTCATCTTTCTGATTCTTGGTGGAATTATGAAATACTACAAAATGAGCATCTGGAAATTCATCAGATATATTAAGGAAGAGCTTTTACTCGTACTGGGAACCTCCTCGTCGGAATCTGCATTGCCTTCCATTATGCAGAAACTCGAAAAAATGGGCTGCAGTAAATCTGTAGTCGGGTTGGTTATTCCAACCGGTTATTCTTTCAATTTGGATGGGACATCGATTTATCTCTCTATGTCGGTTATTTTTCTTGCGCAATTGTACGGCGTTCAGCTCTCTGTATGGGAAATGCTCAGCATCATCGGTATCCTGATGGTTACATCAAAGGGCGCAGCAGGTGTTACAGGAAGTGGTTTTATCGTGCTTGCGTCCACACTGGCAGCCATCCATAAAATTCCTATTGAAGGATTGGCTTTTCTGCTTGGCGTAGATAAGTTTATGAGCGAGGCGCGTGCCATTACCAATATCATCGGAAACGGCGTAGCCACTATTGTGATTTCGAAAAGCGAAAATGAGTTCCATCCCCATGTTGAAGTGGCGCAGGATCCCAAATTGATGGAAATAGAAAAGAAAATGGTTAAGCAGGAATTTGTATACTAAATCTAATAAAATGAATACAGCAGAAACATTCAATGAATTAAGCTTCAGCGTTTACGGTAAGCAGGTGCATTATCAGTTAAGTCCAGAAAAACTGGTTAGTCAAACATTAGAACGCCAACAGGGTAGTTTAAGCAGCAGTGGCGCGCTGTGTGTGGATACTGGTACTTTTACGGGCCGCTCTCCGAAGGATAAATTTACGGTAATTGACGATACCACTCGGGATACTGTAGATTGGGGCGATGTTAACAGACCTATTTCTGAAGCACATTTTCATGGCCTGTACAGCAAAATACGGGCATATTTGGCCGAGAGGGAAGTATGGGTTAGGGATGCTTATGCGTGTGCCGACACGAGACATCATTTAAGCATCAGAATTGTGAACGAAACACCATGGGCAAATTTATTTTGTTATAACCTGTTTTTAAGGCCTGATGAAAAAAATGTCATTGCCGGTGAAACAGAATGGCTCATTTTGCAGGTGCCTGGTTTCGAGGCCGATCCAGAAGTGGATGGTACGAGGGCGAAGAACTTCACGGTAGTAAATTTTACAAGCAAAATCATTCTCATTGGCGGAACAGCCTATACAGGAGAAATGAAAAAAGGAATCTTCAGCGTGTTAAACTATATTTTACCTGAAGAAAAAGGTGTGTTAAGTATGCATTGCTCTGCGAATGAAGGCATTAATGGCGATGTTTCGTTGTTTTTTGGTTTGTCGGGTACAGGAAAGACAACTTTAAGTGCAGATGCCAGCCGTTTGCTGATCGGTGATGACGAACATGGTTGGTCTGATGAGGGAATTTTCAATTTCGAGGGAGGATGTTATGCGAAGGCCATTGATCTGAATCCTGAAAAAGAACCTGAAATTTTCGGCGCTATTAAACCTGGTGCGCTTTTGGAAAACCTCGTGGTTAATCCTGCTACCGGAGCGGTCGATTTTTCAGATACAACCAAAACAGAAAATACAAGATTGGCCTACCCGATTGATTTTATCCACAATGCCAAAAAGGTATCTACAGGCAGCACACCAAAAAACATTTTCTTTTTAACCTGCGATGCTTTTGGGATTTTACCTCCCATCAGCAAGCTGGATAAAGGGCAGGCCATGTACCACTTTATATCGGGTTATACGGCCAAGGTTGCAGGAACAGAAATGGGTGTTTCTGCTCCTCAATCTACTTTCTCTGCATGTTTCGGACGTGTTTTTCTTCCATTGCACCCGCTTAGATATGCCGAACTGCTGGGCGCGAAACTTGATGCGCATCCGGAGATAAATGTTTGGTTGGTAAATACAGGATGGATTGGTGGTGCTTATGGAAAGGGAAATAGAATCAGCCTGAAATATACCAGGGCACTTATTGCTGCAGCTATGGGCGGGCATCTTGAAAATGTTCCGTTCGCTCATCATCCCGTTTTCAGGTTTGCCGTGCCGCAATACTGCCCGGGGGTACCTGCAGAAATTCTAAATCCGAGGTCACTTTGGGACGATGTAGACGAATATGATCAAAAAGCTGCCGAGTTAGCGCTCTTGTTTGAAGATCATTTTTCTGATTACGCAGCATTGGCAAGCACCGTAATAAAGGATGCAGCACCATCATTTGTGTAGAAATATTGTTATATTGAAGATCATCCGCAAAAATTTGACGCTGATAAAGAAAATAAACCCGTTTATTGATAAGCTGAACAAGTATTTGAGCTTACAGATTTTTGCTGCCATTTTATTGGGCGCAATGGTTGGGGTATACTTTCCTGGTTTTGCAGTGAAGTTGCAGTGGGTGGCCAGATCATTCGTTTCCGTTATTGAGCCCTTTGTACCGCCGGTAATTTTTCTCAGCATAGTGAGTGTGTTCGGAAGTTTAGAAAATCTTAAACTGGCCGGAAGAATTACCGCTAAAGCCATTATTTACTTTGTTGTGGTAAGTACACTGGCCATTGTTTTTGGTATTTGCAGTGCATTGATCATTCGCCCTGGGAGAATAGACAGGAGTTTAGTTGAATCCATGCCCTCTGCCAGATTAATTTCTGCCGATTATGAGGGCTGGCTTAAGGTGGTGATGCAGAATAGCATGTTGTTGTTATTTGTGCTGGCAGTTGCCATTGGTATTTTTATCAACCGTTTGGCAAAGCACGATCAGGTAGTAAAGGTATTCGAACAAATGAAATCGGTTTTGCTCAGGTTATTGAGATTTATTTTTTTACTGGCTCCAATTGTTACCTTCTGTGGTATTGCCTATACAGTTGGCCGCTTTGGTTTGGATAGGCTGGTACCAATAGGAAAAATGCTTGCCGGAACTTATATCACAATGTTCCTGTTTGTTGCTATTGTACTTGGCTCTTTTTTGGCAGGTTTAAAAGTGAATCTTTTTACGTTTTTAGGTTCGATAAAAAATGAGCTGCTTTATGCACTGGGAACTTCTTCTTCAAGTTCTGTGATCCCCCTGCTTCTGGAAAAACTGGAAAAGCTTGGCCTGAAGAGGCCTGTGGTGATGTTGGTTACTGCGACGGGAAATTCGCTAAATTTAAATGGAACCAGCATTTACCTGGGGATGGCAGTAATGTTTCTGGCCCAGCTTTACAATGTAAGTTTTTCATTTGCCGAAATTTGTGGAATGGTGGTGGTCATTTTACTTACTTCTAAGGGTGCATCGGGGATTCCCGGAACAGGGTTTTTAGCTTTGGTAACCACTGTGGGCAGCATTCATAAAATCCCGGTTGAGGGGTTAGCCATATTGCTGAGTATCGATCGGTTTATGAGCGAAGCACGGGCAATAACCAATACAATAGGGCACGCCGTTGCCGCATTAGTTATTTCAAGGAGCGAGTCATAGCGCTCCGTAAATAAATTTAGAAATTAAAATTATGAAAAAATCAATTTCATACCTACTGATCATTTTAGTAGGCATTGGTATAGGATGCAAGAATAAAGAGGTGGATGAGCAGACGGATGTTGTGCTGGTGGGGGCTGGAATAATGAGCGCCACATTGGGCTCAATGATGAAGACACTCAATCCACAACTTAAAATTAATATTTATGAGCGGCTGGATCTTGTTGCTGCTGAAAGTTCTGACGCATGGAATAATGCCGGAACAGGGCACTCTGCCTTCTGTGAACTGAATTACACACCACAGCGTCCGGATGGCACCATAGAATTTAACAAAGCTGTATCCATTAATGAGCAGTTCGAAATTTCCAAGCAATTTTGGGCTTACATGGTAAATAAGGGGAAACTCCCTGAACCTAAATCGTTCATCAACAATGTGCCGCACATGAGTTTCGTATGGGGGAATAAAAATGTAGAATACCTTAAAAAACGTTATGATGTTTTAAGTAAGCAATTGCTATTTAAAGGCATGCAATATTCTGAAAATTTTGATACACTTTCTAAATGGATGCCTTTGGTGATGACAGGAAGAAACAGAAAACAGAAGGTTGCCGCAACTTATATGGCCATTGGGACAGATGTTAACTTCGGAAGTTTAACAAGAGGCTTAGTGGCCTCTTTGAAAAAAGAAAAGGGTGTAAAGGTAGCACTGAACCATGAAGTGAGAAATCTGAAACACCTGGAAGATGGTACATGGCTGGTTACCGTACGGGATAACAAAACAGAAAAGGAGCGAAACATAAAAGCTAAATTTGTATTCATCGGCGCCGGAGGCGGAGCGTTGCGGTTATTGCAGAAATCGAAAATCCCGGAAGGAAAAGGTTTCGGTGGTTTTCCGGTAAGTGGCGAATGGATGGTATGCAATAATCAGGATATTATAGCCAGGCACATCACCAAAGTTTATGGTAAAGCCGGAGTCGGTGCACCGCCAATGTCTGTTCCGCATCTGGATACAAGAATTATCAATGGTAGAAAAGCTTTGCTCTTTGGTCCTTATGCAGGTTTTTCTTCTAAATTTTTAAAACAAGGTTCTTATCTCGATTTAACCCGTTCAATCACATTAAAAAACATTTGGCCAATGATGTCTGCCGGAGCGGATAATATTCCGTTGACTAAATATTTAATTAGTCAGGTTAGCCAATCAAATGCAGCACGTTTAAATGCCCTGAAAGAATATTTTCCTGAGGCGAAGGCCTCAGATTGGAAACTTGAAACTGCAGGACAACGCGTGCAGATTATCAAAAAAGATAAAAAAGGAGGAGGAGTGCTTCAGTTTGGCACAGAGGTGGTAAGTGCAAAAGATGGAAGTTTAGCCGCTCTGTTGGGTGCTTCACCAGGTGCATCAACATCGGTTGATATCATGATCACAGTATTAAAAAAATGTTTCCCAAAAGAAATGGCTACACCAGAATGGCAATCGAAAATGAAGGAGATGATCCCATCATATCAGAAGAAACTTTCAAACGATAAGGCTTTGGCAAATGCCATCAGAAAGGCAAATAGCACTTCGCTTGGTCTCAAATATTTCACAGTCGACTAAAACACAAGTGTAAATAGAGAAATGTCTCGTCCCAGAGTTACTTGTCGTTTTAGGACATCTTGACGGAAGATGGAGGAATATTCAATTATGCGGATTCCTGAATTTATCTCACAGCGGATTTTTTCTTTACATCCTCACTTAACCGACCCCAAGGTTTCCTACCCGAAATTTTTGTCTTGTCTTTGATTTTTGTTGCCATCCTTTTGTTTTTAATGAGAAGTTATAGAGCAGGAAGAGACACGATAGACTTGTCCCAGAAACTATTAATTCATTATTAGCTAGGGGAATATTCCCAAATATGATTATTGCAGTAGAAAGAGATCAGCTTTTATTTTTATTTTTGCTTATGAAAATCCCCGATTTTACATCATCTATCGACCCCGCAAATATTACTGCCCTATCAGACACTATTCAGAATGGTGCAGATTCTTTTCATATACTGGACCTCAGCATAACTGGTAATCCGATTTTTTCATTTGAATATAGCAGGAAGAAATTTTACACAGCTACATTATTACAAGGTGACTATCGGCTTGAGTTTGAAGATAGGAACATTGATATTTCGGACAACTCCTTACTGTTCACCACCACCAAAATTCCTTTTGGGGTTCACGAGGCCGGTTTAGGGTACTCAGGGATTAGCTGCGTCTTCAAGGAGGAGTTTATCACCAAAGCTAACAGCGGTTATCGTCTACTTGAATTTCCAATCTATAAACCAGGCAGACAAAATATCTATTCCCTTACAGAGGAGCAGACGAAACTCTTTATTGAGGTCTACAATAAAATGTTTGATGAATCACAGACCGATAATCCTTTTAAAGAAAATCTGCTACGCACCTATTTACTTGAGATTATTTTCAATGCACAAAAGCTCGCGCCGTTTAGCTCCTTCGTAAAAACGAATAATACCACCGAGGTTATCGCCTGTTCCTTTATAAGATTGTTAGAATCGCAGTTTCCCATAGAATCTCCTCAGGATACAATCAAATTTAAAACTGCGAAAGATTTCGCAGACAGCCTGTCACTACATCCCAATTATTTGAACCGCCAGGTAAAATTGTCTAAAGGAAGAACCGTAAGTGAGATCATCGCGGCAAGGCTTGTTCAAGAGGCCAAGATTTTATTAAAATTAACCAACTGGAACATTGCGGAGATTTCTTTTGCACTCGCTTTCGAAGAGCCATCACATTTCAATCTATTCTTTAAAAAGCATGCCAGCATTTCGCCTACAGATTACCGAAAATTACAAAAGGAATAGTTGCTCCTGGATGTTGGTGCAAGAAAGTTTGATTTTAGTAAGGATCGGTGTTATTTGCGCTAACATCGGCCATGCCATCCACGCTACCTTTGTATTGGAATTAAACAATTTGCAAAATGACAAAGATAGCATTAGTGACCGGAGCCAATAAAGGCATTGGTTTTGAAACAGCAAAACAACTAGCAGCTCACAATATTAAAGTTTTATTAGGGGCAAGAAATGAAACCGAAGGTAAAAAAGCGGAAGCAGCCTTAAGGGATTTATCATTAGACGTTACTTTTGTACAACTGGACATCAGTAACTCGACTGATATTGATAACGTTAGAAAATACATTGAAAGCGAATATGGTGTGTTGGACATTCTAATCAACAATGCAGCCGTATTTTTAGACGGCGCGTGGTTCGGAAATAACACGGAAACCGTACCCACACAAACCCTGCGTGATACTTTTGATATCAATTATTTCGGTACAGTAGAGCTGACCCAGGCATTATTGCCCGCAATCAAAAAAAGTGAGGCGGGGCGTATTGTAAACATTAGCAGCCTTTCTGGTTCCTTTGGTGTTCATTTAGATAAAGAACATTGGTTATACGCTTTAAAACCTTACGCTTATAGTGCGTCAAAAACGGCCTTGAACCAGTTCACAGTTTTTCTGGCTAATGCCCTTGCCGCTTCCAAGATTAAAGTGAATGCAGTTAGTCCAGGTTGGGTGAAAACATCCATCGGTTCAGACCAGGCACCCTTAACTACGGAAGAAGGTGCTAAGTCAGGTGTTGCCATGGCATTACTTGATGAGAATGGTCCAACAGGAACTTTTTCCCAATCAGGCGAATTTGTACCATGGTAAATACCAACCCTGTAATTTTAAACGCGGAATGTGCAACTGACTGTATCAGATTATTTGTTTTAAACTATAATCGCTCCCTTTCTTTGGAACGCTGTAATCACGAACCCAATCAATACAGCATTGGTAAAGGGCCGTAAGACCCCATCGCTCACCCAACCAGGGTCCTGCATACCTCCCAGTAAATTGAACCTCGCTGAGGGGACAAAGAGGTATTATCTTTGCCTAACTACTCAAGTGACTGGGAGGTGTCACCCTCGCAATATCAAAATTAAGTTGTTCTGCCACGATTTAATTCTTTTATGCTGTACCGCCAACCATTTTTTATACAACTAATCAAAGCCAGTCCTTTGGTGGCTTTGTTGATGCTTTTCTTATCTCCAAATAATGTAATGCCAAGGTAGATTATGTCTCTTATTGAAACTGCTTCAATGTTTGCTTGATATTCCCCGTAAGTACGAGCCTGTTGTGCAAAAGAAGTAAAAGATAACTAAAATGAAAGACAAGAAAGTTTGGTTGGTCACTGGTCATCTTATACCACCAGCTCTGAATTTTTGGTGAGAAAACACAACAATTCTTTAATATTTTGAGTAAGGCGATTTCAGCTAACATTGTATGGCTTTGTCAAGGAAATTGCTAAATTGCCATTTCAAATAGTGAAATGGCAGGCTATAAATCATATACTGATCAAGAACTGATTTCATCGCTGAAAAGCGGTGATGAACTTGCTTTTGAAAATCTGTACCTGCGCTACTGGGAAAAGATGTTTTATTTTGCCATTCAGAAAACCGGGGACATCATGGATGCAGAGAATGTAGTACAGGATGTTTTTATTTCTTTGTGGAACAGAAGATCTTCCCTTAATATCACCTCAGAACTTTCTCACTACCTGATAGTATCTGTAAAATACCGGATCATTAAATTGTTTGAAAAACAACGAAACCAGCGTTTGCATGAAGAGCAGAGTTTGGCAGCCTATGATATTTTAGACGATTCTACTCAGCAATATCTCAATTTTGAAGAACTTCGTAGCAGACTTGAAGAATTTATCTGTAAACTGCCGGAGAAAAGTGCGGTCATTTACAGAATGAGCAGACAGGAAGATGTTAGCCATAAAGAAATCGCCCTCAAATTAGGTATCTCGGAGGATGCGGTAAATTCAGACCTTAAAAGGACTAAAAAGAAGCTGGCTGTTAATCTTAAATCATTTCTTCATACCGTTTTATTGTGATTTAATTTTCTGTATATCACTTAATTATACTTTTTTATCATTTTTATCTGTCACATTTTGACAGTTTCCCTTTTCAGCAGGTACTTGTCTATATAAGACCTATCGGAAATGATTGAAAAAAGTAAAATAAGATTACAGGAATTGTCTCATAGGTGGTTGAAAGGCACGCTTACCAAAGCAGAACAGCAGGAATTCGACGAATGGTTCAATGAGCAGAATCAGATTCCGATAGAGATGCCATCTGATATTGCTGAAAACCGTGAAGAGCATGAGCAGGCAATATTAAATCGCATTAAACATGCGACAGGTATTGCCAGGCAACCTAAAGTGGTTTCTTTATGGCCGCGTATTGCGATTACTGCCGCTGTTGCGTCCATCATTTTTGGAGCCGGACTATTTTACTTCAACAGTGATACCAAAAACACGACCCATCAGATTGCTGACTACAATGACGTCAAACCAGGTGTGCAAGGCGCTACGTTGACACTGGCCGACGGGAAGAAGATATCGATAAATGATGCGGTGGCTGGAAACATAGCTTTGCAGTCTGGCGTGAAAATTTCAAAAAACACAAACGGGCAAATCATTTATGAAGTTACAGATCAGAATTCCGAGAACTCGGATTACAATACGCTAACTACGTCGCGGGGAGAACAAACACAGGTACGTTTGCCTGATGGCTCTTTGGTTTTTTTAAATTCTGCATCCTCCCTAAAATACCCAACTAGTTTTGTCAGAGCGAAATTCAGGCGAGTTATCCTAACAGGTGAAGGATATTTTGAAATTTCAAAAGATAAGGTACATCCTTTTTTGGTCCAGAGCAATGGGCAGGAAGTAGAAGTATTGGGAACGCATTTTAATATCAACGCATACAAAGATGAAAAGGCGGTGAGAACTACATTGCTGGAAGGTGCGGTAAAGATTACACCAATGCCGGGCAACAAAACAAAAAGTTCAATTCTCAAACCCGGTCAGCAAAGTGCACTGGATGAAAACGGAATTCAGGTTACTGAAGTTGATCTGGAAGAAGCCATGGCCTGGCAAAAAGGCTATTTCAGTTTTTATGATGAAGACATCTCTGCTGTTATGCGAAAAGTATCGCGATGGTACAACATAGAAGTGGAATATCAAGGTCAATTGCCGGATGTTGGATTCAATGCGCGTATCGACAAATACAGCGACATAAAAGAGGTGTTAAAAATATTACAAAAATCAAAAGCCGTTCACTTTAAACTAGAAGGGAGGAAAGTTATCGTCAGCAAATAATTACGCAATGGCTAAAACGCCAAATCCCGAGTGGAATCGGGATCTGGTGGTCTAATTGGCTATAAGTCAATAAAAATATATCAACTAACCGCAGTCAGCCTAGTGTTTTCGAGGCAATAGCTTACTGCTAAACCAAACTAACTACTAATGTATAAAAAAAATACTAACAAACGGGGTGTGCCCAAGGCATACCTGCGTCAAATTCTATTGATTATGAGGCTAACCAGTATCGTCTTGATCATGGCTATTATGCAGGTAAGCGCATCCACCTTCGCGCAGCGCATCACCCTGTCCGAAAAAAACGCCACACTAAGAAAGGTCTTCGACCGCATTTCCGATCAAAGCGGATACAACTTCATTTTCACCAGCGATTTGCTAAAAGGCACAAAACCTGTATGGATCAACGTGAAAGACACAGAACTGGCTCAGGTGCTGGACAAGATTTTTGCCAATCAGCCCTTGTCCTTTTCAATTGAAGATAAAACCGTAGTAATAAAAGCAAAAGAAAAAAGTTTATTAGAAAATATTATTGCCAAGTTTCAAGCGATTATTGTCAGGGGTAAGGTCTTAGACGAAAACGGTCAACCCCTAGTTGGCGCTAATGTATTCATTAAAGGTACGAATAGATCGGTAAGGACGGATCAAAACGGAAATTTTTCAATCGACGATCTTCCAGATAACTCTGTGATCGTAATTTCTTATGTAGGTTATAAGGTTAAAGAAGTTAGGGCTTCTTCAGATTTTATGACTATTAAACTGGAGCCAGATGAACAGAATCTACAGGGTGTAATAATCAATAAGGGGTATTATTCTACCTCCGAAAAATTAAATACAGGTTCTGCTGTTCAGATTTCGGCAAATCAATTACAGAGGCAACCTCTTGGAAATCCTTTGCAGATGTTACAAGGATTAGTCCCGGGCATGCAAATCAAACAAACATCTGGCATGCCGGGATCGGCCACAACGGTATTCATCAGGGGTAGAAATTCTATCAACTCCGGACTTATCCCACTTTATGTTATAGATGGAATTCCGTTTAATGGCGTTCCAGTGGATCAACAGGTAGGTTCAGGAGCAACAACTTTGGGAGGGCAACCGAATGGTTTTACCGATCCGTTAAGTAATATCAATACTAATGACATCGAAAGCATTACAGTACTCAAGGATGCTGATGCTACAGCAATTTACGGGTCAAGAGGAGCCAATGGAGTAGTCCTGATCACAACCAAACGCGGTGCAAAAGGAAAAGCAACATTCGATGTAAATTACAACAGCGGTCTGTCAGAGGTGGTAAATCAAAGAAAGCTACTTTCATCAAGCGAATACCTGGATCTTCGTAGAAGAGCATTTGCCAATGATAACAGAACGCCAACTGTAGCTCTTGCCCCAGACCTTATGCTTTGGGATCAAAATGCCAATACCAACTATCAAAATATGCTTATTGGCAATACAGCCAAACAAAACGAAGTGAGTACCTCTTTATCTATGGGGAATGAGCGCTCATCTCTTCTCCTCAGTACGAACTATAGGCACGAAACATCCATTCTTTTTGGGAATGGCAAATATCAAAAAGGTGGTTTCAATATCCGTGCTACACAAACTTCGGCCGATAATCGACTTAAACTGGATCTTGGCACTTCACTCGGATTGACCTCCAATAATATGCTCGGTAGTGATTTTGCTTCGGCTGCGATAAATATTCCTGCTAACTATCCGCTTTATGACGGCACCGGCAAACTCTATTGGGTTACCAACTTCAGCAATCCCATTGCTACTAGTAACCAATCGGTGTTAAATAAGGGAAGCAACCTGCTTGTCAGTGGGAATCTTTCGTATAAAGTGAGCGACCATTTAACAGCCAGAGTAAATTTGGGCTACAACAACATATCGCAGGAATTAAAGGCAAAAGCCCCTGCAAGCACCCAGAATCCACTATTTTCTACTCCTGTATCTTCAGGTATCTATTCCGAAACAGAGGGTAAAGTTTACATCGCAGAACCTCAATTAGATTATCAGACAAAGATTTGGAAAGGAATATTGAAAGCAACATTGGGAGGAGCGTGGCAGCAGAGCAAAAACAATCAGCCTTATTTTATAAATGCGAACACCTTTGCTTCGGAAAGTTTGATGGACAGTTACACAAATGCCGCAAACTTTACAACTGTGAGAAGCCTCAATTCTGAATACCGCTATGTTTCTGGCTTTGGTATTTTAAACTACAACTTGTTGGATAAGTATGTTGTTAATGTTGTATTTCGTAGAGATGGGTCTTCGCGTTTTGGACCCGGGAATAAATATGGGAATTTCGGTTCAATGGGATGGGCATGGAATTTCGCAGATGAAAAATTCATCCAAAATCTAAACCTGTTTAGCTACGGAAAACTTCGTGGCAGTTATGGTGTGACAGGGAATGACCAGTTCGAGAATTACAGCTTTATGGATACTTATACGTCAACAACTTCCAGTTATGGCGGTAACCCTGGATTTTATCCTACTCGCCTCGCTAATCAAGATTTCAAGTGGGAGGCCAACCGCAAAATGGAAGTGGGACTCGAATTGGGCTTTCTGAAAGACAGAATACGTTTTACCTCGTCTTTTTACAGAAACCGTTCAGACAATATGGTTGTCCGTAATGCTCCTCTTCCGGCACAAACAGGGTTTAGCACCTACATTACCAATCTGGATGCGCTTATACAAAACCAAGGGGTTGAGTTTGATCTGAATGCGACTCCAATAAAATCGCCTGGTTTCACATGGGATGTTTCCTTTAATTTGTCCATTTCAAGAAATAAGCTTTTAAGCCTTCCCGACGAATTATTTACCCTTTATGGGAATACCTATGCGGTTGGATCAAGTTTAAATTCATACGTTGTATATCAAAATACCGGATTTGTAGATGGTGTAGCTCAATTTCAGGATAGAAATGGCAACGGCGCTGTAACAAGTGGTTTGACCAATGATAGCTACGTTGCCGGAACAAGAGATCCTCAGTTTTATGGGGGATTGGCTTCTGCAATCTCTTACAAAGGTCTGAGGTTAGATATTTTGGTTAATTTTACTAAGCAAACAGGTGTAAATCAGATTGCATTTCCTGGGTTGCTTGGTAGTCAACTAGATGATTTGATGGACACGCAATTTAAACCCAGTTCTTTAACCAGCTCAGCAGCCTATAGCTCTTACGTCAATTATGCCGGATCGGACGCGGTTTTGACTGATGCATCTTTCATCAGGCTACGTAATGTTTCGCTAAGCTATAATTTGCCAGAGAAATGGTTGGGTGCCATTAGAAGCAAAAGGGCGCAGATCTACCTGCGGGGGCAGAACATTTATACAATAACTGGCTACAAGGGGCTTGATCCTGAAACCCAAGGTTCGGTACTTCCTCCCCTAAAAATGTTTGTGGCTGGCTTACAATTTACATTCTAAGTAAACATCATGAAAAAGAAGACTCAAAATATAAAAAACATTGCATCAACAATGTTACTCGCACTATTGATGATAGGTTTAAATAGCTGTGAAAAATTAATTGAAGTGGGTGTGCCGGTCAATCAACTTACTAGCAGTAACGTATATACCGACTCGGTAACTGCTCAAGCGACTGTAAACGGCATGTACTCTGTTATGTATAATACAACAGGTGGTGGTACTGTTACCGCTTCCACTTTCGGAACTTTCGTCATCAACTGTCCTGCAAGATCTGCTGACGAATCTTATTTTCCAGACTCGCCTGATGACTTTGAGAGCAATTCGCTAAATCCGACAAACATCAATAGCAATTCAATTTGGGTTAGTAGCTACCTCAGCGTGTATCACGCCAATAAAATTATAGTAGGAATGGAAAACAGCGATTTGTCTGCCACGCTTAAAAGACAGCTGATAGGTGAAGCCAAGTTCATAAGGGCATATTGCTACTATACCTTGGTCAATTTTTTTGGTGATGTACCATTAGTCACAAAAACAGATGTGCAAACGAATATATCCATGCCGCGTACGCCATCTGATCAGGTTTATGCACTCATCATTCAAG
Organism: Pedobacter sp. GW822-FHT03F06; assembly: GCF_058801365.1. Classification (NCBI taxonomy): domain Bacteria; kingdom Pseudomonadati; phylum Bacteroidota; class Sphingobacteriia; order Sphingobacteriales; family Sphingobacteriaceae; genus Pedobacter; species Pedobacter sp. GW822-FHT03F06. Next base: position 135,316 of record NZ_JBXANE010000009.1, read on the forward strand.
ACTTAAAGGATGCACAATCTTCGCTTGCACGAGACTACAGCTGGTCAGCAGGGCTTAGAACCAGGGCAAACTATTGGTCGGCTACAGCCATGTTGGCAAGGGTATACCTTTACCAGAAAGAATATGCTTTGGCGGAAACGGAGTCAAGTAAAGTAATTGCAAATGCTACACTTTTCACCATGCCAACACTTTCCACAACATTTTTGAAAGCCAGTACCGAGACCATCTGGGCGTTCAATACCAACCAGTTTGGTTACCCATTTATTACAAGGGCGTTTTTAACGGGTTCAACCGGCGAACCGGGCCAGCCAGTTACCGCACAATTGGTAGCTGCTTTTGAACGGGATTTGGCCAGGCCTGAATATGAAGATGACCGGTTTACCGCCTGGTTGCGAAGGTCGCCAGGGGGGCGCTATTACTCGGTAAAATATCAGTCTAGTACGGCAGGCGCCAATACCGAGTTTGCTGTGGTGCTGCGTTTAGCCGAACAATATTTGATCAGGGCAGAAGCCAGGATACAACAAGATAAGCTTACTGATGGAATAAGTGATCTTAATGTAGTTCGAACTCGTGCCGGGCTTCGTGGAACACCATCTACAGGTAAGGCAAACCTATTATTGGCTGTAGAGCATGAACGCCAAGTGGAGTTTAACATGGAGTTTGGACATCGGTGGTTTGACTTGAAGCGAACTGGAAGGGCGACAGCCGTACTTGGTCCGATCAAAGGCCAAAATTGGCAATTAACCGACCAATTGTATCCCATTCCAACGGTACAAATAACTAGTAACACCAACCTGACTCAAAACCCTGGTTATTAATATATCTTCGACATGATAAAAAATATCTTCATACTGGTCGCATTATTACCTCTTTTTGCCCATGCTCAACAGCAATATGTTGTGAAAGGAAATTTTCATGATACCAAAAAGACGGGCAAAGTATATCTGACCTACAAAATAGGCGGCATTACCAGAGCTGATAGCGCCATGGTTAGCTCCGGCGTTTTCGAACTGAGCGGGCCGATGCCTGCGGTTACAAGTGGTTATTTGCAATTTGTCGGGCCACAACGTGCTACAAAAAAGACATCACCTGACGCCATCATTTTATATTTAGAGCCTGGACAGATTTCCCTTGTGGCAAATGATTCATTGAAACATGCAATTATTAAGGGATCCAAGGTTAACGATGATTATCTCACCCTGAACAATTTGGATGAGCCTCTAAAAGTGGAAATGAATAAGTATAGGGAGCAATATTCGGCTATTCCTAAGCATGCACCTGATCTTATACAGCAACAACAAGCGGTTCAGATTAAAATGAAAGAACTGGCCGAAAAACGAAAGCTGGTCTATAAGAATTTTGTACGCGATAACCCGAATTCTTACATTAGCTTATTTGTTATCCGCGATGTTGCCGGACCATACATGGACCAGGAGAATGGCGCGGAACTTTTCGCTGGTCTGTCCGATCGGATAAAAAATTCGCCAGACGGCAAACAGATGAAAACAATGCTTGATGGCATAGCCCGTACCGCTAAAGGAAATATGGCCCCCGTTTTCAGTCAGCCAGATACAGCCGGAAAAATCGTTTATTTGACTGATTTTAAAGGTAAATACGTTTTGGTAGATTTTTGGGCATCCTGGTGTCATCCATGTCGTGCTGAAAATCCAAGGCTGCTCAAAGCGTATAATCGTTTCAAAGACAAGGGGTTCAGTATAGTGGGTATTTCTATTGACCAGGAAAAGATGCGGAATGCTTGGTTAAAAGCCATAAAAGACGATGGTATGCCTTGGACGCAGTTGATAGATACTAATACTGATAAGAACGGTGCTGCGGCACTTTACGGGGTAAAAGCAATCCCTTCTAACTTTTTAATAAATCCACAGGGAAAAATTGTCGCGAGAAACCTAAGGGGGGAGGATGTTGAAAAAACAATTGAACGTATACTGAAGGACGAATATTAAAAAGAAGTTACACGAGCTGAAGCAATGGATTTTTTTCAGCAGCTCTAATTCGTTCCCGCTGATTGGTAGTAACCGGGCGCAAGCCCAAAACCTTAAAGGGCTGCTTGTTAAAAAGCAGCCCTTTTTACCATATCGCCCACGGTGTTTTCTCATTTTTTGTGCCCTGCCGTAAAATTAAAAATCACCTTCTTCAAACCATTCAAAGGATGCTCTTGCCTTAATAATTGCATTGGCATCCGGTAAGAAAGATGCATTTGATATTTACATTTCCCATGTGGCACTAAATTGCACTTGCTGACATAATCCTGTAACGTAATTTTCCCCTTTATGGCGTCCTTTGGGATCTCAATGTGCTAACAGGCAGTTTATTTTCGGAAAACAGTCAATAATCATATTCAAAATATTATCAAAGAGACTTGAATATAATATTAGAAACAAGACATCAATATTTATCATTTTCTTATCTTTATCGGTGATAGAAATTTATTCTTTAGTCATTTTACAGGAAGAAAATGTCGCAGACTCAGAGCAACTGTAAAAGTTAATAAAGATTGATTTGTGAAATCAATATGCTATTATGACATATTAAAATTTAACTATGAAAAAAGTATTACTTGCGATTATAATTACGTGCTGCTCTTTTTGTTTAATTACTTCAGCTCAAGAGGTAATTAGCCCTTATGTAGCAGTTAGTGGAGGATATGTAAATTGGTCGGAGTCTGTTTTTAGTTCCTACTATCCGGTATTGGGAGTGATGGCCGAACATGGTGCAGGACAGAAAATGTTGATCAGTACAGGTTATGGAAGTGGTTTTCTAGACATGTTCACAAAGATTAGCCCATGGAGTAGGCTTCCCACTGTTGGTAACATAGATAGTGCCAATTTCATTGCTATAGGTCTAAGTGGTAATTCATACACCCCTGGGAATTTTATGATTGACGGAAGTGTTGGAATCGGAACAATTACTCCTAGAGAAAAGCTCTCCGTTAATGGAACTATACGCGCAAGGGAGATTAAGATCGAGTCTGCTGCCAATTGGCCTGATTATGTTTTTAAAAAAGGATATCAGCTTACTCCATTATCTGAAATAGAGAAATATATCAATTCGAACAGTCATTTACCAGAAATCCCATCAGCAGTGGATGTTCAGAAAGAAGGGATTGCTTTGGGTAAGCTTAACAATACCCTGTTAAAGAAAATAGAAGAACTGACCCTTCACCTTATCAAGCAAAATAAATCGATCATTACTCAAAATAAAAAACTGTTAAAACAAGAGAAACAGATTAACTTACTCCAGAGTGAAATTAATGCAATAAAAAATAAAAATAAATCAAAAGATTAATAATTAATAAAGGATTTCTTTTCCAGGTTTCTTGATTAAGACAGAGACTTTTTGTCACAGAATTTAGTAATTCGGTCATTGCATTGTCTCTAGGTGATGCGTTGCTTGATATACCATATTGATTAATTCTAAAAGTATAAATTCTATCGTTATATTCTTAAAATTAGATGCTGTGCAAATTAAATGTATATATGAAAGTTTTTTCTCTTCTGCTGAGGTATCGATTATCATATAGCAACCAATAACTTTCTTAATTTCCAATAAGGCGATACTGTTGCCTTCATATTAATGATCGCTAGCTTATATCTTCCTACTGCTGTTGATAAAAATTAAATACAAACCTTTAGAATGATCTCCTTCTAACCCAAATTCTCCAAAATAGCAAAACAACAGTGTTCCATCCCGAATTGTAGATATGAGCCCAGGAGCGATTATTTTATGCAGAAATTGAAAGATTGTTACCGAAAGCCAGTCGCGGAAAAAGCCGATCAAAAGATCAGAACGATAAGTTTGCCCCGGAACAGGGAGTTCACTGTAAAGCGAAATGGGACAGTAGCTTAAACGCAGAGCAGGCGGCCATTTTTGCCGAATGCCCAAATGGATATTTATGGCTGATCCCAAAAAAGGAAACCGATGCCAATAAATTGATTAAATAAGAAGATTTAGAGCGAATGTCTTTTGATAACTTTTGTCGGGTTTCTCGTAGTCACAATTTTTTCATCCAGGATGGCTTGTGCGACTGTTTTACCCATTGCCTCAAAATCAGTTGAGATGACCGTAATACCATCTTCAAGCACTTCTTTCACAAGCGTATCATTATAAGAGATGAGACCTATATCCTTCCCTAACTTAAGCTTCTTTTTTCGGGCGAGCTTAATTAACATAACATCATCGGTGTCGTACCTGCTGAAGGTTACATAAGCATTACCTTTTTGAAAAGTCTTTTCATCAATCTCAGATTGTATCAGGTAGGGGTATTCAGTTTCAGTGCAATAATGTAAAAAACCTTCAATTACCAATCTGGCATGTACAGCTTCGGAATGGGCAACTAATATCAGCCGGTCGTATTTTTTTAAGTCAGCCTGTAGCTTATGAAGGCTATTATAAATGTCATAGCCGTAATCCTGGTATATACTACTGTAATTGCCTGATAAACCTTGCTCGTTTAAATCAATAATTATTCTTTTCTTGTCGGGAATCAGGTTCAGGAGCGGGGCTACATTTTCTTTCAAAAAAGTTGCAACGACGTAATGTGTATATGATCCCAGGTTTTCTTTGATCAATTTTTCGAATACCTGATAGTTATGGTGGTGAAAGTAGATATCTATATCGGCGCGGTTTTCCAGTTGATTAAAAAGTGTCCTATAAAACTGTTCACGCAGAATATTCATTTTATCAAGCAGTAAAAATACGCGGAACGTATGATGAATGGCCTTTTTGCGTACATAATATCCTTTCCTGTATACAGATTCCACGATGCCTTTTTCAACAAGCTCGTTTAGGCCTTTGAGTAAAGTTTCCTTACTCATTTTTAATTGCAACTGCAGCTGCTTGAGAGAAGGCAGCTGATCTCCAATATGTAGCTGATCAATTTCAATCAGCGACATAATGTGATCGGCAAGCTGCTGGTATTTCATTTTGCCTTGATTGCCTTTCTGGAGTGTGTTTTCAGCGGTCATAAGTATATTATTTTGGCAAATGTAATTAATACACCATACAAACCAAACCAGCCCACCTAACAATTATTCAATAATCTCTACATTTTGGGTATATGGAGCTTTTTTTATTTTTTTATCTTTTGTAAAGAAATAAAATATATTATATTTGTTTACTAACCAGTCCAGTCCAGACCAGACTAATGTTGTGAGCATTTGATGATGTGCGTAGTAATTATTGTTATACTGCTCTAATTGCTATTCTCGAAATCTGGATGAGGTTTTAAAATGCCTTAACAAGTCATTTAAAAATATACTTCAGATAGGTAAATTTCTGAAGTAAGAATACAACCAAATATAAACAATGAATATGAAACCAAACTTACTCTTAACGGTGCTATTGGTTCTGGGTATTCCGCTATCCAGTCTGGCCCAGGCGGTAAAAACCATTACCGGAACTGTTACAGAAGAAACCGGGAAACCCTTACCGGGTGCGAAAGTAGTCATCCAGGGGAAAACAGTTTCCCGTGTAACAGACGATCAGGGCCGCTTTAGCTTTTCTAATGCAAAGGAAAGTGAACTATTGGTGGTCTCCATGGTTGGCTATATCAGCAAAACTGTGGTTATCACCAGTCAAAACCAGTATAAAATTCAGCTGGTACCTAACAACACTGCGCTAGATGATGTGGTAATTGTTGGTTATGGCCAGGTAAAACGAAAGGACCTAACTGGTTCGGTCGGTTCTGTAGTAATGAAAGATATGGAAAAGGCACCAGTGGTTTCCTTTGAAGATGCTTTGGCAGGAAGGGTGGCCGGGGTGCAGGTCGGTTCTAGTGATGGACAGCCAGGCAGCATTAGCAACATTACCATTCGCGGAGGAAATTCCATTACCCAGTCAAACTCACCACTTTATGTAATTGATGGCTTTCCTTTGGAAAATCCCGACAACAATACCATAAATCCAGATGATATTGAATCAATAGATATATTGAAAGACGCATCTTCTACGGCAATTTATGGGGCGAGAGGGGCCAATGGGGTAATCATAATCAAGACCAAGGAAGGTAAGGTAGGCGCACCGGTAGTTAACTATAACAATTGGCTGGGCTATCAGTACCCGTCAAAGCAAATAGAAGTGATGAGCCCTTACGAGTTTGTGAAGTACCAGCTAGACTTGAATAAAACTTCTGCTACAGCTTTGTATCTTAAGGACGGCAAAACTTTAGATGCTTACCGCAATGAGCGCGGGATAAACTGGCAGGATAATGTATTGCAGAATGCATTTATGCAAAATCATAGCTTCTCTATGAGGGGCGGCACTGCGGCTACAAAATATTCGGTGAGCAGTTCTTATTTAGATCAGAATGGAATTGTTATTAATGGTGGATATAAGAGATACCAGGGGCGGTTTCAGATCGATCAGCGTTTAGGGAAAAATATGAGAATTGGCATTAATACCAATTATACATACGGAATCAAAAAAGGACAGATAGCAAATCTAACCAGTGATAACCTAAACAGCAGCTCGGCCGGAAATGCCAGCTCATATTTGATGTACAGTACCTGGGGGTACAGGCCTGTTACAGGCAATGCGGATGACGAAAATTTCCTTGATCAGCCTTTTGACGACGATGTGGCCGGCAATACAGATTTAAGGATAAATCCAGTGGTAAACTCCAACAACTTATATCAGTATGCTTTTAACAAATCACTTACTGCCAATGCTTTTGCAGAGTATGCTTTCCTGAAATATTTTAAGTTCAAGCTGAGTGGCGGGATGACAGATACCCGTTTGATTTTTGAGCGTTTTAACAATGCTAATACGGCAGCCGGAAATCCGCGTACCGTTTACGGGCAAAGCTACGGTATTAATGGTTCCATCGAAAATCAAAATATCCGCAGTTTACTGAACGAGAACCTGCTCACATTTAACAGGACATTTAACAAGAAACACCGTTTAGATGCAGTGGCTGGATTTACCATGCAGAGAAATAGTATGGAGGGGGATGGATTTGTATCTATTTTATTGCCAAATGAGTCATTGGGTGTCAGGGGGCTTGACCAAGGGACTGTACTGGTAAAAACAACTTCAGGCAGTTATTCAACGCTGGTGTCTTTCCTGGGGCGTGTGAACTATACGTTTAACTCGCGCTACCTGTTCACGGCTTCTTTTCGTAGTGATGGATCTTCTAAGTTTGCCCGTGATAACCGGGTGGGTTATTTCCCTTCCGGGGCCTTTGCCTGGAATATTGGGGAAGAAAATTTCCTGAAATCAGTTAAAGCTATTTCTTCCACAAAACTAAGGGCTTCTTATGGAATTACCGGAAACAACCGGGTATCAGACTTTGCGTACCTGAGTATTTTGGATCAGGAAGTAGGGGCCAACACTGGAAATACCAGGAGTGGCTATTATTTTAACGGACAATACATTAAAGGAACTGTACCTGTTGGGCTGGGAAATGAGAACCTTAAATGGGAGCGAACCGGAAACCTTGACCTTGGAATAGATTTAAGTTTCTTTAAGCAGCGCATTAGTTTAACGACCGATTATTATTATAAAAGAACTACAGACTTATTACTGAACGCTTCATTGCCTACTTCAACCGGGTACCTTACCGCATTTAAAAATATTGGTGTTGTGGTAAACAGGGGCTTGGAGTTTACCTTAAATACAATTAACCTGAGTACAAAGAAATTTAGCTGGACATCCAATTTTAACATTGCCTTTAATACCAACAAGATCGAAGAGTTGAATGGTGATCAGCCTAGTTTGATTACACGTGTTTCGAACTGGAACGCCAATTTCAATAACTCTTTACCTTATATAGCCTTACCAGGACGCCCTGTGGCTTTGTTTTACGGCTATGTTTTTGATGGAGTGTACCCTTTAAGTGATTTCAATGTATTGTCTAACGGTAGCTATGAGCTGAAACCTGATGTACCGAATAATGGGAGCGCCCGTTCGCTCATTAAGCCGGGCTTCATCAAATATAAAGACATTAACGGAGATGGGGTAGTAGATGCAAATGATCAGACGATTGTTGGTAATCCTAATCCAAAACACATTGGGGGCTTTTCCAATAATTTCAACTATGGACCGTTTGACCTTAATGTTTTCTTACAATGGTCTTACGGAAATGACATTTTAAATGCGAACCGGATTGTATTTGAAGGCGCGGAAGCCAGACCAAGTCTGAATATGTTTAAAACCTACGAGAACAGGTGGTCTCTGGAAAATCAGAATAGCGATTTGCCTGTAGCCGGTGGTTATGGCCCTAATGTGTTCTCCGACAGGAATATAGAAGATGGTTCCTTCCTTCGGTTAAAGACGGTCTCGTTAGGCTATAACCTTTCTTCTTCAGTAACGAAAAAGCTGAAAATACAATCTGCCCGCTTTAATGTTTCGGCACAAAACCTGATAACCTGGACCAACTATTCTGGTTTGGACCCTGAAGTTTCAGTGCGCCACTCTGCGCTTACACCGGGTTTCGACTGGAGCCCATATCCAAGAGCGCGCACCATCACCTTTGGTATGAACCTAACTTTTTAACGATAAATGTTTTTCCAAATGAAAACAACTTTATTATATATCGCGATGATGCTGGCACTGGTTGTTAGCTCGTGTTCAAAGATCCTGGATACAACCCCACAGGATTTTGTATCGCCAGTAAATTATTACAATACAGAAAGTGAACTGCAATCTGCATTGGCCGGAGTATACGACCGTTTGGGCGATAACAGGCTTTATTCGCAAGGTATGTCATGCTATATGGTTTTTAGTGACGAATTTTTCATGAAAAACCAGACATCGGGAATGAACGCCAATATTGTAGATGCTTCGACCCTGGAATTAAACAGACATTGGGAAACGCTTTACACGGGTATTGAGCGAGCGAACATGTTGCTCGAAAACATCGATAAGGCCGTTAAGGTGACTCCGGAAAAACGCAACGAAATAAAAGGGCAGGCGCTATTTTTAAGGGCTTACTATTATTTTCTGTTAACGGATGAGTTTGGAGGTGTCCCTTTAAAGCTTCAATCCAGCAAATCACCTGAAGAACCGCCTCTTCCTGGTACTCCGTTAAAGGACCTTTACGAACGTATTATTACCGATATGAAACAGGCAGAAGTTCTGGTGAAATCTATTTCTGATTATGGCTATAATACCCGTATTACAAAAACTACTGTACAGGGTATACTCGCAAGGGTATATCTGACCATGGCGGGCGCCCCGCTAAATGATGTTGCAAAGTATGCTGATGCCAGAACTTATGCAGAAAAAGTAATGCTGTCAGGATTGCACAGCCTTAATCCCGATTTCAAACAAATCTATATCAACCACGTTCAGGAGATTTTCGATACAAGGGAAAGTATGTGGGAAGTAGAATTTAAAGGCGTAAACCAGGGCGAAATACAAGAGGGCGGCATGATTGGCAGTTATAACGGTATTACCTGTGGAAATATTGAATTGGGATATGGCTATGATTATGTTCATGCTACGGCGAAGCTTTACAATGCTTATGCAAATGGCGATCAGAGAAGGGACTGGACAGTTGCGCCTTACCGGTATGTGACAAGCGGACAAACGGCTGTAAGGACCAATTGGGCAGCAGATCAGATATACGACCGTAGCAATGGGAAATGGAGGCGCGAGTATGAACTTCTTTTACCAAGAAATCAAAACTATACTGGTACAAATTGGCCATTGTTGAGGTATGCCGATGTATTGCTGATGTTTGCAGAAGCTGATAATTATACCAATAGCGGACCCTCTGCAAATGCCTATAAAGCGGTAAATATGGTGAGGCGAAGGGGCTATGGAAAAGATGTGCTTGTGCCCGATGTAGCGGCCGATGCTGCTGCTAATTTGTCTCAGCAGGACTTCCTTGATCTGATCAGGAATGAACGGTTACGTGAGCTTGCTTTCGAGGGCATTCGGAAACACGATCTTGTACGATGGGGTATTTATCCATCCGTTATGCAAACACAGGCAAGAGAATACCAAACCAATATGCCAACTGCTTTAAGAGACGCAGCTGTTGCACAGGCACAGCGCGTAACAGATCGTGCTGTTTTATTCCCGATCCCTAACAGCGAACTGGCCGTTAACCCTAATATCAAACAAAATACAGGATGGTAACTACAAAATTGTATAAGATGAATAAGCTATTAATTGCATCTGTTATATTATTTTCCCTCGCTTCCTGCCAGAAGACCTATGAGCTGGCGCCGCAGGATGATTTTTCTGTTGAGTTGGAAAAAAACAGTTATAAAGCTGGAGAACCCGTTAGGTTTATAATTAATGGTAACCCGGAGAACATTGTATTTTGGTCGGGAGAAGCTGGGCGCAAATATGAGTACCGTAAAAGAACGGTCGTGGAAGGAAATGCGGTTTCCTTAAATTTTAAAACTTATGCCCAGTTCGGCCTAATGCCCATCGATCAATCGGTAATAAAACTGTACATATCTACCAATTTCAACGGAATATATGATGCTACAAATGTAAAGGCTGCTACCTGGGAAGATATTACAGATAAAGCCATTTTATCTGCTGGCCTGGATCAAACCTCCTCAGGAAATATCAGCCTGAACACTTTTGCCGCGCGTAATAAAAATATGGCGCTGGCTTTGGTTTATAAGACTACTGTTATAAAACCTGAAGCACAGCAAAACCGTTGGGTAGTCCGTTCTTTCGATCTTAAAAGCACCAATCAGCAGGGAGAAGAAACGGTACTGGCCACTATGGCTACCGCGGGCTGGACTGCTTTTAATTTTAGTGGTCCTGCAACCAATTGGAGTATTAGTTCAGCACAGTTGCTTACTGTAAGGAACAGCACCGATCTTGATGATGACTGGGTAGTAACCAAACCGTTCAACCCTAATAGTATTTTACCAGACATAGGGGAACCTATTAAGAATATTTCCCAGAAACTAACAGATTATACCAGGGTTTATACTAAAGCCGGCGTATATAAAGTATCGTTTGTGGCAACCAATGCCAATGTAGAACGATCACTTACAGTTGTAAAAGAAATAGATTTAACCATTACCCAATGAGATTAAACCCTGTAATTGTGCTGTTACTTGCTTTTGCAAACAGCAGTTATGCCCAGTTAGCGCCCAAAGCCCGATTAACAAATGATGTACTTCTTCTGAACTGGGATGATACCGGTAAGGGATATAAAATAAAACAGCTGTCGGTAAAAGGACAGACCGGATGGCATTCCCTGTCTGGCACATTGGGGCAATATACCCTGCTTTACAGTGCAGATCAACCCAGGATGGATTCGGAAGCTAAGGATAAAAACGGGAAAGAAATTCAGTTTCCTGAACCTGAATACCGCTATATCATTCCTACCTGGAAGGCGAATACATCTGCAGTTTCCTTAAATAAAGAAGGGCGTGCCATTTTATTTTATCCACAGCAATATAAGCAGGTTGGCAATACACTCGTTTTTCAGCAAAAAACAGATGTCTCTACTGTAGAGGCCATATGGAAACTAGATCCTGTTTACAAAAATGACCTATGTATTTCCATTCGTTTAACAGCCGATAGGGATGGATATTATTCCATAGCGACTCCGGCATTGAGCACCAACGACAAAAAAAGTTTTGAATGGGGCTGTATCCCCGGTGTGTTTCAAGGCAGTACCATCAACAATAATTTTACAGATGCCTATGCTTATGGACATGGAATTCCGGACAGGCCGGTTGTGGTTAGAGAAAGAACAGCGGCTGCACTTACGGCTATACTCACCAATAGAGATGGAATTACACTCGCCGTTACGGCTGAGCCGGGAACAGCCAGGCACCCATGGGAATATGATAAATCTACCCAGTCGAACTGGCTACTTGGCCTGTCGCTAATCAATAGGCAGGAACAACTGAGCCCAACCTTATATCATCCGGTACTGGGGCAGAACAAGTCGTATTTAAAAAAGGGGGAAAGCATCTCTTTTGATTTCAGGTACACCATCAATACTTCGAGCTGGTATCAGGCATACCAGCATGTTGTAAACGATGTTTACCGCTTTGATGAGCTATTGCATTTAAAGCAAACCAAGCTTTCCTTATCCGCTCGCATGGAACAGCTTTTAGACTATGTGAAAAAGGACAGTACTTCACGGTGGCGGACTTTCGATTATCACGGCCGGACTATTGGTGCCCAGGAATATTTGGGTGGCGTATATGGCTCGGAAAAAGACGCCGTAAAAAATGCCGATTATGGAGCCATGTGGATGTTGGCGAATATCACTCAAGACCCGATTCTGGTTCAAAAACGTCTTAAAGATGCATTGAACTTTAAATTGGCACAACAAAATACTGCTGGAGGTTTTTTTCACGGAGCTGCAGCTGGTCAATATTACCTCTACAATTCAAAACGGTTTACCGAAGAGTGGGGGCCTTATACCGAGCCAATCGCAACCACTTATTATATGTTGCTTGATATGGGCAACGTGTCTTTGTTTGAGCCAGATAATCAGCAGCTTAAATCGGGTATGCGTATGGCGGCCGACTGGCTTTTGACTAAAATGAAACCAGAAGGTTATTGGGAAGTAGCTTATCATAACGATACGCAAAAGCCTATGTTTGAAGATCTGAAAGATTACAGACCTACTTTTTACGGACTGTTAGTTGCATACCAGACGCTTCGGGATAGGAAATACCTGGAGGCGGCTGTAAAAGCTGCAGACTGGTATATCAAAAATGCTGTAGATAAAGGATACTTTTTAGGTGTTTGCGGAGATGCCAGGTTTGCACCTGATTTTGCAACGGGGCAAAGTGCCCAGGCCTTGCTGGATCTGTTTGAAATTACAAAGGACGTACGATTTAAACAGGCTGCTATTAAAACTGCACAATTCTATACAACCTCCATCTATTCTCATCCGATTCCGAATAAAGAAAGCAAAAAAGTTGGGGCGATACAATTGGAAGACTGGCAAATAAGCCAGGTGGGGCTAAGCTTTGAACATGGAGGGATTTTAGGTTCCGCCAATAACAGCGGCCCCATTATGCTTGCAAGCCATGCCGGTATGTTTGTAAGGCTATTTCAACTGACAAAAGATTCGCTATACCTCAAAATGGCAAGAACAGCAGCTTTAAGTAAAGATGCTTTTGTAGACCCAGCCACAGGAGTTGCTTCGTATTACTGGAGCGCCATGAACAAAGGGGCCGGGCCTTTTCCTCATCACGCCTGGTGGCAGGTGGGTTGGATCACCGATTACCTGATGGCAGAACTTTCCTTACGTTCACAGGGAAGGATCGATTTTCCTTCTGGCTTTCTTACGCCTAAGGTTGGCCCTCACAAAACCTTTGGCTTCCGGCAGGGAAAAATATTTGATAAGCAGGGAGACCTGACATTGATGGAGAAACTGGTTTCATTGAACAATCCCAATATGGACTATGTATGCGCCCTGAATAAGCAGGAAAAAGTGTTTTACCTGTTTGTATTGAATAACGATGACGAAATACAGGAAAGTAACCTTCGGTTAGATATGTCCCGTTTTATTTCAGGACATAGCCTGGATTTGAAAACCGCCAAATGTTTTTCTGCATCAGGTTTAAAAATCCCTTTTTCTACAGGAGATCCTATAAAAATAGCACCTTATGGTCTCCAGGTTTATGCATTTACATACAAATAAATTAAGACATGTACCAGAAAACCAGGCTATGTTTATTATTAACAGCATTCTTGTTTTTAACAACAGGAACTGTGATTGCCCAGCAAGAAAAAAGCCTGCTGTTGGGGACTGATTTTCAGTTTAAAGGCAAATGGTTTAATGAAGTCAATAAAGACGGCATCAGTGGCAGCATTTTAAGGTTTTTAGAAGGAGAACGGGATAGTACATCTGATGCATTAACCGTGATGAATATCGGAAAAGCAGGTCGTTATGCCATCTGGATAAGGACCCCCGATTTTGATACACGTCCACGTACCCGGTTATTCCAGCTGTCGGTTGGAAATGCGAGGTTAAAAAAAGCAGGAGGACATGGAAAACCAGGATATGCCTGGGAGCGCCTCGGAAGTGCTGATTTACAGGAGAGTGATGTGCTGTTGCGCCTCCATAATTTTAATTTTGGCCGCTGCGATGCTATTCTTTTTACGCAGGATAGCACCATTAATCCAAATGATATAGATAAGAAAATCCTTTTATCCTGGAAAAAGCTTCCTGTTATGCAGGAAACACTTACAGCGGAAAAGAAAAACACGAGCCCCGCACTTCAACTGAGCAAGACGGATAAGGTAATTGCAGGAATTGAAAACGAGGCTGTACGTGTGCAGTTTGTACGAACGGGAGCCGACCATAAGGCTATTGCTTGTAAAACAGAAATAAAAAAAGACGGGGTTTGGCAACAGATAAGTACTGCAAACATTGAAGACCATAGGGTTTTCTTAATCAGTACTAATGCTACCGCCATCCAGTTTAATAAATACTACCCGGCATGGGACAGCCAAAAACCAAAAGCATATTTTGTTTTTAAGGGGCAGAAATATGCAGTTTACCAGCCTGGAGCCGATCTCAATCCTTTTGAGGCGGGGAACCTCAGCGAGGCCATTCCCATAACTGCAGAAGCTGTAGATAAACAGACCATAAAAGTTCAATATGTAACCAGGAATGGTTCTGCAATAACCGGTTTGTGGATATTACATCCGGGTCAGCAACATATTGATCTGCGGCTGATCTGCAAGACTGCCCAGCCAGGGTATTACAGTATGGGGATCGAAGCCTTTCAGCCTGTTTCCGATCAGGAGCTGGAAAGCGTATCGATGGCACCCATGTTTCAGTATAAGCGGCTTTCTGACGGCCCGCAAATGATGATTACTGCTATGATGCAGCAACCCCTGGCTATTGTTTCTACGAAAACAGGACAAAGTATTGTTTCAAGCTACGTAGCAACAAGTCCTGAATTGTTTAAAAAAGACTGGGGTTCTGCAGACTATGCGCCTGCGGGTTTTACACTGAAGAACCACAATAACCAGATACAGCCTGTTATGTTTTCTCCGGTTCTGGGAATGAATGATTCTAAATACCGTGCAGGAGAGCTGATTGAAAGGCGATTTATTATTGGTCTAAAGTCGGGCAACTGGGATTCGGCCATGGATTATGTATCGAAGGAAGTGTTTGAGGTAAAGGATTACCGAAAACAAGAACAAGCTTCGCTTACTGATGCAGTATTCAACATGATTGAGCTGGTGAAAAACGACAATGCTGCGGGATGGTCGACTAAGCTAAAAGGTTTTTTTGATATTGAAGGTGACCCCAAAACAGCACCTACAGTTGTAAATGCCACACCATTGGCCAATATTGCACTTTCTGTATTGCAGAATGATGAAGCGTTTTACATCAGCCGATCTTTGCCAACCATAGAATTTACGCTTTCCAGAAGCGGGTACCGGTGGGCAACCGATATTGTGCCGACAGCGTATAATGCTACACGAAAAACGTTGGAGTTCAACCCGTTTACCTCTCAGTTTACCACCTCTTATTATGTAGGATTGGATCGTTTATTGGGTGGATTGAATCCCTGGCTGAAAAATATAGCATTACCGGGAGATAGCCTTAGGATGGCAAAAGGCTACTCAACAGATTTCCATTCATGGAACCAGGCGCTCTGGGCATACCAGCTCACAGGTCAGGCAAAATGGCTGCAGCAGGCAAAAAACGATGCAGATCTTTTTATTCAGCAAAAAATATATAACAATACCAATAAAGTATTGAGTCATGTACCTTTTTACAATGCCAGTTTTTATGCACCCTGGTGGGACCTGCTGGATCTCTATGAAACAACAAAAGATAAAAAATACCTGAAAGCTGCAGAATATGGTGCACATTTTACCATTGCGGGAATACGCAGTTATCCGAAAGTGGAAGATAGCCTGCAAACAATCCACAAGAATAATCATTATGATGGCGTTACGCACATCTGGTGGAAAGGCAACGAGCCTTATCGTTTAGGCTTTCCACGGAAAAATGGAGATGTACAGGAAAAGAAAGTGCCCGAATGGCTGGTATCGCCGGTAGGCCTGGGCCTGGAGCAGCCCAGTACCTATTTTACCCGCGTAAAAGATCAGACGGTACGTCCGGTATTTATGAGTAGCTGGGCACCCCATTTGTTGCGCTTGTTCCAATACGAGCACAAACCTATCTACGAAACCTATGCCCGCAATGCAGTAATCGGTCGTTATACAAACTATCCGGGGTATTACGGTACGGGTTTTACAGATATACCCATGTCGGTTGATTTCCCTTATAAAGGGCCGGATGTGAGTTCCATTTATTATCATCATATCCCACCACATATCGCTTTTAGTCTCGATTATCTCATCTCAGAAAGTATACAGCGTTCGAATGGAAATGTAGCGTTTCCTTATAGCAAACAGGAAGGATTTGTCTGGTTTAACAACCGGGTATATGGTGGTGGAAAAGGAAAGATCTTTGGCGATCAGGAGGCCACACTATGGATGCATAAGGGCCTGGTAAATATTCAGCATCCAGGAATCAATTATGTTACTGCTATTTCGGATAAGAACTTTTGGATCCTGCTTTCCTCGGAAGCTGAGTCTGAACAAAAAGTAGCCGTACAATGGACTGATGCTACGGCAGCGTTAAAGGATGGGAAAGCCCTGGTTTACGCGCAAAGCGATCAGTCAGTCTCCCAGGGTTTTAAAGCGGCTAAGATTGATGTTGTTGTTCCTGCAAAAGGATTCAGGGCCATTGCTATTCCATTAAAAGCGACCCCAGTAGCAAAGAAATACCAGCCGGTAAAAGATGGGATGAAGGTGATTGATCTGGGGGCTCCCTGGGGACGTGTATTCTTGTTCCGTATCCGTTCTCCCTTTGGTTGGGATACCTGTTATGGATTTGCAGAAACAGCTCCTTTAAATGGATATTCCATAACCGTTAATTGTAACAACCAGCTACAGGAAATAAAGCAATATCCTTACGAATGGAGCTTTAATAAACTGGCAATGGGTGAGGACGCAAAACTGGAACTCATTTTTAAGCGTAATGATGGGAAAACAAAATCAAAAAAGATTGTACTCAATGGTAATGAATAAAAAAGGTGTGAAAACTGCATTGCTTGGTTGTTTATTAATGTCTGCTACTGCATTTTCCCAAACCAGGCCTGATAGCGATAAGATTGCGGCCTCCCAGGCAGGGGCTTCTCCTCTTTATTTTGATGTTTCTGCAGCTAATATCCCTGTAATTGAGGCTGGTAATTTCAATAATGAGCTGGAATGTAATGCCAGGGCAGGCCTTCCGGGCTTTTTTGAAAAAGTAAATGCGGGTAAAAAGGTGGTGGTTGCTTTTATTGGAGGGAGCATCACCCAGGCAAATTTTGGTTATCGCCTTCAAACGGCCCGGTACCTGGAGCAGACTTATCCTCAGGCTAGCTTTCAATGGATCAACGCAGGTGTATCGGGCACAGGAACAGAGCTTGGTGCATTTAGGATCAATGAACAGGTGCTCAGCCACCAGCCCGATCTTATTTTTATAGAGTTTGCCGTTAACGGCGCTTATGCCGCCGGGATGGAAGGGATGATCCGTCAAACAATCAGGAAGAACCCCAATACAGCTATTTGTTTGCTGTATACCATTTTAACCGGGCAAACGGCCTTTTATCAAAGAAATGAACTGCCACCAAATATCAAAGGTCTGGAGCAGATTGCGGCATACTACGAACTGCCTTCTGTAAATTTAGGTGTGGAGTCAGCAACGCTGGAAGCGGCAGGTAAATTGATTTGGAAAGGGAACCAGGCTGATCCGAATAAAATTTTGTTTTCTGAGGATGGAATCCACCCGATAACAGCAGGCGGGAACCTGTATGCGGCAGCCATAGCCCGTGCATTTAAAAAAATTGAGGCAGCAAAGCCTTTAAAAAAGAATGCGCTGCCAAAGCCTTTAATTAGTGCCGCATGGGATGACGCAATGATGGTAGATCCTTCAACTTTACCTGTTCCTGATAAGGGCTGGAGAGTGTTGCCAACAGATACTAATCCAAACCTTAAAAAATTCAGTCCCTGGTTTTCTAATGTACTTTCTGCAAATAAGCCAGGGGCCACATTTAGTTTTCGTTTTAAGGGAGATATGCTAGGCGTATTTGATATTGGCGGACCAGAGGTTGGACAACTGGAGTGGATCATAGATGGAAAACCTGTAAAACTAAGCAGAGAAAAGGAGGGGAGTTTTATTTATTACCAGGCAAAAGATACAACCGCTGCAGATGTGTTGAACAGATTCAACAGCTACTGCAATAACCGTTACCGCGGACAGTTTGATGTAATTAAAGTATCGCAGGGCGAACATTTTGTAAAGGTCATTTTGTCCGCCCGTAAGTCTGATAAACTTATGATACTGCCTGAAGACAAGAGAGCAGATATTGTTCAACATCCTGAAAAATATGATCAGACAGTGATCTATTTAGGCCGGATTTTATTAAGGGGGACATTATTGAAATGAAACAGATTTTTAAAATAAAAGAGTATACTAAATTCATTTGTTTTTCAATTGCATGTTGTTTAGGTATGCCGTCGAATGCGCAAACTGTAAAAGATAGTCAGGGCTTTAAAATTTTATCAAAGGGCAAAACTTACCTGTTTAAACCCAATTTTGTTATTATCTGTAACGACAGAGATCCTGAACTGGCATTGAAACCTTCAGGCTTAAAAAAAGTATCTTACAATATTCCCACCTGGAAAACCAGTGACAGTAGTTTGGCCGATTATCACCAACAAATTGTTAACGCCAGTGTTGCCGGAGATGGATTTGACGATAAAATATTAAGAAGTGCGAAGCAAGATAGGACGGCCAATATCTATCACGCGGGAAAAACACATTTTCTTACCGCAATCAAAACAATCAGTTCTGGAGATTCCATTCGTTTTATCTTTCCGGAACATGCCTTATTTACGCTAAAAGCGTGGCTGATTAAAAGTAGTTTGCCTTATCCTAAAATAGAATTTTTGTTTACACCTAAAAAGAAAGGTTTTTATAGTGTGGGCTACATCGGGGCGCCATCCTTTAAAAGTGATCATGTTGATGAAGTATGGCAGCCCCTGATCTGGACTGAAAAACGGGTTCCCCTGCAACCCTATCTTACTCCGTCGTTTATGGCAACAATCCCTACTACACTGGTTAATGACGGGTATAACTCAATAGGCGTACTGGCTGCCTCCAGGTATTTGCCTTTTCAACCTTTACCGCTTTTAACCAACAGCCAGTTCGGAATCGCACTTCTAAATAACAAATCAGAATTACAGCCCCAGGTTTTCGCTCCTATGCCGGGTGGTTTCAATTCGCAGATGATGGCAGGACATTCTTTTGAGTTTTCAATGAACCTAGTTGTTGAGCCCTTGAGCATCACTAAAACATATGAGCAAATGGCAACAACTGTGTTTGGATTTAAGGATTACCGGACCAATGCCACCGTTTCTATGAATACAACTCTGGATAACCTGATTGATTATTCAAAAACCCGTTTTGCCTGGTTTATCGATAGCCTGAAAGGCTTTGCTTATGCTACGGATGTGCCTGGCGCAGTAAAAAATGTTTCAAGTCTGAACCCGCTTGAACTGGCTATCGTGAGGGATGATCAGGAAATGTTTGATAAAAGGGCATATCCTTTAATGGAGTTTATGTTGTCGCGCGAAAAGTTCCTGTTTGCGATTGACAGCAATCAGAAAATTCAATCTCCATCCAGGAAATTGAGAGGGCCTATTGCTCCATTATCTGAATTACAGGTATTATCAGGTGTTTTTGGCGGTAACAACTCCTTTTATACTACGATGGCAAAAAAAGAGTTTGGAACGGCGCGTGTCAGAAATCTTGATGAAGAGCAGAAAGGTCGCAACTGGGTCAATGCGATGTTTATGTTTAAACTGACATCCGATTCTGCTTATTTAAGTTTAAGCAAGGCCCTGGCCGATAAATATCTGAAAGAAAGAGTAAATACAAGGTTAAAGGAGTTTGGCGATCCCCTGTTTAGTTCTAACTTCTTCTGGCCAACCTTTACCAATAACTGGTCTGCTCTTTTAGCGTTATATGAACTTACTGCCGATCGCCGGTATCTGGAAGCCGCACAGGATGGAGCCAGGCATTATACGTTGTTTACCTGGATGACACCTGCAATACCGAATGATCTGGTTACTGTAAATAAAGGAGGGAAAGCACCGATGTATTGGTACCTCAAATCAAAAGGACATCATCAAATGTATTATCCCGAAGAGAAAGTCCCTGCATGGAGGCTTTCTGAGATGGGGCTTACACCAGAATCGTCAGGAACTTCAACCGGGCACAGGGGTATTTTCATGTCAACCTATGCACCGTGGCTGTTAAGGATAGGCTATCATACAAATGATCCATTTTTAATGAAGGTAGCTAAAGCTTCGATTGTTGGCCGTTCCGAAAGTTTTCCGGGATATCATATCAATACAGAGAGAACTACAGCCTACGAAAAAGCCGATTTTCCACTCCACGAGCATAAGGACCAGAGTGTAAACTCCTTTCATTACAATCATATCCTGCCCATGGCTTCTATGTTTGTTGATTATCTGGTTTCAGATGCTTATGTAAAAAGTGGTGGCAGGATAGACTTTCCGAGCGATTATATAGAAGGATATGCCTATTTGCAGAATAAGTTTTACGGCGCTAAGAAAGGCCGGTTCTTTCAGCTCGAAAATGTGCAACTCTGGATGCCGTCCCGTCTGTTGAACACAGCAAATATTGGTTTAAACTATGTCAGTGCAAAAAAAGGAGATACACTTCTGCTTGCTTTTATGAACCAATCCGGAGCGGATATCAGCACTCGTGTTGCTGTAGATGCTTCAAGGGTAGATTTTTCAGGCAGTACTGGAGTTCAGACCTTATATCCATCAGTGCAGGTTTTGAATTTAAAAGATGGCACTTTCCAGATCAATGTCCCTGCTGGCGGCATTACTGCACTGGCTATCCCGGGCGTAAAAATCAGCAGTGCTTTTCAGGACCAGATCCTGAATGTGAAAAAAGACCAGAGAAGTGATGATGTCAATATCCCGGAAGGAGATACAAAGGCATTACTATTTAAACTTGGTGCTTATGCGCAAAAGCTTTTTGTATTCCTTCAGGAAGATGATACAAAATGGAAGAAGGCCAGGTTGGTCTACAAAATCAATGGAAGCAAGGAAAAGAGCATTGATAAAAACGAATATCCATTTGAATTTACAGTGCCTGTTGATCAAGATAAAGCAGTTCGTTTTTACCTGGAATTAACAGATATCAATGGAAAATTGACGAGATCCAAAGAAAAGGAACTGGGCAAATAATATTTATTTCCCACAATAGCTTTTGGATATCAACAGGTTTTCAGGTTGACTCCCTGATGATCAGTTCTGTTTTCAATACTTTGGTCACGGCCTTCCAGTCGCTCACATCCCTATTGATCTGATCAATCAACAACTGGGCTGCGGTCATCCCGATCTCTGCTATCGGTTGAGCGACAGTTGTTAAGGAGGGGGCCATCAGTGCCGACGCATAATCGTTGCTAAAGCCGATAATGGCAATATCTTCGGGGATTTTTAAACCTCTTTTTTTGATAACCTGAATGGCTTCTATTGCCGTTGGATCGTTTACCGCAAAGATCGCGTCGGGCGGGTTTTCCAGATTTAACAGGTGGTTTACATAAATCTTAACTTTTGAAAGGCCCAGGTCGTAAGAAATGATGAGTTCCTCATCTATTTCTATATTGTTTTTCTTAAGTGCAGATTTATAGCCATTGAGCCTGCGTTCACTTATTCTCAACGAAACCGGACCCGCAAGATGGGCAATTCGTTTTCTGCCATTTTTTATTAAATAATCAACGGCATTGTAAGCACCCTCAAAATCATCCACAATGACTTTGGGAACTTTCATTTCATCGCATACACGGTTGAAGAATACGATTGGAATCCCCTTTCTTTCAAAGATTTTTAAGTGGTCGTAGTTCTTGGTTTCGCGGGTAATAGATACGATTATGCCATCAACCTGGTTGGCCAGCATCACTTTGGTGTTGGCTACTTCAGTTTCGTATGTTTCGTTTGATTGGCTGACAACGGTATTGTAGCCAGCCTGGGTAGCTACTTCCTGCGCGGCTATGATTACCTGTGGAAAATAGGAACTCGAAAACTCGGGAACGATGATGCCTATGGTATTTGTTTTTTTACTGATCAGGCTTATGGCCAGCATGTTCTTTTGATAGTCCAGCTTTTTTGCCAGTTCCAATACCGCTTCCCTGGTTTTGAGGCTTACATTGGCATGGCCTGTTAAAACCCTTGATACAGTTGATTTCGACAGGTTAAGTGCCCTGGCAATATCTATTATGGTAACCTGGTGCTTTTTCATCGTTAAAATATCTGCTGTGGTGCAATCACAAAATTCATTATTTACAATATACAACATATTAATTGATTGGGGAAAGGATTTTGGGAATGTTCCCAAATATTGGGACCGTTCCCAAAGCAATAAGTTTTTTGAAAGCTGCGAGGTTCTTTTACTGTACCTTATATTTGAATTAACCATTTATAAATCTCACCCTAAAAAGGTCAAAAACATCAAACTTGAAAAAAGCGATATTATTTATCAAGCTACTTCTTCTTGTATCTGCAGTGAAAGGGGCAGTTTTGAATACTGAAATTAAAATGATCAGTCCCGATGGTCATATTTCAGCTGAAATATCTCAAAGTGACGGACGTTTATTTTATACCGTAAAGGCTGGTCAGCAGTTACTGGTCAATAATGGCACAATGGGGCTGGTTATTGATGGCATGGCATACGGGAGCCGTGTTAACAGCCTTTCTATTTTAGCAAAGCGTACAGCCAGTACGGGAAATAAAGTGTATCATATATACACATTGTTGTTAGAAGAAGCAGGAAGAAAATATAACATCGAATTTCGGTTTTCCAATGAGGGGGCTGCCTTTCGGTACATTTTTGATAGCAAAGCAGCACAACATGTAAGCAAAGAGCTTACTTCCTTTGTGCTTCCAAAATCGAGGGTATGGTTTTTTGAGCGGAATAGTGCGTGGAAGCTGAAAAGTTACGCAGGTTTATGGCAAAATACCACGGCAGATAGCCTGGATATAATATCAGGTCAGGGGCCCGTACAGGGGAAACCTTTATTATTCGAACTTCCGGGCAAAAAATACGCAATGCTTACCGAAGCGGCGCTGTATAATTATAGCGGAATGCGTTTCAAAGCTTTAAACAATAGGGTATTGCAGGTTGATTATACAGAAAAGAACGGGTTTAAAGTTACGGGCAACCTGATTACGCCATGGAGGGTTTTATTGTATGCCAAAGACCTGAATACGCTGGTGAATAGTACGATGATCAATGACCTGAACCCTGAACCGGATAAGGAATTGTACGCTGACCAAAGCTATATAAAACCCGGAAGATCAGTCTGGAGCTGGATTACCAGGGATAAAAACTATATGCAGCCTGAGGAAGAAATGAAATTCATAACAGCTGCCAGCGAACTGAATTTTGAATATACTTTATTGGATGAGGGATGGGAAACGATCTGGCCCGACAAATGGAAGCAGTTAACTGAAATCTGCAGTTTCGCAGCAGGTAAAAAGGTGGGCGTATGGGTATGGAAGAACTCAAAAGCACTTAGAGAGCCCTCAAAAAGAGACAGTTTTCTGGATAGTGTGTGCAATGCAGGCGCTGTTGGTATAAAAACAGACTTTATGGACAGTGAGGCAAAAGAACTGATCGATTTTGAGATCGGATTTTTAAAAGCCTGTGCAGCAAGAAAACTGATGGTCAACTTCCATGGCTGCCATGCGCCTACCGGAGAAAGAAAAACCTATCCAAATGAAATGACCAGGGAGGGGATCCGTGGGATGGAACTGAATATCATGAAAGAACCCATACCAGCTTGGCACAATGCTGCGCTACCTTTTACCAGGCTGGTACTCGGCCATGGCGATTATACCCCCGGCTTGTTCTCTAACAAGGCCAATACCACCAATATACACCAGCTGGCATTGTTTTTTCTGTTTAATTCCCCCTTCCAGTGTATGGCCGAAAATCCGATAAAATTATTGACAGATAGCCAGTTTAAGCCTGTTATTCCCTTGCTGAAAAAACTGCCTGTTACCTGGGATGAAACGATTGTGCTGAAATGCAGCGTTATCGGAGAAATTGCGGCCTTCGCAAGAAGGAAAGGAGATACATGGTATATCGCTGCAATTAATGGTTCAACGGAAAATAAAGAAATTTCTTTCAATGCAGATTTTTTAAAGACGAAGAAAAAATATAAGGTTATAGCGATCAACGATGCACCCGATGGCGGTTTTTTGAGAACAAGGTCAACAATCGGTGCAACTGAGGTTAAACAAACAGTTATTGGCCCCAATGCCGGACTGGTGATGGAGATCAGTCCCTCAGGTAATTAATTCCCATTATGAATTTAATGCAGAAGGATTTCCCTTGTCGCCATTCAGAACAGACAATTGGAAAAGTATAACAGAAGGAAAGAAATAAGACAGAATATTTTTATGATCACAAATCAAGGAGGCGAAAAGAGGCAGCTGCGATCTAACGAACTCGCGGCAGATCTTGCCATTATAGGTGGCGGGGTATCTGGAACCTGTGCCGCAATTACGGCTGCAAGGCAAGGGTTAAAGGTTGTCCTGATACAGGACAGGCCCGTGCTTGGCGGAAATGCGAGTAGTGAGGTAAGGTTATGGATGCTGGGTGCTACATCACATATGGGAAATAATAACCGTTGGGCCAGGGAAGGTGGTGTTGTGGATGAGCTGATGGTTGAAAATATGTACCGTAACCCCGAAGGAAATCCGTTGATTTTTGATACGGTTTTGCTCGATAAAGTTGTTTTAGAGCCAAATATTACCTTATTGCTCAATACCGGAGTATATGATGTAGAGAAATCAGCCGCAGATCAACTGAGCGCCATAAAAGCCTTTTGCAGTCAGAATTCTACCGAATATATCATACACGCACCACTTTTTTGCGATGCATCAGGAGATGGCATTGTGGCCTTTCTGGCAGGTGCAGCGTTCAGGATGGGTGCCGAGGCCAAAGAAGAATTTGGAGAACAGTTTGCACCTACAAAAGAATATGGGGAACTGCTTGGCCATAGCCTGTATTTTTACAGCAAGGATACCGGCAAACCCGTAAAGTTTGTAGCCCCTTCTTATGCGCTGGATGATATTACAAAAATCCCCAGGTTTAAAAATTTTAATGCCAGGGAGTACGGATGCAAACTTTGGTGGCTGGAGTATGGAGGAAGACTGGATACCGTGCATGATACCGAAAAAATAAAATGGGAACTCTGGAAAGTAGCCTACGGTGCATGGAACTATGTAAAAAACTCAGGGAATTTTCCCGAAGCCGAAAACCTGACGCTAGAATGGGTAGGTACCATACCGGGCAAAAGAGAGAGCCGCCGTTTCGAAGGCGAATACATCATCAAACAACAGGATATCGTTAATCAGCAACTGCATAATGACGCTGTCGCATTTGGTGGCTGGAGCATAGATTTGCACCCTGCAGACGGGGTGTTCAGCGAGAAACCCGGTTGCAATCAATGGCATAGCAAGGGCATTTATCAGATTCCCTACCGCGCTTTGTACAGCCGCAACATCAGAAATCTTTTTCTGGCTGGTAGGATTATCAGTGCAACACATGTTGCCTTTGGCTCTACTAGGGTTATGGCTACTGCTGCCCATGCGGCACAGGCAGTAGCCATGGCAGCGAAAATCTGTAAAGACAAAAATCTGTTGCCAGCGGATATCTATCATAAAGGATTTATACCCGAACTACAGACTGAGCTGCTGCGCAGTGGGCATCATATTCCGGATCTTGTACTCAACGATGCGCTCGATCTTGTACGAAGTGCGCAGGTTACAGCATCCTCCGAGCTATTGCTGACAGGTCTTCCTGAAAGTGAACTGTTTAAGCCACTTGAGTTTTCTGTTGCACAGATGATCCCCCTAAAAGCAGGTGCAATCGGGGCCTTTGTTGTACATGCGGAAGGAGATGTGGCAACGGAGCTGGAAGTGGAACTTAGGATCAGCAGTAAAAAGAGCAACCATACGCCAGATTTGACCATAAGTAAAGTTTCACTGCCAATAAATGTTGGGCGCAATTGCTTGCAGATCAGCTTTGATGCGGCAATGCCCGAAGAAACTTATGCATTTCTTACCTTTATGAAGAATCCTGATGTTAAACTGCAGTTCTCAGCGAAGCGGGTTACGGGATTATTGTCTGTGTTCAACGCCATTAATAAGGAGGTCTCCAATTATGGAAAACAAAGCCCGCCAGAGGATATCGGGGTAGATGAGTTTGAATTCTGGTGCCCAAAGCGCAGGCCCGAAGGGCACAATATTGCATTTAACTACGCATCTGGCATCAATGCTTTTGGTGCTGCAAATGTTACCAATGGTATAGACAGGCCAGTTTCTGCGCCAAATGCATGGGTGGCCGATTGGGAAGATAAGAATCCTGCACTGACCATCAGCTGGAAAGAAATCAAGACCGTTAAACGGATCGAGTTATTATTTGATACCGATTTTGATCATCCGATGGAGTCTGTCCTGATGGGGCATCCTGAAAATGTGATGCCGTTTTGCGTAAGGAACTATGTAATTAAAGATGATAAAGAGAACGTTGTTTTTACTAAAAGCGGTAATTATCAAACCAGGAACATCATTGAGCTAACTGAGCCTTTAAATACCAGCAGCCTAACAATATATTTGGAACATCCTTCAGATGAGGTACCTGCGGCTTTGTTCTCCGTGCGTTGTTATCAATAATACTAAATAGCAGATAAATTAAATGGGAAAATTAGATTTTGTGGTAATGGCCGTTTTTGCCTTACTTATATTCGGTATCGGACTTACATTTACCCGTGTGGGAAGTAAAAGCGGACAAGCTTTTTTCGAAGCCGGGGGAGAAACACCCTGGTGGATCAATGGCTTATCCTTGTTTATCAGCTATTTTTCGGCCGGAACCTTTGTGGTTTGGGGATCTATCGCTTATAAACATGGGCTGGTTGCCAATGCAATACAGTTAACAATGGCCATCAGTGGCTTAATTGTCACCTTTTTTATTGCCGGAAGATGGAAAAAAACAGGAGTTGCAACAGCAGCCGAATACATCGGCAAACGTTTCGGTGCGGCCGAAAAACAGTTTTATACCTATATGACCTTACTGCTGAGCCTGTTCACTACTGCTGCAGTATTGTATCCGGTTGGTAAAATGGTACATGTAGCAACGCCATACTCACTAGAAACCTGCATTATTGTAATCGGGTTGATCATTGTGGTATATACAGCTGCTGGTGGATTATGGGCGGTTTTAGTGACTGACGTAGTTCAGTTTGTAATACTTACAGCAGCGGTACTGATTGTGATCCCTATTGCTTTTTCCCAGATCGGCGGACCGGCAAACCTTGTGGCAAAAGCCCCTCCCCATTTCTTTGAGCCTTTTAACCAGGACTATACCTTTGGATTTATGCTTGCTTTTATTGTATATCAGACCTTTTATATCGGCGGAAACTGGTCGTACGTGCAACGTTATACCAGTGTGTCTAACCAGAAAAACTCAAAAAAGGTAGCGGGTATATTTACTATATTGTATTTTGTAAGCCCTTTTATCTGGATGATCCCACCGATGATCTACCGGATAATCAATCCAAATCTTCAGGGATTGGAAAGTGAGGATGCATACATGATGTTGATCCAAAAAGTAATGCCGGCAGGTTTGATAGGGCTTGTGCTGGCCGGAATGGTTTCTGCCACATCCAGTAAAGCCAATACAACGATTAATATGGCCTCAACCGTTTTTGCGCAGGATATTTATAAAAACCTGCTCAGGCCTAAAGCTTCAGAAAAAGAGGTGATCTGGATGGCCCGATTCTTTACCCTGGTTTTTGGCGTATTAACAATCGTGGTTGCCATTTGGATTCCAAGTGCCGGGGGAATTGTTGAAGTGGTTTTAAGTACTGCCTCTATCGCAGGGGGAGCATTGTTTGCGCCGATCATCTGGACGCTTTTTTCTAAACGTCAAACCGGATTTTCAGTTGTTACCGCTACTGTGGCATCATTGCTGATCAACCTGTTCTTTAAAGTAATTACACCCGGTATCTGGGGTTTAAAGCTCGGTCGTACCATGGAAACCTGCATGGGGATGGGCATTCCAATAGCGGTTCTTTTGTTTTTCGAAATATATTATACTGCTAAGGGG
This sequence comes from Pedobacter sp. GW822-FHT03F06, assembly GCF_058801365.1. Taxonomy (NCBI): domain Bacteria; kingdom Pseudomonadati; phylum Bacteroidota; class Sphingobacteriia; order Sphingobacteriales; family Sphingobacteriaceae; genus Pedobacter; species Pedobacter sp. GW822-FHT03F06. The sequence continues at coordinate 163,508 of NZ_JBXANE010000009.1, forward strand.
CATATTTCCATTAAGGTAGAAGAAATGGAGCAGGAAAAAGAGCTTACCGCGGTTAGTGTTGTAGATCCGGCCCTCCATATTGAGGCTGCAAAACAAAATAAATTCGGGATCGGTGTAATTGCACTTTCAATGGGCATTGTGGGGATTGGTATTGGAATACTTGGGTATATCGCAAAGGATTTTTCAATTACCGTAATGACAGTTGGGGGCCTAATCCTGATATCGGCAGGGTTAATATGGCGGGTGGCCAGTAAAAAGTTGATTGTTTAAGGCAAACAGTACAAAAGTTGATAGAATGGGTTGCTTTTTTACGGTCAGGAGTAGAACCATATAAATACATTAAAGCCTATCCAAAGGCGAGGTAAAAACAAAAATATATTAATATGATACAATTCTTTTTAAAGTACAGAAGCAGCAGATTATTCATTTTTTTGCTTGTTTTTAGTCTGAATGCTTTCAGCCAAACCAATAACAATACATTACACTTATTTGTAATTGGAAATAGTTTTTCGCAAAATGCGACCAGTTTTCTGCCTCAAATGGCCAAAGAAACGGGTAAAAATTTAATTATTGGCAGGGCAGAACTTGGCGGTCATTCTTTGGAGCAACATTGGGGTTATGTAGAAAAATTTGAAAAGGATTCAACCGATGTTAAAGGAAAGCCTTACGGTGGCAAATCATTGAAAATGTTATTGTCGCAGGGTACCTGGGATGTAGTGACTATTCAGCAATATTCATACCTTTCCGGCGATTCATCAAGCTACAATCCATATGCGAAAAAACTTGTAGACTATATTAAAAAACTTCAGCCAAATGCAGAAATCGTGATTCACCAAACCTGGGCTTACCGTGCTGATGCAAAGAAATTTGGGAGAGTTGGGCCAGCGCAATTGGCTAAAAACCAGCTGGAAATGTGGCAGAAATCCCGTGAAGCATACCACAAACTAGCAAAACAGTTTAATGCCAGGCTTTTACCTGTTGGCGATGCGTTTGAAGAAGTGGCAACCAATAAAAAATATGGCTATAAAAAGGATACAACTTTCAATTTTGAACATCCTGTTGCATCCAATTTACCTGATCAAACTCATTCTATCAATGTGGGCTATTTTTGGAACAAACAAGAATTAGCCTTTGATCCAAACCATGCTAATGATGCCGGGAAATATTTAGGCGGTTTGATTTGGTACGGGATACTTTTTAAGGATTCACCAAAAAAAATAAGATTTAAACCCGCATCTGTTTCAGATGATTTTAAAAGTTATCTGCTTGAGGTTGCGAATAAGGTTATAAAGGTTTCCAAAAACTGATTTTTGTGATATCAATCTCCTTTAATAAAGTTATTTGACAATTACGTTTCTCTTCTCTTTCTCAATTTCATCAGTCTCGCATGCTTGTTGTATCCTGTCAATTTAGTGCCTAGTCTGCGATTCGCTTTAAATCAGTTATAAATTTATTGCTTATCCGAAATTTTGACGACCCTTTATGGGGCAAAGACATTTTTGAATGATTTTGCCTCATTTTTTTTGTTCCTAATTTATCATTTTACCTTTAGAATGTAGCCTAAGCCATATACGTTTTCTATGCTTACATGGTCTGAGGCCTTAAAGAGCCGCCTTAACCTGGAAATAAAAACTTCAAGGCTCTTTCCATTAAAATAATCGTCATTTCCCCACAGCGCCAATAAAATATCTTTCTTTTTAACTACCTGATTAATATTTCCGGCCAAACGGTCTAATACTTCCGATTCTCTAACGGTTAAGGAAACTTCTTTACTGTCGGGCATCTGTAGAAACAGCTGATCTTTTTGGTACCTGATATCGCCTATATTGATAAATCCTGAACTGGATGAAGATTGTACAGTTGGAACGCCTGAAAACTTATTGATGATATTGCCTATCCTAAGTACCAGCTCTTCAATTTCGAATGGCTTCGAAATATAATCTATTGCACCAATCTTGAGACCGCGAAGACGATCCTGTTTCTCGTTGTGTGCGGTAAGAAAGAAAAATGGTTGGCTGGCGTTGATTTTTACCATCTCTGAGGCCAGGTCAAAGCCGTTCATATCTGGCAACTGTACATCAATAATAACCAATTTGTTATCAAGGCGGTTTGCGCTATAATATACCAATGCTTCTGTAGCAGTCTTGAACCATAGCACACTAAATCCCCGCAATTTCAGGTATTCCGAAATCACATTACCCAGGTCTATTTCATCTTCAATTATTACGATATCATAAAGCATAAAATTCTTTGGATTAATGATTTGTACTTATTATAGCTTGCTCCTTAGGGATATGCACCAGAAATTCGGTACCGTTTCCCGGTTCTGTTCTCACGCTGATTTCCCAGCCATGAATATCAATACATTGTTTAACGTAATATAAGCCAAGCCCCAGGCCCGAAACCGCATTGTCCTTGCCCGCACGGAAGAACTTATCGAATATTTTTTCTTTCATTGCGTCTTCAATTCCTTTCCCATTATCTTTAATGTGAAGGGTATAACCATCTTTATTGGTGGTGATAAAGAGTACAGTCATTTTTATATCGCTATGATTGTGCTTAAAGGAATTGTCGAGGATATTTTGTAACATGGTGGTAAATACAAAAGGATCCATCATAATCAGTATTTCCGAACCATGAGGATCAAAAGTAAGGCTATCTGGAGCCTGGACTTTTATTTTATAGTCGTTAACCAAAGTAAGAACCGCATAGTTAAGGTCTGTTTCTTCCAGATGGACGTTGTTGTTGATTTCCGAAATTTCGAGCATCTGGTTAATATGAGAGTGAAGTCGTCGGGCTTGTCTTTCTACAATATTTACGAGTGCATTTACGCGTATCCTGTCATTAAGCACCTCATCTTCGTGCAGGCTTTTGCTTGCTACCAAAATGGTGGTAATGGGGGTGTTAAATTCATGTTTAATGCTGTTTAGGAAATCGGATTTAACATCCGTTTCTTTTTTCTGCCGCATCCAGCTGATATAGGTGTAATAATTAATGCCTACGATAATAATGATGCAAAGTGCAACCAATAAAAATGTTGGCAGCATTTGATAGGCAACTTTTAATGTGCGGCCCGGAGGATCGACAAAAAGATTAAAGGTAACTCTGTAATCGTATACCAGTTTGCCACTAACAGAGAGGTTGGTTACCCTGTTCTGAACGTTCGGATCAGTCAGTGTGCCATCAATTATAACGCCAAATGGTGTTTTTTGGTCTGCTTTGAACAAGGTATCGGTACTGGTGTCAAATATGGGGATGTTGCCGATATTGGTATCAAAGTTAATTTCTATTGACTGGAAAGTGAGCAAATACTGCAGATTGGAATCTAACCCATTCCTTTTAACGATCGAGCGGAAAACACTATCCATAGTGCTTTCCTTCTGCAGGTCTTTTAACAATGTGTTGCTAACGCTCTGCGCGCGTTTAACAAATTCTTTTTTGTTGCTTAAGTATGCTTGTTTGAGCGCGGGCATATTTCTGGAGAGGATCGAATCGATAATCTTTCCGCCGCCCTTATATACTTTGTCTTCTGATATACTGCGCCCATATTCGTCGTTAATCAGTGTTTTTTCTTTTAAGCTATAGTCCCTGTCTCTCAGAACGTAAGAATTATAGGTTAACCTGAGCTGTACCAGAAGCAAAATCAGAAAACTGACCAACACCACCGATTTATATATACGATCTTTCATTTTATCCTTTAAAAATAGCCGTATTATTTCATAAATACCATAACGTTAAGCTTTTGTTAGGTTTCTGTTACGTTTTCGTTCGACAAATTCTTTCAATGTCGGGTGTAGCTTTGAATACTGGAAAACAGATCTCAATAAAAACCAGATCAGTGTTGATCTACCGGGATGAATAAGTATCTGTAATCCAGTAACTCTTTCAAACAAATAACACCAATCACATAACAAAAAAAGAGAAATGACCTTTAAAAGGATTTTATCATTATTGCTTATCGTTTCGGGAACGATAGCTGTTTACCCGGTAATGGCCCAACAAAAATCGGCTAATAAACCACTACCCGAACTTCAACAGGATTTTGTTGACCTTGGGCTGGGCATGTTTATCCATTATGGGATGCCAACTTTTATGGATCAGGACTGGTCTGACCCTGATGCCGACCTTTCATTGTTCCAATCGCCAAAACTCGATGCAGACCAGTGGGCAAAAGCCGCAAAATCTGCTAACATGACCTATGGTTGCCTTACCACAAAACACCATAGTGGTTTCCCGATCTGGAATACCAAAACAACAGCGTATAACGTAATGAATACACCGCTAAAGCGCGATGTAGTTAAGGAATATGCAGATGCTTTCCGCAAAAACGGATTAAAGGTAATGTTATATTATTCCATATTGGATACCCACCATGACATCCGCCCAAACCAGATTACAGCAGCCGATGTTAAGATGATCAAAGATCAGATTACCGAACTGCTGACAAATTATGGCGAAATCACAGCGCTGATTATTGATGGGTGGGACGCCCCATGGTCGAGGATTTCTTATGATCAGGTACCTTTTGAAGATATCTACTACCTGATTAAATCATTACAGCCAAACTGTTTGGTAATGGATTTAAATGCAGCAAAATATCCTACACAGGCGCTATTTTATACCGATATCAAATCTTACGAACAGGGTGCAGGGCAGTTTATTTCTAAAGAAAACAACAAGCTCCCGGCACTTGCCTGTCTTCCCCTGCAGGCCAACTGGTTCTGGAAAACCTCTTTCCCAACCACTCCGGTAAAAAATGTACCTGAGTTGGTGAACAAATTTATCATTCCTTACAACGGAGCATATTGCAATTTTATTCTCAATGTAGCGCCAGGTAAAAACGGTTTAATAGATGATAACGCTTTGGCAGCACTTAAGGAAATGGGGCAGATTTATAAAAAATCTACAGATCTTCCACGTATTCCTGCGCACGCTGCACCGATTATTTCGAGCAACATAGCCAAGCACGTAAAAAGTAACAGCAGCTGGAGTGATGATATGAATATCATGGATTTTGCCAATGATGATGATTTTGGTTCGAGCTGGTCATCCAATCACACTGTAAAATCGCCATGGTATGAACTGAATTTCGAAAAAGCCGTTCCCTGTAACATGGTGGTACTTACTGCGGGTAATAACCGAAAAGCTACCTACAGTTTACAGTACTATGCAAATGGTAAATGGAATGCATTAGCTGCAAAAAATGAGGGAGAGAAAAAGGTGAGTATTTTTAGATTTGAGCGTATCTGGTGCGAAAAAATAAAGGTAATCATTACAGGCTTCGATAGCCCGCCCGCTATTGCTGAGCTAGGATTGTTTAACGAAAGAAAATAAGATGGTTAGCCGGATCATTTTTGGCCCGGCTAATTTATTAACCGCTCTTGTTTGATAGATACGGATGGAAATTGACTACTCCAAGCGATACCGACAAACATTTTTTAAAATAACCTAACATAAAAACCAACCAAACTTTATGAACCAAAATTTTACTATTAAGGTAAGGCATTTGCCTTATCTGGGAAACCTCTGGGTACTGTTCGCAGTATTTGGTGCCTGTTTATTGCTTTTGGGCAGTCCCACTTATGCGCAACAGGGCGCAACAATCAAAATTACCGGTACCGTTAAAGATTCGCTTGGCCTGGGCATTCCGGGCGTAAGCCTTCAGGTTAAAGGCCAGAGCGGCATGGGAACCATTACCGATGGCGATGGTAAATTCTCGCTGAACACCACAGCCAAATCTACAGTTGTGGTATCATCTGTGGGTTTCAAACAGGTCACTTTTATAGCCGATCCGCTAAAGTTAAAGGTAGATCTGGTACTGCATTCGGATGATAACAATCTTTCGGATGTAGTGGTTACCGCCTTTGGAAAGAAGGAGCGGAGAGAAGCCATGGTAGGATCTGTTACCAGCATTACCCCTTCGAAGTTGAAAATCCCATCCAGCAACCTGACCAATGCCCTGGCCGGACAGATTGCCGGGGTAGTGGCCTACCAGCGGAGCGGCCAACCAGGATTGGATAATTCTACCTTTTTTATCCGTGGGGTAACTACCTTCGGTTACAAGCAAGATCCATTAATCCTGGTAGATAACGTGGAGCTTACGCCAACCGATCTGGCTCGGCTACAAGTTGACGACATTGCAAGTTTCTCGATCTTAAAAGATGCCAGTGCCACGGCCTTGTATGGTGCCAGAGGGGCTAACGGGGTAATCTTGGTTACCACAAAGGAAGGCGTTGAAGGCAATGCGAAAGTAAATGTACGTTTTGAAAATTCGATTTCGCAGGCTACACAAAACCTCGAAATTGCCGATCCCATTACTTTTATGAAGATGTATAATGAGGCCATCACCACACGAAATCCTTTAGGCGTGCCAAGGTTTAGTCAGAACGATATTTATAACCGCGAGCAGACTTTAAGTGGTGCGCCGGGGAGCAACAAGTATGTTTATCCCGCTGTAAACTGGATTGATGAACTTTTTAAAACCAGCACCAATAACCAACGCTTAAACGGAAGCGTAAGCGGAGGCGGAAAGATTGCAAGATACTACATCGGTACCTCTTATAACCGCGATAACGGGATATTAAAGGTAAGTCCGGTGAATAATTTCAACAATAACGTTAAACTCGAAAACTACCAGCTCCGCTCAAATGTAAACATCAATGTTACGCCGACCACAGAAGTGGTACTCAGGCTGTCGGGAACTTTTGATGAGTACAACGGGCCGATTACCGATGATGGCTCTTTCTCTGCCGACCTTTATAAAAAGGCGCTTCATACCAGCCCTGTGCTATTCCCGGCCTTTTACCCGGCCGATCCTTCGCTGGGGATCGATACCCACATCCTATTTGGAAACAGCTCAACCGAAGGCACAGGAAATACTGTTGGTTTTTCCAATCCTTATGCAGATATGATGAAGGGATATAAGTCTTTTTCCAGGTCAAGAATGTCTGCCCAGCTCGAGCTGAACCAAGACCTTAACTTCTTGACCAAAGGCCTGTCTTTTAAAGGAATGTTTAACACGAATAGATATTCTTATTTCGACCTGACCAGAAAATATTCACCGTTTTTTTACAATGTGGCATCCTATGATAGGATCAGCAATCAATATAGCCTCAACTGGATCAACAACCAGCCGGGCCAGGCTTCAGAGTACCTGAGTTTTGAGCCAGGGTTTAAAGACATTAATACATTTGTGTATATGCAGGCTGTTTTGGATTACTCGAGGCAGCTTGGTAGTAAAAACAATATCAGCGGTACATTGGTAGCCACAAGGCAACAGCGTTTATACGCGAATGCAGTAGATCCGGCAACCAATTTATCCAGCCTTCAATATTCGCTTCCTTACCGGAATGTTGGCCTATCGGGAAGGTTGGGGTATAATTACGATAACCGTTATTTTGCCGAATTTAACTTTGGCTACAACGGATCAGAGCGCTTTGCTGAAAAGAACAGGTTTGGTTTCTTTCCAACTATTGGCGGCTCTTGGGTGATTTCGAACGAAGCTTTCTGGAACGGAGGGTTAAAAGATGCTGTAAATAGGCTTAAACTGCGCGCCAGCTATGGCCTCGTAGGTAACGATGCCATTGGCGCACAGCGTTTCTTCTATCTTTCGAACGTGAACTTAAATGGTGGTAACCCCGCTTATTTCGGTCAGGCCAACAGCGTTACCAGGCCAGGGGTAAGCATTACCAATTATGCAAATGATGCTGTTACCTGGGAAACGTCCAGACAAACGAATATCGGATTGGAAATCAGCCTTTTTAAAAGCCTGAATATCATTGCCGAAGTATACAAACAACACCGTTATAACATTCTGATGGAGCGCGCTTCAATTCCATCAAGCATGGGCTTAGAATCGGGGGTAAGTGCCAACTTGGGTACTGCAGATTCTAGAGGTATTGATTTCTCAGCAGATTACAGTAAAACTTTTAAGGGCGGGTTCTGGATGTCGGGCAGGATGAACTTTACCTTTTCGCAGAATAAATATGGCCAATATGAGCAGCCAGCCTATAAAGAGCCATGGAGGATACTTTCCGGGCAGAAAATAGGCGTAAGATGGGGCTATATTGCCGAGCGTCTTTTTGTTGATGATCAGGAAGCTGCAGCTTCTCCTACGCAGCTTTTTGGCGCTGGAGCCTCGGCGCCTAAGGGAGGAGATATCAAATATACCGATGTAAACAATGATGGCAAGATTACCGAAGCCGATCAGGTATTTATTGGCCTTCCTTCCACACCCGAAATTGTTTATGGCGCAGGGCTGTCAATGGGATTTAAAAAGATAGACCTTTCACTTTTCTTTCAAGGTGTAGGCCGGACGAGTTTCTTTATTGATCCATCTCAGGTTAGTCCATTCCTATCCAACAGGCAGGTACTTCAGCCCTTTGCCGATAGCCACTGGACAGAAGAAAATCAGGATCTATATGCCAAGTATCCACGTTTGGGAACCACCACCTCCGAGATCAGTAATAACCTCCAAACCAGTTCCTGGTGGATGCGTGATGGTGCTTTTATCAGGCTCAAGTCGGTAGAAATCGGCTATACTTTTCCTGATAAGTTATCAAAAAAGGCATTTCTGTCTAACTGCAGGATTTATTTCAATGCTTTAAACCCGCTCACCTGGAGCAGGTTCAAAGACTGGGATCCGGAACTGGCTTCAAATGGCTTCAGCTATCCGATCCAGAAGGTATATAACATCGGCATCAATGTAAACCTATAAGCACGTTTGTAATGAAATTCAACATAAAACTTCTCATACTCCTTGCAGTGATTTCGGGAATGACCCTTTCCTGCAAGAAATACCTGGATGTAACGCCAGATAATGTGGCCACAATCGATTATGCTTTCAGAAACAGAAACGAGGCCGAAAACTATCTTTTTACCTGTTACTCTACCCTGCAGAACATGGGGCCGTCCAATAACGATGCTGCTTTTACCACTTCCGGAGAGATTTATTTCCCCAACACCTTAACCGAGGCGACATTGGGCAGCAGGGATGCGGAGCAGGGGTTCCACCTGATTAGGGGTGTACAGTCTACGGATAATCCATCTTTAAATTATTGGGACGGGGAACAGCTTGGCCAGCCTATTTTTAAAGCAATCAGGAGATGTAATATTTTTCTGGAAAATATCGACCGTCCGAAGGATCTACCACAATTTGAACGAAACCGCTGGATTGCAGAGGTAAAGTTTTTAAAGGCATATTATCACTTTTATCTGTTAAGGATGTATGGCCCTATTCCTTTGATTAAACAGAACCTGCCCATAGATGCCGGTACGGATGAGGTAAGGATAAAACGTGCGCCCGTTGACGAGGCTTTTGCTTATATCGTATCGTTATTGGATGAGGCCACGCCCGACCTTCCACGTACCATACAGGATCCTGCCAGGAGTTTAGGCCGAATTACACAGAATATTGTCCTATCAGTTAAAGCTGAGGTGCTTACCACACAGGCGAGTCCTTTTTTTAATGGCAATCCCGATTATACTGGTTTTAAGGATAAAGATGGTGTAAACCTGTTTCCTGCGGCCTTTAGCGCAGAAAAATGGAACAAAGCCATGCTGGCCTGCCAGGCTGCAGTAAAATCATGCGAGGAAAGTAACCTTTCACTTTACCGTTTTACCTCTCCGGGTAACCTTCCAACTATACCTGGGCCATTGAAAACCGTGATGGACATCAGGCAGAGTATTACCGAAAACTGGGAAAAAAACGCGGAAGTAATTTGGGCACTGAATCCTGAATTCGGTTTACAATCAATGGCTATGCCGAGGCTCACCAATGCCATGGTGCAGAATATGGGCGGCGCACCGGGCAATTTTGCCGTGCCTCTTGGGATGGCCGAACTGTTTTATTCGAAAAATGGCGTGCCAATGGCTGAAGATGCGGGCTATGATTACCGAGGACGTTACACTGTCGCTGCGGCAGGTACGGAAAGTAAATACTATTTAAAAAACGGTTACCAGACCATAAAAATGCACATGGACCGGGAGCCTCGCTTTTATGCCGATCTGTCTTTCGATGGAAGCTGCTTTTTTGGCAATGGACAAACTGATCCTGAGAATATGCTCTATGTGCAGGCCCGTGGCGGAACTTCATTGGCCGGCCCTAAAGACAATATCAGGGTTAACGTATCGGGCTACTGGCCAAGCAAACTGGTAAATTACCAATCTGTTTTTGGTACCGAGGTTACCCAGGCAAGTTTCAGGATGCCGCTAATCAGGCTGGCCGGACTTTATCTGCTGTACGCAGAAACGCTTAACGAGGTAAATGGCCCTACTGCAGATGTTTATACTTATATCGATAAAGTACGCGCACGTGCAGGTTTAAAAGGTGTTAAAGAATCGTGGGCAAGCCATTCTACTAATCCCGGAAAGGCTTCCAGCAAAGATGGCCTCCGGTCGATCATTCAACAGGAAAGGCGCATTGAACTGTGTTTTGAAGGAAGAATAGGGTGGGACTTAAGGCGCTGGAAAGTGATGCAGGATGTGTTGAGCAAACCACTTCAGGGCTGGAATATCCAGGATACCACACCCGAAGGTTATTACCGTCAGCGTAATCTTGTAATTCCTGTATTTGGCCTGAAAGACTATTTATGGCCACTTAAATATAACGACCTGATTGTAAATCCGAACCTGGTTCAAAATCCTTATTGGTAAATTAAATAGAAGATGATGAAAATTAGATCAAAAATATATAACAGGCTTTTTGCATTGCAGTTTATTGCCATACTACTTGTGGCCTGCTCGTTTTACTCGTGTAAAGAAAGTGAAGGTTTTAATGAGGTGGTATCGAAAGATATGACAAAACCCGGCGCACTCACCGGAGTAAAAGTAGAAAACCTGGCTGGAGCTGCAGTAATTTCTTATGTGCTGCCCAATTCCGAAAACCTGCTGTATGTACAGGCAGAATACCGGATCAATTCGCGGACTGTAAGGCAGAGTAAATCTTCTTATTATAGCGACACGATCAAGGTAGAAGGCTTCGAAAAAAGCGGAGATTACGATGTTACGCTTTATGCAGTATCGCGTGCGAATGTGAAAAGTGATCCTGTACAGGTACGTGTACACCCTGCAACCCCATCTTATTTGTCCGTTTATCCAACAGTTCAGCTTCAGGCTGATTTTGGTGGGGTAAATGTAATCGCCAGTAACCCGGCTAAGAAACCAATAGGGGTGATTGTGATTTCCAATGATAAAACAACTGGGAAAATGCTTCCGATAGAACAGTTCTACACCGAAGCCGAAAATATTAATTTTAGTGTAAGGGGATTTGACACCCTAAAAAGAGATTTTGGCGTATATGTAACCGATAGATGGGGAAATATATCCGATACCTTATATAAATCAATCAGTCCCATATTTGAGATTATGGTGCCAAAAGCGCAGTTCAGCGAATATCGGCTACCATCAGATTCTCCTCTGGGTGCAACAGGCCTTGGATGGAATACTTCGAGGTTATGGGATAACAATACTTCCGATCCCGGCTGGCATACAGAGGCCGGTTATGGCAAGCCTCTTCAGCTCTGCACATTTGATATGGGTGTACTTGCCAAACTCAGTCGATATAAATTGTGGGAAAGAGGAGAAGCCTATGGTAATGATTATTCTTATAATCACGGTAATCCTAAGGCCTGGACACTCTGGGGATCAGCCAAAACTGCACCGGCAGATATCGAATTACCGGTAAGTTCGGCAAAAGGAACTGTTGTAGGCGATTGGATCAACCTGGGGAATTTTACCTGTCCGCCGCCTCCCTCTGGTAATGCACCCGGACAAACCACACCTGTGGATCTGGCCGCAGTAAAAGCCGGCTTTGAATTTAACATTGCACTTGATATTCCTAAAGTGAGGTTTATCAGGCTGGCCGTTAACTCGACCTGGGGAAATGCAGATTTTGCCCACGTAATGGAATTATCTTTTTGGGGAAATACCAATTAAAAATTAAAGAAGATGACAACTAAACATATCAACAGCATTTTAATGGTTTTTATGGCCATTATAGTTCTTTGTGGCTGTAGCAAGGATGCACTTGATTACAGAAAATACCTTGATGGAAAAGAACGCATATATCCAGGCTTTGCCGGCAAAGTTGGTGCAGCGCCAGGAAATTACAGGATAAAACTGAACTGGAAGGCAAGTCCCGATCCAAGTGTAACCCATTACCGGATATTCTGGAACAATTCGGCAGATTCATTGGAAATGAAAGCGCCAGACCGCACTATCACTGATGTATCGGTAATTATTCCCAAACTGGTAGAGTATAATTATTCCTTTATCATTTATTCTTATGATAAGGCTGGCAATAAATCGGTGCCTGTTCAGATTAGCAACGTAAAGGTTTATGGCGATAGCTACAAATCGAGTCTAACCAACAGGTTTCTGGTTTCAACCGATCCTTATCAGCTGGATGACAACGGCATTACACTTAATTTTGAAAAACCAGATACCATCAATATTACAACTGAGATACGCTATACCTATAAAGATGGTACCATTCATAAAAGTGCGTTAAGTCCTGATGAAAATTCGATCAGGCTGGCCGATTACAAAACCGGAACAAAGATTTATTTCAGGTCGGCCTATGTGCCGGTAAAATTGGCTATTGATACCTTTTATACAGCTGATTACGATTCTTTGAGCAATATTATGGTGCCGGTGGATAAATCACTGTTCCGTCCGCTAAAGCTAGCGAATGATGTGGGTACTTATTCGAGCGAAACCTCGTTATCGCAACTTTGGAATGGCAATAAAGCACCAACCGCATATCCGGATATTTTCCATAGCGATGACAAAACGCCGCTTCCGCATCACTTCACTTTTGATATGGGAAAAGCAATAACGAACCTTACACAGTTTGAAATCATCGGGCGCAATGGTTATAATAATCCTACCAAATTTGAGATCTGGGGAATCGCCGACCTTACAGGAGCGGAAACCCAGTCGCCAGGCAATTCACCAGGATGGATAGCAGAATCGAAAGGAAGAGGATGGACACTGCTTAAAACGGTAGAACGCTCAGATGATGGATCGGCACCATTTAAAGTTGCCTTGCCTGATGGCCTGCCCGCAATTCGGTATATCCGGATTCGGGTAATTGAAGTGGCCAGTGGCGATGCCTATTACAGCAATATTAGTGAAGTATCGTTCTGGAATAAATAGGGGGCTCTTCTGTATAATGGAGGAACAATACAATTATGAATAATACTAAAGCAAGCATTTATTTACTAGTCCCAATTTTTTTATTGGGACTGGTTTCAAAATCCAAAGCCCAGGCTAAGGATCAGTCGAACAAAGCGATAAACACCCCTGATTCTGTATGGAAAGAGCACTGGTTTGAACATCAGGAAGAACTGAAACTGATAGAAAGCAATGCACATGTGGCTGTTTTTTATGATAAAAACATGCCGCTCAATGTTAAATGGCCTATTGCTGTAATGGCAGACTGCTGGGCCTACGTTAAACGCAACTATGGCGATTTCGGACCGGATCCAAAACTGTATGTGATCCTGCACCGCGCAATGGGTAAGGATTATGGAGGAGGGCATCCATCACCTTTTTTTGATGCGAGCCATGATTACCGGAACGTGATCGATTGTGGTTTAGCACAATGGAATAATCCTACAGGCGAACAGATTGGCATGCCGATACACGAGATGGGACATATCGTAACCAGCGCTAGCCATGGTACAAAAGGCTCGCCTGCTGATGTACTTTGGGGAGATAGTAAGTTTATGGAGATTTTTAATTATGATGTGCTCAAAAACATAGGTATGACCAACGAAGCCCATAAAGTATTTATCCAAATGCAGACCCAGTACGACGACTTTCCGAGATCGGGAACACAGTGGTTCAAAAACTGGTTTTTCCCTATTTATAGTAAGTATGGTGAAGGAAAGGTACTCAATAGGTATTTTGAACTCCTGGCATTAAACTTTCCCAAAAACAAAAATGGGCGATACAAAAGAGATCTGAATTTTGGAGAATTTATTCATTTCTGGAGTGGTGCATCTGGAGTAAACCTACAGGATGTTGCAGAAAAAGCCTTTGGTTGGCCCATCGAATATGATCTTCAGTTTAAACAGGCCCAAAAGGATTTCCCGAAGCTAAACTATGAAACTAAAGGTAGCAGCAGATAAGGTGCTTGTTATCATTTAAAATATTCGCTTTGATGTTTTGTCAAATCAGGAGCCTGAGCAGACATCAATGGATGAGGTATCCGGTGAGGACCGGTCATAAATTCAGCCTTAATGAGATCTGATTCTTGTTATGTGCTGATTAATTTAGTAAAACATAGGCTGTGGTGGATACCAGGCCTATGTTTATTTATACAGCAATCCAGTTCGGATAGCAGGTAGTAACGTAGTGCTCATGAATACATTTAAAGAGAAAAAAGCTTACGAATAATCGTAATGCCTTGATAGGGTTAATAGCTTGCATTAAGATTAGCTTCGCTGAGCACTGCGTGGTTCCAGCCTGCGCGCGAATGACGGCCCGTTTTAGTTATTTGTCATCCTGAGCTTGTCGAATAACCTGTTTATAAAATTACAGGCATTTCGACAAGCTCAATGTGACAGATTTATAAATGCTCTACGATTTAATAAAGGCTAAAATATCCTTATTAATTGTTTCTGCCTCTGTTGTAGGCATACCATGAGGGAAACCCGGGTAAGAGATCAGTTTACCGTTTGGCAACAATTTTGCCGCTCTTGGTGCCTGATTAAAAGGAACGATCTGGTCGTCTTCTCCATGCAACACCAATACCGGAATTTCCACACTTTTTAAGTCTTCGGTAAAATCTGATTCCGAAAATGCTTTAATCCCTTCATAATGTGCCAATACAGACCCCATCATGCCCTGGCGCCACCAGTTGTGTTTTATTCCTTCCTGAACGGTTTTACCATCCCGGTTCCAGCCGTAAAATGCTACAGGGAAATCGTAAAAATATTGGGCTCTGGTAAAGCCTGTACCCTGACGGATTTCATCAAATATCGCCAATGGCACACCTTCCGGATTGCTCTCATTTTGGATCATAATCGGCGTTACTGCACTGATTAAAACTGCTTTTGCAACGCGGCCTTTTCCATGTTTTGCCACGTAACGGATTACTTCACCACCTCCTGTGGAGTGGCCAATATGGATGGCATCTTTCAGGTCGAGTGCCGCTGTAAGTTCTGCAATGTCGGCTACATAGGTGTCCATATCATTACCATTGGCGCTTTGACCTGATCGGCCATGCCCACGGCGGTCATGCGCAATCACCCGATATCCCTGTTTCAGGAAAAACATCATTTGTGTATCCCAGTCATCTCCAGATAATGGCCATCCATGATGAAAAACGATAGGCTGTCCTGTTCCCCAATCTTTGTAGTAAATTTCAGTTCCGTCTTTTACTTTAATTGTACTCATAGCTTTTTTATAGATTAATTTTAATTGTTTAAAGCAGTTTTTGCGAATTACCCAAAACTAATAATTGATGTTAAGGTAACCATTAAACTGTATGTTAAGTTTCGTACTCACTTATTACAATTTGTGATCCATTTTGTTAAGTGTTTGATTGTTAGGTTTTTATTTTTTGTTTATTGGTTTTTAATTTGCGCTATTTCGTTAATTTACGTTAGTTGTTTGGTAGAATAGATTTTTCTGAATAATTTTTGATTATGCTTTAGCGAAGATAATCGTATTGATTAAACCAACAACCTGGCGCATTAGTTTCTGGTCTTATCGTATTATCCATTTATTGTTTGTTTAGTGGATTTTAGCAATTATTCCAGGTAAAATCACGTTATATCGTTAGCTGTTTTGTTAAAACAACAACCCTTTAAAGCTCAAATAACTGGTTATTTGTTGATTATATTTGTGGTTTATTCTTTGTTAAAGACAAGCCATGCATTACACCCTTCTTCAGTTTCTTATTTTACTTTCAGTAGCTTTCCTGTTAATCATGTTGGCTCAAAAGGTAAAAATTTCCTACCCTATATTTTTAGTGCTGGCGGGTTTGGGAATAAGTTATATTCCCGGGATTCCTGCCATGTCGATCGATCCTGAAGTGATCTTCCTGATCTTTCTGCCGCCCTTACTTTATGAGGCTGCCTGGTATACTTCGTGGAACGATTTCTGGCGCTGGCGAAGACCAATCAGTTTGCTAGCTTTTGGTTTGGTCATCATTACATCACTGGCTGTGGCATTTTTAAGTTCCTCCATGATCCCCGGTTTTACACTGGCCATGGGCTTTTTGCTTGGGGGCATTGTATCTCCTCCTGATGCTATTGCAGCCACGTCGGTACTTAAAAATATAAAGATTCCGAAACGCATTACCACGATATTGGAAGGCGAAAGTTTGGTTAACGATGCATCAAGTTTAATCGTACTCCGATTTGCCCTGGCTGCGGTAATTACTGGACAGTTTTCACTTTCGAATGCAGCTGGCGATTTTTTCTTAAGTACTGTAATGGGAATTGTGATCGGCTTGGCCATTGCACACGTATTGTATCTTATTCACCGGTTTTTACCCACCACGCCAAGTATCGACGCTGCCATTACGCTAATTTCGCCTTATTTTATGTATCTGGCAGCAGAGCAATTCCATTATTCGGGCGTAATGGCAGTGGTTAGCGGGGGTTTGTTCTTATCTTATCGTTCGCACGAAATTTTTGTAGATGGGCAAAGCCGCTTGCAGGCCATTAATGTTTGGGCAACATTAACCATCATTCTCAATGCTTTTGTGTTTATTTTAATTGGTTTGGAACTGCCTGTAATTATGGCCGGCTTAGAAGGTTATTCAATTTGGGAAGCTTTTAGTTATGGTCTAATTATTAGTGCACTTGTAATTGTACTCCGCATTGCCTGGATTTATCCGGTAGCTTTTATACCAAGGTGGCTATCTGCCAGGGTAAGAAGGAGTGAAGCCCACCCAGGCTGGAAAGGCCCGTTAATTATCGGCTGGGCCGGAATGAGAGGAGTAGTTTCTTTGGCCGCGGCACTTTCATTGCCCATTACTACAGCTGCCCATATTAATTTTCCACACCGTAACCTGATCATCTTCATCACATTTGTGGTTATTTTGGTTACCCTGGTTTTTCAGGGCCTTACTTTGCCCTATATCATCAAGGCGATCAACATTTATGAAATTGATCCACTGGTACCTGATGAGCAACAAGAGGCCAGCATTAAACAGCGGCTGCTAAATGTTTCATTAAACCGCTTAAGGGAAAAGTATGCAGATGAAATTGAAGGAATCGGATTGGTAAATGGTTTGAAAAATGAACTCAAGAACAGCTTAAACCATACCTCCAGAAGACTCGAATCGATGGAGTGCGAAGCAATCGAAAATGCAGAGATGGAAGTTTATAACCATATCTTAAAAGATATTTATCATATCCAGCGACAAGAACTTCACAAAATCCGCAAGGAAAAGCAATTTAGTGATGAAATAATCAGGAAGCAGGAAATGCAGATCGATTTATCTGATACTAAAATTCCACATGGCAAAATAGCAATAAAATAATGGCTAAATGGTTTATACAGCAGTGGCGGGGCGCTGCAAAATAAAATATTTTAACATCGTTCAAAGATCTCTTCTCCAAAGGAGTTCCTGTGGAACACTGCGGAGATGACGATACCTCGCGACTCTGCTACGATGACAGATTCTAAGATAAGGGTCGTCATTCCCGCGTAGGCGGGAATCTTAAAGCTTATTGCATTACGATTCCCAATCAAGTTGGGAATGACGACCCCGCAGAATATATTAATTCATTAAAATCCACTGCTATTGATATCAGTCTTATACAATAAATTACTTTTCAAGATAACAAATCACAGTGCTTAATCGACTCCAGACTCAGAACTACCAACTCCGGACTAAAACCTCAATTTTACCTGACAGCCTATTTAACAAATTCGAACTTTATTCCTAGTTTTTTGATTTTTGAATTTAATGTCGTAGAAGGGATATTAAGGATCTCAGCGGCGCCGCCCGGGCCAAATATTTTGCCTTTACACATCTTCAAAATGCTCATAATATGCTCCCTCTCCATCTCTTCCATCGTTTTAATTTTGAAATGATCTCCATGAGCAAAGCTTGCTGCCTGGGTAGGGTTTGGAAGATCAACTTTAGTAATCATTTCCCCTTTAGTTAACAGCATACTTCTTTCTATCAGGTGCTCCAATTCCCTGACATTTCCAGGCCAGTGATAATCCTGCATTTCATTCAATACATCTGTAGATATTGAAGTAACCGATGAAGATCCTTTTTTGCCATATTTGTCAATAAAATAAGCAGCCAGAGCAGGTATATCTTCTTTTCGGTCTCTCAGGGAAGGCAACTCTATCGGGAAAACATTTAAGCGGTAATATAAGTCAAGGCGGAAACGGCCTTCTGCAACTTCTTTCTCCAGATTTCTGTTGGTGGCCGTAATGATTCTAACATTTATCTTTTTGGTATAATTTCCGCCCAAACGTTCAATTTCTTTTTCTTGGAGTACCCTTAATAGTTTTACCTGGGCTTCTAAGGGAAGCTCGCCTATCTCATCCAGAAAAATCGAACCTCCGTCGGCCTGTTCAAATTTACCGATCCGTTTTTCGTTCGCACCTGTAAATGCACCTTTTTCATGCCCAAAAAGTTCCGATTCAATTAAGGTTAAGGGTAAGGCTGCACAGTTTACGGTAATTAAAGGTTTGTTTTTACGGGGAGATAATTTATGGATGGTCTGGGCGATTTTTTCTTTACCGGTACCACTTTCTCCCAGGATAAGCACTGAAGTATCATCCGGTGCCACCAGTTCCAGTTTCTTAAATGCGGCGTGCAGTAAAGCACTGTTGCCAATAATGCCATTAAAATCCTTTTGGGTTTCTATAGCTTGTTCTTTTTTAATGATTGGCTTTTCAACTACAGGTAAGCCCGTAGCTGGAGTTTGAGCTATACTATCCTTACTTAAAATAATTTTAGCTAAAATGAGCTCCAGGCTTTTCTTAAACTGGTCAATAATACCCGAATGAACTTTTGTGTAGATATCTGAAAGCTGGTTGAAAAAAACGAACTGAAATACATCGGTATCTATTTCAATTTCGGTAATCAAGGCTGATTCAAGTTTGTAATGGTCTGAAAGTGCTTGTACCGATAGACTTTCCATTCTCAATTTCCGAAAATCATATCCATTAAAGATTGATTTCCCATGATGGGCAATTGCAGTGCTGTTCCAGGTTTTAAAATCACGATCTGAAATATTGGTTTCTTTCAATAAAGCGTCGGTGCTGAGGATATTGAATGTTCCGTCGGAAACACGGTTGATGTAAACATCTTTCGTAGTTGTGCGTGGCTTTGATCTGGTAATCCACATAAAATCGAAAGGTACAACGGGGTGTATCGCGGCACTGATTTGTTTCAAACGCAGGGAAACCGGTTCCTGCTTTTGCGCAATATGTTCAATCTGTTTATGGAGCGGTGGCTCTTTATGATGGTTATATTTCAGGTTTTGTTCATGTCTGTAACGGGCAATATCCAACATTACCATGAGGTCTTTTTCGCGGAAAGGTTTAACCAGAAAGCCATAGGGCAGGGTTGCTTTTGCGGCTTCTAAAATCCCCTGATTGGTGTTTGCAGAAATATAAATAAAAGGAACTCCCATTTCGGTAAGCTGGCCAGCCAGATCAATTCCCGTTTTGTCGCCCTGCAAAAAAATGTCCAACAGTATCCAGTCGGGTTCTTTGGCTGCAATCAACTCAAGCGCTTTTACCACCGATGGTGCTATCCCACACACTTTATAGCCAGCTTTTTCAAGCATGATCCTAAGATCGTTGGCTACAATAAATTCATCTTCTACTATTAAGATTTTCTGTTTCATTTTCTATTTCGGGCGAGCGTTAGATATAAATCAAGGCCAACAAAGGTCCCTTTTTGATTGGTACAGTCTATTCAAATCAAGAAAAATACCAATCTTTAAGTTTTTGTTTATCAGTGTTTTATTGTGCTGGTTGGTTTTTGGTATTCATGATATATCGTCGATTTACTAAATGTCATTAACGTTTTATATTCAGCTTTTTAATTTTAGAACTCAACGTAGTTGCCGGAATGCCCAATAATTCTGCCGCACCACCACTGCCTGCAACCTTGCCTTTGCAGCGCTCCAAAACCCTGATGATATGGTCTCTTTCATTGTCAATAATCGTTTTAATCCCATTTGGCGAAAGCGGTTCCTCATTTTTAATTCCAAGTTCCAAATGATCGGGATTAAGTTTTCCATTTGATGAAAGCAGTATACTTCTCAGTATCACATGTTCCAATTCCCTGATATTACCTGGCCAATCATATAACATCAGCCTATCCATAAAATCAGTGGGAATTTCGGTAATGTTTTTACCTACTGCTTTTGCATGTTTCTGAACAAAATATTCTGCCAATAGTGGGATGTCGGTCTTTCGTCGGCAAAGCGGAGGAACGTGGATTGGAAAAACATTAAGCCGATAGAAAAGATCCAGCCTAAATCTGCCTTTTGCAATCTCTTTCTCTAAATTGAGGTTGGTAGCAGCGATTATTCTTAGATCAACAGCAATGGGCTGTTTGCCACCAATCCGTTCAATTTCTTTCTCCTGCAGGGCCCGAAGTAGTTTTGCCTGCAGATCGAAGGGCATTTCTCCGATTTCATCGAGGAAGATGGTGCCCCCGTTAGCCTCTTCAAATTTTCCAATTCTGGTGTTAACAGCGCCTGTAAACGAGCCTTTTTCATGGCCAAATAGAGTGGATTCAATTAAATCTGCAGGCAATGCAGCACAATTTACGGCCACAATTGGCTTTGCGCTTCTATGCGATAATCGGTGGATGCTTTTGGCAACTTCTTCTTTTCCTGTCCCACTCGCTCCGGTTATCAATACAGATGTATCAGTTGGGGCAACAATTTTAATCTTGTCTAAAACACTGAGCAAAGCCGTACTTTTGCCGATAATATTTTCGAAATCTTTTTTCGCTACAGGATAGTTGCCGCTTTCCTGATGTAAAACTGTTTCCATTCCCGCTTTTTCAAGCTCGATAATATGGACCAATTTTTTCTCTAAAGTGCCTGATAAAAAGTTAAGCAACTCCATGTGTGCGGGTTGGTAAATGTTTTCAGTTCTACTGTAAAACGAAAAGCTGATCTGATCGCCGTTTTCCAGGTAGAATGTTTTGACCAGGTTGGAATAAAGATGATAAGTGGTGGCGATTAAATTTTTCATTGGAGCAGCCTTTTTCACCCCCTCAAAATCATCACCAATGTAAATGGCGTCGGCTGTTGTTTCGGGTACCAGTTGATTGATGGTATCATATTCTGCCCTGCTTAAACCCGCGTATTTTAAGAAGTCATTTGCTGTAAATAAGTCGTACTGGTCAAAGTTTTTTCTGGTGATTCCAATTTCGCTATATCGTTTTCCATCTTTTGCGATACCTGAAAGTGCAATAAAATCAAAAGGAATATATGGCTGGAAGGCAGCTGCAGTGGCTAAAATTTTCTTTTGCCAGGTTAACGATTTCATCGAGATGTCTACAATGAAATCCTGCATAAAGCGCTCGCTGCTCATTTTCATGTTATTGCTGTTTTCCTTGCGGTACCTGGCAATATCAATGCTGAGTAAAATATCGCGGTCGCGGTAAGGTTTAACAATAAACCCGTACGGACAAGTTGACTTTGCGGCCTCCAGCACTTTTTCATTCGAATTTGCAGAGATATAAATGAATGGAATCTGGCTTTTCATCAAATCGTAGGCCAGATCAATACCAGTTAGTCTGCCCTTTAAATAGATATCTAAAAGCACCAGGTCTACCTGATGTTTTTCCAGTAGAGCCTGAGCATTTTTAACAGAATCGGCAATGCCGACAACCTGATAGCCGGCACGCTGCAAAATCATCTGCAGATCGTGCGCAACGATAAATTCATCTTCAACGATTAGAATTTTTTCTGTCCTCATCTTCAATTAATCTTTCAGCAGGAATAAATCTTCACTTCTATTTATAAAAATCAAACTTAACGAAACGCCATCTCTGCTTTCCATTGTAAAAATACCATCAATTTGTGCACTCAGTCCCTTCATCAAAATAATACCCAATGTGTTGCTCTGTTCATAATCAAAGTCGGCGGGTAAACCAATGCCATTATCCTTAATAAATAGTTGATAATGATCTGCATGGCATTCTTTTAGGCTAATGATCACTTTTCCGCCATGCCGATTAGGAAAAGCATATTTGAAAATATTGGTAATGGCCTCGTTAATGATTAAGCCAAGTGGAACAGCTTTCGAAATATCCAGTTCGAGATTTAAAATATCCAATTCAAAACTGATCTTTTTATCATCGTTCAGGCTTTCCTTTAAATATTCGACCAATTCTACAATATAAGGCTGAATGTTTATGGTAGCCAGATTTTCTGTTTGATAGAGCTTTTGATGAATCAACGCAATACTTTTCAAACGGTGCTGACTTTCTTTTATGGCCTCAATTGCCGATAAATCTTCCAGGTAATAACTTTGGCTGTTTAGTAAACTCATTGTTAATTGCAGGTTGTTTTTAACCCGGTGATGCACTTCCTTAATTAAGCTTTCCTTCTCTTCAATTAAATTATTTTTTTGTTGAATATTGACTTCAAGTTCAGCGTAGGCAAGGTCTATATCTGCTTTTTTCCTGACTAAAATATCATGAAGTTTCTTTTTCAACCGAAACCTGCCATAAATTAAAACAAGCACGATAGTTAAAAATGCCAGTCCGGCTATAGTGGCATTTTTGATCCATTGAATGCGGTTAAGTTCCTGACTTTGCAATTGTGATTTCTTCCTGAGGATTTCATTTTCATTATCCTTTTGCGAAGCCTGGAATTCAATCTTCAATCGCTCAATGGTGTTTAAGTTTTCCTGGCTAAGCATCGAATCTCTAAGCTTATGAAAGGTTTGCAGGTGAACAATGGCCTCAGCCGGACGATCTGTAGCTACATCTATTTTGTAAAGAATTTCATTTAACCTGATCTGTCTTGGCAGGGTCATGCTGATCTGGTTTTCTCTCGCCTTTTCAGCGAATTGTAAAGCTAGCCCGTATTTGTTTTGGGCAAAGTAAAATTCGCTTACAGAGAAGAAAACTGAAGTTTGGAAAGTGTTGGAATATGTTTTTAATGTAGCATCTTCCAGCAGTTTATCGAAATATTTTTTAGCCAGATCGTACTTTTTTAACGCTGCATAACACTCGCCAAATGCCAGAAACATAAAATATTGATGCCCGCTCGACGGATTGTTCACTTCGTTCCATGTTTTTTGGAGTATGGATAGTGCTTTTTTGGCTTCACCCAGTTTGATCATTTGGCTCGTAATGGAATAAGCCGTAACAAAACGGAAAGGATCTTTTTTATCGCCACTATCAAGGGTTTTATGGTACCAGGTTATACTTTCTTTAGCTTTGCCCATGGCCTCATAGGCAGAACCTACTCTGTTTAAATAGGTGCCGAGCACTTCCTCATGATTGCTTTGAGCCGTTTTTACACTCAGTAAAGCATAATTTAAGGCCTTGCTCAGTTCTCCTTTTCGTTCGTAAACTGCCGAAAGTAAATCGTAAGCCATTGGGAGGTCGGGGAGTTTAAATTTTTTATCCAGCGCTATAACTTCAAAAAGCTCTTTTATCGATAAATCAAATTTTTCTTCCTCTAAATGGAAGTCGGCCATTGTTTTTAGAAGCGTTGCCTCTCTGTATTTTTCCTGGAAGGAGGTGCCGATTTCTTTATACAAGGCATGTGCTGTAGCTGCCCGGTTGTAAAATGTTCTGTTTTTATAATCAGAAACCGTATCGGGAACATTAACATAATAAGCATACCATGCGCTGGCTTCGAAATGTTTATTGCCAATTCTTTTTGAAACAGCAATTGCCTTTTCATAAGTGAGTGCCTGCTGTACGCTTAAATGTTTTTTGTTGAAAAACCGGGCGTAGGCCATAAGGATCCGGAATTCCGAGTTTAGGGATTTAAGTTGATCATTTAAAATGCGTGCTTTTTGCAGATAAGGCATTGCCTTCGCTAAATTTATGCTTTGGTTTTCTTGTTGATTAATAAAATGACCGGCAATGTTTAGCAGGTATTGTATGCGGTTTGTATCGGGTTTTGAATCAGCCAAAAGTCTCTGTAGCTTTTGAAGAGAATCTGTGGGATTTAAACGATCTACCTGATTTCTGGCTGAAGTATTACTACTCTTAATGAGTATTAAACTGAAAATTGCAAATAGCATGATGAGCACGATCGTTTTATTGACGTGCTTTACTGACGCAGCTTTTTTAAACAGTTTGTTTAATTCTATCATTAAATGTTACTTATTCAGGATATGTTCCCGTTTAATTTTAAATTTTTTAATTTTTGAGTTAAGGGTGGTTGCAGGGATATTTAATATTTCTGCAGCTCCACCGATACCGGATATTTTTCCCTTGCAACGTTTTAAAACCGATAGAATATGGTCGCGCTCATTTTCGTGGATGCTTTTGATTTTTTGCTCATCTGTATTGTTAATTGCCTCATTTCTATCTGTTTTAGGTAGGTGGATTTCTTTTAATATATTGCCGGATGTTAATAATATGCTCCGTTCAATCAAATGCTCCAGCTCCCTTACGTTTCCCGGCCAGGGGTAGAGCATGAGTTTATTCAGCGCGCTTTTGGAAATGGCGTTTACCTGCCTTCCTGTTTTTTTTGAAATGCGTTCAATGAAGAAGGCTGTTAGATGGGGGATATCATCCAATCTATCCCTTAACGGTGGGACTGGAATTGGAAATACGTTTAACCTGTAATATAGGTCGCTCCTGAAACTTCCTTTTTCTACCTCTTTTAGCAGATTTCTGTTCGTGGCAGCGATAATTCTCACATTTGTTTTAATTACATCCCTGCCGCCAATCCGTTCAATTTCTTTTTCCTGTAATGCGCGGAGCAGCTTTACCTGAAGTTCTAAGGAAAGTTCGCCAATCTCATCCAAAAAAAGCGTCCCATTGTGTGCCAGTTCAAACTTGCCGATGCGCCTGTCGGTTGCACCTGTAAAGCTGCCTTTTTCATGACCGAAGAGTTCACTTTCAGCCAAGCTAGCGGGGATTGCGGCACAATTAATTTTAACCATCAATTCATTGCTGCGAAGTGAGGAATTATGTAATGCCCTTGCAATGAGTTCTTTTCCTGTTCCTGTTTCCCCGGAAATAAGTACTGTACTATCGGTAGCAGCAACAGCCTCAACCAGATGGAAAATGTCTTTTAACGACTTGCTCTGTCCGATGATTTCTGTATGATTGTATTTGTGTTGGATCTCTTCCTGAAGGTAACTTTTTTCATCCTCTAATTTTTGTTTGTACGCGTTGATTTCTAAGAGCTGTTGTTCTATTTTTTCGTTTGCGCGGATGTTCGATATCGCTATTGAAATCTGCTGCGAAATGCCCTGTAGCAGGTCAAAATAGATATTCGATAAGGAATTCATGTTCTTGGTGTAGAGGTAAAAGAAACCGATACATGCTGATCGGTCCACCATTTTAAGGCCAATCATTTCTTTAATGCCTTTATTGTGCCAAAATGATAACCAGGCAGGTGCGTCATCCCACTTTAAAACTTCTTCTACGTTAAAAACGATTGGTTTTGCTGAAGAAATCATCGCCCTGCACATGCCGTCATCGAGCGTGTATTTCTTCGATGATTCTGGTGCTATACCGGCTGTTTTAAGAAAATCCTCTTTTTGGTTATAGATGAAAGCACTATGGGTCTCCTGATCGTCATTAATCAAACAGATTACAAAGTCATCAAAATCAAATAATTTTTTAAGCTTTAGGTCTATAACATCGAAGAGATCAAGTTTATTCCTGATGGAAGCAATGGAGTTGCTTAACGATAACAAAACTGCATTTTCCCTTTCTTTTTGTTCGAGTTTTTTAACCAAGCGGGCGTTTTCGATTTCAAGTACTGTTGCTCCATTGATATTTGGGATGGCATGTTCTTGATTTTGAATTTCAGATAAATTGCCCTTGCTTTCCATGTCGCTAAATTAGGGTTTATAATTTTAATTAATGACTTTTGGTTTGTTAAATCAGTAACGAAATTTCGTTAGTTGTTTGTGTTTTGTGTTGATTTTTAGTGAGATATATTGTTTTTTAGTGTTGATATTTATTTGATTTTTTTCGTTATTATTTAGGTGCTAAATTAATTTATCCCGCAGATTTAGGAGATCTCCGCAGAATCATATCTAATATCTGCGCAATAATCCTGCGCATCGTCCTGCTGAACTTGTTTCAGCATCTTTCCTGTCATTAACTGGTACTGATTCCTTAAGAAGCATTTCCTTTATTCGCGCTGTGGTTAAAAAACAGGTTTCGATTAAAGCACCCTTTTGTGGTAAAACAAAACATAAAATTCGTAAATCAACGATATATAGTTAATCATAGTTTGTGTGTTTTTGTGTAATATTCTGATTTATAGTTATTTGCTTGATGGTATGTTTCTTGGAACAGTGAGGGAAACAAAAAATATTTAATTATGAAACCATCACCAGACTTATTATCTCCGGAAAATCATGCATTAGTATTAATCGATTTCGAGGGACAGATGGCTTTTGCAACAAAAAGCATCTCTATTACCGAACTCCGTACAAATGTGGCCATTGTTTGTGGTGCATCTAAAATCTTTAACGTACCCACTATTGTAACCACAGTTGCCGAAGAGTCGTTTGCCGGCCCTGTTTTTCCAGAAATTGAAGAATTTTATCCCCAGTCTACTTCAAATTATATCGATAGAACTTCGATGAATACTTGGGAAGATGAACCGGCTTACAGAGCAATCACTGCAACAGGAAAAAAGAAACTTGTATTGGCTGGTCTTTGGACGGGTGTTTGTATCGTTGGTCCGGCTTTATCAGCCTTGTCAGAAGGTTTTGATGTTTTCGTGATCACTGATGCCTGTGGTGATGTAAGCAATGAAGCACACGAACGGGCCATTCAACGGATGGTGCATGCAGGTGTAAAACCGGTAACTGCTGTGCAGTACATTCTTGAACTTCAAAGAGATTGGGCCAGAACCGGAACCTATGAGCCTGTAACCACACTAATGAAAAAATACGGTGCAGGTTATGGCCTTGGTATCCAGTATGCACACAAAATGGTAAAACACTAATCCTCATTTACATAAAATGAGAACTGATTATCCCCATTTGGCATTCGTTGTTGTTATGTGTTTTTGCTTATCAACAACAGTGGCTTTCGCCCAAGGCATTAAGCTAATGCGCTACGATGAGGATTATAGCCATTTGAAAGATTCGGCCAGGAACATCAGCAATACGTTAAAGTTCCTGCCGCTTTCTGCCGATAAAAAAGTTTACCTCAGTTTTGGTGGCGAAATCAGGGAGGAATATGGAGGAAAAATCAATGAAGACTGGATCAGAGATCAGGGTTTCAATTATTCTTTTTTACAGCGCTACTCGCTTTATGCTGATTTAAATGTTGGAGAAAGACTGCGGATTTTTGCCCAGCTAAACAGTGCCCTGGAAAATGGCAGTAAGTACGGTCCCTCTCCGGTTGATGAAGACCGGCTTGTGGTACAAAATCTGTTTGCAGAATATAGGATACTTAAAGATTCACCGAATAAATTAGCGCTTAGGTTGGGCAGGCAGGAAATTAATTATGGCTCCGGGCGGTTAATTTCTGTGAGAGAGGGGACCACCGTACGGCAGTATTTTACCGGGGCAAAACTGATGTATGCAGCACCGCGGTTTTCACTGGACGCATTTGTTTTAGCAGCTGATGAAGTGAATTTCGGGGTATTCGATAATCGTCCTAGCCATCAGGCAAACCTTTGGGGCGCTTATTCGAATCTCAATATCCAACAAGGGGGAAACTTCGATTTTTATTATTTAGGCATCAGGCGTGACAATGCAGAATTTGAGGAAGGCGTTGAAAAAGAAATCAGGCATACTTTGGCTACGCGATATTGGAAAAGTGGTGGCGGTTTTATCTATAATGTAGAAGCTGCCTATCAGTTTGGCAAGTTTGGAAGTGGCAATATAGATGCATGGACGATGGCTATTGAATTGGGTTATACTTTTGAAGATACCAGGCTTAAGCCTTCTTTAAACCTGCGTAACGATTATATCTCGGGTGACAGGAAAGCTGGCGATGGAAAACTCCAAACCTTTAACCCCTTATATCCCAAAGGAGGCTATTTTGGATTTAATCCCCTCATTGGACCTTCGAATTTGATTGATCTGCACCCTTACTTAACCCTTAGTCCAACCGATAAATTAAGCTTTCAGGCTGATATTGTTTTCAACTGGAGGTATTCTACAAACGACGGGATTTATCGCCCCAGCGGAAATTTTAATACCGCAGGTTCACTTTCCAATCATCGCTTTATCGGTACCACTTATCTGCTCAGTGCAGATTATAAATTCAATAACAACCTTTCATTCAGCTGTGGGGGGCAATATTTCAGGGTGGGTGATTTTATAAAAGATATCGTACCACTCTGGGAGAATTCAAAGTTTTTTAATGCTCAGGTATCATACAAATTTTAAACAATAAGAAAATGAAAAATAACTTCACTAAAAAATCAATAGCTGCTATCCAAAACTTCAGGGTGGCCATCATCATATTTTCTGTATTTGTTACAGGAACAGCATTTGCACAAAACACCACCGCAATAGGAACGGCTAAAGTTTGGGGTACAGTTGATGGAGTTGCCATCGAAGGTGTTGTTCAGGGGCCATCGGCGCAGGTTAGCGATTTACAGATTGCCTGCGTTTTCGAGTATACAGAGGGAGATATTTTTAATTCGCCACCTGCACTTCCGCCAGCATTAAATGGTTTGGTCCACTTAGATCAGGATATGAAAGGTTTGATCACCGAAATCCGCAAAAGCGGGAAATTTCTTGGTCACGCTAACGAAACCATTTTAATTTCTCCACCAAAGGGTACCATAGGTGGCAAACGTCTGCTTTTAATCGGTCTTGGCGATCGGAATAAATTTACACCAGAACTAATGACCGGAGTAGGCGCCATCGCCATGAGAGAAGCACTTAAGCTGGGTGTAAACAATTTTTCTTTTGCAAGTGATTTAAAAGATGCAGGAATCGACTCGCCAACGGCATTAGTTGCTGGCAACGTTGTAAAAGGCATTTTAGAGGCTTACAGAACCCAAACCTGGTTAAAAGAAAAGAATATGGCAACCTTTAAACCAGTAGCGAAAGTGATCCTTTTGGCTGGACCGGCATTTTTTACAACAGCTGGAGAAGGCATTCAGGAAGCAATTGCTGCCATTAAAAATTAAGATCTCAAATCTAAAAAAAGACACCATGACTGCAGATATCATTTTATTCAATGGTAAGGTTCATACCATTGCCAAGCAAAAGGAAGAAATAACAGCCGTTGCCATTAAAGATGGCAAGTTTATCGCCGTTGGTCGTGATAGCGACATTATGAATTTTTCGGGTTCTGCAACAAGGCTGATTGATCTGGGCAAAAAACGGGTTGTTCCGGGGATTAACGACTCCCATATCCATTTAATCCGTGGTGGGTTAAATTTCAATCTGGAATTACGCTGGGATGGTGTTCCATCGCTTGCCGATGCCTTACGGATGCTTAAAGAGCAGGTAGATATTACCCCATCACCACAATGGGTGCGTGTAGTTGGAGGCTGGTCTGAGTTTCAGTTTGCTGAAAGGAGGATGCCAACGCTGGAAGAAATAAATACCATTGCGCCAGAAACGCCCGTGTTTATTTTGCATCTATACGACCGTGCTTTTATGAACCGTGCTGCGCTTAAAGCCGTTGGGTACACCAAAGATACGCCTGCGCCTCCGGGCGGAGAAATCCAGAGAGATGCCAATGGTGAGCCTACCGGACTGATTATTGCCAGCCCAAATGCCATGATTTTATATTCTACGCTGGCAAAAGGCCCGAAACTTTCTTATGAACATCAGGTAAATTCCACCCGTCATTTTATGACAGAACTGAACCGTTTCGGGATTACCAGTGTAATTGATGCCGGTGGAGGTTTTCAGAATTTTCCTGACGATTATAAAGTCGTAAACGAATTAAATGAGCAAAAACAACTAACCGTTCGCATTGCCTACAACTTGTTTACCCAACGCCCCAAACAGGAGTTTGAGGATTTTGACAACTGGACCAATACCGTAAAACTTTACCAGGGAGATGATATGTACCGCCACAACGGAGCAGGTGAGATGCTGGTTTTCTCTGCAGCTGATTTTGAAGATTTTCTTCAGCCGCGGCCAGATCTCTCTGATAATATGGAACCTGAACTGGAACGTGTGGTGCGTTTGCTGGTCGAAAAAAGATGGCCTTTCAGGCTTCACGCCACTTATAATGAAAGTATTGGACGGTTTTTAAATGTTTTCGAAAAGGTTAATAAAGATATTCCTTTTGCTGGCCTGCCCTGGATATTCGACCATGCCGAAACCATCGACGAGCGGAACATTGAACGTGTAAAAGCATTGGGCGGCGGCATAGCGATCCAGAGCAGAATGGCTTATCAGGGCGAATATTTTACCGAACGTTATGGTGCAAAAGCTGCACTCCAAACACCTCCGGTTAAAAAAATGCTTGAAATGGAAGTGCCTGTTGGCGGGGGCTCTGATGCCACACGCGTAAGCAGTTACAACCCATGGGTTTCCATGTTCTGGTTAACTGCCGGTAAAACAGTGGGTGGCTTAAAAATCTACAGTGAGGAAACCATTTTATCAAGAGAAACCGCTTTAGAATTATATACCAGAGGTAGTGCCTGGTTTTCGAACGAACAGCAAAAGAAGGGCGATATCGAAGTAGGCATGCTGGCAGATTTAGCTGTACTTAACCATGATTATTTCGAAGTTGCCGACGAACAGATCAAAAGTATCGAATCTGATTTAACCATTGTTGACGGCAAAATTGTGTATGCAAAAGGTGATTTCTCTTCGTTTTCGCCACCAAAAATCCCGATTCTACCAGACTGGTCGCCAACGAAAAACTATAATGGATATTATTCTCCATTGACGCATAAAACAGATCAGCAAGGAAAAACAAAAGGAGCAAACGGAGCCGGTTCAGTTTTAGCCATGGTGCATTCCTGCGTGGGTAGCTGTAATGTACATAACCATAATCACGATGCAGTAAGGACCAGCAACCTCCCTGTAAACAATTACACCGCATTTTGGGGCGCTCTGGGCTGCTCATGCTTTGCTTTTTAAACCATGGAAAATATCATTAAATACCTGCTTTACTCTGATTTGGGATCAGACTTTAATAACTGGGCCGTACTTATTTTTAGGCTGCTGCTCATGCTCGAGCTTTTCAGGGTACATGGCATGAAAAAATTCCGTGTACAAAACGGAGAGAAAGAACATGTGCCCAATCCCTTGGGGTTGCCAGATAAACTAAATGCTCTGGTTGCCACTTTTTCTGATACCGTTGTGCCATTTCTGGTTGCAATAGGGTTCGGAACCAGGCTTTTCCTATTGCCATCAATAGGGGTAACAGCAATCGGTTACTTTGTGGTACACCGTAAAGATCCGATAGCGGTGCGTGATGTACCATATATGTACACACTTGCCATGCTTTTTTTATGGCTAATTGGGCCTGGAACCATTTCAATAGATCATTACTTAATCAACACATTTTTTAATTAACAGATAAACATCAAAATCATGGAAGCTAAAATTGGAATCAGCGCAGAAAACCTCGCCGAGGTTGCACATTCATTAAGCAAAATTCTTGCAGATGAATACGTTTTATATACAAAAACAAGAAAAGCGCACTGGAACGTAGAAGGGCCAGATTTTTACAACAAACACAAATTCTTCGAAGAGCAGTATACCCAATTGGAAAGTATTGTTGATGAAGTTGCAGAACGGATCCGCAAACTTGGCCATTATGCCCCGGCGTCGCTTAAACAGTTTCTGGAATTGACCCACTTAAGCGAGGATGACCGTGGCAAGAACGATGCACCAACCTACATCAAAATACTGCTTGCTGATCACGAAAGTATCTTGATCCATTTAAGGGAAAACATTGATAATTATGCAGGGGCGCTTAAAGATGCCGGAACAAGCGATTACATTACAGGTTTAATGGAAACACACGAAACCATGGCCTGGATGTTAAGGGCACACTTATCATAAATCAAAAACAAAATGGAAGAAAAACAGAACAATATCTGGTTTGTAACCCTTATATTAACCATTATAGCAGGCTATTGCGATAGTATCACTTTTGTTGCTGCCGATAAGATTTTCTCGGCTCACGTTACAGGAAACTTTATTGTATTTGCCTATCAAATAATTAAAGGCACTGATGGTGATGCTTGGATCAAGCTGTTGACTTTCCCAATATTTATGCTCTCTGTTATGGCTGGTGGCTGGATATCGGCGAGATTTTCGAACAGGCATTTTCTGCTTTTATGCGAAGGGATTATCCTTTTGTTGGGCGGGGCAATAGCCTATTCACTCGGCTATATCGATAATGGAGAAATTACATGGCCAATGTACCTGGTTACCATGATCGTGGTTTTTGCCATGGGGCTGCAGAATGCCTTTGGGAAACTTTTTGCCAAAGAAACCTATGGACCAACAACCATGATGACGGGCAATGTAACCCAGTTTGCGCTCGATATTAGGTCGTTTTGTAATTCAGGTTTCAAAAACGCTGACTTTCTTTCAGGGATAAATAAGGGATTAATCACTTTGGGCGGGTTTTTAATCGGT
Source organism: Pedobacter sp. GW822-FHT03F06 (assembly GCF_058801365.1). NCBI lineage: Bacteria > Pseudomonadati > Bacteroidota > Sphingobacteriia > Sphingobacteriales > Sphingobacteriaceae > Pedobacter > Pedobacter sp. GW822-FHT03F06. The sequence continues at coordinate 196,205 of NZ_JBXANE010000009.1, forward strand.
TGTATCCTCGGTGCCTGGATCGGACAACTGTTTGGGCTGGTGGGTATTGTGCTGCCCGGCGTTGCCATGGTAATCTGCTATTACAGCACCAAACCGGTTAAAAATGATGTTAAACTTTAAAGATGCCAACCAAAAATAGAACAGCTAATTTTTGCAGGCCGGAATTCAGGTTCTTGTTCATTACTTTAATGCTGATCAGTCCTGTCCTTGCAAAAGGGCAGGGCATCAGGACCCTCAGGGAAGTTGAAACAGCAGAAATTAAACTCCGCAGGCTTGGCCAAACAGAAAGTAAAGTCGATTTATGGATCGAACTAGGTACCTATTACCTCAATTTACCGGGCGAATTAAAAGCCGACCTTGCCCGGGCGATGCGATTCCGAGAACAGGCTTTTGCTTTAGCCAGCAAGATCGAATACGCCAAAGGAATTGCCCGAAGTATGGTACTCAAAGGAAATATCATCCGCGAATTGGGAGATAGGGCCTTAGGGACAAAAATTTATGAACAGGCCATTGCTTACGCTTCAAGGTTAAACCTGAAAGATCAATTGGCAGAAGCATATTCGGCCATGGGTAATCTTTTTGGCAATGAAGGAGCAGATCTCGATAAGAAAATTGCTTACAACGAAAAATCACTGGCCCTTTACCGCCAGGTTGGGGATAAATTAGAAGAAGCCAATTCGCTCAAAAACCTGGGCGATTATTACAACATCAAAGGACAGCCTGCCCATGCCATAAAACTAATGGATACTTCGCTTGCCGTTTACAGGACTGTTGGCTTTAAAGAGCTGCAAGGAGTTTACAATAACATGTGTATTACCAATATCAGCCTCGGCAATTTTTCAGAAGCCTTAAAATATGGACTATTGGCCGAGAAAACTGCCGACCAGTTGGCTGATACAAGTTTGCAAAGAAGTTCTATAAACAACCATTTAGGTTTAACCTATTATTACCTGAGGAACGACCAGAAAGCACTTGACTATTGGTTAAGGGCCAAAAACATTGCTGAGCGTTACAAAGATCCGGGTTACATGCAAACCATTATTGCCAATGTTGCTACCATTTATGTCCGGATGAAAAGGTTTGAAGATGGAATAGCTGCATTGAAAGAGTTGATTAAAAAGTATCCGCCAACTGATACCCAGATGAAACTGCGCATACCTTATATTTTATTCAACACCTATTACGATATTGGACAATATGGCAAGGCTGAACCTTTTTTCAAAACTTTAATTAAATTCCATCACGACCTGCCCAAAGATGATCCGAACCAGATTTACCTGTATCGAAGTATTATCCGTAAACTGATCCGTGAGAAGCAATTTCAAGCTGCCGACGGTTATTTAAAAGAACATGAAAAGCAAAGTATAGCGCAGAAAAACTTACTGGCGCTTTCGCAGTTGCACAGGCTTTGGTTTGATGTAGATTCTGCACTGAACAAACCCTGGTCGGCTGTTGCACATTATAAAACCTATAAAAGGTTAACGGATTCCATCTGGAACAACGAAAAGAACAAACAGATTTCGGGATTGGAAATCGAATATCAGACCGAGAAAAAAGACAAAGACATTGCATTGCTGCATCAGAAAAATCAGTTGCAGCAGGTCAGGATCGGGAATGAGGAGCGGGTGAGGTATTTTTTTATTGCAGGGCTTATTATCGCGGCGCTGTTTGTGGGTCTCATTTATAACCGTTATCGTTTAAAAAAGCGTAGCAATCTTGTCCTGGAGCAAAAGCAGGAAGAAATCAATACACAGAACGAACTGCTTAGGAAAATACTCGGCGAAAAAGAATGGCTCCTTCGCGAAATCCACCACCGGGTAAAAAACAACCTGCAGATTGTCATCAGCCTGCTTAATACACAATCTGCATATCTGGATAACGAAGATGCACTGGTAGCCATCAGGAATAGCCAGAACAGGATGCATGCCATGTCGCTCATTCATCAAAAACTGTATCAGTCTGATAATCTGGCAGAAATCGATATGAAGTGGTACATCAAAGAGCTGGTAGAATATATGATCGAATGTTTTGGTACTGATAGAAAAATCCAGTTCACTTTAGAAACAGAGGCGATTAAATTAGATGTTGCACAGGCGGTTCCGCTTGGTTTGATCCTGAATGAGGCCATTAGTAACGTGATTAAATATGCCTTTCCAGGTGATAAAAAAGGTAAAGTGCACATTTCTTTCTTGCTCACGGGAGAGGAGTGTTGCGAACTGAAAATTGCAGATACGGGGATTGGTTTGCCAACAGGCTTCTATCCTGATCATACCGAATCACTTGGAATGAGTTTAATGACCGGCCTTACCGAACAGCTTAACGGAGAAATAAAAATGTGGAACGATGATGGCCTTGTGCTTGATGTCATCTTCAAACGCCACAACGAATTAATTACAGAAAGCTCAGCACCATTAATAAATAAAAATTAAACGATATGAATACTAACATTTTAGGCCTGCACCACATTACCGCGATTGCAGGCAATGCGCAGCAAAACTTCGATTTTTATACTAAAACCCTAGGTTTAAGGTTGGTAAAAAAGACCGTGAACTTTGATGATCCTGGAACTTACCATCTTTACTATGGAGATGAAAGTGGATCTGCAGGAACCATTCTTACCTTTTTTCCCTGGGAGGGAATTGGGCAGGGGACAGAAGGCGTAGGAATGGCAACAGAAATCGGTTATTCCGTACCTGCGGGCAGTCACGAGTTCTGGTTAGAAAGATTCGGTTCCGCAAACGTTAAAACAAAAGAAATTACCGAGCGTTTCGGCGAACAGGTACTTGCTTTTAAAGACCCAGATGGTTTATCGCTGAGTTTGATTGTACCCAAAACTACAGATGCCAGAACCCCTTGGGAAACTGCTGATATCAAAAAGGATACCGCAACCAAAGGTTTCCACAGTACCACCTTAACCCTGCAAAGTATCGATGGAACTGCAAAGGTGTTAACCGATTTATTTGGTTACCGTTTACTGGGACAGGAAGAAAACCGATATCGTTTTATTACCGATACGGTAGAAAATGCAGCCATTGTAGACCTGCTGGAAGTGCCAGCTGGCCACAGGGGCAGAAATGCTGCCGGTACCAATCACCATGTGGCATTCCGCGTTAAAAACGAGGATATCCAAATGGAATTAAGGGAGCAGATTTTAAGTAAAAACTTACAGATTACGCCTAAAATTGATCGTGATTATTTCTACTCTTTATATTTCCGCGAACCAGGAGGGGTTCTTTTCGAGATTGCGACCGAAAATCCAGGTTTTACTGTTGATGAACCCTTGAATGAGTTGGGAACACACTTAAAATTACCGCATCAGCACGAGCATTTACGCGAAGAATTAGATAAATTACTTCCAAAATTAATTTAAAAAAGATGGCACAGGTAAAATTAAACATTCAGGAAGGTGAACCAAGTTCGTTCGATATTTATGATGAAGATGGAAAAGTTGGCGAAATGATTTTTGATATCAAAGATTCAGACCTAACCGTTTACCATACCGAAGTAGATCCTGCAAAAGAAGGAAAAGGTTATGCTAAAATGTTACTCGATGCAATGGTGGCCTATGTCCGCGAAAACAGATTAATGGTTATTCCAATGTGCCCCTATGTTCATATCCAGTTCAAACGGCATGAAGAGCTTTACGGCGATATCTGGAACAAAATAAAAGAAGAATAAAAATGAGAGAAATTATAAAAACTGGAAAAAGCCTTGATCAGGCAGAAAAAGTACTGATCATGATCCACGGCCGTGGCGGAACTGCCCAGGATATATTATCAATGGCAGAATACCTGGAGGTTTCAAAATTTGCACTGATCGCTCCGCAGGCTGAAAATAATACCTGGTATCCGCAATCATTTTTGGCACCACGGGTAGCTAATGAGCCTTCGCTTTCCAATGCGCTAAAAACAATAAACGATATTGTAGTTGATCTGGGAAAAGAAGGTTTTACAAAAGAGCAGATCTACTTTTTGGGTTTTTCTCAGGGCGCCTGTTTAACCCTCGATTTTGTTGCAAGCAATGCTGCCCGTTATGGTGGTGTGGTGGCTTTCACAGGTGGCCTTATCGGTGAACAGGTGGATCACCGCAATTATCATGGCGACTTCGACGGTACGCCTATTTTTATCGGTAGCAGTGATCCCGATATGCATGTTCCGGTTTCAAGAGTAAAAGAATCAACAGTTTTACTCGAAGGTATGGGCGCAGAGGTTACCGAGATTATTTACCAAAACATGGGGCATACCATCAGTCATTCAGAAATAGCACAGGTAAATAAGCTGATTTTTAACGGTTAACTGAGCAAATGGAAAAGGAAACAGAAAGAATAGAGGCTTTTAGCGATGGTGTTTTCGCCATATCAGTGACACTCCTGGTGCTCGAACTTCATATACCGGAAGTAAAAGATGGCAATACCTACACTCACCTGCTTGAGCAATTAAAGCTCCAGTGGCCGGGCTATATCGCTTTTGTCATTTCCTTTTTTAGCATTTTTATTATCTGGGTTAACCACCATAAAGTTTTTAAACAGATTTACAAACGAAACACGGGACTAATGTTTGCCAATGGGCTCATTCTATTCCTGGTTTCGCTTGTTTCTTTTCCCAGCGCACTACTGGCCAGGTTTTTTCTAACAGATTCGAAGCAGCTTTCGGTTACCATTTACACCGGGCTGTTCGTTTTGATTAATCTGGCTTTCAACCTGCTTTGGCAACAGGCTAGCTCGGATAAAAAACTGTTGCGTCCCGGAATCAGTGATGTTGCCATCAGGCAACTCCGGAATAACTACCTGTATGGATTCCCGACCTACTTAATCGCTTTTGTCCTTTCGTTTTTTTATCCCGATTATGCTTTGCTTATCTGCGTTTTACTTTGGATATTCTGGGCAGCATCATCTAAGAAAATTAACTTTACCGAAACACCAGCTTTGTAATTAAAAGGATTTAAATTCATAAAACATGTCAAAATATAAAATCGCAATACTTGATGATTATCAGGATGTAGCGAAATCATTTGCCGATTGGACGGTACTTGCCGAACATGCCGATATTAAAGTATTTACCGATCATCTTCATGGCGAGGATGAAATTGTGGAACGCTTGAAACACTTTGAAATCATTTGCGTGATGCGCGAACGTACCCCTTTAACTGCAGCTTTACTCATGCAACTGCCTAATCTGAAACTGATCGTTTCTACGGGGGCCAGAAACCGTTCCATTGATGTTGCTGCAGCTGAAAAATTGCAAATTGAAGTGCGCAACACCGGCTATTTAGGTCATGGCGCTTTAGAGCTTACCTGGGCACTCTTAATGGCCATCGCGAAACACATTCCGCAAGAAAATGCCAATCTGCGTGCCGGTGGCTGGCAGCATATGGTAGGGAATGATTTAAAAGGGAAAACCCTTGGCATCTTAGGACTTGGGAATTTGGGGGCACAGGTTGCTGCCGTGGCAAAAGTTTTTGATATGGATATCATTGCCTGGAGTGAAAACTTAACACCCGAAAAAGCATTAGCTGGCGGTGCGAGATATGTAGACAAAAAAACTTTATTCGAGGAGTCTGATTATTTAACCGTTCATATGGTGCTGAGCGATAGGAGTAAAGGTATAGTGGGTGCCGAAGACCTGACACTCATGAAACCTACCGCCTACCTGATCAATACTTCAAGAGGGCCACTTGTTGATGAAGAAGCACTGATCAAAAGCCTGGAAGAAAATAAGATTGCCGGCGCAGCTTTAGACGTTTTTGATAAGGAGCCGCTTGATGAAGATCACCCTTTCAGAAAATTGAACAATGTATTGGCTACGCCACATATCGGCTTCGTTACCCAGGATACCTATAACCTTTTTTTTAATGATATTATTAAGGCCTTAATGGATTGGCTGCCAAAACATCCAAAAAATTAAGTGAACTTTTAATGGATAGATGATATGAGAAGAATACTCCCGTTATTGTGGGAAGGCTTTTAAGCCGATAGCATGCCCCGATTTTCGGAGAAGCAGTCTTTATAGCAGGATAACTAGTGGTAAAGATTGCTTCGTCGTTCATTCTCAGCAATCACGATGCCTCCATATCCATCATCCTGAGGCACCGAGGATCTGCATCTAATAGGTTCACCTTTTCCCTGCTTTCCATTGCCTCAAAAAAAAATGAATCATAAATTAACGAAATAAGGTAAGCTTAAAATGTATTTATTTTATTTAATTGTTTGATAATCAATTTGTTGATGGTTGGCTTTTGTTTTGAAAGATAAGAGATAGCCCCTAAAGTAGTGGCATGATAAATTATTTTAAAACAAAAACAAATTATGATGAAGTACAATCAACTCATTGCGGTCACTTTACTCGTTTCGGCAATTGGTTTAAGCGCGTGTAAAGAACATCCGAAAGAAAACAAAGAAGAAACACAAAAAACAGCTACCGAAGGAAGAAAAGAATACTATGAGGTTGCGCCAAATGTAAAACTGCACGTAACTGATTTAGGCAATGGTCCGGCAGTGGTGCTGATCCATGGTTATCCATTAAGCGATTCATCCTGGGAGTATCAGTACCATGCTCTGGTTAAGGCCGGTTATCGGGCGATTGGGATTACTTTAAGAGGCTTTGGCCAGTCTGATAAACCATTTGGTAAATATGATTATGATCAGTTTGCGGATGATATCAAAAGTGTTTTAGATCAAATGGATATTAAGGATGCGGTAATCGGCGGACACTCCATGGGTGGTGCAATCGTGTTACATTATGCAGCCAAATACAATGGTGCACACATTAAAAAGCTTGGTTTGTTCTCGGCCGCCGCACCTCGTCACACTAAAACTGCCGATTATCCTTACCCATTATTCACAAAAGAGGATATCAGTAGCTGGGTTGCCCTTAATGATTCAGATCGCCCTGCATTATTGGCTGCGGTTGGAGGTAAATTTGCTTTAAATGCCACTTCACTCTCTCCAGGTATTGGCCAGTGGTTATACTCGATAGAACTTCAATCATCAGCTTATGCAATGGAGCAAGCACTTATTTCTTTAAGAGATGAAGATTTGAGGGCTGATTTAGCAAAAATCAAAATCCCAACTTTAATCATGCATGCAAAAGACGATCACATTGTTGCCTATGCATTAGCGCAACAAATGAATAAAGGAATCGAGGGTTCTAAACTCGTAACCTTTGATAAAAGCGGCCATGCTTCCTTTCTCGAAGAAAAAGATAAGTTCAATGAAGAACTGATCAAATTCATTAAAGAATAATCAATCATTGGTGGATATCGGGCACATTACATGCCGAATATCCACCTTTTAACATTACACACGATGTCAGAAAAACAAAAACTAAGTACCGCCCAGATTCTCATTATGTCGGTAACGGCAGGAATATGTGTGGCCAACGTTTATTACAGTCAGCCTATACTTGGTGCAATTGCCTCGTCTTTAAAAATAGATGAGAAATCGGCAGGACTAATTTCGGTTTTATCTCAGGCGGGATACGGTTTGGGCTTATTTTTTTTAACGCCGCTGGGCGATAAAATGGACCGAAAGAAATTAATTCTTTATTTGCAGCTTGCATTGGTAGCAGCTTTGGTTGCAATGGCTTTATCACCAAATTTGGCTATAATTTATGCCTCGAGCTTAGCCGTTGGTTTATTTGCCGTTTCCGCTCAGGTGATTTTGCCTATGGCAGCAAGTTTGGTTTCCGAAAACAGAGGAAAGATAGTGGGAATCATTTTTACGGGTATTTTGGTTGGCGTTTTAGCGGCTAGGGTATTCAGTGGATTCATTACTGAATGGCTCAGCTGGCGTTACGTTTTTGGTATTTCTGCAATAATGGTGGCACTATCCGCTATATTAATGCAAACAGATTTTCCTTCAGGTAAAGACCGTTTTGCTGGCAGTTATGCCGAATTGCTTCAATCAACTTTCGGGCAGTTTAAACGTTTTGAAACTTTGAGAAGAACGGCCTTAACAGGTGCGCTAACTTTTGGTACACTAAGTTCATTTTGGATTGCTTTAACTTTTCATCTTAGCGGTGCCCCATTTAATTATCAAACCGATACCATAGGTTTATTTGGATTATTAGCTGTCGCCGGTGCTTTATTGGTTCCACTCTTTGGGAAACTTTCTGATGCTGGCGGAAAACCAAAGCGTTCGCTCATTATTACGCTGTCTTTGGTTATCGCGAGTATTCTGGTGTTAAAAGTTTTTCCTTTTTCGGTTATTGCGCTTTCAGTTGCTGTGGTATTGTTAGATATAGGTGTGCAGGCCACCCAGGTAACTAATATAGCACTAATTTATAGCCTCGATTCAAAAGCCAATAGCAGGATCAATACGGTTTACATGACCTGCTATTTTATTGGTGGTGCAACAGGTGCCTTTGTTGGCTTAATCTGTTGGAAAATGGGCGGCTGGGAAATGGTAACCTGGCAGATGATTACTTTCGCAGCGCTTGCATTTTTGATGGTCATCATTGGAAAGGATAAGGAAAGATGATGTTTTGGGGCGTGTGATGTCCCATTCAATTACTTCATTATTATTCAATCGCTGGATCATTCGGGTCTTCTACTTTATTTCGTATTCAAAATCGCCTTTTAGCGAAATATCGTGAGCCATTTATCTTAATGGCATTGCCAGTAAAGCAATAACGCCATATTCCTGCCTTTGGCATGTTCTTTGAATTCGCGGGTTTGAACATTAACAAGCTAAGTCCCTATCGAATCAATCCTCAAACGCTCAGCGATGATGAATAATCATCCGGATATTGTTCGTTTTGCGATTGCGTTAAAGTTCATTCATCCAATTCCCGCATAAATATTTTGGGAAAGGTCAATTATAAAAAATGAGAAAGCAGGAATCAGATTATCACTCCGGGGCCAATGTTTATGGCACTGATGTTCAGTCTCATACCAATTCGTATTTCGCAGAGCGGGCAGAAATTGCAAGCGCGCAAGAAAAGAATTTTAGTTTAAAGGAACTATTTCAAGGTGTATTTTCTAAACTAAATCCATTATTTTCTATTGATTGTGCTGCATTGATTCTTTATAACGATGAAATGGACCACATTACAAGAGCATATCTCACAGAGGCTATTTTAGGCAAAATATCCTGTACAGAAATTATTTCCGATCCGATCAGCCTTTCACTGATTACAAAAGAAATTTCGGGATTTGATTTTCCAGTGCTTAAGTCCAGGCAAGACTGGATAGCAGATTTTGGTGAGAACCATTGCCTCGCCAACCACCCTACAGAATATCATTTTCATTGTTATATTCCTTTAGAGAATAATGGTCGCATACTGGGAACTTTCGAACTTCATAATCACAAGCGAGAATTAAGTGCAGAAGGATTGACTTTTTGCTGTAACATTGCCGATTTCATAGCGGGACTGTTAGCTACAATTGAGGAAAAAAATGTAGATGGCCCTGATCTTGCAAGGCCTGCTGAGGCTCAAATTATAAACGGGTCTGAAACATCGGCCTTTGCTGATGAAAAAATTAAGCAGTTAGAAAAGAAAGTTGAAAAACTAAGTGCGCAGCTTGATGAATACCTGATTTTTGAGCCTAAAGAATTACCTGAAATCCTCACACACCCCGAAATTGTTGGGAGTAGCCCTGAAATGAAAGAGGTTTACAGACTGCTCAACCGGATTTCCTCCACAGAAACTACAGTTTTAATTTTGGGCGAAACCGGGACAGGGAAAGAGCTGATCGCCAAAGCAGTTCACGACGGTTCTTCAAGAAGTAAAAAAACAATGGTTAAGGTCAACTGTGCCGCTATTCCACCTAGTTTAATCGAATCTGAACTTTTTGGTCATGAGAAAGGAAGCTTTACGGGTGCTACAGAAAAACGGATCGGGAAGTTTGAACAAGCGCATGAGGGTACAATCTTCCTGGATGAAATTGGGGAGTTACCGCTCGATTTACAAGTTAAATTGCTTCGTGTTTTACAGGAAAAAGAAATAGAGCGTGTTGGGGGCAAAACAACTATTGTAACTGATGTGCGCATCATCTCGGCCACCAACAGAAATCTTTTAGAAGAAGTTGAGGCGGGGCGGTTTAGGCGTGATTTATATTACAGGTTAAATGTTTTTCCGGTTTCATTGCCACCACTTCGAAATCGAAAACCGGATATACCTGTGTTGGCTACTTTTTTCTTAGCGAAATTCGCCAAAAAGTCGAATCGAAACCTTCATGGATTTTCTAAAAAGGCAATTTCCACGATGATGGCTTACAGCTGGCCTGGGAATGTAAGAGAATTGGAGCACCTTATCGAAAGGCAAGTGGTAATGGCAGAGGGTAATGTGATTAAGGATATCGAAATTCCGGAGAATAACAAACAATCCATATCTTCAGCTGGGGCTGTTAAAACCATATTTGAAAATGAACGCGAGCATATATTCAGGGTATTAGCGTTATGTAACGGGCGGATTTCCGGTCAGCATGGCGCGGCAAAATTATTGGGTGTTCCGGCAACCACATTGAATTCGAAAATCAAAAAGCTTGGCCTGGCCAAAAAACACATTTATTGATAAATCTTCAAGCAATAATGTTCATGCTTATTTTTTGCAAATTGCTTACTGAAATGGCGATATCTTCTAGCTTTTCTAAAGGATATCGCCATTTTTCCTGGCATAACGATTGGCCTAAATATCCAATTCGAAAGATGAGCGGGAAGCCTTGTCTGCCTGGTCTAACAAATCGGCATCATGTTCGGCAGCCCTTTCATCACTGATGATTGTGCTTTGATTTAACGCATCTTCCTCGCTGGTTAATGCATCTTCCTTATCGTCAGAAAGTTCTTCCTTATTTGGGTCTATAATCATGGCTTTTTTATTTAAAGATAACCATTTAAATTAGTTTAACTGCCCTTTTTTTCTTTTTTATACATTGAATAACTCATCTTTTGATCGTCTATATTTTTTAAAAAAAAAATATGACTGATTTTATCATAAATTCACTTTATATCGTCAGTTTTTTATTAATGGTTTGTTTTTAATGTTTTGTTTTACAGTGTGTTGTGTGTTGGTTTGTTTTTTGGTAAATTAACATGTCATTTAAAAAGAACAAATGATTATGGATAACGATTATTTAAAACATATCGGAGAAATGACTTCACTTTCCGAAGTTGTAAATGCCCTGGTTAAACAGGGGTATATTGTCGATTTCAATTTGAAAAGTAGCCAGTTAAGTAGCGGAGACAACCTAATTCAGGAGTCTCCCGAGCAATTTTTGATTGATAAACATTATCGCTTTGAAGGAGAATCCGATCCCGATGATGAGGCGATTGTTTATGCCATATCTTCTGTTGATGGTAAAATAAAAGGAATTTTTGTGAATGGTTACGGCACTTCATCCGAAAGCGCCGGTGATGAAGTGATTAAACAATTAAAAACCCGAACCGATTAGAAATTGCTCATGAACAAGCTAAAACTATATGGTAAAGCAGATTCTCCTGAAATTTACCCCATAAGAGACTTTTTGAAACGAAGTGTTATCGATTTCGAATGGTTCGACATTACGCATGATGATTTGGGCTGGGGCCAGGGAATTACCTCATTTAATAATCCGGATAAGCAGCCTATAATAGAATTTCCTGATGGCAAAGTGATCGTAAATCCAAGCTTAGAACAGATTGCCTGTAATCTGGGCTGGATTACCAAACCCAAATATGCAGAATATGATCTGTCGATTTACGGTGCTGGTCCTGCGGGACTAAGTGCCGCGGTTTATGCTGCATCAGAGGGTTTGAAAACGATTTTGATTGAACGAGAGGCTATAGGTGGGCAGGCTGGTACCAGTTCGCTGATCGAAAATTATCTGGGTTTTCCTGAAGGAATATCCGGGGCAAACCTTGCTGAAAGAGCCAGGCAGCAAGCACTAAAATTCGGTGTAGAGATTTTGCTTTTAAAAGAGGGGATTAAAGGTACTTTTTATAACAATAGAATCCATGTAGATTTTGCAACCGGCGAAAAGCTGGTCGCCAAAACAAATATTTGTGCAACCGGTGTGGAGTATGCCAGATTGAATCTCCCTGAGGAGGACCGGTTTTTTCATAAAGGTGTTTATTATGGAGCCGGTGCAAGTGAGGCTTTTTTCTGTCAGGATAAAGACCTTTATATTGTTGGTGGCGGAAACTCTGCCGGACAGGCTGCTACCTATTTTTCTGGCTTTGCCAAACGCGTTTTCATGGTAATCCGAAAAGGTAACCTTGCAGATACCCTATCTGAATACCTGATTCAGCGGATAGCATCCATTAAGAATATTCATGTCCTGTATTATGCTGAAGTAATGGCACTGGAAGGTGATGATTATCTGCAGCGCATCAAAATTGTAAACAGTCAGGACGGAACAGAAACATGGCACGACACCTCAAAATTATTCATCTGCATAGGTGGAAAACCCAATACCGAATGGGCTGTTGAAACTGCAATCTGCAGGGACAGAAATGGATATCTTTATACAGGTAACGATTTGCTTAGCCTGGAGCAATATAAGATGTGTTGGCAACTGGAACGGCCGCCTTATCATTTAGAAACCAGTGTGCCTGGCTCTTTTGCCGCTGGTGATGTCAGGTTTAATTCGGTAAAAAGGGTTGCATCGGCTGTAGGCGAAGGTGCCATGGCAGTAACTCAGGTTCATCAATATTTATCAAAATTGTAATTATGGAAAGCAACAGCATCTGCAGCCATATTGAGGCTGTAAAAGAATTAAAAACTGCAAAAGAATATGTTTGTGCAATCTGTATAAAACAAGGTACAGATTGGGTGCATCTTCGTACCTGCCAAACTTGTGGCATTACTTTGTGTTGTGATTCATCACCAATGCAACACATGTCGCATCATTGCCGGGCAGAAAAACATCCTGTTATAATCTCATCAGAACCGGGAGAACGGTGGATGTACTGCTTTCTGGATAATCAAATGGTTGAATACTGATTTTAAACATGATAAAAAAGATGGTTTTTTGGGTTAAAACGTATGAAATTAATAGTTACCTGGCCAGACAAAAATAGTTACGGAAAGAAATGCTTTACGAAATGATATGGTACATTCATCCCACTGTTGTCCGGTAAATATTTTTGTAGGAATCTTTCCAGAAGAAACACCTGTTTTAAACATAAGGCTGATTCTGCTTGTATGATCCTGATTTCTCCCGAAATGAACCACACCAGCATATGGTCATCATACATCAGGTATGATTAACAATTTGTCCTCATAGCTGGAAAGCTTAATGTCTTTAGTCAGGTATTTGGATATATGTTCTATGGTGATAAAGTTATTGGTTTTTGCTCATTTCTACTAAATGCACTGGTGCTCATCGATCAAATACTCCGAACGGGTGATAAAGGATGCCTCGCCACTTGCAAGTAAAGTAATCCGCTTTGCTAATTTCCCAGCCTTTTTCATAGCTAGTTTACTTTGAATTCAAACCCTATCATATCCTCAGTTAGTTTCCATAGTCTTTTTGCGCTGCTTTCATCTAGCGAATAGGCCGTTACGCCGCTTTGATGTAGTTTAGCTTTCTTTTGTGCAGCGTGATCTTCAGATAGCAGTTCGGCGATATCGTTATCCTCGCAGTAAACGCCACCGATGCTGTTAAGCAAGGGACTGGTTGCAACCCATACTGAAGTCGCTGCACCTTGTGGTATCGTTTTAAGGCTGGCCAATATTTCCGGGCGCATATTTCCATTTTCATCAAAAAAGCCCATTTGTTTAAACAACTCTATATCAGCATCTCTGGCTAACTCAGTTCCAGCGATTGATCCTGGGTGTAGTGAGTAGGCTCTTACCTGATGTGCTTTTGCACGGTTATCCAGTTCAAGGGCGAATAGGTTACTTGCAGTTTTTGACTGTCCATATCCTAAGAGCGTCTGGTATTCCCTGTGCTCGAAGTTGGGATCCTCGAAATCAAAGGGTGCCATGTGATGTCCCAGAGAAGAAACATTGACTACGCGTGCCCCATTAGCGATTTTAAGTGCTGGCCATAATCTTGCCACTAGCTGAAACTGTCCCAGATAATTAGTTGATAGTTGTGATTCGATCCCGCGGCTGTCCCTCTGTAAAGGCACCCACATAATTCCCGCATTATTGATTAATAAATGTAGCGGTTTGCCAGAAGTGAGGAATTTTTTGGCGAATGCATCAATGGTGTCTGGCTTAGCAAGATCCATTTGCTCAATTTCCACATTTGGGATGCCTTCGAGATTTTTTTTCGCTTTTTCGATATCCCTGGCCGGTACGATTACGGTTGCGCCTGCTGCTGCCAGTACTTTTGTTGTTTCCAGACCAATGCCAGTGTTACCACCTGTTACGATTGCGATCTTTCCTTTAAGGTTAATGCCTTTGATAATTTCTGTTGCAGTTGAGGTCTTGCTAAAGCCTGAGCCCAGTGGTTGTTGTAATGCGCCTTGATAATTGTTCTTTTCCATTTTTGTTTTTATTAAATGTATGAGACAAATTTAAGTGGTTGGTTAAAGGCAGGTTTTGTTTAGCGTGTCAATTAACTTTGTTCATAAGGTCAGCTTTTTAAAAAACGTTTGACAATCTGACTACAACAATTACCAATTGGGCTACTTTTTACAGCGCGACAATCAGGAGTTTTGTACTTGAGATTTATTCAGTTTTAGAAACAGTTAAATAGAATTATGCAAAAAAGAAAATTAGGAAATAGCGGATTAGAGGTTTCCGCATTGGGCTTTGGCTGTATGGGTTTAAACTTTCTGGACGGCAAAGGTCTTGATAACAAAGAGGCCATCAGGTTACTACGCAACGCAGTTGAAAGAGGTGTTACATTTTTTGATACCGCGGAAGCTTACGGACCTTACACCAACGAGGAGCTTGTGGGTGAGGCATTGCAGCATTATAGAAAAGATGTTGTAATTGCTACGAAATTTGGTTGTAAAGATGCCAGGCCAGCGGTAGGTCTAGACAGCAGACCCGAAACGATTAGAGCGGTAACCGAAGCATCTTTAAAAAGATTAAAGACAGATTACATTGATCTGCTTTATCAGCACAGAGTTGATCCTAATGTTCCGATAGAAGATGTTGCCGGGACAGTAAAAGACCTGATACAAGAGGGCAAAGTAAAATATTTCGGTTTATCGGAAGCAAGTGCTAAAACTATTCGAAAAGCACATTCAGTTCAACCTGTATCAGCATTACAAAGCGAATACTCTTTGTTTTGGCGTGAGCCAGAAAATGAAATCATACCAACTTTAGAAGAGCTGGGAATTGGTTTTGTTCCCTTCAGTCCTTTGGGCAAAGGCTTCCTCGCAGGTAGCATAAACAAAAAGCTAGAGGATATCGACCGTAGAAATATTATTCCCCGTTTCAGCGAAGAAAATATAAAGGCCAATCTGATTTTAGTGGAAGCACTTTCTGAAATTGCTAAACAAAAAAATGTTACGACAGGACAATTAGCATTAGCTTGGCTCTTAGCTCAAAAGCCTTGGATAACACCAATCCCAGGAACTACAAAATTACATCGTTTAGAAGAAAACATTGGCAGTACAAATATTATATTAACAGCCGATGAACTTACCAAAATTGACACAACAGTAAATGGAATTACACTGTTAGGCGACCGCTACCCCGAATTTTTAGAAAAACAAATAGACAGATAAGAACCAATAACAATGCAAAATATTAAAGGAAAAATAGTTGCTATCACAGGCGCAAGTAGTGGAATGGGTAAAGCCATTGCAATAGAATTAGCAAAAAACGGTGCAAAGGTTGTTTTGGGTGCAAGGCGAACAGAACAATTACTACAAATTATTGACGAAATTAAAAGCAAAGGTGGTGAAGCTGCCTTTGCTCAAATTGACGTAAAGAATAAAGCCGATTTAGTTCGTTTGGTAAATGAAGCAGTTGAGCAATACGGAAAATTAGATGTGATTGTAAACAACGCAGGCGTCAGTCAATTAAGTCGCATTGATGACTTGGATATTGAGGGTTGGGAAGAAATGATCGATGTTAACCTCAAAGGCGTTTTGTATGGCATGGCAGCTGCGATTCCTGTTTTTAAACAACAACAATCAGGACATATCGTCAATATCATTTCAACTTCAGGAATAAAGATTGTGCCCATGCAAGGCGTTTATGCAGGAACTAAAAATGCCATTCGCACTATTGCAGAAGCGTTTCGTCTGGAGTCGGACGGAAACATACGCATTACAGGCATTTCGCCCGGATTAGTGAAAACAGATTTTGCGAACAACATAAAAAATGAAGAAATGAAAACAGCTGTTCAAAAAGGAATGGAACAAATTGCTATAGATCCCATAGCCATTGCAAATGCTGTAATTTATGCAGTAAGCCAGCCTATGGATGTTGAAATCGGGGATATTGTTATTCGTCCGTCAAAACAAAATTGATTAAATTCGTAAACAAAAAATGAAACAACAATCCAACATCAATCACATTGAAAGTATATCGCAACTGGTGCGAGTATTGGGACTTCCTGCCCCATTGCACCCGTTGATTACATTGGTTGCTTACAATAATGTTTCGATTAAGATGTTTCCAAAAGGGCAAAAAGTGAGTCTTGATTTTTACAAAATTTCCTTTAAGCCTACATTCACAGGACAAATAAAATACGGACAAGGCCATTACGATTTTGAAGAAGGGGGATTAGCATTTTTGAAGCCAAAACAAATCGTTTTTTCACCTGAAGAAGCAGAAAGCTATGAAGGGATCGCTTTGTATTTCCATCCGGATTTTATCCGAAATTATCCGTTAGGAAAAACAATAAATCAGTATGGCTTTTTCTCTTACGATGTTTCAGAAGCCTTATTTTTATCAGAAAAGGAAAAAGAAATTATAGCCAGTTTATTTGCTGCAATAACCGATGAATTAGACAACAATATTGACCACTTCAGCCAGGATGTTTTGGTGTCACAAATGGAATTGTTATTGAATTACAGCAATCGTTTTTACAATAGACAATTTATTACGAGGAGAGCAATCAATCACGATATCATAACTTCTTTAGACAAACTTTTAAACAACTATTTAGAAGATGTAAACAACCTGAAAGACGGTTTGCCATCCGTGAGATATATCAGTACTGAATTAAAGTTATCGCAGCGCTATTTGAGTGATATGTTGAGTTCATTGACGGGACTAAACACACAGCAATACATCCAGAACGCAATCATAGAAAAAGCTAAAGAAAAATTATCAACGACAAATCTTTCCGTTTCGGAAATTGCTTATGAATTGGGCTTTGAACATTCACAATCGTTTAGCAAACTTTTCAAGACAAAGACGAATGTTTCACCTTTGGAGTTCAGACACTCGTTTAATTAAAAGAGGGCAGAAAGCGAATGCATAAAAGCCACTTGCCACTAATATTAATGCTTGATAATGAGGTGTAAGAGTTGCTTATATGAAGCATTTATTTAAGATTAAATATTAGCTATTTTATTGATTTTTTTCTTCTTATAATCTATTTGTTGGCACTGATTTTTCTCCTTCTTTTCTCAATTTTACAAGGTTATCATACGCTGTCATTTTAGTATCTAGTTCTGCAATTCTCTTTAAATCAGCAATAAATTCACTGCTAATTTGTACTGTTAATGACCCCGGATTTTTTAAAACAGTTCTGAAAAGAGCTGCTTTTTTGTTTGATAGTGCTGAGTATAAATAAGAATTCTCTACATGCCTTCTTCAGCATAAGCCTGTAACATCGTAAGGCTTGGCGCAAAATATAAGGTGCCTGTGTGTGGGGTGCTAAAATCGAGTATCCGATCTGAATTGCCAGGCGGATAACCAATAAACATTCTTGTTAACATTTCCTTAACGGTACTGAAATTTTTAGAATAAGCAATAAAGTAGGTACCAACTTCACCCTTTGAAGGATGCCCGAAAGGCATATTGTCTCTGATTATTTTAAGATCATTTCCTGCTTGATCCTCAATTCCGGCAAGGGCACTATGGGAGTTGCTGGGTTTTACATCATCAGTCATTTCGATGTCGCTCATTTTGTACCGACCGATTACTTTCTCCTGATCCTCCGTTGAAAGTGCCTGCCAGTTTTTCATTTCATGTAAATATTTTTGCACAAAAAGGTAACTTCCGTCTTTATATGCTGTGTCCTCCTCTCCAACAAGAGCAAAAAAAGGCCTTTCATCGCCAATTGGATTTTCCGTTCCATCAACAAAACCCAAGATCGAACGGCCATCCCAGTACCTGAATCCATGTATCTCCTCCAGGCAATCGGCAACTGGTAGCATGATGCTGGCAATGTCACTTGCCATATCAAAACATATTGCCATGTCAAGCGCCCGAAGATGGATATGGATATCTCCAGGAGTGGATACTGCGGTATGTTTTGCCCCGATAATTGGCTCGAAATTACAAAGTTCCTTAGGAGGAGGCAAGGGTAATCCCAGTTCTGTCCAGGCCGAAAAGCCCACGCCCAGTACACAGCTCGTTCTTCCTTTTACCACCCTAACAGCATAGGAACGGTTCATATTCTCTACCAGTGCGCAAAGTCTTTTGAAAGCAGGCCTGATAGCTGCACCATCTTTAAATTTCCAAACGGTAAAAATGGTATTGTTATTCGGATAGTCTGTTACGTTTTGAGATTGATTCACAGTTATATTTTTTAAGCATTTAGTCTGACTAATATTCCTTCTTTTGAAGTTAAATATAATTAAATTTAATTGGTTCGAAATGGCAAGACCCGACAAAATAAAGGGCTTTATGAGTGTAAAATCATATACCATAGCTACAAGCTTGTGCACACTGCCGACTTAATAATTATATCATGAAATAACAATTGCTTTGTATTCAAAATAACTATATTTAGTGTTAATTTCTGACTTTACCAATCATTGTTATGAGGGATATTCCATCAGTTTCGATTAAGCACCTACCTGTCAATAAAGTTTCAGGTTTCATTGCTTCACCTTCATTGGACATATTATCGGTGGAAGAGCCACTCGAAATTAGAATAGTATATGGGCCTACCGGGAACCGGATTGAGCAGAATATTTCCATCACCATGCGCACACCCGGAAATGACCTGGAACTTGCCCTTGGTTTTTTGTTTACAGAGGGTATAATTTCTTCACATGGAAATGTTAAAGCTATCGCCCATGTACCCTTATCCTGTGAACTGCAAAAAGAAAATGTTGTTTGTGTAGAATTAATAGAAGGGTTTATGCCCAATCTTTTGCAATCTGACAGGAATTTCTATACTACCTCAAGCTGTGGGGTTTGCGGCAAGGGGTCTATACAATCCATTAGAACAGTAAGCCCCTATTCAAATTCAGTTCAACAAGAGGAGATGCATTTATCTCCCAATGTGTTTTACAGCTTGCCCGAAAAATTGAGACTGGCCCAAAGCAATTTTGCAGCAACTGGTGGTATCCATGCTTCAGGTCTTTTTACCATAGAAGGGGAATTGGTATTGCTCTGCGAAGACGTGGGGCGTCATAATGCATTAGACAAGCTAATCGGTACTGCGTTAAGCAGGAATATGCTTCCCCTAAATCAATTTATATTGCTTTTGAGCGGTAGGGCCAGCTTTGAACTCATCCAGAAAGCAGCCATGGCCGGAATTTCGGTTGTTGCCGCAATTGGTGCTCCATCAACCCTCGCCGTAGAATTGGCCAATGAGTTCGATATTACATTGCTTGGCTTTCTTAGAAACGACAGATTTAACATATACACCACTAACGATCAGATATTAATCCCTACATCGCATGAAAATTAGAATTAAAGGCAATTCATTAAGATATAGATTAACCAAATCCGAAGTCGAGGTACTGGGTAAGGTTGGGTTTCTCTCCGAAAGTTCTCATTTCTTGAGCAAAACATTAGAATACGCCATAACAACTACAAGTGATGACAGCCTAAGTGCCGATTTTATTGATAACCGCATCGTGCTGAATATGCCCAAAAAAATGGTTGAAGAACTGGTCAATACAGATAAGGTAGGATTTAGTGAGCCTGGCGGGCCTGTGAGCATATTGATAGAAAAGGACTTTACCTGCCTCGATAATGTAGAAGAGGACCAAAGCGACAATTACCCCAATCCCCACTTAAATAGTTAAGGTATGGAGAACGATAAAAAAGAACCTGCTGCAGAAAATCCCTATAAATTGTTAGACCTTAAACTAACACCAGTGAAAACATGGGCCGCCGGCATACCAGCAGTACTGGCTGCATTCGGAGATCTGATTGAAGAAAAAACACTTTTAAGAGGGACAAGGGCATTGTTTAAAATGAACCAGGCAGGCGGTTTTGACTGTCCGAGCTGTGCCTGGCCGGATCCGGATGATGAACGGTCTCCATTGGGAGAATATTGTGAAAACGGCGCAAAGGCGCTTGCCGAGGAAGCTACAACTAAAAGGATTACTGCTGCATTTTTTAAGAAAAACTCTGTTTTTGACCTGGCAAAGCTCGATGATTTCACCATAGGCAAAATGGGGCGGTTAACCGAGCCGATGTATCTGCCACAGGGAAGCACCCACTACCAACCAATTTCCTGGGATGATGCATTCTCGAAAATTGCAGCTCATCTGAATGCGTTAGAAACTCCAGATGAGGCAACATTTTATACTTCGGGAAGGACGAGTAATGAAGCGTCATTTCTTTACCAGTTATTTGCAAAAGAATATGGTACCAACAATATGCCCGATTGTTCCAATATGTGCCATGAAACATCTGGTACTGCACTGCGCCCCACAATTGGTATTGGAAAGGGAACCGTAAAGCTTGAGGATTTCTACGATACCGACGTGGTTGTGATCGTAGGCCAAAATCCGGGGACCAATGCACCGAGGATGATGAGTGCCCTCGAAAAATGTAAAAAGAACGGTGGTAAGATCATTGCCATAAATCCCTTGCCAGAAGCAGGATTAATGGGATTCCGTAATCCTCAGGAGGTAAGTGGTGTGCTGGGCAATGGCGGAAAACTCGCGGATATTTACCTGCCTGTAAAAATAAATGGCGATATGGCCCTTTTAAAAGCGATTGAGCTGCTTCTGCTTGAATTTGAAAGGAAATCTCCCGGAGCGGTATTCGACCAAGATTTTATTGCCGAAAAAACAATTGGGTATGATGCTTTTATCGAGCAGTTCGAAACCTATAAGTTAGCAGAACTTGCAAAGGAATGTGGCGTTTCTACAGCATTGATTTACGATGCTGCACAAATGCTGGCATTTAAAAAAAGAATTATTATCTGCTGGGGAATGGGAATCACCCAACAGCCCAATGGAGTAGATATGATTAAGGAAATGCTCAACATCCTGTTGTTAAAAGGTAGTATCGGTAAGCCCGGGGCAGGCGTTTGCCCTGTTCGTGGGCACAGTAATGTTCAGGGAAACAGGACCATGATGATTGATGAAAAGCCTACAGATGCCCAGCTAGACCGTCTTCAGGATTTTTATGGCTTTAATCCTCCCCGTAAACACGGGTATGACGTGGTGAGGGCAATCAAAGCCATGCATGGAGGGAAAGTCAAAGTCTTATTCTGCTTGGGAGGAAATTTTCTATCAGCAACACCAGATACAAACTATACCGCCAATGCGGTACGAAAACTTAATTTAATTGTTTCCGTATCTACAAAACTCAACCGTAGCCACCTGGTTCATGGAAAAGAATCCATTATATTGCCAACACTATCACGGAGCGATATTGATATGGTAAATGGTGTGCACCAGTTTATCACTACAGAAAACTCGATGGGGGTAGTACAGTCATCAAAGGGAATGTTGAAACCGGTATCAGATCATCTTATCAATGAAACACAGATTGTATGCCGTATGGCCATGGCAACTTTAGGTGATAAATCGGTTATCGACTGGAAACGTTACGCAGAAAGTTACGATGCGGTAAGAGACGATATTGAAAAATGTATCCCCGGCTTTGAAAACTACAATGAAAAAGTTAGGCGTAAGGAAGGATTTTATCTGCCTAATCTCGCAAGAGACGGGAAATTTATTACCAAGGACTTTGGAGAAAAAGCACCGTTTACGCTAACCAGTCTGCCTGAAAACAATCTGGAAGATGGGGAATATATGATGGCTACCACCCGTACACACGATCAGTTTAATACCACCATCTATGGGCTTGATGACCGGTACCGGGGCATAAAGAATGAACGTAGGGTAGTGTTTATGAATCAGAACGACATTGATGGCGCAGGGTTCCAAGCAGGAGATAGGGTAGACTTATTTAACTATGATGATGGAATAGAGCGGATAGCACCATTGTTTATTATTGTTTCCTATCAGATTCCTGAAAAAAATGCCGTTACCTATTTTCCGGAAACAAATGTGCTGGTAGGTATTAACAACGTAGTGAAAGAAAGTAATATGCCCGCATCGAAATATGTAAAGATCAGGATTAAAAAACATGATCCTGAGATATATGAAAGCGTGAAAAAACTTGAACAGACGGTTCAGCTGTAAAAGAAAATAGACAGGAGCCACCACGTGATAAATAAAGATGCTTAAAAGCCAAAATGCTGTATGATAATTAGAAATAAGGAAAACTGGTTCAAAATGCTGTTCGTTTGGCATGGTTCTGTTCTTCCAAAGCTGCTTCCCAGACTCTCATTACTTTTTGTTTTGTCAGTTGGCGTTGTATACTTCAATGGTAAAATCTTTTCTTTTAAAATCCCTTTAAATCCAACACCTTTAACCTTATTTGGTTTTGTACTCGCACTGTTTCTCGGTTTCCGTAACAACGTTAGTTATGATAGATTTTGGGAAGCCCGGAAACTCTGGGGAGCCCTATTGAATTGCACACGTTCATTGGCCCGGCAGGTACTAACGCTTCCGGAGCCTCCGGTAGACAGATCACTTTCGCAGCACTTTATTGGTCTTCTTGTTTCTTTTGCCTATGCCCTCAAACATCAGCTAAGGGATACAGATCCGCAACAGGATCTTAAGGCACGGCTTAGTGAAACACACTATAATTTTATTATCTCTACAAAGTATAAACCTGTTATGATTACGAAACTCATGAGCGAATGGGTAGCTAATGCACACCGGACTGGCCGCATTGACACTATACAGCAGATGAGATTCGATGAAAACCTTGATAAACTGGCCGAGATTGTTGGGGGGTGCGAACGTATTATTTCTACCCCCATTCCTTATAGTTACCGGGTATTATTGCACCGTACTGTCTATTTGTACTGTTTTATGTTGCCCTTCGGGCTTGTTGATAGCCTGCAATGGCTTACCCCGTTTATTGTAGCTTTTATTGCCTATACTTTTGTAGCCTTTGAGGCCATTGCAGATGAGATAGAGCAGCCTTTCGGCATGGCATCAAACGATCTCGCGCTAAATGCAATGTGCCTGATGATCGAAACCACTTTGAAGGAATTGAATGGTGAAGAAATTTCAGGGAACATCATTCCAAAAAACGTCATTATCGATTGATGATTATTTACCATGAATTCTAATCTGTTTGTAGCTGAATTCTTAATCCAGTTATTCATTCATAAATTAGTTAGGATTTAGTATGGTGATAGATCAGGATTTTTTAAGGTTTAGTATAAAACTGAATCCTTTTTTATGCCTTAAAATTCTCGCGATAATTTAACGGCTTTCCTTTATCTTTGCCGCGAATTTAATATTCCCAATCGTGATTAATGTAAATAACATCTCCGTTTCATTTGGCGGAACCACCCTTTTTAGCGATGTAACCTTTTCGATAAACGAGAACGATAAAATCGCCCTTATGGGTAAAAATGGTGCAGGCAAGTCGACCATTCTAAAAATCATTGCCGATGTAGCTAAACCTACTTCAGGCAGCGTAACAGGTCCGAAAGAAGCTGTAATTGCATATTTGCCACAACATTTGCTCACTCATGATAATGTGACTGTTTTTGAGGAAACCATGAAAGCTTTTGCAGAGGTAAACCAGATGCAAAAAGAGCTTGATGAGCTGAATGAGCAACTGACTATCCGTACCGATTACGAAAGTGACGACTATATGAAACTTATCGAGCGCGTATCGGAGCTGAGTGAGAAATTTTATTCGATTGAAGAAACCAATTACGATGCAGAAGTAGAGAAAGTATTAAAAGGTTTGGGTTTCGAGCGTAAAGACTTTACCCGCCAAACTTCTGAGTTTTCGGGTGGGTGGCGCATGCGTATCGAGTTAGCTAAAATTTTATTAAAAAAACCCGACCTTATTTTACTGGATGAGCCTACCAACCACATGGATATTGAAAGTATTCAATGGTTGGAAGATTTCCTGATCAATTCGGCAAAAGCAGTGATGGTAATCTCGCACGACCGTACCTTTGTAGATAACATTACCAATCGCACCATTGAGGTAACGATGGGCAGGATATACGATTATAAGGCTAAATACACCCATTATCTCCAACTGCGTGCCGAGCGCCGCGTACACCAGTTGAAAGCTTACGAAGAACAACAACGTTTTATTGCCGATAACCAGGAATTTATCGATCGCTTTAGGGGAACTTATTCTAAAACCTTACAGGTACAATCGCGTGTAAAAATGCTCGAGAAACTGGAAGTGATCGAGATCGATGAAGTAGATACTTCAGCGTTGCGGTTAAAATTTCCACCGTCGCCACGTTCAGGTCAGTATCCGGTCATGGTAGAAGAGCTAACTAAAACTTATGGCGATCATGTGGTGTTCGAAAAAGCATCGATGGTGATCGAACGAGGAGAAAAAGTAGCTTTTGTTGGTAAAAACGGTGAAGGTAAATCGACTATGATTAAAGCCATTATGGCTGAGATCGATTTTGAAGGCGGCTTAAAAGTAGGACACAATGCTAAGATCGGCTATTTTGCCCAAAATCAGGCTGCGTTGCTGGATGAGAACCTGACAGTTTTCGAAACCATTGATCAGATTCCGTTAAGCGATGGCTCAATCAAAATAAAAGACCTCTTAGGTGCCTTTATGTTCAGTGGCGATGATACCACAAAAAAGGTTAAGGTGCTTTCTGGTGGCGAGAAAACCCGTTTGGCCATGATCAAATTGTTGTTGGAGCCCGTAAATGTATTGATCCTGGATGAGCCAACCAATCATTTGGATATGAAAACCAAAGATATTATTAAAGACGCGTTGAAAGATTTTGATGGCACTTTGATTTTGGTATCACACGACCGTGATTTCTTGGATGGATTGGTGCAGAAAGTGTTTGAATTTGGCAATAAACGTGTTCGTGAACACTTTGAAGATATTAAAGGGTTCTTAGCTTATAAGAAAATGAACAGTTTGAAGGAAATTGAGCAAAGTTAATAAGCACCGAGGTCGTCAGTCTGAGCGGAGTCGAAGACTTCTTGAGATTGATAAATCACAAATAAATGCCCTTCGACTGCGCTATCATTGACAGACCCCATTAGAAAAATCGTCATTGCTGTAAGGGTTTAGTAATTCGGTAACAGAATTACTAAACCCTTACAATTGCGAGGAACGAAGATAACCGAACGAAGCGAGCTCATGAATGCCTTTAAAAACAACTGCAAAAATGAATAATCTTAATGCGCACGCTGGTAGCGATCGTTTTAAGATTGCTTTCCCAAAGGTCGGGATAGGCTTTCGGCTGAAAAAGCCTTCTCAGCAATGGGGATTCCTGGAAGCCTAGCCGTCTTAAAGTCTTTTCCCTTTTTTTATCATTTTTAAGCAAATGGCGCATTTGGAATTAATAATTTCTTTATGCGTATTTTAATTAAAACACCTGACCACTTTATTCAAAAATAAGATTACTGTTTAGCGCTAATCGAAGCTTTTAATGGGATTTCTAAATTTTTTATAGCACCAATTGGAGCAAGCTTAATTAAACTGTTCCCTTTGGATAGGTAGAAATAATAAATACTATTTGTGCCGATCAAATAAATGTCTTCAGATTCGCCGTTCGAATAATTCAGCTTGCGGTCGTATGCGAGTTCGTTATTGCTGATGTGTTTTGATAAGTTTCTCCCTTGGCCAAGTCCAATTCCCAAAAAAAGTGATAGGAGCCCAATGGCAAAAACAATAGTGAAAAGTTTCGAAAAATGATTTCCTACTTCCTCTTCACTAAGTGTTTCAGGATTTTTTAGGCCAGAAAGATTTTGTGCCCACTTTTTATCCCTTCGCTTTGCCAGATAGGTCGGGTAAGCATAAGCGAGGATAATAAAACCTGTCGTAACGATTAATACCACCGGATTAGATGTTAGTGTTGCCACCGGACTGATCAATACATCCATAATTGTGGTATACTTTAAAATGTTTATACCAAGCTGATAGTAAAAAATGCTTTCCTTTAATATCCCCATCACCACAAGGAACAGGTAACCATATGGCAATAGTTTTTGTAAGTTTTCTGAGAGTTTCATTTGCTAATGATGTTATTTAGTCTAGAGGTAAACTTTATTTTGAATGCAAAATAGAGAAAATAACT
This sequence comes from Pedobacter sp. GW822-FHT03F06, assembly GCF_058801365.1. NCBI lineage: Bacteria > Pseudomonadati > Bacteroidota > Sphingobacteriia > Sphingobacteriales > Sphingobacteriaceae > Pedobacter > Pedobacter sp. GW822-FHT03F06. The sequence continues at coordinate 222,566 of NZ_JBXANE010000009.1, forward strand.
GTTTCCTTTGGTTGTTTGTGTGATAAGCAAAATTATTGATCAGGATGATTAACTATTAAAACCGCTACCATTTATTGAACTGAGGATGGAACCAACGCAGCAATTTCTTCCCCAGTTTCCACTTGGCTAACCTCTGTTTGGGTGGCGGCAAAACGATCGATAGTCAAATTTGATGCTTTGCCCATAACCAGCGTATGGCGATTGGTATTGCCTTTGAGTTTTAATGTACTATTGTCGAGAATTTCAGTATATAAACCTTCACTACTGCTGTCGATGTCGGCAAAGGCGTTTCCCTTAAGAATGATCTGAAGAAATTTAGTGCTGAGCTTTGCTTCTGTTTTTACTACAGCATTTTGATCAGCCTCAATGCGGTAGATATCGTTTACATAAATAACAAGTTTACACTTTTCTATATCGAGGCTGGTAATGCGTAGTACCTCGCCCTGCTGGGTAACTTTCACATTTCCGGTATTATCATCTGCAAAAGATATTCCAATGGCGGGGCGCTGTACCAACATTACTTCTACATTTCCCTTTATCACAATCCTTCTAAAGTTTTGAATCTTGTAAAGTATCGTTGTGTTTTTTTCTGTAGCACTTAAGTTGTTTGTAAGTGTAGCCGTTAAGGCAATTACTGCAGATGCAATAAATATTACCGTTTTAATTGAGTTTTTCATGGTGTTTTTGTTTAAATGTTAAAATTTATTAAGCTTATGGCGGGTGCGCTAATTAAAACTAGTTTGTACCAGCATTATTCAGTTTCGTGGTTAACCAAGCGGGTGCCAAAAAACAAATGTCACTTTAATGGCTTTGTAAGGGTTGTTTTTGCTTATTGCCCGTTGAGGGATGTTCATTTCCGAACAGTGGCTGTGCAGGAACGAACAGTTTTTAATGTAATAGCAGTAATTGCTATTTCAATTGTTTATTAGGGTACATGTAAGATTATATTCATTATTTTAGTGAAAAGTTAAGGTATATTGAATCAGTAGTTTTGAATAAAAATCACGATGTCAGTAAAAATCAATCGCCAAACACAGCAGAAACTTCAACAATTATTGGTCATTATCCTGACCTGGATGATGGCTGGGGTGGTAATTGCCATTTTTGAAGATCTTGTGCTGCATACCCGAAATTCTTTAGGGCCAGCGCCTGGTTATACCTTAATTTCTTCAATTGTACTAAATGCAGTTATTGGCTTGTTTGGGGCACTTTTAGGAGGAAGTTTACTCGTATTCTTTGTAAATGTAAAATATAACGATAAGCCTTATGGTTATACCCTCTTAATTGTAGCCGGATCGTTTTTAGGCGTTATTTTGATTGTGAACGAGATACTGAGCCTCTATGAACTGGGCGACTCGAAAAGATTTTTAAAAAACGGATTGGTGTGGGCCCTTGTGGTTTCCATAACGCAGTTGCTGCTGCAGATAAACAGTAAGTTTGGACAAGGTATTTTCTGGGATATTATCAGTGGAAAATACAATACACCCAAAGAAGAATCACGGATTTTTATGTTTCTCGACTTAAATTCATCAACCTCCATTGCCGAAAGCCTCGGAGATAAAAAGTACCACGAATTATTAAAAGATATCTTTATCGATATTACCAATCCTATTTTAGAAAATAGGGGAGAAATATATCAATATGTGGGCGACGAAGTGGTAATTGCCTGGCGCTATGATGAAGGATTAAGAAACAATAAATGCATCAATTGTTTTTTTGATATCAAAGCGCATCTGTTACTTCTGAGGGATAAGTACATTGGAAAGTATGGTTTAATACCTGCTTTTAAAGCAGGTATTCATTGCGGAAAGATTATAGCAGGTGAAGTGGGGATTATAAAACGAGATATCACCTACTCTGGAGATGTACTGAATACCACTTCAAGAATCCAGAATATGTGTAAGGAGTTTAACCAGGAGATGCTGGTATCGATAGCACTAATTGAAGAACTTCAGTTAACAGACCATTATACCACGCAGATGTTGGGTGCAATTAAGCTCCGCGGAAAGGAAAAAGAAATGCAGCTCGTGGCTGTAAAGCCTGTTTAATACAGGCCAAACTTAAAATTGTAAATCCTATTAATTACTCACGCCATCCATACTGTAATAATTTCTTTACGGAAGAAGCAGGACAGAGCAGGTTGCTTATTCTTATTAATTATGATAGATTGGCTTGATTAACCAATTATAAACCCCTATATGTTTTGTTCCTGTTTGGAGCAATGATATAGTTTAAGCCATCCAATATGTTTGTTTCTGCTAATCCGATTAAAATTTCAGGATTTAAAATGCTGTTCTTTTGTACTGCGTTATGTGCCGGTGCACCTGCTTTTGCTCAATATGTAGAACATAAAGGCAATGATGTTACCTCGCCGCTGCATCTGTTAAAACCGGCCTATGTTACACCTTATGGTGAAACAAAAATGGCGGATGTTAAAGTATCGCTGGATCGCGTTTTTAATTACCTGGATAAAACGACCCCTTTCGAACTGAAAGATAAGGTTTCTGGAAAAGTGGTTTCGGATTTAAAAAAAGCAGATTCCAATTCGATATTTAAACCCGGAGACTACCGTTTAACGAGTTACGAATGGGGTGTTACTTATACGGGTATGCTGGAGGCTGCTACCGCCACGGGAGATCAAAAATTTAAAGATTATACCCTTAAGCGGGTTAATTTTTTGGCAAATGTTGTTTCTGCGTATCAAAAATATTTACAAACAAATAAAGGGGCCGTAACGCCTGTTCGTTCAGTAATAGATCCACATGCACTGGATGATGCAGGTTCTATTGCTGCTGCAATGATTAAGGCGCAGCGAACAGGAGAAGTGAAAGCCGATCTCCGTCCGGTTATCGATCATTATTTAAATTACATCATGACCAAAGAGTTCCGTTTAAAAGATGGTACTCTGGCCAGGAACAGGCCACAGCCCAATACACTATGGCTTGATGATCTCTACATGAGCCTGCCGGCAATGGCCCAGATGGGTGTATTAACTGGTGAGACCAAATATTTTAACGAAGCGGTGAAGCAATACAGGCTATTTGCCGAACGGATGTTTAACCCAGAAAAAGGATTATATATGCATGGCTGGGTTCAGGATATGGATCCCCATCCGCAGTTTCATTGGGCGCGGGCCAACGGTTGGGCACTTATGACCAAAATAGAACTGCTGGATGCCTTGCCTGTAAACCATCCAGGTAGACCCTATATCTTACAAATGTTAAAAGCACATGTAAAAGGTTTGGCAGCTTTGCAGGATGGAACAGGTTTTTGGCATCAGCTTTTAGATCGTAACGATTCTTATTTAGAAACATCAGCTACCGCGATTTATAATTATTGCATTGCCCGTGCAGTAAACAAAGGCTGGCTTGATGCCAAAGCCTATGGCCCTATGGCGCTGTTGGCCTGGAATGCGGTGAGTACTAAAATAAATGCAAACGGTCAGATAGAAGGTACTTGTGTGGGTACAGGCATGGGTTTCGATCCTGCGTTTTACTATTACAGGCCTATAAATGTTTTTGCTGCACATAGTTATGGCCCGGTGCTTTTGGCAGGAGCAGAAACTTATCGTTTGTTACAAGAGCATCCTTTCGTAATAAACGATAGTTCAGTTCAGATGTATAAATAATCTACGCTGCTTTTAACCAAAATAACGATGAAATATACATCCTGTTCATTTCTCATTGCCGCTTTTACCTGCATTTTAGTACTTAATCATCAGCCCGGTTACGCACAGATTGGTAAACGTTTTCCTTCAGAAAGAAAAGTGCTTAAGGATCCCGTTACGGGGGCTGTACTTACTTTTCTAACCAGCACGCCTGCAGGAGATTCGAAGATTTATCAGACGCATAACCAGTGGACTGCTGATGGACAGTGGTTGATATTCCGATCGGGCAGGGTTAAAGGAGAAGCAATGGCCGTAAATGAGACAACAGGAGATCTTGTTCAGGTTACCGAAGGTGGCTACACCGGAATGTTGAATGTGTCCAGAAAATCGATGAAACTATATTTCATGCGGAATATTGATACGGGCAAACGCTTAGGAGGCGCAGTAAAAATTATAGAAGTAAATCTGGCTAAGGTATTTGCCGATAGTAGATCTGGTAAAATGAAACCTGTGTCAGCTTATGAACGTGTTTGTGGAACTACACCCGAAAAAATTGGTGCAGGTGGCGATATGGCGCTCGATGGCGATGAAAACTGGGCTTATTTCAGGGTGGGCAAAGAAGAAGCGGCTAAACATCTTGCGGCAGGAACTAAACCCGAACCAAACTTTGGACCGCGGAAAATGGGTGCCGGCCCTTCGGGTATTGCAGGGATGAATATTCATACCGGCGAAATTAAGTATGTAGTATCCGTTCCTTTTCAGATAGGCCATATACAAACCAACCCTTGGCTTGCAGGCGAAATTGTTTTCTGCTGGGAAACCGGTGGGAAATCGCCACAACGAACCTGGACGGTATTGGCTGATGGAACAGGATTGCGGCCATTATACCCAGAGGCCGATTATGAATGGGTTACCCACGAAGCTGTTATTTCGCGTGATGAAGTGGCTATGGCCATTATGGGGCACAGGCCTGTACCTGGCACAAATGCTGTAGCTGCACCACAAACAGATGTAAATGGCGCCAATCCCGGGCAAGAAAATGCCTGGGGACCGTCAGGTACCCGCGAAAAACCTACCGGGCTAGCCATTGTAAATTTAAGAACAAGGGAAATGAGAATCGAAGGACAAACGCCTACGGGTAGCGGGCTTTGGCATGTAAGTGGTTCGCCAGATGGCAAGTGGGCCGTTGGCGACGATTTTTCGAGGAGTATTTACCTCATTAACAGGAAAACACACGAAATGAAACTGCTCTCAGCAGGGCATAAACAAACAGCGGCAGATCATCCGCATCCTACCATGAGCCCTGATGGTAAAAAAATCGAAATCCAATCAGCGATGTTGTCCGAAGATAACCGATCCATGAACATCTGTGTAATTTCTATCCCAGAAGGATGGATGAATAGCAAATAGCTTTAAACCAAACAACACGACAGCTACTGCTAATTGCAGGATAGCCCTCATATTTTGTCTTATTTCTTGTACTGTTAATGTTTTTTTTGATCAGTAATGCTATTGTTTAATTTTTTTTAAAGGCATTAAGGCTTACTTAAAACGATTTACTTACGCTGAAGATAGATATTCTCTTTTTATGATAATATTTTATAGTAAGAAGACAGGATAGTACAGGATGGGGATTTTGTTCTTCCTTTTTATATTTAAGAAATAATTCACTAACCAAATAACTTTTTAACCAACTATTTAATTAACGAACGTTAATACGATTCTATGCAGTAAAAATCTACTCACCCTTTTAAGTCAGTTTTCGCATTTTTAATTTCTAATTGATTTAGATCCATAGCTTTTTATTGCCCAGTATTTTAATGGCCGTTTATCCAATGAAATTGCTATGAGTAAAGTTTTACAAAAATTTTTAATCGTCAATTTGACGATTATATTCATTCTCAGCGCTTGCCGGAAAAAAGAATTTGATGAGTTCTATGGCCGTCCTGAAACATTAGCCGATCCAATTTATCAACAACTTCAGGCCAAAGGGAATTTTACCAGATTTTTAGATTGTATAGATAAATCTGGCTATAAAGAAACCTTAAGTAAAGCAGGTTCGTGGACGGTTTTTGCACCAACAGATGCGGCTTTTACCACCTATATGTCTGAAAATAACTTAACCGAGATAAATGCCACCCTGGCTTCGGCAATTGTACGTTATTCTATGACCTATGATGGAGAAAAAGTAGAACGTTTAAGCGATAATTTAACGGCAAAGGGTTTCGTTAAAAATGTTGGTTTTAGACGACGTACCGTTTATTACGATTTTGTTTACGATGGCGTAGATAACGACGGTAAAGCGATAAAGGTAATTGCGGGTAACCGAAACGGAACTTATTTGCCAACCGATTTTAACAATAAAAATCTGCCCTATTTTCTAAGCCCCTTCGTCACTTTTGCAGGTATTAGTGCTTTAGATTATAATTATTTTTATCCAAATACCGAGTATACCGGGAAAAATGTTGGCCCTGGGAAAATTATCGAGCAAGATATTGTGGCCGAAAATGGCGTAATCCATATCGTAGATAAGGTGCTTACCCCTCCTCAAAGTATCGATCAGTATATAGGTGCTAAAACGCAATATGGTGCTTTCAAATCTCTTTTGGATAAATATGTAAGCTATAATTTAAATACCGACATTACCCACCGTTACCAGGTTTTAACGGGTAAAAGCGATAACGTTTACGCTAAAAACTATAGCATGTTACTTGGTTTTTCGCCTAACAACGAAAATTACCTGAAAGAAGATGCCAACGATGCGCAGATTGGTATGTACACCATTTTTGCACCGACAGATGATGCGGTTGAGGCCTATGCAAAGGTGCTGTTAAAATATTATGCAAAAAACAGGTTGCAGCCCGGAAACTATAAAGCACAGCTGAACGAACTGTTTTCTTTAAGGTCCGATATCATCAGGGATTTTATCAATTCCCACCTATACAGAACTACCGTATGGCCAAGCAAGTTTAGTACCGTTAACAGCTTTTTGGGCGAAGCTACGAAACTTACGCCTGCTAACGTGGTAGATAAACAATTTTTAAGTAATGGATTGTTTTATGGCGTAAACGCGGCCCAAAATGCCAATGTATTTTCAACCGTGTATGGGAAGGTAAATTTAGATCCTACCTATTACATTATGAAACAGGCGCTTGATGTATTGGGTTATGCTATTCCGATTAAAACAGCCTCTTTAAAATACATTGTTATTCCCATTCCTGATGCCACCCTGGTAAGTTTAGGGTTTTCATACGATCCCTTTTATCCTTCCTCTCCAATTAGGGGAGACCTCAATATTTTAAGGCGACTCTTGCAAACGCATATTATCCCACTGGGCGACCGTGCAGTACCAAATTTTGCTACAACAGCTGGTATTTTAGAAACTTCGGGTGGTGAATACATTAAGTACAACAATGGTTTTTTCTCTTCAGCTGGCACAGAAGATTTACCAGCAGTTGCTGATAAAAGTATTAAGATCGATTCGGTTGCCACAGCTGTTAATGGAGCTGATGCCTATGCTGCCAAAGTACTGATGTATACGGTACTTCCGGTAAGCAAGCATATCGAAAAATATGGTACGCTAACAACCGATCCTTATTATTCTTTCTTTCAGTACCTTAAAAATAACGTTACGCTTTATACGGCTGCTACAGGTGCAATTCAAGGGGTTACCGATGGAAGTTCTTACACCGTTTTTATTCCTACAAATGCGGCTATACAAGCTGCGGTAACCGCAGGATTATTGCCAAAACTAGCCAACGGAGCACCGAATTATGCGCCAACAGATGCCGGAGATATTAGCAAGGTGGCCAAATTTATCCAATACCATATTATTAAAAGCACGGTAGCAAGCGACGGACAGAAAACAGGTTCTTTTGAAAGTTTGCTTAAAAACGATTCGGGAGATGCAGCCAAGGTTACTGTATTTACCAATACCACCAATACACTCACGCTAAGAGATGTAACCAATACTTCTGTAAATGTTTTGCTCGGTACAACCGATAGAAGCAACGTATTATCTAACAGAACGGTGATTCACCAAATCAATTCTTATTTAAAATATCAATTCTAAACCGAGATGACTAAAAGATATAATTATAGTTTTTTTATTTTACTATGCTGTTTGTTGGTATCATCACTAGGCTATGCACAACAAATTAACTATGTAAAGGGTAAGGTAATTGATAAAAAAGATAAGCAGCCCATTATTGGTGCATCTGTTGTAATTGTTGATAAAGATAAAAGGGTAATTAAAGGCGTTTCGACAGATATTGATGGAAACTATTCTTTGCCGGTAGCAGATAAAACCTACAGAATATCGGTCTCATATATTGGTTATAGGTCTTCGGCACCTGTTAATATCGATAAGCCTGTTATTAATTTTCAGTTGGAACCTTCTGAAAATCAAATGGATGAAGTTCAGATTGTTTCGAGGGCAAAAACGAACAATGGAAGTGGAATGACGATTGATAAACGCGATCAGACTTCGGCTACCGTTACCATCGATGCCAAAGAACTAGAAGATCTCCAATCAGCATCAATTGATCAGGCCTTGCAAGGCCGCATGGCAGGGGTTGATATTACCGCCAGTACAGGCGACCCGGGCGCGCCGATGCAGATCCGTATCCGTGGTACATCTTCTATTAATGGTGCTACCGATCCGCTAATTGTATTGGATGGTATGCCTTACGACATTACCATTCCTTCTGATTTTAACTTTGCCACCTCTGATGAGAACAATTATGGTCAGTTATTAAATATTGCCCCATCCGATATTAAAGAAATCAGTGTGCTAAAAGATGCCGCGGCTACAGCGGTTTGGGGATCGAGAGCAGCAAACGGTGTATTGATTATTACCACTAAAAGAGGTTCAATTGGTCCGCCAGCTATTTCCTATAATTTTAAAGGTTCGTATTCTAAACAGCCAAGTCCGATCCCGATGTTGGATGGTAACCAGTATTCGTCACTTGTTTTGGAAGAATATTATAATGCGGGCCGTCAGTTTTCTACTTCAGAATTTGCAAAGCAATTTCAATATGATCCGAACGATCCCTATAATTACTATAATTATAGCAACAATACCGATTGGTTATCGGCCATAACGAGGGTAGGGTACCTTCAAGATCATAACCTATCTATTTCCGGTGGTGGCGAAAAAGCCAGATATCGTGCTTCGATAAATTATTTTAACCAAACAGGTACTACCATTGGCACCGATTTAAACCGTGTTTCGGCAAGGGTTAACTTAGATTATATGGTGTCGAACAAAATCAGGTTCAGTTCTGATATTTCTTATACACACATCGATCAGAATGGACTTTTTACGCAGAATGTTAGAGATGTAGCTTATACCAAAATGCCTAACCAGAGCATTTACGAGTACGATGAGTATGGGAATTTAACTTCAAATTTTTTCAGCCCTGCGGCAACCGCACAAGGCGCTTTCTTCTATAATTTTGATAATAAAAGAGTAACCGGAACTTTTAACCCTTTAGCGATGGCATCAGCAGGTAGCAACCATCAATTGGGAGAACGGATTACACCAAAATTTAGTTTACAGTACGAAATCTTGCCAAGTGTGTTACGCCTTAATGGAAGTTTTATGGTAAATATTAACAATACCAAAGTAAAAACCTTCCTTCCACAGATTGCAACAGGCCGCCCTTATACCGAATCGGTTGTCAATACAGCTTCAGATGCTGATGGCGATTCATTCACCATGAACACCAGTATGACCTTGGCTTATACGCCTAAACTGAACGATAAACACGATATTGTTGGCTTTTTGCGCTTTGATAGTGAAGATAGCCGCAGAACCGGGCAGTACCTGTTTTCTACCAATACCGCATCATCATATTTATCCGACCCATCTGTTGATAGCCGAACCAATTACACAGGTTCTGCAAGCTCATCTTTAGGGCAAACCAGGTCAGTTGGTTTATTGGCGAATGTTCAATATAAATTTTTAGACCGTTATATCATTAATGGTAGTATCAGGGGCGATGGTAATTCCAGGTTTGGTGCTGCTAACCGATATGGTATTTTTCCTTCAGTTTCTGGCCGTTGGCGGATATCTGGTGAACCTTTTATGAAAAAGGCCAATAAATATGTAGATGATTTTAGTTTAAGGGCCAGCTACGGTAAAAGTGGTAATGTGCCGCGTTACGATTATTCTTATTTCAATATTTATCAGAATTACGGTTTTAGTTATTTGGATAATGCAGGGGTGTATTCTACCAATATGGAATTAACCGATTTAAGGTGGGAAACTGTTACTCAATCCAACCTCGGCATTACCTTAAACCTCTTTAAAAACTTAAATATCGATTTCGATTTATACCGTAAACGTACTACCGATCTGTTTTATCCAGGCTTACAGGTAGCGAGTTATAACGGTTATGGAGGGGTTGATATGAACGTGGGTACTATGGATAACCAGGGATGGGAAGTAAACCTGAATGCTACTGTGATCAAAAAGAAAAAGATAAGACTAGATCTTGCTTTCAATATTGCGCACAACGAAAACGTAATCCGCGAGGTTTCGCCATTATACCCCAGAGAAAATAAAGGTAGGGTAACCAGCAACAATGTGTATAAAGTATTTGTGCAGGAAAATAATCCTTTCGGGTCGTTTTACGGTTTCAAGTTTAAAGGTGTATATCCTGATAAAAATGCAACAGTTGCACTGGATGAGAACGGAAACCAGATTGTTGGACCTAACGGCGATAAAATTTATATGCGTTTTGCCTATCCATCCATCGATTATGTTTTCCAGCCTGGCGATGCCATGTATGAAGATATCAACCATGATGGAAACATCGATTATAAAGATATTGTGTACCTCGGTAATGGTAACCCGAAATTAACAGGAGGATTTGGATCTAACCTAACCATCAACGGAAACCTTCGTTTAGGTTTTAACTTTACTTTCCGTACCGGATACGATATTATCAATGGTACTAAAATTAACACCACCAATATGTACGGTTTTAATAACCAAAGTACAGCGGTATTGCGCAGGTGGAAAAAAGAGGGCGATGTTACCGACATGCCGAGAGCCATGTACGGTACAGGTTATAACTTTTTAGGTTCCGACCGCTATATTGAAGACGGATCATTTTTAAGATTGAGCTCGGTGGTGTTAAAGTACGATTTTGGCAAAACCTTTATGAAGAGGTTGGGTATGAAATCGCTTACCACCAATCTAACCGTTCAGAATATCTTAACATTCACTAAATATACTGGTCAGGACCCAGAGGTGCCAATTAAGTTAAATGGGTCGAACACGGTGATAGATAATTCCACCACGCCGCCAATTAAAACAATAACTTTTGGTTTAACTGCTAACTTTTAATTCAAAACTGATGAAAAATATTTTATATAGCACTTGTTTATTGATGATGCTGGTGATGAGCAGCTCCTGCAACAAATGGCTCGATCTTCAACCTCGAGATGGGATTACCAGACAGGAATTCTGGAAAACGAAAGAAGATGTTTTAGCAGCAGTTTCTGGTTGTTATACCTCTTTACTGGCGCCTCCTCCGGGTATTGGCGATAAATCTTTATTGGAGTACATGTTTATGTATGGCGAGCTTAGGGCAGATATGATTGCAGCCGGGCCTAGTATTACAACAGAAGAAACGGATATTATCAATGTAAATATTACCCAGGATAATACAACAGCAAGATGGGCAGCATTTTACCGAACCATTAACTATTGCAATACGGTACTCGATTTTGCGCCTGGTGTTAAAGCTACCGATCCCACTTTTACCGATGCTGCATTGAACGGTTATGTGGCCGAAGCGCTTACATTAAGAAGTCTCATGTATTTTTACCTGTTGCGCACTTTTAGAGATGTACCCTTAAAATTAACAGCCACGGTAAAAGATACCGATTTACAGGATCTGCCGAAAACCAAACAGGCCGATATTTTAAAACAGATTGTTGCCGACTTAAAAAAAGCAGAGCAGGGCGCGGTTACCACTTATGGTAGCACAAGATTTGATAAGGGTAGAGTGACCAAATTTACCGTAAATGCGTTGCTGGCCGATGTGTACCTGTGGATGGAAGATTATCCGAACTGTATTACCGAGTGTAATAAAATCATCAACTCGCAAAGATTTGCCCTGGTTGGTGCAGGTTCTGGCTGGTACAATAATGTGTTTTTTAAAGGCTCATCCATCGAAACCATATTTGAATTTGACCAGGCGATTGAAAACCCATTTTATACTTTATTGGTAAATACAAGACGACGTTTTATAGGTTCCCCGTTTTTGAGTACCGAAATCTTTATTCCAGATGATGTTGATCCGGATAATAACTATGATATCAGACCTGGCTCTTATTATAATGCGGCCTTTACCATTCAAAAGTATGGTACGGAAAATCCTTCTTACGTAAAATGGCAGGCATACCGTTATTCAGATATCATGATGATTAAAGCCGAAGCTTTGGCCTTAACCGGAGGTGGTGTAGAAGCTTTGGCATTGGTTGATGAACTGAGATTAAGACGGAATGCTGTAAATGCTACAAAAGTTACTGTAGATCCTTCAGAAACTGAAGCTTTGTGCGATTATATTTTGGCCGAACGTGCCAGAGAATTTGCTTTTGAAGGCAAAAGATGGTTCGACCTTTTACGCCATGCCAAGCGCAATAACTATAGCCGTATTGATATTCTGTTAGATCTTGCAGCTAAAACAGTATCGCCTACGCTTCAACAATCGGCCATTACCAAATTTAGAGATCCCAATAGCCATTACCTGCCGATTTATCAGAGCGAGTTATTTACAGATCCTAATCTTGTACAAAATCCATTTTACACTAAATAGAATAAGTGATATGAAAGTGAAATTAGACATCCGAAACATTACCTATTTGGTTATACTCAGCGCATTTATAATTTTCGTGATTAATGCCTGTAAAAGAGAAAGTTTAACATTAAGTACTACTGATGATGTAAACATTACCGGATTTTTGGAGAAAAATCCTGAAAAATTTTCTTTGTTTACCCAAATTTTAGAAAGATCGGGTACAAAAGGTTATTTGGCCGCATATGGTAAATACACCATGTTTACGCCTGATAATAATGCAGTTAACGATTGGTTGAAAAGTTTAAATAAAACAGCAGTAGACCAATTATCAGCTGCAGAACTGAAAGACGTTGTTCGTTTCCATGTTTTGCCAGATACTGTTGCTACAGGCAAATTTACCGACGGTAAGTTAACCCAGATCACCCTTTATGGTCAGTATCTGCAAACTGGTGTTACTTTTAAAGATGGTGTAAGTAGTTTTATCATCAACAAACAGGCACTCATTACCCAATCTAATGTAAGGGTAGGTAACGGTATTATCCACGTTATCGACCATGTTTTAATACCATCAACCAAAACATTGGCAGCAAGTATAGAAACGAACAACAGGTATAGTATTTTTACGCAAGCCTTAAAAGAAACCGGATTCTATGATTCGTTGAATTATGTGCAATCGGCTATTCCTGATACTACCCGTCGTTTTCAAACGGTAATTCTCGAATCCGATTCGGCAATACAAGCTGCTGGTTTTAGTAATTATGCGGCCTTAAAAGCCAAACTGTCTAAAACGGGTAATCCCAAAAGCCATACCGATAGTTTGTGGATGTATGTGGCATATCATATTTCTACAGGTGCAAGTTATACACCTGATATTGTTTCTTCACCTTCGTTATCTACTTTGGTGCCTAGTGAAATTGTAACCACAAAATTAGTTGGAACGAAAATCTTATTAAATGATGATGAGTTTAATGGTGTGATTGAGCCCGGAGTAGAAGTAAACAGAACTTTCAGTAATGTTACTACATCCAATGGGGTTTTACACGAATCGAAAGGTTTTTACAAAATTAAACCGAGGGTGCCTACGGGGGTTTTCTTCGATATAGGCGATCAACCGGAATTAAAATTATTAGCGGCCTGGCGTGCGCCCGGACAAACCATTCAGCTTTTACAAAACGGAAAATTGATTACCGCAGGTATTAGGCTTGATGCTTACCGGTCAAATACAATTGGTCCTGTTTATGCTGTTTCCTCAACGCCAATCGGCGCATCTGATGGGAGGAGTTATGCCAACAGAGATGTAATTCAATTTAACCCGACCACCAGTAATACCGCACGTTCGATCTGGATGGAAATCAGAACACCTATGCTGGTAAAAGGTAAATACAAAGTTTGGATCTGTTACACCTACAATGGCTCCGGACCGCTTACACAGGTTGGGGTAGATGTAGGCACAACACAAGAGCAGTTATTACCAAATTTGGTCGATTTTGCGCAAACATTAGGCAGTTCTGGTGTACCTACCGCTAATGCTGCTTTGCCTTCTGCAGATGGATTAATGTTAACCAACGGCTTTAAACGCTATATGGCCACAACTGCCGATGTAAGTAATGGTGTAAATGGTTTACAGCCTATCTCACAGAATAACTTATGGTCGGTTATGGTCGGGAAATTGGCCGGGGTAGTAGATATTAAAACAACTGATAAACACTGGGTTAGGTTTACTACGCTGCGTGGTAATGGAAGTGGAATTATGAATATGGATATGATTCATTTTATTCCAATTGATGATGATCAGAACTATCCAAGATTTAGTCCGTCGGGCCTGATTTATAAACGTCCATAACTAATTGAGCCATAGAACTAAAAATATAAGTAATGACTAGAAAATATATAATATACGTTGCCCTGCTCAGTATCGGTACAGTTTTATATTCCTGTAAAGATAGCCTGGAACTTCATAACGAGCTTACCAATGTAGATAACAGTTTAGATCTTGCACAAAAGCTAGATGCCCAGGCGAACCTCAGTATTTTTAACGGTTATGTTAAAACTACGGGCTATGATAAGGTGCTTGCAGGTGCGCAAAATTATACGGTTTGGGCACCAACCAATCAGGCTTTAGCCAGTTTAGATGCAGCAATTGTTTCTGATCCTGCAAAATTAAAAGATTTTGTTGCCAACCATATTGCATTATCTACTTTCCCATTAAACAAAGGGGGCGATACTACAAGGTTGAAACTGCTTAACAATAAGTTTGGTGTTTTTACCAGCACTAAATTTGAAGAAGGCACTGTTTCGGCTGCTGGCCAATTTGTAAAAAATGGGGTATTGTACACCATAGATCAGGCTGTTCCAACCAAACAGAATATTTGGGATTATATGCTCAGCAGTACTGATGGTGCTTTGCAAAAAAACTACATTAATAACCTGTCGATTACCGTTATCGATACCGCAAACGCTACTGTTATTGGTTATAATACATTGGGTAATCCGATTTTTGCACCCAATCCGCCAATGATATCCAGGAATACTTACTGGGTAAATATAGCCGATCTGAGAGACGAAAGTCAGCAATACACTTATTTTATATTGCAGGATGCCGCTTTTACAGCCGAATCGGCAAAACTTTCAACCTATTATCCAAGTGTAAATCCGAATTTGAATGCTTCCTACTTTTTGGTGAAAGATTTAACCGTTAAAGGTGTTTACCCGATTGAAAAATTGCCAGATACACTGATTTCTTTACAGGGCGTAAAAGTGCCGGTCAATAAGGCTAATATTATCCGTTCCTACAGCGCCAGTAACGGGATGGTGCATGTTGTAAATGCGCTGCCTTTCCGTTTAAAGGATAAAATACCCGAATTTAAAATAGAGGGTGAAAAACCACAGTCCATTAGTGCTGCACGTACGCTTTTATACCGAACAAAACTCGATAATTTAGGGAAAACCTTTAACGATATCGAGGTTTATGACCATAAGTATGCCGAATTTGGTGTGTTTTATACAAAAGCCAATTTACCCGTGGTAAAATATAAAGTTTACGCAAGGGCCATTTCTGGTTTGCCCGGCGATCCACAGGTTGCAGCATTTACGCAGCGTTATTTCTTTTTTAACCCTGCCACAGTAAGTTATACTTTGTTTTATACCCATCTGGTAAACCCCTTAACCTATAACGAAACCTACTTAGGAGAATATACGCCGGCACAGTTTGGCAATTTTCAGGTGAGGTTAACCGCTGCAAACAGTACGAATGTAAATGTAAGTACGCTCATATTGGATTATCTCCGCTTCGAACCAGTTTTACCTTAATTATGAATCTTGCTTTCAAAAAAAATACTATGTATAATTTTACAACGATAAAAAAAGTTTGGGGCATATTGCTTTGCTTACTGGTGTTTGGCTTAGCTGCACAGGCACAGGAAGTAGATTCGATGAAAACCGAAACAGATACCACTACCGTAAAAGTAAAGGCCCGCGCAGTTAAGGGCGAAAGAATAAAGGGTGTTGTGCTCGATGGAAATACCAATAAGCCTTTAGTGGGTATTAATATTACAGTTACTGGTTTTAACGCCGCCATTACCGACGAAAAAGGAAGATTTACTGTAGTGGTACCTGATTATAAGGCCAGTATTATTATTTCTGGTAATGGTTTCCAAACCAAGGTACTACCGGTTTACAAAGATAAAGAGATCAGAACTAAACTTTACCCGTTATCATTTACTTCTGTTTACAATGAGGTAGTTACACCAACAGGCACAATTTCTCAGGCAAGGGCAATACCCGCCATCAGTAATGTGAGTTTGCAGGGTAACTGGGCCAGTAATTCTGAAAGTGTAATGAGTTATGTTCAGGGCAGGGCCGCAGGGGTTAAAGTTACCAGGCGCTCAGGAACGCCCGGAGTTGGCGCCGATGTGCTCATCAGAGGGTTTAATTCTTTATATGCTACAAATCAGCCTTTATATGTGGTTGATGGGATGATTTTCGATGCCAATAATTACGGTACATCGCTCATTAAAGGCCATGTTAACAACCCGCTTCAATTTATCGATGTTCGGGATATTGAAAACATCAGTATTATTAAAGATGCGGCTTCGGCAGCAACTTATGGGGTAAAAGCGGCAAATGGAGTCGTATTAATTACCACTAACCGTGCACACGATCTGGCTACCAATATCGATTTTTCTGGTTACGCAGGTTTTAATTTCAAACCTAAAAACTTACCTGTAATGGGAACTTCTGATTATAGGTTATATCTTTCCGATATTTTAAAAAGTCAGGGGTTAAGCAATAGTGCCATTGCCGCAAAACCTTATATGAACGATAGTCCAACCAATCCCGATTATTTTAAATACCATAACGAAACCAATTGGCAGAAGGAGGTGTTAAAAAGCAGTTTCGATCAGAACTATTTTTTAAAGGTAACCGGTGGTGATAATATTGCCAAGTATGCATTGTCTGCTGCTTATGCCAGAGATAGGGGGGTAATTGATAGTACTGATAATTTAAAATACAGCACAAGGTTTAATAGCGATTTAAACCTGACTAAAAAACTACAGGGAAGCACTAGTTTATCGTTTACCTATACCGAACAGCGTTTAAAAGATCAGGGAATTGCTCCTGTAACCAACCCGTTGTTTTTAGCTTTGGTTAAATCGCCTTTTATGGCCAGGAATGAGATAAATTCAACTGGGGCAGTTTCACCGAATTTAGCGGATTATGATACCTTACAGGTGAGTAATCCAAGAGCTTTAATCGAGAAAGGACAAAATTTAAAAAAGGCTTATCGGTTTTATGGAAACATCAATTTCGATTTTACTTTCAACAAAAACTTTAAACTATCTAACCTAAGTGGTGTAACTTACGATAAAACACAGGAAACACTTTTTATTCCAAGAAAAGGGGTAACCAACGATACACTTTCCAACTATGTAGGCGATAGTCGTTTAGGTACACAGGTAGGAAGGTTTTTTAATGTGTTTAACGATCTGCGCTTAACTTACGATCAATCTTTCGGTTCATATAGTAAATTACATGCAATTGTTGGTACACGCTATTCACAGAGCGAAAGCGAACAGGATTATGCGTTGGGTTTTAACTCTGCAACAGATGAATTGATCAGCATTGGGAACAGTAATGCTGCTTTTAGAACATTTGGTGGTGATATTGGGAAATGGCGTACGCTAAACAATTACCTGTCTGCCAATTATAGCTACGCTGATAAATACCTCGTTAATTTTTCGATGGCTGTAGACGGTTCTTCACGTTTTGGTGCAAAGGCCGATCAGGGTTTCTTAAACTTCGATGATGGTTTGAGGATTAATGGAAGCCGTTATGCCGTTTTACCGGCCGTTGGTGCTGCCTGGGTAATCTCTTCCGAGAAATTTATGCGCAATTTACACCGCGTTGACCTTTTGAAATTAAGAATGAGCTATGGTTTGGTTGGAAATGATGATGTAGGGAATTATACCGCCAGAAAATATTATACCTCTCAAAATGTATTGGGCATCAGGGGTATCGTAACCGGCAATTTTGCGAATCCGAATCTACAATGGGAAACCGTTCGCAAGTTTAATACGGGTATTGATGGTTCCTTTTTTAGCGAACGCCTAAGCATCAGTTTAGATTATTGGAGAAACAGCACCAAAAATATGTTAAGCTATCAATTGCTGAGCGTTGTTACGGGTACTGCTTCTTTTATCAATAATAATGGTGGCATGCAGACAAATGGTTTAGATTTAGCCTTAAACGGTCGGATTTTAAATGAAAAATTAAAATGGGATGCAGGTTTAACCATCGGTACATCAACCAATAAAATTACCAGTTTACCTGATGGAAATTCAGTTATAACCAGTTATGCAGGTGGTGCTTATATCAGCCAGATTGGTCAGTCGGCCAATCAGTTTTACGGTTATAAAACCAATGGTGTTTTTGCAACCAATGCAGAGGCCGCTGCCTCAGGTTTATCTAGCCGCAACAGTTTAGGAGCACTGGTGCCATTTACAGGGGGAGATGTAAGGTTTACCGATAGCAATGGCGATAAGATCATTGATGATGCCGACCGCACCGTTATTGGTAATCCTAATCCGGATTTATTTGGAAGCTTTAACAACACCTTCACCTACAAAAACTGGAGTTTAGATGCTTTAATCACCTTTGTTAGTGGTAACGATATTTACAATTATACCAGGGCTCAATTAGAATCAGGAAGCACTTATTACAACCAAACGCCAAATATTGGCAACAGGTGGAGAGGTGATGGACAAGTTACATCGGTACCAAAAGCTACTTATGGCGATCCGGTAGGGAACGCCCGTTTTTCTGACCGCTGGATTGAAGATGGTTCTTACTTACGTTTGCGAACCGTTAATGTAACTTATAATGTACCCTTAAAACTGAAAGCCATTAAGTACGCAAAAATTTACGCTACGGCTAATAACCTGTTTACCGTAACCAATTATTTAGGTTATGATCCTGAATTTAGTAACTCAGGAAGCTTATTTAGCCAGGGTGTAGATACTACACTTGAGCCGCAGTTCAGATCGTTTCAGCTAGGTGTTAGAGTTGGATTATAATTAAGAAAGATATACTCATGAAAATGAACATAAATAAAAAAATTGCATCCCTTTTACTGTTGGGTATTTTATCGGCAGGTTCGTGGTCTTGCAAAAAAATGCTTGATGTACCTACCGAAGATAAATTGGATAGTGTAAATGCTTTTAAAACAGTATCTGATGCAGATGCGGCGGTTATTGGTATTTACGGCCAATTTTTGGGCCTGGAAAAACTGTATGTCCTGCAGAACGAACTGCGTGGCGATCTGGTGGATGTGACCTCCAGATCAAGTGCCGATCTGCAGGAGTTATCATCACATACCGAAACAAAAAACAATCAGTATGTAGACCCAAGACCATATTATCAGGTGATTGTGAATTGTAACGATGTGCTCAAAAACTTTAAAATGATGGTCGATGATCGCCGGATGAGTGTTGATGATTACAACAAACGCTACTCAGATATTGCCACATTAAGGAGCTGGATTTACCTGCATTTAGGTATTCAATATGGCAGCATACCTTATATCACTGATGCGATAGAAACGGTAGATGATTTAAAAAACCTGGCCAATTACCCAAAAACACCATTCGATCAGCTCCTGGATAAATTAATCACCTTTAACGAGAGCCTGCCCTATAAAGAAGCTTATGCTTATCCAACAGGCACATCATTATTGGTAACCATTGATGGGAATTATACTCAAAAACTGTTTGCATCAAAGGCTTTCCTGTTGGGCGATCTTTACCTGTGGAAAGGCAATTATATTAAAGCAGCCGAAAATTATGCCAAGCTGATGAATGCCGAAAATGGCAATGCGAATGATAACTTTAGGTTTAACTTTTACAAAATCAATAACTCTGGTGATGTGGCTTATGCCAATTTAGCCGTTTTGTTTAGTAGAAGTGGGCAAGATGCCAGTAGTTTGATAAATAGTTTAGATGCAGGTTGGCGTGCTATTTTTGCCTTGCCAACCACATCGAACCCATGGAGCACTGAGTGGTTATGGGCCATGCCTTATAATACCGCTTTTAAACCTGTAAACCCAATGATTGATTTGTGTTCGCCACTTAAAAGCTATCAGATAAAACCTTCGCAGGCTATAAAAGACTTGTGGAATAGCCAGGTCACCACTAGCGGCGTTCCTTTCGATCCGAGGAGCAAATTATCCTTCAATGCTTCTGCCATGGGCGATGAAATTACCAAACTAACCGATAATGGCGGTAAGTGGGGCATTTACAGGGCGCCTTTATTGCACCTGCGTTTTTCGGAAGCTGCTAATAGAGACGGACAGACCAAATTGGGCTGGGCATTGCTAAACACGGGGATCAGGAATACCTATTATGTAGGTACCATTACTGCCGGAGCACAGGCCCCTGTTTCAGTAGCTGAATTAAATACGATGATTACCCCTTATCCGCAAACCTCACCTTATTATTTCGATGCCAGAAAAAATAACGATGTTTCGGGTACCTGGTACCGTAATTGTGGCATTAGAGGTAGGGCAGTAGTAAATGCGATCGATGTGAGCTATCAGACGGATATGATAGGCTTAGAAGGCAAATTAATTGATGAGGCCGCATTGGAACTTGCTTTTGAAGGTAACCGCTGGCCTGATTTGGTCCGTATTGCCCGAAGACAGAATAACCCAGCCTTTTTAGCAGATCGGATTTACCAAAAACTGTTAAAAGCAGGCAACCCTAATGCAAGCCTTACCAGGCAAAAATTAATGGATCCGGCCAACTGGTATCTGCCGTTTGATTGGAAATAAAAGGTTGTAATGAAGCTGTATCATAAATGTAATTGTCATCCTGAAGAGTAATTTATTTTATAAATTAATATAAATGACAGGAAATATTAGTGGAGATAAATTACCTCCAAGTGTCGTCATTGCGAGAAGGCTTTTTCAGCCGACGAAGCAATCTTTCTAGCAAGGATGGCTAGCAGGAAAGATTGCTTCGTCGTTCCTTCTCGCAATGACGACCACTCTACTGAACACTGTCAATGGTAGCTTGTCGAAACACCTCAAAGCGTACTTAAGAGGCCCTTCGACAGGCTCTCCACAGGAGTCCTTTGGACAGGATGACAACGATATTTACGTATACAACTTCTTTTTGCGATTAAAAAGTTTCGAGGGCTAAAATCTGTGCCTTGTATGCTGCCGGGAGAATTAAGTTTCTTAACGGTTTGTTCACTTTCAGTTTTCTGCTTATTTTGTATAAAGTAAGTATTGATTTAATTGGTTTTCCTTCCCCCAGTTTAAGCAATTCATTCACTTTAAGTGGAACGATGAGGGCTTGTATTTTTCGCATTAATAAATACCTCATTGCACCCAGGTGTTTTTTGTACTGATCAAAAAGATCATGGGAGAAGCAGCTATAAATTAAATTTTCCTGTAACTGTTGTTCATGCATGGTTTGCCAGGCCGCAAAATGAGGAGGAAGCCCATTTATTTCCATGCGATACCCGACTTTATAAAACGTGGTAAATATTTCCTCCTTTTCTGTTAAAGTAAGCGCTCTTTCCAGTACCTCGAAAGCACGGATGGAATAGTCAATCAGC
The DNA here is from genome assembly GCF_058801365.1 of Pedobacter sp. GW822-FHT03F06. NCBI lineage: Bacteria > Pseudomonadati > Bacteroidota > Sphingobacteriia > Sphingobacteriales > Sphingobacteriaceae > Pedobacter > Pedobacter sp. GW822-FHT03F06. The sequence continues at coordinate 244,100 of NZ_JBXANE010000009.1, forward strand.
ATAAATAGTACATCTCTATAGGCCCAATCTGGAATTTTAGCATTTCTTCCAGCTTCTACATGCTGATGGATCATGGTAATCTGGTCTATCGCTGCATGGGCATCAGTTACAGTGGAAAAAACGATTTTTTGCGCATAGGCAACGGTAGAAAACAATCTTCCCAATGGATCTTTAGGCAGTTTGCCTGTAAAATACAACCAATCAACAGCTTTATTCAGGCTAAATTCTGCTGCGGCGCCGGCAAAAATAAAAAGAACAACATCTGTATTGCCCCATATTTTCCTTACGATAGAATGTTTATCTACAAAGTCCATAATCCATAATGCTCTTCTAATATTTCAATTTTTTTGATGTTGATGCGGCATAGTATCAGCGGAATAATGCCGATGATGCCAAAAGAACAATCTATTATTTGCCAAAATACAGGAATATGACGGATGTTTCCGGCAATTAAGGCCAATGGAATAATCGCGATACAACAGATGATACCGAATTCGATCACCCATTTGTTTTTGATAGGATCTTTTAATGGGCCGATAAAAAGCACAGCCAGCATAATATGTGCAAAAGCCAGCCAATCGGTACCATAACTTAAAAATGGATAGCGCAGGTTGGTCGCTTTAAGCGCCTGATAAACCGCTCCGATCCAGATTTGAAGACTACTTGGTAAAATTGTACTGTGTTTAAACAGATAGGCCATTTCGGTTTCTAACGGAAAAGCGGTTAAACCGCTTATGGCTAATCCTACAATGATTGTGCAGATGTATGTTTTGGAGTGTAGCCTTAATTTTTGTTCTTCTGTATTCATAGCTTGCTGGTTAAATAATGTTGATTTGCAAGTAATTGTGCAACGTGACGGTGCAGGTCTTTACGATTGTTCGCATTTACATTTACCAGATAAAAAAGCTTCGATCCCGTTGCTCCGGTCCACCTCCAAAATAGCTGATCAATACTTTTAACCGTACCATTGTCGAACCACCAGGCAGCATAAATCCGATCAGTTCCCTTGCTGAGGATGGCAGTGTAAATTTCAGTATTGGCTACTCTTTCTTTTTTAATATGATTAAAGTCATAACCACTGCCTGTCCAACATAGTTTAGGGTCGTGCCCGGGAACATAAAATGCAGCAGGCTTGATATAGATTAAGGCTTCGTTATTTTCGAACTTGGATATTCCTGTTTCCAATTGTTCCTTCTTAAAGCCAGATAATTGAATCTGATTGTTTATAGGCGTCAATTGATCGGCTTTTACAATATTCCGAGCGATAAAAATTAGCAAAGCTATTAAGGAGATATGTAATAACGGAAACCTGATATTATAACTTCCTGACTTGCTTTGAATAGAAATCTGTTTGACCATCGAAAAGCGTTTGATGATAAGTTTAGAAATAAATATTAATGGCAGGATAACATAAATAGATAAGCAGATTAGCCCGATCACATCATGAAAAACGGTACCGGGCATACTTTTAAAAAGTACCAATAACAAGATCCTGAAAAAATTGCTGCAGATGTTTAATCCGATAGTTAGGGAAAACAGCGCTCCAATGACTATAAATGGCAGCTGTTTGCTGGTCCGTTGTTGGTAATATACCAATAAGAATAAACAGATAATTAGCGATATAACAAGCATATTTAAGCCTGCACAGGCCGGATCTACGGCAAAACTATGTTTTTCGAGTTCAATTATATTCCCAACAGCAGTGGCATGCATACCTATTGCATTAAGAAGCCCGGTTACCCTGGTTGTAAGCCATAAGCGAATGGGGAAATCGACAGTGGAGATAAGATATTTAAATACCGGAGAAAGGAGAAAAAGTAAAAACAAAAAGGCTTCGCTTAACTTGCCCAGGCTATTTTCTATAAATAATAATGTTGCAAATAACAACGCAATAAAAAACAGGGTCTTAACTGGTATACAAATAGCTAAAACAATTGTTATAACAGCAGGAATTAAGTACCTTAAAGAGAATTGACCACGTTTAAGGTTACAGATAAATGGCGCAACTAACAGACCAGTATATAAATTTACACCCCAGTTTAAAAAGCCAGGTAGAAACCAAAACAATATAATAAGATACAAGAAACTTATTCCTGCAAGCATAAAGGGAAAAACTGGTTTTTTAAGATTGATAGCTAACATACGATAGTCTTTTTATCTTTCCTTTTAAACAACATACAACTCACAACGATGATGCACAGGGCAAAGAGTGCCCACTCGTGTGGCTCTGGCACGGCACCCGATGATTTCATTGAAGCATTTTTTAAACTGTTTTTGTTCTCCTCAATATTGAAACGATCGTAATCTTTTTGTGTTTCAAGTACGATTAAGCTTGATACAGGCGATACAATGAAAGCTTGCTCTGCCTCTGCAACTAAATCAGGTTTGATGTAATTCTTAGAGAAAAAATCTGGCCCTACTTTTTTCATGATATCATTATAAGCAAATAAGCGTAACAAATGATCAGGTGCATTTTGTGCCTGTACATCATCTACTTTTTTTATCATTAAAGCCGCATCTTCAATTACAACAGTTTGCTCGTTTTCTTGATTCTGAATAAATAAATGATTGGCCATTAATTTATTCAGATCTTCCGTACTTCCAGATGCATAGTTAAATACCCGAAGTTCTTTTAATGCTTTCAAATATGGACTTTCTAAGAATCCCAGGTTAAAAAAATGGATCTGTTTTGGCGCTTTTAAATAATTTATAAGCTCCTTACTAAAATGGCTATCTGCCAGGTCGTTTAGGTTAGGGGTTTGTACCCCTCCCTTCGATACTAGTAGTGTTTTTTCTGGAGCACTAATTTCCTGAACAGGAAACAAGCTAAAAGTATAGTCAGAAAGTTTGTTAAACAGCGCTTCGCGGTTTTGCGGTGTAAGTTTGATCATCTTATGGTCGAAAACATAAACAGGTTTTTCTTGGGCCATTGTGCAAACCGAATCGAATTCTGCTTTACTCCAGCTGCGGTTAATATCCAGATATATGAGATCGGGACTAAATAATTTATATTTTTTATTGTAATTGGCGAGTTGATAATTGCTGCCGGCAAAAGAAAATGCTGCTGTTGACAATGGAGGAGCCAAACATGAAATGCTTGCGTTCAATTGTTGTTTTTCTTCATTTAAATAAACATTCCGATCCGTTTCTTTAAAAGTTTTGGGCAGTTTTAATCCTGTTATATTGCCTGAATAGGTGAGCTGGGTGGTTTCTAAAACGTTGTTGGCCACCGGACCCTCTAAAAATATTGGTTGATAGATCAGCTGCTTTCCTTCTTTACGCATCGGACTGGTTACACCAATCTTAAACATGCGATTTTCTTTAGGTGTGCAAGGAAATACCCGTACTGTGATGGTATTACCCTCTTGCCAATGAACTACAGAAGGATCACGTTGTTCTATACCCACAATGGTATGATAAGCAGAATCTGCTTTGGCTTTTGTAGTCAGCCTCGATTTTTCTTCTTTTCCAGCTATCCATAACGATAATGAAGAAACTACAGAACCCGCTGAAAGATGAAAAGTGTAAATAGCTTCCTGACTGCTCCAGGAAAACTTAGCATTGTTTTTAATCATTAACGTTTTTTCGGTATAAGCCAATCGATATGCCGGAAATAATTTGATGTTATTGATTATACTTATGGTTTCGAGGTGGTCGCCCTCCCATAAACGCTCTTGAGCCTGATGCCTGGCCCCATATAGTGATTTTAAAATATTGATTCTTTCTTTTTCGTTGAGGTTAGTTTTTTTAAACAATAGTGTAGCAATCACTACCAATGGGTCATGTTGTTGTTTCTCCTCAAATGAAATGTTAGGCATCCTTCCCCAAAAAAGATTGTCTATATCCGCTTCGTGATACACCAATCCTATTTTCAATAAACGTTGGGTAACAAAGGTTGGTTCAAGCTGCTGGCTCACTTCGACCCAGGCAGGCAATTTCGAATCATTTAAATGATTTCTATTGATTGTTGAGTTTATTTTTTCACTGGTTTGTTGCCATTTTAACGAGAAAAGGCTTAGTGCGATAAGGGGTAACAGGCAACCTGCAACGACTGGATACCACAATTTTCTATCGGTGCGTATAGCCTTTATAATAAGGGAAATGGTAACAATTGTTAGAAATAATGGAACATAAGTATGAATTGAGATGCCTAAAGCCACTAAACCAATCAAACTGATAACATAGAGCGGAAATAAGTATATTGTGTAATAAATGAAAAGTATTAAGGCTAGCCCGACAAAAAAGAAGAGGACATACCTGGCTTTTTGTAAAAAGATCAATTTAAAGTTCGAGGCAAGGATTAGCGTAATCAGCGACAGGATAATCCATATGGAGCACCATGTTACTGAGCTATCAAATACGTTCATTTCGCGGTTTAGGCTAAATGCGCTAATGAATAATAAAATGAGTAATAAAACCGTATGATGTAATTTTCCTTGGCCCCAATGCCATTTATAATTCGAAAAAAGATGGACGAGTAAACAGATTTGATAAACTGCAGATAGGGCATAGTTAACAAAAAATACACCTGTGCTGTTTTCCTGTTCGATATTAATGGTTAATCCGAAAATAATTGCAGAAATGGCTACCATAATTAATCCACTAAAGTATAGCGGATCCTGTGAGCGTAATTTATTTAATTGATTCATTTTTTTTTTGGATTTTAAAGTGCTTTGTATTTCAAAGTTAATATTGAGAAAAAAAACAGCTTTAGTGCTGTTTTGTAAAGTGCTTTGTATTTCAAAGTAAAAGCTAAAAACTGAATATTCCAAAAAAAATATCAAAGATTTTTGCGAGTGGATTTTTTTTGCTCTTGTATCGGTGTTGGAAATTGAAGATCAGCCAGGCTTAAAATGGCGAAAAGGGCGGTTATTTTACTGTGGCGCTGCACCAGATTATAGTAAGATTTTAAAAAGCAAAAGCGCCAGCATCGCGCTGGCGCTCTTGTTATCATTAACTAAACTAAATCAACGCACTGCTATTGGCAGTTGTTTCATTCGTTAAACAAATATCTATCGCATTGACAATTAAAACGAAGGGGCTTAATAAATACGGAAAATGTCCTGTTGAATAGGTTTCCGCGGAATTTAATTCTGTTAGTAGTAGTAATTATACTTTTTGTCAAAATTTTGTTCTTTTTTTTGGTTCCGGTTAAAGCTTTACTGAAGAGTATTTATATATTTGGGCATTCATTATAAACTAAGCCTAGAAAAGAAATAAATAGACTAATCACTATAATGGAATTATACACCCCTGACCAAACAGACAGAGATATTTTAACACTATTACAAAAAGATGCAAGGTTAACCTATAAGGAACTGGCTGCTACGTTGCATTTGTCAAAATCGCCCATTCAGGAACGTGTAAAACGCTTAGAACGTTTAGGCTTCATTTCTTCAGTAGTGGCATTAATCGATCCTAATAAATTTGAGAACTGTATGATATCCTATTTACAGGTTCAACTTACCAATCATTCTGTTAATGCTTTTCGGTTATTTCAGCAGGAGGTAAGCAAACTTGATGAAGTATTGGAGTGTTACCATACTACCGGAGGCTTCGATTTTATGTTAAAAGTTGTTGCAAAAAATATGATCGCTTATAACGATTTTCTAATTAATAAATTCGGTCGTTTGGATAATATAGGCACCCTTAATAGCTCACTTGTAATTACGCAGGCTAAACGCGAAACCGCTTTACCTGTATAACAAGACCATTAAATTCATAAACGAAAAGGCACCCCGACTTTAAATACGGAGTGCCTTGTTGATTTTTATAGCTTATATAGCCACATTGATCTGTACATTAATATTACCACGGGTAGCTTTAGAATACGGACAAGTTTGGTGCGCGGCCTCAACCACTGTTTTTGCTTCTTCGTAAGTAAGTCCGGGTAAAACTACATTTAATCTTGCCTGAAGGTTAAAACCACTATCGGCCAAAGCCAGATCAACTTCTGCATCAATTGCAGCATCAGCAGGAAGTGCAATTTGAAGTTGAGGGGCATTGTGTTTCATTGCACCAATAAAACATGCAGCCCAGCCTGCCGCAAATAATTGCTCAGGGTTGGTTCCTTTTCCGGCACTGCCAGGAGATGATAAGGTAGTGTCAAGCGCCCCATCGCTACTTTTTGCGAAGCCCTCCCGACCGCCATTTACATGTACCTTTCCGGTATAAAGCACTTTGTTGATGACTACATTTAAAGTATTTGCTGATTCGATTACATTTTGATTTTCCATTTTTTTAAAATTTATTGTGATTATTTAATTCTTAGGATGAATATTTTAGTTTTTTTAGGACATCATTGCTGCCTGGATAATGGCATCTGCAAATGCCTTAGGTGCTTCCTGAGGAAGATTATGGCCAATGCCGCCACTTAGATTATAATGCACATATTTGCCTTTAAACTTAGCGGCATAAGTATCTGGTTTGCCATGCGGTGCGCCATTTGCATCACCTTCGAGCGTAATGGTCGGCACTGTTATTGCCGGAAACGTGGCTAGTATTTTTTCATATTTATCATATTGGGCTTCCCCTTCTGCCAGCCCCAATCTCCACCTGTAATTATGGATTACAATGGCCACATGATCTGGATTATCCAGTTCAACTACCGATTTTTCAAAAACGGCATCAGTGAATTTCCATTCTGGAGAAGCGGTTTGCCAGATCAGTTTAGCAAAATCTTTTCGGTTAGCTTCATATCCTAAACGGCCACGTTCAGTTGCAAAGTAGAACTGATACCACCACGATAATTCAGCTTTTGGTGATAATGGTTTTTGGTTTAGTGCCTGGCTTCCAATAAGGTATCCGCTTACCGAAACCATTGCTTTACAACGTTCTGGCCACAAAGCAGCCAAAATATTGGCAGTTCTTGCTCCCCAATCAAAGCCGCCAATTACTGCTTTATCTATTTTTAAGGCATCCATTAAAGCAATAATATCTGTAGCAATGGCCGATTGTTGTCCATTTCTCGGTGTTTTTGCCGAAAGAAACTGCGTACTGCCATGACCGCGAAGGTGTGGAACAATTACCCGGTATCCTTCTGCAGAAAGTAGGGCGGCCGCATCGGCATAGCTGTGGATGGTATAAGGCCATCCATGTAGCAGTATAACTGGTTCACCATCTGCAGGTCCGCTTTCTGCATAACCCATATTTAACACGCCTGCATGAATCTGTTTTATGGTGTCGAAAGATGTATTGCTGTGCGTATTATTATTGTTGGTTTTGTTTTTTGTAGTTTCTTTAGCATTCAAAAGGTTTAACCCTCCAAGTTCTGCAACAGCCACGGTTAGTGCTGCTACGCTTAAAAAACGCCGGCGGCTATAATTATTTTGATTTTCCATAGTTCTAAAATTTGTTGATAAATAATGTTTTACTCCGTTAGGTATGTCAAAATTAATGCGGATAGAAAGGGGAGATTAGCCTTTTCGGGATGAAATAGACAAATTAGCTTTTGACTTATACATTGTTAAACCTGAGTAAGACTATAATTTAATTCAAAGGAATGGGTATCACTTTGTGCCGCTATCATGTTGATACATTTTCTATGGTTAGCCTTTTATGCGTTTGTTAATTACTTTAACGAAACACAGATTTTACCAAAATAAAAAACATAGTTCTTCTGCTGATTTAAATCTTGCATTGTCTACTTAAGGGCCGAATCTGTCTGGTTCAGGTTTAAAATTGTTTAACTATAAGATTTACGTGGTTACTTTTGGTGAAAAAAGAAGGGATATGTGGTACAGCGATCATATTTAAAAAAAATATTATTTTTGATTATCCCAACCCGCCTAATTAGCCCGGCTAAAAACTGATATGACCAAAAACCCTTTAAAGATTTCGCCTGCCATTATCTGGGTAAGTTCCATTTTTCTTGGACTTTTATCTTCTGTTCCGCAAATAGCAGAGCATCATTTTAATGCGGCCGAAGCGGCAGTTAATGCAGCTATTACTTCGGTATTTGCATTGTTGATGTGGTATTTGAATATTTACATGCTCTCGCGAAAGAGCAGTAGGCCCAACAAACAGGGAATTTCCTACTCCAGGTTATTTAAAAGTCTTTTAATTGGTGTTGGCGTTATGCTTTGCCTGGCCTGGATTCAGCAATTAATTCTTTCGCACATTAATTTCGGTCCGGTGATGTTGATGGTAGAAGTAAGGGGAATATTGATCAATTTAATTTTTTATATGTTCCTTCATCTGTTGCAACAAAATTACGAAAATCAACAGGTGAATATGGAATTGGAGAAAATCAAAAGCGATAGTTTGGGTGCTCAGTACGAATTGCTTAAACAACAGGTTAATCCTCATTTCCTTTTTAATAGCCTCAATACGCTAAAGGCTATGGTAGAAATCGGCGACGAAGAGGCTGTCGATTTTATCCTTAAGCTTTCTAATTTTTATCGATATACCCTCGAGAGCCGTAAATTGGATCTGATTCATGTTTCGGAAGAAATGGAAATACTCAATGCTTACCTATTTTTACAACAGGCAAGATTTGATGGTGGTTTTAGTTTTACTTCTACATTAAATGAAGAAATATTGCATACCTTAATTCCTCCCTTTACGCTGCAGCTGTTAATCGAAAACTGTATCAAACATAATGTGGTTTCGCTAGATAAACCATTGCGCATCAGCTTATATGCCGAAGATGGGCAAATTGTTTTGGAAAACCCTATCCGTTTAAAAACAGCCGATGCCAACTCATTAGGCGTTGGACTTAAAAATATCACGTTGCGCTACCAACATCTTCTCGAAAAACCAATCGAAATTATTAACGATGGCCAAATTTTTAAAATTAAACTCCCATTAATTCATGAACATCATCATCATTGAGGATGAGCTGAAAACAGCTAAATCACTAGAAAATATAATTTTGAGCTTGAGACCCGACGTGAAAATATTAGGGCAGTACCAGAGCATTGAAGGATCGGTAAGAGCGTTGTCAGAGCAGCCACAGCCCGATTTGATATTTATGGATATTCAATTGGCAGATGGATTATGTTTTGAAATATTTAAACAGGTTAAAGTAAACAGCCCCATTGTATTCTGCACGGCCTTTGATGAGTACTCCTTAGAAGCTTTTAAGCGTAATGGAGTAGATTATGTATTAAAGCCATTTTCCAAAACAGATATTCAGGAGGCCTTTCAAAAGGTAGACGGCCTTCAGAATTTTTTTCAGCAAAAAGTAATCCCCGATTTAAGCAATTTATTGACAAAATTGAGCAGTCCCGCCGGAAAAGAGAGCTTTTTAGTATTTAAAAACCAGAAATATACCACAGTTCAAACCGAAAATATTGCTTTCTTTTATATCAGAAACGATGCTTCGACCATTATGTGCTTCGATAAACAAGAGTTTGCATTAAGTCAATCTCTTGATCAGATTATGGCAATGGTATCGTCTAAACAGTTCTTCAGGGTTAACCGTCAATATTTAGTGAACTTTAAAGCCATTAAAGAAATAGAACATTATTTCTTAAGGAAGTTGTTTGTTAAACTGGTGATTGAAACTCCGGATAAGTTGCTGATCAATAAGGAAAAAACGCCTGCTTTTCTTTCGTGGATGGAAGACAGGTAAAGAAAAATATTTATCTGCTATTAGGTAACAAGCTTGGCCAGAAACGGATATCCGTTTCTGGCCTTTTTTGCTTTATGGCATGCTCGTAGCTAATTTGTCTTACTTATCGGCTTGCTGTCTAACTCTTCCAGCAATTTGTCCGGTTCAGCTATTTTCACCTAATTCCAGGCATAAACCTCACTTATTTTTGATAAAAAAAGAATAGAAATTATGAAAACACTAAAAAGAATAGCGATTGTAAATGCGGTCATTGTGGCGGTAATAGCACTTAGCGCATTTATTTGGGTAGGATCTGCACAAGAAAAAAAAATAGAGCAGCCCGTTAATGGAAAAGGCTTTGCCGTTTTGGAATTATTTACGTCTGAAGGATGTTCAAGCTGCCCGCCAGCAGAAGAACTGTTGGCCAAAATAGAGAAAGAATCTAACGGGAAACCGGTGTATGTACTTGGATATCACGTCGATTATTTTGATAATTTAGGTTGGAAGGATGTTTTTGGAAGTCCGGAAAATACAAAAAGGCAAAAAAAATATAGTGCCTGGCTAAATGCACAGGTTTATACCCCTCAATTGGTGATTAACGGCGCTCAAGAATTTATAGGTTCTAATGAAAGCGATGTGAGAAATGCCATTAACAAACAGCTTCTGAATAAAGAGCATACAGCCAGTTTAGCTTTCGATACCAAAAGAGATGGGGATGTACTGACAATAAATTACGAAGCCAAAGATACTCAGGCTGGCGACGATCTTCTTTTTGCACTGGTACAAAAGAACGGTAGCACCGATGTACAGCGTGGGGAGAATGCAGGACTTAAATTATCACACGTCCAAATTGTACGGAGAACTTTAACACTATCTCTAAAAGATGCAAAATCTGGAACTGCAGTATTAAATATCCCTAAAGGTAGCAGCGCTGAAAAATGGGAAGTAATCGGAATGGTTCAGCATAAAACAACAGGCGCAATTTCAGCAGTAAATGCATCAACAACTTTTTAATCATACTTATCATCATGGAAAATCATCAAAATACCACAACCAATAGTTTGTTAGTTGGATTGGCAACCTTAATGTCGACACTTTTTCTGGTTAGCCCTCCATTTGAAAAAAATCCACAGCAATGTGAAATGGTGCAAAGCATCGGAAAGAAAAAACAGAAAAGAATAGAGAATGAGCAAGTTGTATAATATAAATCCAGTTGCAAATTCATAAGCAAGGTTTATTAATTCGGAGGTCGCCATATATTTGGCGACTTTTTTATTTAAATAATACACTCTGCGGTTTAGTATCAAACAAAGAGCGTAGCAGCGCATTCACAGCCTTTGATGTTTAGCTTTTGTGTAGATTGCCGATCTTGGACCGGTAAAATTTATCACTAATAAAAAAAGAGCGCTACTCGCGCTCTTTTTGTGGATACTGATTTAACTAGAATTTATTCAAACCTTAAACAGCAGTTAAATTTGAATAGTGGGTAGGATAAAGTTTTTGGAACATCAGGTAGGTTATTGTAACGATAGCCAATGCTATAATGGCATCGGTAGTGGCTAGTGGACCGATCACAATTAGTTTTGAGCAGAATGCAAAAATGATATCGAAGAATATTCCTGCAAATACCCATTCTTTTAACCTTAACCATTTGTTGGGGATCAGTAGAACCACGATTCCGGCTAACTTAGCAACACCAAGTACATAAATAAAATACGCTGGATACCCCAGTTGTAATGTAATGTCCCAAACAATGGGGTTTTTTGTGAGTTCACAAACTCCGCTGGTGCCAAACCATAACGAAGTTAATGAGGCGCCGATCCAGTAAATGGTTTTTGTTGTTTTAAGTGTCATAATAATTTCTTTTAAGTGTGCCCAAAAATGTTGCATAAACTTTCTAAAAACCAGTTGAATGGATCTGAACCAGACAAATTAAATACTGAATTAGACAATTGAACGAATCTATTTTATTCATGGTTTGCGGTGCACATTAACTTAAAGGCTTTAGTAAAGGTGTGTAGGCGAAGTCAGATATTTGTTACGGATAAAATCCTCCTGAATATTTACTTTAGTTCGATATTGGATATTCATTTACTGTTTATTGACCATATCCGACAATATTTTAGAATTGAAATCAAATTAACACCATAATTAATTAACTATGTCGAATCGAAACAACGCAGCCGATACTACTGGAGCTTTAACAGAGGCGGGGATAAACCCGGATAAGAAAACATTTTTAAAATCACTCACCGAAGATTGGTGGGCAGTAATATTGGGAACGATTATTATTGCCACTGTACTTTATTTAATCAAAAATGGTACTGTAATAAGTTTACCTGCATTTAAATGGGCAACCAGTGAAGACCTTTTGGGTAAAATATTATCAGCATCCAACTTATTGTTAATTGTCGAAATGGGGGCAGTGTTTCTGGCATTAGCTTCAATAGCGATAGGTTTATCAGGAGGCAATGTTGCACGGTTTGCTGGTGGTTTTGCACTCATCTATTTTTTAGCTATTGTTTCTTTTATTATTGGAGGCAACAAAAGCGTATCCTATTTTGGCTTAGAATATGTGGTATTTGCACTGCTTATCGGTATCGCATTGGGCAACCTGATCAAGTTGCCATTTTGGTTAAAAGAAGCCGTACGGTCTGAGTTTTATATTAAAACAGGTTTGGTGATATTAGGAACCACTATCTTATCGGCCGATTTGATCAAAGCTGGTCTGCCTGGGATAATACAGGCCGTTATTGTTGTTACTGTAGTTTGGTTTTTTTCGATGTGGTTAAGCCGAAAGTTAAAAGTTGATGATGAATTTGGTGTAATATTAGCTTCAGCAGTATCTATTTGTGGTGTTTCTGCAGCAATTGTAGCCGCTGGAGCCATTAATGGTGATAAGCGTAAGTTATCTTATGTAACCACGCTGGTATTGATTATGGCTATCCCGATGATGATTATTCTGCCTTGGGCGGTAAAATATTTTCATATACCTGAGGTGATTGGTGGAGCATGGCTAGGTGGTACCTTAGATACAACAGCAACCGTAACTGCTGCAGGCGATCTGGTTGGACCAGTAGCCGTTAAAGCGGGTGTTATTGCCAAGTTTTCGCAAAATGTTTTTATTGGCGTTGCTGCTTTTTTTATTGCTATATGGTGGGCCTATAAAAAACCTAAAGGTGATGATGGTGTACCACTTAAAGCTGAACGCCCCGGGTTGAAAATTGTGTGGGAGCGATTTCCGAAATTTGTATTGGGTTTTGTTGCAGCATCTCTAGTGTTCTCTTTTCTGTTATCTCCCACAACTGCAAAAAGTGTTGGGCCAACCTTAAACGGCTTACGCACCGTGTGGTTCTCAATCGCATTTATTTCAATCGGTATGGAAGCTAAATTTTCATCACTGGTAAAACTTCAGGGCGGTAAACCCGCATTTACATTTGTTACAGCACAAATATTCAACATATTTTGGACCTTGTTATGGTCGTATATTTTGTTTGGCGGGTATTTATTTCCTATACCAGATTTTAAATAGACGAGGAATTGGGTTTAAGGCTATCATTCACAGGTTCCTAGAGAAAGGTCGTCATTGCAATGACGATTATTCGCAGCCTAAAACCGCAAAAAAAAAGCGACAGAGATGTCGCTTTTTTTGTTCTTTTCTTTTCCTTATTTAGCCAATGCAACAGTTTGCGATGCATTTGTATCTGGGTTACTCATTTCTGTTGTTAGTGCAGCAAATTTGTCAAGGTTCAATTTTGGTGTTCTACCCATTACCAAGGTATGTTTGTCAGTAGCTCCGCTCAATTTTAAATCGGCATTGTTTTCGATAACGGTATATAAACTTTCTGTTTCGGAATTGATTTCAGCAACCGCATTTCCTTTTAAAAATACCTGAAGATATTTAACATCCAATTTGCCTTGTGTTTTTAAAACGGCATTGTCTGATGCCTTAACCCTATAGATATTGTTAACATAAAGGGTAATCTTTGCCACTTCTTTATCTTCTGAACTGATTTTTAATGCATATCCGTCTTGCGTTACTTTTACTTTGCCAGTATTGTCATCATTATAATTTATGCCTTCTTTCTCTCTTTGTACCAAGGTAACTTCTACATTTCCACTTACTATAACCTGGTTCACGTTTTTAGGCGCAGAAACTTTTGTTGGTTGTTTCTCATCGGCCATTACGCCTGTAGAGAAAATAGAAGAGCTTAAAACGATAGCTGCTAAAAGCGATTTTGTTAGGGTTTTGATTGAGGTTTTCATAATGCTGTTATTTATATTTTTAATTAATATTTTGTGATTGTTTTGTAGATAAGACGCCTTTACCCCAGAAACGTTGCAGTAGAAATACCGCTATTATACCAACACAGCTAAATTGTCGACGAACTGGATTTAAAAACTGCCGAATGGCAGATTATTTTTGCATCTGATTCGGAGCAGCTTCCATTTATTCAGTTTTCTTCGCAATCTGTGATTTTGCTGATACAAAACTTAATGGACAGATTTTATATTATCTTTAAGGAAGAATTCTTAGAAGCTCACCAGCGAGTTGTTCAGTTAAATAGGATAAGGGGGGCTTAAGACTTCATTTTTTTGACCAAATCGTTTAAGTAACAATATGAGAAGTACAAAATTTAGCTATCTGGCTTTTTTTATCTGCCTGATTTATATCGGTTTTTGTGGTTTTATTTCTGATAAACAGGTATATCCGCGTTTAGGGATTGTATCTGGTTTAACACAGGATAGTTTAGCCTATGCCTCTGGTTTTAAAATGATTGGCGAATCTGTTCCGAAGATGCTTTCACCTGCACTAACAGATGACCAGTTTAGTGTCAATTTAAAAAAGATTCAAGCTGCAAAATGTAAAGTGTTAACCTGTAATCTTTTTTATCCCGCGAGTATAAAAATAGCTGGCCCAGAGGTAGATGAAGCGAAGGTTTTAGCTTATGCCGAAACTGTTCTTTCAAGAGCTCAACAAGCGGGGATCAAGTTTATTGTTTTAGGCAGCTCGGGTGCAAGGAGCATTCCAGCTGATTATAATATCGCTAAGGCAAAATCAGATTTTATTGGCTTGGGCAAAAAACTGGCACAAGTTGCCGGGAAATATAAGGTTACAATTTTATTAGAAAATCTCGAAACCACCGAAACTAACTTTATCACCTCCTTAAAGTCGGCTGCAGAAATTGTAAGGGAGATTGATCATCCAAATTTCAGGCTTAATGCTGATATATTTCACATGATGCGTGAAGGAGAGTCTCCAAATGAAATTATTGAGGCCGGAACATTGATTGCGTTTTCTGAGGTTGCCGAAAAACAAAACAGGTCGTTGCCAGGTGTTATGGGCGACGATTTTAAACCTTATTTAAGGGCCTTGCACAAAATAAACTATAAAGGTTTCATCTTTATGGAAGGAAGCATCAAAAATGCCGCTGTAGAAATGCCACTTGCCTTCAAATATCTTTCTGCTCAGATTGCAGAAGTGTATTCGGAAAAGAAAGCAGATTAATTATTGTTCTTTTATACTGAAATAAGATACATAAATGCTGTTATTTCGATAATAGCACCAGCGATTGCGTATTTGATTTATCTGCAGCCTTATCAATATTTGGTAAACGCATTTTGGCAACATTGGTCTCGACGGTTAAAGATGGATTTTCACTTTTGGTAAGTGCAGCTATGTCTCTTACTGTGCTCGATAACATTTTAAGTGTAAGCATAAATTGACGGTCGATATTCCTGATCTTTTGAAAATCAACATTTGGATTAAAACGTTCGGTATTTGACCGCTCACTGTGATTAAACTGGATGCTGTCTAAAAGAACCAGTTTGTCTGTAATCTGGTTCAATACTTCATCCGAAAGGTTTAGACCTTTTATGCCTATTACCCTATTGTTTTTTACATAATAATCTAAGCCATTAAAGCTAATGAGGGTCAAGTCCTTCCTGTTGATGATATATTCTGCCTTTGGAAGGCTGTTTTTCGAACGGTTTTTATTAAATGCACTGCGCTGAGCAGCTAAACGTTCAATCATATCGTTTCCGTTCAATCTTTCTATATTTTCTAAAATATCAGATTGTTTTGTCAGCTTGTTTTGAGCAAGAACATGAATCGATGAGCAAGATAATGAGGCAATTAAAAAAAATACTAGAGCGAATAATTTGGCACTTTTCATGCGGCAAATATATATTCATTATTGCTAATATTAAATTTTTTGTATGTTTAATATTACGTTTTTAGCATGTTTTTGGAATTTTATTGATGACAAAAATCAATTTTTTGTTTAATACTTAAAAAACACATCAAATTGTTCGGTTCAACAATTTAAAATTGAAGAACAGAAATACTAATTAAACCTTTCAACGTTATGTTTTTTGTGCTTTAGAAATAGTTCTATACTTTTGATTTCGCGATATATACTATCACCTCATTATTGATGATCGAGCTCGACTTTTTCTTTAACCAGCCTAATGGCGATATCATGCATTTTCAGCTTATCCAGCTTTCGAGAGGTGAGTTATGGACTGTTCTTGATCATGAACAGGTATTGGAAAGGATAGTAAAAGAAGATGGGAAATGGAAAAGGTTGCTAGGCGGTTCCTTATCTGAAGCGCTTATCCAAAACATAGGACTGTTTATTGACCGGCAGCAATATCAAACTTTGCCCATCGAGATTAAATTGAGATGGCCAAAGCTTATTGAGGAAATTATAGTGAATTCAGATGCTGAATATATTGTGGTCTGCAAACCATTTGTAAATTTCAGATCATTTGAAAAAATGTTTGAAAAATTTGTACCTGCCATGATAAAGGATGAGTGGGCAATCAATTTTAAAGTTTATAACCATGATTTTGGCGAAGACTTTATAAAGAAACTCAGCCGCAAGGAAGAAAAAACCAGTTTCAACCTATTCAGAAATGGTAACTTTGCATTGGAAATCCAGATTTTAGCTTATGTTAACTATTGGGTATTTAACGCAATGTTAATACTGGGTTTATCTGCTATCTATACTTTTGTTGTGTAAATATTTGGTTAGTATTATACAAGTTTAGTTAGTTGATAAGGAAAGGCCTCAATGGATATTGTGGCCTTTTTGATTTTAATATTTGCTTATCAGCATCACATTAAAGGGTTGGTTTCCTACTAAGGTTTCGATATGCTCTTAAAAAAATTAATTACAACTGAGCTTGCTTCCTGTGGGTAAACGTGTCCTCCGGGATGTTGGTAGCGTACTACTGGTGTTTTTGTATCTTAAGGATAAAATGTGGCACAGGGCGCGCGCATAGTGTAGTCTACATTCCAACGCATTATTTTTATACCCAGATATGTTGAATTTGGTGAGGCATTGGAGAGGAGTAGAATATTACAGATAAAATCCAGGTAAAGCTATTTTTGCTACAGCACCCTTTCGATTTATTGAACATACATTTAGGACAACCGATAGCCAATTAAGTTTAAATCAATGTTAATTTTCCTTTATTAAAACTGCTTGGCTGCGAAGTTTTCATTGAGATTGCTATAGTGGTGTTAATTCTACAGTGTTAGCTAAACATATTTTGGTGGCAGCAAGCCCCCTTGCTGTAAGCGCTATTTCAAAATAAATTTCATCATTAAGCCTGATTTCTTCCTGGAGTTCCATTAAAAAGAATTGAATTTTCTGTTCGTTTTCATCTTTAATAATGCCATACCCACTATTTTGATCTACATAGCATATTGTACCCTTTCTCATTTTTTAATCTGTCTGGTTAAGATTTACAATTAATTTTTCAATGAAGATTTTTCTAAATGTTAGAACGTCAATTAGGAAGGTTTAATATAGTAATAATTTTGTTACATTTAATTAGGGGAATCAATAATATTCTCATTAGTGAAATGTGTTTAAGGGAGGGTGTCCTTATTGCACCAGTTTCACTGTTAAAGTGGGATAATTTGTTCAGTTTTTTTGTCTTGAGATTCTACGATTAATGCATTTAAGGAAATACTTATGCTTAAAATATAGAAACCTTCTTCGTCAATTCCTGCATTTATTTCGGCATTTTGGTGGTATGCATATTTTAATCGGTTACGAATATTGTCCATTCCTGAGCCAAAGCCTACTTTACTTTTCACTAATCTGGGTAAATTTCGGCTTTCGATATGCAGTTTGTCATCAAAGGTGTAAACATCTATAGTGGCCTTGTTTTCGATGTCGTTAAGATTCCCGTGTTTAAACATGTTTTCCAAAATAGTAAGCAAAACCAGTGGAATTAATTTGATGCCACCAAGATCAGGACCGCTAGCAAGTTCGATATAAATTGCACCCTGTGTAATGCGGTGCAAACCAATCAGATTTTCGCATTGTGCAATTTCTTCACTTAAATATACGTAGCCTTCATTGTGTTGGGTATTGGCAGCAAAACGCATCATATCAGAAAGATAAAGCATTACTTTGGCGTCTTCTGGAGAGTAGGTGCTTAGTTTCTGGTGTACAAACTCAAATGTGTTAAAAAGCAGATGGGGATTAATTTGTGCCTTCATGAAAGCATTTTTAGACATGGCTAGTTCCTTGTCCATTTTTTCCTTATCAATAAGCATTTGAAAACGCTGCTTTTCAATACGGGATTTTTCTGCTTTTTCTCTGATGAACCGCTTTAAGAAATAATAACCTGTAGAAAAAATAAGGAAAAATGAGCCTCTATAAAGCACCTTGGCTATTCTGATTCTAAGACTTGGTAGTTCTCCAGGTAAAATATTGGTATAGGTATTTAGCAAAATGTCTACACCAGTAACCAGACCTAAATAAATCAAGATAGTTGATATCACAACCAGAGGAACTTTCCATAGTGCTCCGTTATGAAATGCTGTTGCTTTTTCCAGCAGTAAAGTATAGGTATAAAAGAAAGTGATATTAATGGTGTAATGAATAGCATAGTTACCAAATGTACCGGCCATACCTACCCAGTAAATAACCACAACGGTTTCCCAAAATATAAATACAGACCATGCAATTATATGTATCCGGTAAGTATGTAGCCAGTTTCGTAACATTCCCATGCTCCGTTTTAATCTATCCATAATGACTTATTTACTATCTGTGTAACAACTAAAGTTATAGGGCGCTATCGCTGCTAGTTTTCGAAAAAAAACAATTATGAAGACTCAAAAACTAGCTAAAAGAACACTATTTGTATTTAAAAAAAAACTGAGTAAAGAGATCAGTAACCCAACAACGGTGTCTGATCCAACTACTATAACAGTTTCTACGAATACAGGTATAATTTAATTTATTGAATGTTTCCATCAGTAGCCGTTATTTTTTACGGCTACTGATGATTAGTTTAGTAGACATAAAACCCTTAAATTCATTATAATAAATATCTCCAACGGTAAAGCTAATGTGGTTGTTCATGGTAATCCGGTTACCATCCACATACAAAATCTTATCAATAGCAACAATGTAACCGCGGTGTAACTGTATAAAACCTTTCTTGATGCTAAGCTGTTCCCGAATATCTTTTAAACTTAGGTAAGCAATAATTACTTTTTCTACAGTATGTATTTTAATGTAATTGTGAAAACTTTCAAAAGCAATAATATCTTCATATTTAACCATTACGGCACGGTGTTCCTCTTCTTTGTTTTTAACTAGAAAGTAATCTTCGTTGGTGCCGCCTGTCATTTCCTGTCCAAAAAGCCTGGTAATGGTAGTGGCAAATTTGGCATAACTATATGGTTTAAGCAAATACGCATCTCCTGCAGCTTCAAAAGCATCAAAAGCGTATTCCTGGTGTGAAGTAGTGAAGATGAGTTTTCTGGTTCTAAAGCGGATGGCCTTAGCTAATTCCAGACCCGAAATTTGAGGCATTTCCACATCCATAAAAATTACATCGACTGTTTCTGAGTTGGCTAGCTCTCTTAAAGCAGTAATTGGATCGGTATATTGCTGGACGAGTCGCATGTTCGGGGTATCCTCGATATATTTTTGTAGCCCCGCTAAGGAACTGAACTGGTCGTCTATGGCTATGCACTTAATCATCTTCAAAAATCTGTTTCTCTTATAACGAAATTACGCCTTTTCGTACCGAAAAGGGTACTATCTGTACGGATTAATTTAAATTCCTTTCTTATTTACTAATTTAACGCAAAAATGTGTCAATTAAGTTACAAGATGCGGGCAATAGCTACAATCCATAAAAATATGCTAGAATACCTGTAAAAAATATACTCGCCTTTTGTGGTTTTGCTAATCGAATTACAAGTTTTAATCAAGCTAAGAGCGCTGATTTGTACATTTTGTTACAATAATATATATACTCCTACACCTGTGTAGTTCTGGTTGTCTGATCGTGTTTTCATTTTGCATAGATTCCCTGCTAATACCCAATATACTCCTTAGTGTTGGTTAAACGTCATATATATTCAGATAAACCAGACTTGGTTTTATTAAAGATATTTTTGCAGCATAGATTTTATTCCTATTAATTTATGGCTGATCACTTATTGAAAAATATTCCTTATTCCGTTCTCGATCTTGCAACCGTGTTAGATGGTTTTACTGCTGCAGATACCTTTAAAACAAGCCTCGATTTAGCTAAACAGTCTGAAACTTTAGGTTATAGACGTTACTGGTTTGCCGAACATCATAATATGGCCGGTGTTGCCAGTTCGGCAACGGCGGTGCTTATTGGGTATATTGCTGGTGGCACCAATAGCATCCGCGTAGGCTCTGGAGGCATTATGCTACCCAATCATGCACCCTTAATTGTTGCCGAACAATTTGGTACTTTGGCTTCTCTTTATCCCAACCGTATCGATCTGGGCTTAGGCAGGGCACCTGGAACCGATCAGGTTACGGCAATGGCTATCCGTGGCGAAAACTTTAGTGCTGTTCATAGTTTTCCCAGAGATATTGACAAGCTACAGCAGTTTTTCTCTGCAGGTAATAATCGTGCGAGTGTAAGAGCCATTCCGGGAGAAGGATTGGATATTCCGATCTGGATTTTGGGTTCGAGTACAGATAGCGCCCGATTAGCAGCAGAAAAAGGCCTTCCTTATGCTTTTGCAAGTCATTTTGCACCAGCTTATTTCGAACAGGCTATCGCCATCTATAGAAATAACTTTAAGCCATCCCCATTTTTACAGGAACCTTATGTAATGGCCTGTGTAAATGTGGTTGCTGCCGATACCGACGCAGAAGCTGAACGTTTATCAAGCTCTGTAAAACGCATGTTCCTCGGTGTAATTACAGGCAAAAGAGAATTATTGAAACCTGCAGTAGACGATATTAATGTTTATTGGGATCAGTTGGAAAAAGAAGCTGTAGAACAAATGTTGTATTATTCTTTTATTGGGAGTGCCGAAACCATTAAAGAAAATTTAGAAGCTTTTGTTGCAAAATATGGCGTAAACGAGATTATGAGCACCTCGCATATTTACGATCATCAGGCAAAATTGCATTCAAATAAAATTTTTGCAGGATTATTTAAGTAATTGATTAGGAGTCATTGCGAATATGTCTCCTTCATGATTCGTCATTTCGAGCGGAGTGCAACGCAGTCGAGAAATCTATCTATCGAGGTAGATATCTCCATTCCATTGCACTCCAGTTGAGATGATGACCATTTTATTGAAGATATCGAATATGCGCAGAGTCCTGTCCATTTTCCATCTTACATTTTCCATAATTAACCACCCAGTTTACAGAGAAAAAGGTCACAAAGGGGTACATTCTATCCGTAGTGTTAAACGCAGTGTCACTACGGATGGAGAGTTTAACAACTCAATGATTTTAATACCGAGTCAGAGACTCTTTTCCATTGTGTTGTCCATGGAGCCCTTCGGAACGCTACGCACAGCTAAGGCAACGCAGTCGAAAACCCGAAAGCTCGGTGGAGTTAAATCTATTGACATAGATCTCTCCATTTCACTGCGTTCCAGTCGAGATGACAACCGTTTTATTGAAGATGTGGGAGATGCAAGCAGAATCCTGTCTATTCTCCATCATCTACTCTTTAAGATTTGTTAATACTAAGGGAATATTGGCCCCTTAGCTTTGCCCTTTATAAAGCGGCATCCTTTGGACAATTCATTATTTTTATCTTTACAGCTTGGAGATCATCAGGCTATGGAGGCGATCTACCGGATCTACTGGGAGGATGTTTTTGATGTTGCGCTGAAAAAAATGGGCGATGAAGCGCTGGCGCAGGACATTACCCAGGAAATTTTCATATCCCTTTGGGAGAACCGAACAGCAATTAACCTAACGGGAAGTCTTGGCGCTTACCTGCATGGTGCGGTGAAATATAAGGTGATTAATTATTTCAGATCGGGCAATATAAAAGAACAACACCAACACGCGCTTAAACTACTAATGGGTGAGCAGCATATGGCGGCGGCAGATGATAAACTGATTTTAAAAGAGCTGCATTCAGAAGTTGATGCGGCGATTGCGCTTTTACCCGAAAAAATGCAATTGGTATTCTCAATGAGCAGAAAACAGGAAAAATCCATCAAAGAAATAGCTTCAGAACTTGATATTTCGGTCCAAACAGTAAAAAACCAGATTTCTGCAGCGTTAAAATTGCTTAAAAAAAGCCTTTCCTATATCCTGTTCGTTGCGGCTTTAATCGGCTTAACATAAAGTTAATTTATAGATAACATTCTTGGTTAGTACCGATCTGCTTTTCAACTGACATGTATTTAAATGACAGAAGAACAGGCAAAAGAACTGCTGCAGAAATATCTCGATAAGCAGGCAAGTCCGCAAGAGCAAAAAAAAGTTGAAGAGTGGTATGCCAGGCTCCATCAGGAAAATTTTGAATTGGCAGCCGATCGCAAAATAGCTATAGGAGCGCAAATGCTTGTTCGCGTTCAGGCGGCTATGCGCCAAAAGCCAAAACATGGCAAAGTATTCAAACTACAGACTTTTATCAGGGTTGCTGCCACCATACTCATCATCATTACACTGGGAATAAGCATTTGGAAGCTCAATACCAAAGCGAAGCTTGAAAATCAGGTTACCGTAGTTACCGGAAGTACAGAACGGAAGCGCGTTACTTTATCAGATGGTTCGGTGGTTTTGTTAGGCCCCTCTGCAAAACTCTGCTATCCTAAAACCTTTGCTTCAACCAACCGCCAGATTGCATTAAAAGAAGGTGAAGCTTTTTTTGATATAGCCCACCAGGAAAAAAGGCCATTTACGGTTCACACCACATCGGGTGTCGATATCAAAGTGCTCGGTACCTCTTTCAAGATTAAGTCCTATCAGGCCAGCAGACATATCGAAGTTGCCGTAATTACCGGGAAGGTTGCCGTAAACAACAAAAAAGTAAAACTGGGCACATTGATTAAAGACGAATTTTTAATCTATGATAAAAAAGCTGGTCGAGCTGATATTGGCAAAAGCAAATCTGCAGCCTATATCGAACTCGCTTTTGACGGAGCAAGCTTAGAACAGATAATCAACAAACTCCAATATGTGTACAGCATTAAGATTTCGCTGAGCGATAGCGCTTTGAGCAAACTTAAAAGCACAGCCGTTTTCAGCAGCAGGCAATCGCCCGACGAGATTTTGGATATCATCTGCAGCCTGCACCACCTAAAATTCAACGGATCAAAAAATCATAAAACATTTATTATATACAGATGAGATGAGCAGGTAATATAGAAATACTTAGCGGTGCCGGTTAGACTGGCCACCGTAATTTTCTTTCCGGCCAAAAGGCCAGCATAATTAAAAGCTTTAAAAAAAAAACAAATCAAACAAATGAAACCAACCTCCGCTAAGAGGACATCAGCTCTTTATAAGATCATGAAATACTCATGTTTAACATTTTCAATTCTCTGCATATTTTGCAGCTCAATCCTGGCATCGGCTGGTATGGCACAAAAGTTAGCGAGAACTACTGTCAGCATTACGCTAAACAAAGGCCGTAAAATGACCGAAATTATCAAAGAAATAGAATCGCGCACCGGACTAAGCTTTGTTTACAATCCCGATCAGTTACAACAAAAAAACATGTTTGTAAGTGGCAATTTTACCACGGAGCCAGTAAGGTCACTATTGGATAGGCTTGGATTACAGGTTTTAGAAAAAGGCGAATATGTAATTTTAAACAATGCCATCCAGAATAAACCAGACCGGATTATTACGGGAATAGTAAAAGATTCGACCGGTATGTCATTACCAGGCGTTTCCGTAAAGGTATTGGGCACACAAAGCGGGACCATAACCGATGGAAATGGTGCTTACCGCCTTGAAGTAGGTACTGATGCGGTATTATCGTTCTCGATGATCGGTTACCGCACCAAAGAAGTAAAAGTAGGTGAAAATCAGGTCATTAATATGGTGTTGAGCGAAGAACGTTCCATGCTTGCTGATGTGGTGGTTGTGGGTTACGGTACACAGAAAAAAGAAACCCTTACCGGAGCAATCAGCATTGTTGGTCTGGATAAACTTTCTTCGCGCTCATTAAATAGTGTAGGAGAGGTACTGGCCGGAAAATCACCAGGGGTAATTGTAACTAACGAGGGTGGTGATCCAACTTCTGCTCCACGTATCAATATCCGCGGTGCGGGAGGGATTAACGGAGAAAATGTATTGTATGTCATCGATGGGTCTATATTTTCAGGTACACCACAGCTTAATCCAAACGATATCGAATCTATTTCGGTGTTAAAAGATGCATCTGCGGCAATTTACGGTGCCAGGGCATCAGGCGGTGTGGTATTGGTCACAACTAAAAAAGGAAAGAGTGGTAAAATGCAGATTAGTTTCGATGCCAAAGTAGGACAACAAAGTGCCTGGAGAAAATTGGAACCATTAAATGCCCAGCAACGTGCACAGGTGGCGGCAACTGCTGCCAAAAACGGTGGGACAACCATATTACCAGCTTTTGATATTTCGAAATATCCTGATGGACAGATTACGCGTACCAACTGGATGGACGAAGTTTTTAGAGATGGATTGTTACAGGATTACAATGCAGCAATAAACGGTGGCAGCGAAAAATCTAATTATTACCTGAGTTTTAATTACCGTAATGCGGAAGGTATTGTGTTAAATACCAAAACTAAACGTTACAATTTCAGGATCAATACCGAACATGAGGTAACCAATTGGTTAAAAGTGGGCGAAAACCTTTCGTATAGCAGTACCAACGGAAACGGAGCAAACACCAGCAGCGATTATACCGGTGCTTTACTTTCAGCTATTTATTATCCAACCAACGGAACACCATATAACGCCGATGGCAGCTTTGCCGGTTTACCTGGCGGACAGTATGCAGGCGATTATGGCGATATCGTTAATCCAGTTGCCGATCTGCAACGTATAGATATCAATAATCCTGTAAATGTGCTTGTGGTTAATCCTTATGCCAACATTAAACTAGCAAAGGGTTTAACTTTTAGGTCTAACTTAAGCATCACCAAAACAGATGCGGCATTTAAAAGCTTTACGCCTAAAAGGCCTGAGGTAGGAAAACCGGTATTAAGCAATAGTTTACAGGAAAGCAGCAGTCGTGCTAACGATTTTCTTGCCGAGCAGGTTTTAAGTTATAAAGCAACCTTTGGTAGCCACCAACTAGATCTTACCGGTGGTTATTCTTTCCAGAAAACTAAAAGCAATAGCTTGTCAGCTTCAGGAGCAGGTTTTGACGACGAATCGCCTCAATACAGATACCTGGTTAACGCAACAGTTATTCAGCCGTCGGTTAGCGGGATGTATGAACAGGCTCTTTCTTCATTGTTTTTAAGGGCCAATTATAATTACAAAGAGAAATATTTATTGTCGCTTATTGGCCGTCGTGATGGATCATCGCTGTTAAGTAAAAATAACAGGACCAAAAATTATGGTTCAGCTTCGTTAGGCTGGGTAGTGAGTAAAGAAGATTTTCTTAAAAACGCAACCTGGTTAAACGAACTGAAACTAAGGGGCAGTTATGGTATATTGGGTAATTTAGGATCGCTTAATGCTTCTGCCGTAAATCCATTGTTAAGTGCCACACAAAGTTATTTCGGGCAAACACCAACTTTACAGAATGGTTATGTACAGACTGTTTTAGCCAACAAAGATTTAACATGGGCAGAATCAAAACAAACAAACTTTGGTATTGATATGGCAGTTTTGGGCAGATTAAGCCTTAATGCCGATTATTTTATCAAAGAGACCAATAAGATGATCTTAACCAGGTCGCTACCTGGAACAGCAGGTTTAAATACGCAGACCATAAATGCTGGTATTGTAAAAGATAAAGGTATAGAACTGGGTTTAACTTATAATAGCGATAAAAATGCAGCATTTACCTATAGTGTAAACGCTACTTTAACCAAAATAAACAACAAAGTACAGGAACTGGCGCCAGGATTGGAAAACATTGCTGTGGGGACCAACTTCCGTAACGAGCTTGCGCCGCTTACCATTAGGGTTGGCCAGCCTTTGTACAGTTACTACGTGCTAAAAACAGATGGTATTTTTCAGAGTCAGGCAGAGGCCGATAACTATAAAAATGCGAAGGGAACTAAGATTCAACCAAATGCAAAAGCAGGTGATTTTAAATTTGTTGATATCAACGGCGACGGATCAATTGATGGTAAAGACCGTTATTTCGCTGGCAGTGCTTACCCTGATTTCTCCTATGGATTGAGCTTTAATGCAAGTTATAAAAATTTCGATTTCAATATTTTTGCGCAAGGTGTACAGGGTAATAAATTGTTTAATGCGGTAAAACGTACTACCTATAGTGCCAGCGGACCATCTTATAACAAACTGACCGGTATCCTTGATGCCTGGTCGCCAGAAAACCCAGGCGGTAAAGTGCCCATCATTTCGACAAGTGATGCCAATGGAAACTTTAATGCTTCCGATTTTTATATCGAAAATGGTTCTTACCTGCGTATCCGAAATGTAACCCTGGGTTACAGTTTGCCAAAATCGTTGACCAATAAATTAAAAACCGGAGCGGTAAGAATTTATGCTACGGCAAACAACCTCTTTACCATTACCGATTATTCAGGCTTTGATCCGGAAATCGGAATGGACAATAACGGATTGGATGTTGGTCGTTATCCGCAGGCAAGAAGCTTTATCCTTGGTTTAAGTGTAAATCTATAATCACAAAACAACAATGAAAACAAATTTTAAATATATGGCATTTGCCGCCCTTGCTTTTTTCTCTTCATGTACAAAAGAGCTTGATATTGTACCTGAAGGATCTCCATCTGCTCAGAACTTCTGGAAAACCAAAGAGGATGCCATAAAAGCAGAAGCTGGAATGTATGAAAATTACAATGCGGAAGACTTTTACGGTCGTGGGATGTTCTGGTTTATCAATGCCAGCGATGATATGGTTACCGGACGTAACAAACCAGAGGCCGATAATATCAAAAATTTTAACCGTACCTATGTTGGCGGAGGTTATACCGAAACCCAATGGAGCATGCGTTATGCCATTATTAAACGTGCCAACGATATTATTATCAATGTGCCAGCCATCACAATGGATGAAAACTTGAAAAAACAGATCATAGGCGATGCTTATTTTAACGCCGGACTGGTTTATTTCCAGTTGGCTGCCAATTATGGTAACGATAAAGCCGGAGTGCCGATCGTAACACCAGAGAGTGATCCTTCACAACCGATTGCCCGTGCAAAAAATGTGAATGAAAACTACGATTATATCATTTCACTTTTATTAAAAGCAGCCGATAACCTTCCCTTGTTTTCGGCAATGAAACCTGCTGATTACGGTAAAGCACATAAAACGGCTGCCTGGGCATACCTATCTAAAGTGTATCTGTACAAAAAAGATTATGCCAATGCTGCTAAATATGCTGATATGGTCATCACTTCAGGTCAGCATGATTTAATTAATACGGGTTTTGCCGATGTTTTTAAGGCTTCAAATAACTGGTCTAAAGAATATATCTGGTCTGTAGTTTGTACGCCAAGCGGTGGCGGAACAGGCTGGGGAAGCAAGCTCCCTGGTGTAATGTTAACCAACAAAGCATGGGGTATTTATAACGGATGGGGTTATTATCTGCCAACCAAAGAACTTTACGATTCTTACGAAACTGGCGATCAGCGCCGTGAAGCTACTATTTTGAAACCTGGAGATAAATTTATGTTTTTTGGTGCCGAGCGTAGCTTTACTAAAGATGGAGGAGCAACTTCAAATTACCAGTTTAAAAAATATATGGAGCCGTTTTCATATGCCAACCCAATTCCAACACATGTTAATCCGAATGGAGACAATGGTACAACAGATTTAAATGTGCCCTTAATGCGTTATGCCGAAGTATTGCTGATTAAAGCAGAAGCCGCAATTAACCTTAGCGGTGCAGGCGCAGGCGATACCGAACTGAACAAAATTAGGCTACGCGCAGGTTTAGGCGCCAAAACAGGAATGACTATCGACGACCTTAAACGCGAACGCCGTAACGAGCTTGCGGGAGAGTGGGCCGATCGTCACCGTGATTTAGTAAGATGGGGTGATGCTCAGGCAGCTTATGCCAAACCTTTACACGATTTTGATGGAACTGTAATCTGGCCGGCCAGAACATTCAACCCACAGGTACACGATGTTTGGGCCATACCACAAAGAGAAATTGATAATAGTGCAGGCGTAATTAAACAAAATCCAGGATGGTAAAAGCAAATAAACTGATTCTCTTCTTATTATTGGGTTTAGGTATACATTCAGTTTCTGCCCAGCAGAAACTGAATACCGGTAACGGACACAGTCATAATGATTATAAGCAGCAGATTCCTTTATTGGAGGCTTATTATGCTGGTATGGGATCTATTGAAGCAGATGTGTTTTACCGTAATGGAGAATTGTTTGTTGCCCACGATAGCAGCGAAATCACCTCAGGCAAAACATTGAAAAAATTATATATCGATCCATTGGTGGCATTTTTTAAAGATCATGCCAACCATCCATATCCAGATCCGAAGCAGAAACTTCAGCTGGTAATCGATATAAAAGAGGATTATGAACACGTAATTCCGAAATTATTAACCGATTTAAAAGGTAATGAATCTGTTTTCGATCAAGGGATCAATGCTTCAGCCATTAAAATTGTAATGAGTGGAGCTGTTCCGCCCGCCGAAAAGTTTAAGGATTATCCATCGATTATCAGTTTCGATGGCCGTCCCGCAAATCAATACACAAGCGATCAGTTAAAGCATATTGGGATGATCAGCGATGATATTTCTCATTATTCGGTATGGAATGGAAAAGGTACTCCAACACCAACCGATTTAGAAAAAATGAAAGCGGTGATTGCTAAGGTACATGCATTAGGTAAACCTTTCCGTTTTTGGGCAACCAAAGATAGTCCGAACAGCTGGAAAGAACTGGAGCATATGGGAGTTGATTGGATCGGAACCGATCGTCCGGCACTGTTAAAAGATTTTTATCAGAACCGGGCTAAGCTCGAATATAACAGTTTAAAGGCTTATATACCTTATCAGCCAACCTACAAAAGCGACGGATTAAAAAGCAAAGCCAAAAATGTAATTCTTTTAATAGGGGATGGAATGGGACTGGCACAGATTCAGGCAGGCTTGAGTGCTAATTTTGGTCAATCCAACATCATCACGATTAAACATCTTGGCCTTTCGCGTACCGAAGCTTCCAATTCTGATTTTACTGATTCTGCAGCAGGTGCAACGGCTATGGCTACAGGGCATAAAACCAATAACCGTTATATCAGTGTCGATTCTACAGGTAAAGCACTTCAGTCTATTCCTGATATATTGGCTCCTTATGGTCTTACAAGTGGGATCATCAGCAGTGGCGATATTACCGATGCTACACCTGCCGCATTTTATGCGCATCAGCTTGAACGATCTATGACGAAGGAAATTGCGGCCGATTTTCAGAATAGCCATGTTAATATTCTAGTTGGTTCGAAACGCAAAAGTTTTACCGAGAACCCAGATCAAAAACTGATGGATAAAATCTCGGCCAAAGGTTATACACTGCACAACGACCTAAAAAGTTTTGTTGCCTCAAATGCGGATAAGCAAATAGTACTTTTAGACGATTCTGCTACGCGGAAAGTATTGGATGGCCGGGGAGAAATGCTGAAGACTTCGTTCTTAAAAACGGTTGAATTGCTCTCGAAAAATAAAAAAGGATTTTTCATCATGGCAGAAGGGGCACAGATTGATCATGGCGGGCACGCAAACGATTTGCCTTTCGCGGTAACCGAACAACAAGATTTCGACCGCCTGGTGGGTGAAGCCTTAAAGTTTGCCGATCGGGACGGCGAAACTTTGGTAATCGTAACTGCCGATCATGAAACTGGAGGACTATCACTTCTGGATGCCTCTTATAGAAAAGGAACCGTTCGTGGCAATTTCAGTACAGACGATCATACCAATATCATGGTACCTGTATTTGCTTACGGTCCTGGTTCAGATGCCTTTATGGGAGTATATCCAAACCATCAGATTTTTTATAAAATCATCGAAGCTTATCGTTTAAAGAAAACTCAATAAATCTTTAAAAAATACCAAAATCTGCATAGCGGTGTCTGTATATCCACAGCACCGCTTTTTCTTAACGTTAAAGTAACGTGGCAGCGCTAATTTTGAAACAATAAAAAGAATGTTATGGAAAGAAGATCCGCACTTAAGCATATAGGCGGCCTGTTTTTACTGCCAACGCTGCCTACATTTTCGGCGGCAGCCGATAAAAAACCGGTGCTAAGAGTGGCACACATCACTGATGTCCATCTTAAAAATCAATTTAATGCGCCCGCCAGATTTGTTAAATGCCTGCACCATTTACAGTCGCAATCACCTAAGATAGACCTGGTTTTAAACGGTGGAGATATCGTTTTTGATATGAATAAAGAAAACATCGGCACCATTAACGATCAATGGAAACTGGTAAAAGAGACGATGAGGAACGAATGTAACCTTCCTGTGCATTACTGTTTGGGCAATCACGATATCTGGTGGAACGAAAACACCAAAGGCGATGTTTTTTACGGGAAGAAATATGCCATGGATAAATTGCAGCTGGTTAAGCCTTATTATAGTTTGGTGAAGAACGGATGGAAGATTATTGTGCTGGATAGTACCCATCTGGATATCGACAATACCTGGTATATTGGGAAATTGGGCGACGAACAGTTGGCATGGCTTAAAGACGAACTCGAAACAACAAATGCTGAAATGCCTGTAATGGTGATGTCGCACATTCCAATCCTAACTGCACTTTTAATGATTGAAGATGACATTGTAAACAAATGGACCATGTTGGGTGGCGATATGCATACCGATACGAGCAAAATTATCAATCTTTTTTATCAACACCCTAATGTAAAACTGTGTTTAAGTGGCCACCTGCATATGCGCGATAAAGTGGTTTACAACGGTGTTACCTATCTTTGTAATGGTGCCGTATCAGGTGCCTGGTGGGAAGGCAACAGAAGAGAAACCGCACCAGGTTATGGATTGGTCGATTTATACGCTGATGGCAGTTTTGAAGAGCAATATGTTAATTATTGATGTATGAAGAAGTCGTCACCCTGAACTTGTTTCAGGGTCTTTTTAGCAGGGATATCAGTCAATTACTATTCTTGTTATTCCCTTAACATTGCCTTCACATCTAGATCCTTGCTTTGTTCAAAAAAATTAAATGAAGAAAGAACTACTTACTTTAATAGTAGCGATATCTATTTGTATGGTATCGTGCAAAAAGAACCACGACGAAAGACCAGCAGATTTTACTTACCCAGCAATGGCTGAAGTTTCAGATCCTTCGGTGCTTTTCACAACTGCTGCTGGCGTAAAAGTGTACAACGGAGGTTTTGGATCAGCAGTTGCCGCCGATCCCAACTCGCCGGATGTTTTTTATATGCTAACCGATAGGGGTTCGAATGTTGCCGGACAGCTCGCGAACTCCATCATCATCGGAAAACCTGATTTTGATCCACAGATAGGAAAATTCAGGTTGAAAGATGGGAAATTGGTGCTCGAACAAACCATCGAACTTAAAAATGCATCTGGTAACAAATTAAACGGACTTCCAAACCCTGCGGGAATGGGGGCTTCCGGTGAAACTGCTTACGACTTAAACGGACAAGTGATTGCCCCAAGTGCCGATGGGATCGACTCAGAAGGTTTGGTAAGGGCAGCTGATGGCTCATTTTGGATCAGTGATGAATATGGCCCGCATATTGTACATTTAGATGCCTCAGGTAAAACAATAGAGCGCATTAATCCATTTGGAACAGGAACCGGTGGGCGTACTATTCCAGCTGTATTTGCCAATAGAAGAGCAAACCGTGGCATGGAAGGTTTGGCCATTACCCCAGATGGAAAAACTTTGGTAGGCATGATGCAGTCGCCAATGTACAATCCGTCTAAAGCTGCAGTTGCTAATTCGGTGGTATTAAGAATTTTGACTTTTGATATCGCAAGCGGAGCAACCAAGCAATATGCTTACCTGATGGATAACGCTACTTTAACAGGCGTGAGCGATATTGTTGCCGTTAACAGTACTACTTTCCTAACCATAGAACGTGATGGATTGTATGGCGGCGCAGCAAGCAACCCGGCAACATTTAAAAAAGTTTTTAAAATAGACCTGAGCGGTGCTACCGATATTTCTGATTCCGGCAATGGTGCAACAGGAAAACTTTATGGTGGCAAAACCGTGGAAGAATTGAACAATGCAGCAGGTTTGAGCACAGCGGGAATTACCCCGGTAAGCAAAACCATTGTTTTAGACCTGTTGAAAGATCTGCCTTCCATTTATCCGCACGATAAAGCAGAAGGTTTAGCCTTACTGCCTGGCAATATCCTCGTAATTTCTAACGATGATGATTTTGGTGTGGTGGATAATGGAGCAAGTGGTTTTGCACAAAAAATATTGCCTTTAACAAATTCGGTTGATAGAAACCGTTTATACTTTGTTAAAATTAAGCTTTAAAGGATTTAGCCATGTGTCAATTGACTCATGGCTAATTTATATCATGAAATAAGGTACAAGTTGTGATATATTGTCTTATTAGTATGCTCATTACTACCGTACTTTTACCCTTTTTGTGCCTGGTAATAGGAATTGAAGTTTACATTGTTAAGCTTTGTACAGCCTATCTTAATTTGCCTATGTATTATAGCTGTGCAATTGTTGATGATGAACAGCACGCGATTGATTTACTCCATGATTATATTGGAGGTGTCCGTTTTTTAAAACTGTTTAGCGCCTTTAATAACCCCTTTGATGCCTTAAAAACAATTAGTGCCGGCGATAAAATCGATTTTCTTTTTTTAGATATAGATATGGATGGAATGAAGGGCACTGAATTATCTCAGCATCTCCGCTCAAAAGCCAGGTTTGTGATCTATGCGTCCGCCCACCTCGAAAATGAGGTGAGAAAAATAGATTCCAGCTTTGAATGTTATCTTGGTAAACCGATCTCAATGAAACGTTTTGCTGGGACGATTGATAAACTGATACGACTTAATAATTTGCCGATAACAATTGAAAATAGCTTATGATCGAACTTGCTTACCCTTTTAAACAGGAATTTTTAGAAGATGTATCCTATCAGTTAATGCGGGCCAGCATGGGAGACCCATGGTTGGTGCTGTCTGGATGTAAAGTACTGGGGATTATTGATGAAGTTGAGGGTAGCTGGGCCCAGATAGTAGGTGAAGGCATTCCTCCAATGGCAATTAAAGGGATGGGGGATTTGATTAACATGCAGCAATTTAGCTGGTTGCCAAAACTGATTAAAAAACAGTGGCCAAAGTATGTGCTTGATGTAGTCGTGGAAAATGAAGACTGTTACGAAATAATCTGCCATAAAGAGGCTTGTCCCAAACGTTTTAAACAACGCTTTATACCAGGTATCCATGCACTGGCCCAAAGAGAATCTGCGCTTGTTTTTAAAGTAAGGTGCTTCGGGAAATCAGATTGTTATGAGGTGCTTAAAGCGCCGGCGGTCGATCGATACGTTTAATATTTCCAAAATATTTTAAGGGAATACAGCAGTGTTTTAAAAATTACATTAATTCCTGCTTGTTTTAAGCGCTGATGTGAATGTAATATTTAAATTTGGCCCTACAAAAAACTTCCTCAGCATGACCTTTGTAGAAAAATTGCAGGCCTTACGCCAATTAATGGCTGCTCAAAAAGTAGATGCTTACATTATCACGGCTGCAGATCCTCACATCAGTGAGTATTTACCGGCACATTATAAAGCCATTCCCTTTGCCTGTGGATTTACGGGGTCGGCTGGCACGCTGGTCATTACGCAAGATTTTGCTGGTCTGTGGACTGATTCGCGATATTTTACGCAGGCAGAAACACAATTAAACAATACTGGTTACGAATTGGTAAAGTTGAAAGTACCGCATACACCCGAGTATATTGCTTGGTTGCTCGAAGTTTTGCCAAAGGGTGCAAAAGTAGGTTTTAACCATCAGCTCATTACGGTAGGTTTAGCCCTCCAGATGCAGAACAGTTTAACCCAGCGTGGAATTGAAATAACTGACGTTGATTTGATCAGCACCATTTGGCTCGATAGGGCAGGGTTGCCAGAAGAAAATGCCTTTTTAATAAGCAAAGAAGCTGCGGGGCTTACCGTTTCCGCTAAAATAACCCAAGTAAGAGCTGCTTTAAAAATAAATGGTGCAGATTATCATTTTATTTCATCACTTGATGACATTGCCTGGCTTTTTAACCTAAGGGGAAAAGATGTAGATTATAATCCTGTAACTTTAAGTTTTGCTTTAATTGCGCCTGCAGCGGTAAAACTCTTTGTCGACAAACAAAAATTGTCGCAAACAGATATCGATACTTTAAATCAGCAGGGCGTAACCTTGCATCCCTATGGTGAGGTGGCTGAGGCATTAAAAAATCTATCAAAAGACGCGCAGGTGTTTATCGACCCTAAACGCACTTGTTTTGGCTTGTACCAGTGCTTGCCTTCAAGTGTCAAAATCGTTTCAGGCATTAATCCAAGCACACACTTAAAAAGTTTAAAGAATAACACTGAAGTTAACCACATTCGTAAGGCCATGCTAAATGATGGGGTTGCTTTAACCAAGTTCTTTAAATGGATGGAAGATCATTTAGGAAAAGAAAAGATTACAGAATGGTCTGCAGCAGAGAAATTGGCCACATTCAGAGCAGAACAAGCCTCTTTCGTAGGCTTAAGTTTTAATACCATAGCCGGTTACAATGCCAATGGGGCCTTGCCGCATTATAATGTAACAGCAGAAAGCAATCAGGAAATTACAGCCGATGGT
The DNA here is from genome assembly GCF_058801365.1 of Pedobacter sp. GW822-FHT03F06. Classification (NCBI taxonomy): domain Bacteria; kingdom Pseudomonadati; phylum Bacteroidota; class Sphingobacteriia; order Sphingobacteriales; family Sphingobacteriaceae; genus Pedobacter; species Pedobacter sp. GW822-FHT03F06. The sequence continues at coordinate 278,909 of NZ_JBXANE010000009.1, forward strand.
TTGTTTCTCGTCGATTCAGGAGGCCAGTATTTGTATGGTACGACCGATATTACCAGGGTAATGCCTATCGGTAACTGCTCATCAACCCAGGCCGATGATTATACCTTAGTGCTAAAAGGCCTGATTGAAGGTTCTAAACTGATTTTCCCAGAAGGTACCAAAGGTTATCAGATCGATTCCATCTGTAGAAAACCACTCTGGGAATATGCCATAAATTTTGGCCATGGAACGGGGCACGGTATCGGCTTTTTCCTAAATGTACACGAAGGACCTCAGAATATTAGTCCGGCCAATGTAGATGTTGCCTTTAAGCCAGGGATGGTAACCTCCATTGAACCTGGGATTTATCGCCCTGGAAAACATGGGGTACGCATCGAAAACCTGGTTTTATGTATTGCTAAGGGCAGTAGTGAATTTGGCGATTTCCTCACTTTCGAAACCTTAACCTTATGTTTTATCGATACCGCGATTATCAACAAAACACTTTTGGCTCCAGATCAGATTGAGTGGTTAAATCAATACAATCAAATGGTGTTTGAGAAGCTTCAGCCACTTCTTTCAACAGATGAAGCAGCGTGGCTAAAAGAGAAATGTAAGCCAATTTAATAATCCGTGTTGTCAGTCTGAGCTTGTCGAAGACCTTTATTGCTATTTAGTGATAAACGGCTTAAATTTCCTTATATCTCTTATGTGGTTAATAATTTGACATAGGAAAGCAATTCCTGCATTTCAATTAAAGTCAGTACCTTTCGGCTGTAGTTCCGACTTTACGTCGGGAGCTGCCGCTACAATCGTGTTTTGACACCTGGCGTAGTACTAATGGGCTAGGTCCCTTTATGTGTTAATCTGCGCGCTTTGCGTAATCTGCGGGAACCTATAACCTGTATAGTTCGTCATACTTCCTGCTATTCACCATCGATCCCGCCATCCGCTTACCGTCTCACGCCCCAACTCCCCATAAATACACCAATTCTTTACCGATTTTGCGCTATTTTTAAGTTCGATGCCTGCTTTATTTTTTAAATTTTAATTTTGATTTAACCACATTCCTTAATTTCCTTTGTCATTATGATTTTCAAATTAAAAAATAAGAGTACCTTATCCATAATAACTTTTAAAGCAATATTTTGCTGTATTTTATCTTTTCTCAATATTGAGGTAGTTCTGGCCCAATCGCCTTGGATTGCTTTAGGCAAAAAGCCGTCTACATTGGGACTGGAAAATGGATTTTCGACCTACAATGCAGGAGCATTTAATCTAAAGCTTGTTAAGTCATCCCAAACAGTAGCAGGTCTGCAGCCTAAAATGGTTAAAGATTTCGATTTTGTACCCAGCGACAGTTTAAAAGTGCGTAGCTCAGATGGTTTATATCACTTGGGCGATATCAATTTAAAGTTACGCTCCATTGGCGAAGAAGCCTGGAAAAGCTACAGCACAGCCGCAAAACGAAGCCCTGTGAAAAACATTGTTATGGGTAAAAACGTACTCGCTGCTGCCGATCTTGCTGCAACACTTCCGGCTGATATCCCGCTGCAGGTTAAACGGATGTGGGAAATGTTTAACGGAAAGCTTGTGCTCCGCTTCGAACTGAAAAACAAGAGTAATAAAAACGTAGAAATCGGTGCATTAGGTATTCCGATGATTTTCGATAATATTCTCGAAGGCAGAACATTAGAGCAAACCCATGCGAAAAATGTTTTTTACGATCCTTATATCGGAAAAGATGCCGGTTACCTTCAGGTTACCAGGCTAAGTGGGCATGCACCTTCTTTGCTCGTTGCGCCACTGGGACATACGCCGTTTGAGGCTTACAATCCGCTTAATGATGACCGGACACCAAGAGGAATCGCGTTTGAAGGTTTTTATGAGTGGATGGTATATAGTAAAGCCTATGCAGAAAACGAATGGAAAAATGCCGAGCAGTGGAATACGCCGACTTCAACCACTTTAAAACCTGGTGAAACCAGAAGTTATGCCCTTCAGTTTATCCTTTCTGGAGCAGCAAAAGATATCGAAAACAAACTCATTGAAAATAAACGACCAGTCGCGATCTCGGTTCCGGGTTATGTACTGCCTAAAGATGTAGAGGGAAAATTATTTGTTAACTACCCTAAAAAGATTAAAACTATTCAGGTTCAGCCCGAAAATGCCCTACAGGTAAGTGCATTAGCCTCAACCAAAAATGGTTGGAAAAGTTATACTGTAAAGGGAAATACTTGGGGAAGAGCAAGATTGTCTATTACCTATGAAGATGGCCTGGAGCAAAGTATAAATTATAAGGTAATTGAAGCCGAAAGTGATGTGATTGCTGGTTATGGCAATTTTTTAACAACCAAGCAATGGTTTAACCATGCCGATCCTATTTTTAAAAGAAGTCCTTCAGCTATTACTTACGATAATGAAAAGCAACAGCAGGTAACGCAAGACAATAGGGCATGGATTGCAGGTTTAAGCGATGAGGGTGGTGCAGGTTCGTGGTTGGGCGCAATAATGAAGCAATTGGTGCAGCCCAAAAAAGAAGAAGTTGATAAACTGAAACAATTTGTAGATAGTGTAATGTTTGGGCGGATACAGCTTAAAAACGGTACTCAGAAATATGGTGTAAAAAAGAGCTTATTTTACTATGCACCAGATTCGCTTCCTAAAGATACTTATGCTGCAGATATCAATTTTAAAACATGGTCTGCATGGCCCAAAAAAGAAGCTGATAACCTGGGCCGGTCTTACAACTATCCGCATGTTGCAGCAGCCCATTGGGTGATGTATCGTTTGGCGCGTAATTATAGTGGCCTGGTAGAAGAGCAGAGCTGGAAACAACACCTGATCGACGCCGCTGAAACAGGTATGGCTATGGTTAACATTGCCCCTTATTATGCACAGTTTGGGCAGATGGAAGGTACAGTTTTCTATCTCATCCTAAATGACCTCAAAAACGAAGGACTAACAGCAGAAGCAGCCAGATTAGAAAATGAAATGAAAAAGCGGGCTAATCACTGGCGTTCGTTACAATATCCATTTGGTAGTGAGATGCCTTGGGACTCTACAGGTCAAGAAGAAGTTTATGTATGGTCGAGCTATTTTGGCTACCAGGACAAGGCAAATGTAACGCTTGATGCCATATTAGCGTATATGCCTGTGGTGCCGCATTGGGCATATAATGGTAATGCCCGTCGGTACTGGGATTTTCTTTATGGAGGTAAACTTTCACGCATCGAACGGATGATCCATCATTACGGTTCAGCACTTAATGCCATTCCTGTATTAATGGATTACCGTAAAAATCCCGGCGACTTTTATCTTTTGCGTGCTGGTTACGGTGGACTTTTGGGAGCAATTTCCAATATCACTCAAGAGGGTTTTGCGCCTGCAGCATTTCATGCTTATCCATCAACCTTAAAAAATGACGGCATTACGGGTGATTATGGATCTGGTTTTTTTGGCTATGCGGTTAATACTTCATCGTATATCTTACAACACCCCGAATTTGGTTGGTTAGCTTTCGGTGGCAATTTGAACAAAACTGGCAATAATATCAATGTTAAATTAACTACAGCAGCAAAATCATCGGTTTACATTGCTGCTGCGGGCCTTTGGGTTAGTCTTGATGCGGGTACCATTGATGAGGTAAATTATAATACGGTAAATGGCGAAATTCGCCTAAAACTGAGCAAAGCAAATGAATATACACCTAATGCCATATTGAGGTTTTTACAACCTGCAAAAATTAATGGCGTTGGTGCTTATACTGTAAAAAGCAGTGGCGTTAGGAAGAGGGGAGGATACGAGTTTCCACTTGCAAAAGCACATACAACTGAGATCATTCTTCAAAGATAATATCAGTTTTTTCTATTGTCTCCGCCCCGTGAACTAAAATTTACGGGGCTTTTTTTATTAATTAATATTGATAATCAATTGGATATATGCTTTATCAATATTGTAAATTGATATAAGATGTTTATATTATTTGTATTCCAGGTTATTAAAGTTAAATATTGAATTTAGTAGGAGTATTTTATAGATTGAAGACCATTGATTTTGTTCTGTTTATAGCTAAATTATTACTTTATATTAATTGATTCAAAATTTTGTATTTCAATATGCTATATAATTTAATAATAATATAGTCCATTTAAATTGCTTAGATTGTTCTTGTTTGTTGCAAAGTGATTCCCTGGAATAACGAGGATGGTGTGAGAAAAGCGATTTTATCGCCAATAAAAAAACATTTTGATTGAAAAGTGGGGCTCGTTAATTTATTGTTCTTATTTCTTTAAGGGTCGTCATCTCGACTGGAGTGCAACGCAATGGAGAGATCTTTGTAGCAAATTATCGAAATGAAATTTAAAAGATTTTGCTTTGCAAAGCTTTTGGGTTCTTTACTAAGGTCAAAATAACGATACTTCAAGGCCGTTTGTCTCCATAAAATTCACTCATTTATATTGATTTTACATTATAGATTGCCCCCATCCGCGGCTAAAATTGTTAACGATATCATAAACTTTCTTTAATTACCCTTTAAGTGTGCATATTTTACCCTTATTTTTCGCTAACCTGAAATTTATTGTGATTTTTGTGCCATAACCATAGCTTATAATTTGCAGATATAAACCATATTTTATCCATTCATTTTAATTCTGATGTAATGAATATGGCTTTTTGGATATTTGCTTAACACATGAAAAATATGTTTGAAAAGAAAGTTTACCTCCAACGAAGAGCAGCATTAAAATCAAAGATAAATTCGGGAATATTACTCTTTTTGGGGAATGAAGAGAGCCCGATGAACTATAAAGATAATACCTACCATTTTAGGCAGGATAGTACCTTTTTATATTATTTCGGGATTAGTGACCCCTCGTTGGGCGCTATTATCGACCTTGATGAAGATCAGGTTATCCTTTTTGGCGATGAAATGAGCATTGATGATATCGTGTGGATGGGCAGACAGAAAACACTTGAAGAAAAAAGTTTAGATGCCGGCTTGACCAAAGTTCTGCCTTTAGCACAGCTGGATACTTATCTTAAGCAATACCAGGATAAAAAGCGTCAGGTTCATTTCTTGCCCCCTTATCGTTCAGAAAATAAAATTAAATTGGCTGATTGGCTTAATTTGCCTGTCGATCAACTTAAAGAAAAGGCATCTCTTAGTTTTATTAAAGCCGTTGTAGCACAACGATCAATTAAATCTGTCGAAGAAATTGAAGAATTAGACCGTGCAGCAGCAATATCGGCCGATATCCATTTAATGGTGATGCAACAGGCAAAACCTGGTATGTACGAACGCGAACTTGCCGCAAAAATTCAAGGCGCTGCATTGGCTTGGGGCGGTAATCTGGCTTATCCGGTTATACTAACTGTTCGTGGCGAAATTTTGCACAACCACTATCATGGTAATCAGCTACAGGAAGGTCAGCTGGTTTTGAACGACTCTGGTGTAGAAACAGCTTTAGGTTATGCAGGCGATCTTACCCGTACTTTTCCGGTAGGCAAAAAGTTTAGTGCCGAGCAAAAAGACGTTTATGATATTGTATTGAATGCTTATACGCATGGCAAAAACATGTTGGCACCGGGGGTAAGATATTTAGATGTGCATTTGGCTTCGTGTAAAATGCTGGCACAGGGTTTAAAAGATATTGGCCTGATGAAAGGTAACATCGACGATGCGGTGCAGGCCGGTGCGCATGCGATGTTCTTTCAATGTGGAACAGGTCATATGATGGGCTTAGATGTACACGATATGGAAGATTTAGGCGAGCAATATGTAGGTTATACCGATGAACTGACTAAAAACACCACTCAGTTCGGATTGAAATCGTTGAGGTTGGGCAAAGCACTTGAAGCAGGATATGTGTTAACGGTAGAGCCAGGTGTTTATATTATTCCCGAACTTATAGACCGTTGGAAAGCCGCTAACCAATTTACCGAATTCATTAACTATGATAAATTGGAACAGTTCAGAAACTTTAGCGGTATCAGGGTTGAAGACGATTTTCTGGTTACCGAAAACGGAAGCAGGATGCTGGGTAAACATTTAGCTTTAACCACCAATGAAATCGAATCGATTAGAAGTGGGGCTTATTAACAAAGGTGCTTATTGGGATTAACAAATCTTTTTGTTTTGGCGCGCAGGACTTTTCGATTTTTGAAATGATGGCAGGGTTAGAGACCTTGGACAGACGCACAGAACTAAAGTTAAATAAACCTGATAAAACGGATGCTCCCGATTCTTCATCGGAGCAGGAGGGATAGCAGGACTGCCATAACATATGAAAAGCTGAAATTGCTTTTCAAATTAAATTCGCTATTACAATATGATAACCAACAAAAAGATATGAAAAAATTAACATGCTTAACCGTACTTTTCTTAACGTTTAGTACCATACTTTTTGCGCAAAATCCCAAAAAGGTTTACACTTTGGCCGATACCTTAAGGGGGAGCCTTAATGCCGAACGTACCTGGTGGGATGTGCAGCGTTATGAACTTTCTGTTAAACCCGATTATAATGATAAAAGTATAACGGGCTCGAATAAAATCGTATATAAAGTAGTGCAGCATAATAATGGTAGTACCCGCATGCAGATCGATCTGCAGGAACCATTAATTATTGATAGTGTGCTGTACAACGGAAGTTCAAAGGTGAAATTCGAACATGTGGGCAGTGTTTGGTATGTGCATGTTCCGGCGCAGAAATTATCAGCACAGAATAACGTACATATTTTTTACCATGGTAAGGTTCATCAGGCCAAAAGGGCACCCTGGGATGGTGGTTTTATCTTCACCACCGATTCGCTTTCGCGCCCGTGGATGACGGTTGCCTGTCAGGGCTTAGGTGCTTCAGTCTGGTATCCGAATAAAGATCATCAAAGCGACGAGCCTAATCTGGGCGCTTCTTTAACGATGACGGTTCCTGATACCTTGGTAGCGGTAGGCAATGGGCGCCTGGTATTTAAAAAAGACAACCACAATGGCACTACAACCTATCAGTACAATGTTAAAAATCCGATCAGTAATTATTGCATTATCCCTTACATTGGAAAGTACGTTAATTTTAAGGAGAAATATGCAGGTGAAAAAGGTGCATTAGATGTGAATTATTGGGTACTCGATTACAATTACCCAAAGGCGAAGACCTACATGCCCGATCAGGTGCATAAAATGATGAAAAGCCTGGAACATTGGTTTGGTCCATATCCCTTTTACGAAGATGGTTACCAGCTGATTGATGCTTCGCATACCGGAATGGAGCACCAATCGGCAGTATCTTATGGTAATGGTTATAAGTTTGGCTATAGAGGTAGAGACATGTCGGGCGATGGTTGGGGCTTAAAATGGGATTTCATCATTATCCACGAAAGCGGGCACGAATGGTTTGGAAACAACATTACCACCAACGATCTGGCCGATATGTGGGTGCACGAAGGATTTACCAATTACAGCGAAACCCTTTTTGTAGATTACATTTTTAGCAATAAAGCGGGAAATGAATACAATTTTGGGATCAGAAAAGGCATTCGTAATGATAGCCCAATTATTCCCCCATATGGTGTAAATGCGCAGGGCAGTGGCGATATGTATCCAAAAGGAGGGAACATGTTACACGCCATTAGACACAGTTTAAATAACGACGAACTTTTTAGGTCGATATTGCGCGGACTCAACCAAACCTTTTACCATAAAACGGTAACTACTGCACAGATCGAAAATTATGTTTCTAAAAAAGCAGGTTACGATTTTTCAAAAGTTTTTGATCAGTACCTGCGTACGGTGCAAGTTCCTACATTTGAATATTACCTAAAAGATGGTAAAGCTTTTTATCGTTACAGCAATTGTATTAAAGGTTTCAATCTGCCTTTAAGCCTGAAAAAAGAAGGTGTTAAACCGCTTAAAATTATTCCTTCGCAAAACTGGCAACAGGTTACATTGGCTAAAGGTCAAGATGCGCTTTTTACAAAATCGGGTATCGAATTTATGTACTACCTACAGGTGAAAAATATAAAATAGTTCATGCTGAAATAGGCAAGGCAGGAGGGTGTTATGCATCCAATTGATTTTATTAAAGGTATTCTTTTTCGGAAGGCTACCTTTTTTTGTTATATCTCATTTGCTTTACAAAGGTTCCCAGCTTTTTCTGATTAGTTTTGTCTGATTCAAATGGCGTATTTATGACCAATATCGGTTAAAATCCAACAATATTACTGGCTGGCAATCTCCTAACTTTGAATATCGTTTAAATGAATTTATCGACTATAATTTAATTGAATGATTTACCAATTACACCGGTTTGGATTAAAAGCCCAGATTAAATTTTTGAACCTTAATTATTAAAACATAACATTACAATGAGTATCAAATGGACTGGGGTTTTCCCTGCTGTAACTACAAAATTTACAGCAAACGATGAGTTAGATTTTCCGGCTTTCGATTTAAACATCGAAGCGCAATTAGAAGCAGGTGCTGAAGGGATTATTTTAGGCGGATCGCTTGGCGAAGCCAGTGTACTAACCGATGAAGAAAAGTTCGGTCTGTTATCGCATACCTTAACTGTAGTAAATGGCCGTGTACCGGTTTTATTGAATATTGCAGAGTCGACTACCAAAAAAGCAATCGAAGTAGCTAAAAAAGCTGAATCACTCGGTGCACAAGGTTTAATGTTGTTGCCGCCAATGCGCTATAATGCTGCTCCAGACGAAACTTTGGCCTTTTTTGGTGCCATTGCTGAAAGCACAAGCTTGCCGATCATGATTTATAACAATCCTGTTGATTATAAAATCGAAGTTACCTTAGATATGTTCGAGGTTTTGACTAAATACGATAACATCCAGGCAATCAAAGAATCAACAAGAGATGTATCAAACGTAACCCGATTGATTAACCGCTTTGGCGACCGTTTCAAAATCTTTACTGGGGTAGATCCATTGGCGATGGAAAGCATTGTGATGGGTGCACATGGATGGGTTGCAGGTTTAGTAGATGCTTTCCCAAGAGAAACAGTGGCTATTTTCAGGTTGATTAAAGAAAACCGCATTGCTGAGGCGCTAACCATTTACCGTTGGTTTTTACCTGTACTTGAGTTAGATATTCATGCAAAATTAGTACAGTACATTAAACTGGCAGAGGTAGCAACCGGGTTGGGAACAGAAGCTGTTCGTGCACCTCGTTTGCCACTAAGCGGCGCAGAAAGAGAAAAAGTGTTGAAAATTATTAACGATGCATTAGCTGTTCGTCCGGAACTACCTGCAGGTAGCTGGGGGAAATAGTTTAAAAACCAAATATGAACGGAAAAAATATTGTAGCCAGCACCTATATAGAAGTTAATGAAAAAAGTCTTAAAGCCGTTAATCCTGCAACAGGATTAACGCTTGACGGTGAATTTTTTAAAGCGAACGATAGTCTTGTTAATGATGCTTTAACGTCGGCAACATCGGCTTTCCAAAGCTATAGAAGCCTAAACAAAGATCTTAAAGCAGCCTTTTTAAATGCCATTGCCGATGAAATCGCCAACCTTGGCGGGGAGCTGGTAGACAGGGCTTCGGCAGAAAGTGGTTTGCCTTTAGGCCGTTTACAGGGCGAACTGGGCAGAACAACCGGTCAGTTAAGGTTATTTGCCAATCTGGTTGCCGAAGGCTCTTGGGTTGATGCAATTATCGATACTGCACTACCTGAAAGACAACCTTTACCACGGCCTGATATTAGACGAATGCTGATCCCAATCGGGCCGGTAGTGGTTTTCGGTGCCAGTAATTTTCCGCTTGCTTTTTCAGTTGCAGGTGGCGATACAGCATCAGCACTAGCTTCTGGTTGCCCGGTAGTAGTTAAAGCACATCCCGCACATTACGGAACCAGTGCTTTGGTAGGCGGTGCCATTATCAAAGCTGCCGAAAAAACGGGAATGCCTAAAGGTGTTTTCTCTTTGTTGTATGATGATGGTTATACCATTGGAGCTGGCTTGGTTCAGCATCCATTAACCAAAGCAGTAACGTTTACAGGCTCGTTTAAAGGCGGAATGGCCTTGATTAATCTGGCGCAACAGCGCGAACAACCTATTCCGGTTTTTGCCGAAATGGGAAGTATTAATCCGGTAATTTTTCTTCCCAGGGCCATAGAAAACCAGGCAGAAGAACTGGCTAAAAAATATGCTGCATCAATTACTTTGGGTGCTGGTCAGTTTTGTACCAACCCGGGTTTATTATTAGCGGTGCAATCGCCGGCACTTGAAAATTTTAAAGCCGTTTTAAAAGAAGCAATTTCAACTATTCCATCTGCAACTATGCTTACCGAAGGTATTGCCAATAATTATGGTAAACTTTCTGCTGAAGTAGTAAATGAAGGTGGCGTTGCGCTTTTATCGGCATCAACAGTAAAAAATACTGAACTTCAAAATCAATCAGAAGCGAAAATTGCTCAGGTAAGTGCTGCCGATTTTATCAAAAATCCAAAACTCCGTGAAGAAATTTTTGGCCCATATTCGCTGTTGGTTGTTGCTCAGGATATTGCTGAACTTGAAAATGCCATTGATGTGCTGGAAGGACAGCTTACCGTAACCTTAATGGCCGAAAAACAGGAACTTCTGCATTATCAAACTTTGGTAAATAAACTGACTGATAAAACCGGAAGGATTATTTTAAACGGTGTGCCTACAGGTGTGGAAGTTTGCGCAGCCATGCAACATGGTGGACCATTTCCTGCTACCAATGATAGTCGTTTTACTTCAGTTGGTTCAACTGCAATCAACCGTTTTGTAAGGCCATTGGCTTATCAGGACTGGGAGCAGGAATTATTGCCGGATGAATTGAAAGACGGAAATCCTTTAGGTATTTTCAGAATGGTTAACCAGATATTAACGAAATCTCATGAGTAAAACTTTTTTTTGTGTAGATGCACATACTTGCGGAAATCCGGTTAGGTTAGTTGCAGGCGGCGGTCCTCAGCTTATTGGCTCAAATATGAGCGAAAAACGTCAGCATTTTTTGAAAGAATTCGATTGGATCAGAACAGGTTTAATGTTCGAGCCACGCGGCCATGATATGATGTCGGGCAGTATTCTTTATCCGCCCCACGATCCAGCCAATGACGTAGCTGTACTTTTTATCGAAACCAGTGGCTGCCTTCCAATGTGCGGCCACGGTACTATCGGTACCATTACTATTGCCATAGAGGAAGGGTTGATTCAGCCCAAAATACCAGGGGTGATCAGAATGGAGGCCCCGGCCGGATTAGTCTTAATTGAATATAAGCAGGAAGGTAAAAAGGTTAAATCGGTTAAGCTGAAAAACGTAGCTTCTTACCTGGCAGCAGAAAATTTAGAAGTAGAATGCCCAGATTTAGGTACGCTTACTTTTGATGTAGCTTATGGTGGTAACTTTTATGCCATTGTAGACCCGCAGGAAAATTTTCCGGGACTGGAAAACTACACCGCTTCGCAACTGATTACCTGGAGCCAGACCATTAGAAAACGCATTAATGAGCAATATACTTTTGTACATCCTTTAGACCCGACAATAAATGGTTGTAGCCATGTGTTGTGGACTGGAAAAACAATCGATCCTACATCAACAGCCAGGAATGCAGTTTTTTATGGCGATAAAGCCATCGATCGTTCGCCATGTGGAACGGGTACCTCAGCCCGCTTGGCACAGTGGTTTGCTAAAGGAAAATTAAAACAGGGAGAAGATTTTATCCACGAAAGTTTTATCGGTAGCAAGTTTATCGGAAGAGTAGAAGAAGTTGTAGACTTGAACGGAATTAAAGCCATTATACCAAGTGTAGAGGGCTGGGCAAAAATTTATGGTTACAACACCATTAAAATAGATGCCGAAGATGATCCATATGCATATGGATTTCAGGTGATTTAGGGAGTTTTTAAAAAGAATATCAGCAGTATAAATTAAAAGAATGTCGAAAGTATTAATTATAGGTGGTGGAATTGTAGGCCTAACTTCAGCGTATTATCTGCAGAAAAGGGGTTACGAAGTAACAGTTTTAGATAGGGGAGATATTACAGACAACTGCTCATTTGGTAATGCAGGGATGATTGTGCCCAGTCATTTTGTGCCTTTGGCTGCACCGGGCATGATAAAACAGGGTATCCGTTGGATGTTTGACAGCAAAAGCCCTTTTTATGTTCGCCCATCTTTAAATGGGAACCTCATTAACTGGGGCTTGAAATTTATGAAACATGCCACGGCAAAACACGTGAGCCAATCGGCAGTACCTTTACGCGATTTATCGCTGCTTAGCAAAAAACTATATGAAGGTTTGGCAAAAGAGCCTGATTTCGATTTCGAATTAACGAACAATGGTATTCTGGCATTTTATAAAACAGAAAAAGCAGGAGAAGAAGAAGCGCATTTAGCTGCAAGGGCAATTGAACTGGGTTTGGATATGGCTGTGTTAACAGCCGACGAATGCCGCGCGTTACAACCCGATTTAAAATTAGATGTTTTAGGCGCCGTACATTATCGTTGCGATGCACACCTTTATCCAACAAAGTTGATGAATGCTTTGCTTAAGTATTTGTTAAACAATGGTGTTAAAATAGAACGTAATAAAGAGGTTGATAAAATAGAAACGGTTGGCAATCGAATTATGAAGGTTTTTACAGGCAATACCGCCTGGGAAGCCGATCAGTATGTTCTGGCAACTGGTTCATGGTCGCCTGCTGTAGCTAAAATGGCCGATGTTAAAATATCTTTAATGCCAGGTAAAGGTTATTCTTTTATGGAGCCAGAACCTCAGCAACGGCTAACTATTCCGGCATTGCTATGTGAAGCCAGAGTGGCTATAACACCAATGAACGGACAGATTAGGTACGGTGGTACAATGGAGTTAGATAAAATTAACACCCGCATTAATATGCAAAGGGTTAAAGGGATTGTAGAATCGGTTCCGGCTTATTTCCCGGATTTAAAACCCGCACTTCCTGCAGAAAAAGATATCTGGTATGGTTTCCGTCCGTCATCACCAGATGGTTTGCCTTACATTGGCAGAAGCGAAAAAAGAGAAAATCTAATTATCGCTACCGGCCACGGCATGATGGGTTTAAGTTTAGGCCCCGCAACAGGTTTGTTGGTTAGCCAGATTGCTTCGGGCATAGCTACTGATCTAAAAATGGAGCCATTCGCAGTTGTTAGATAATATTGAATTTATATTATGCATTTCGTCATTCCCAAGATGTCAGTTTTAGAAAAAGTGGTTGGTATAACATTTTGGGAGGTATCGTCATCTCCTTTGGTTTATCAAACTGATTTTTCTTCTTTCAAATAGTATTACAAGAAGAAAGCTTGGTAAGCGT